>NZ_AJYQ02000018.1:0-120247 GCF_000287055.2 Vibrio genomosp. F10 str. ZF-129 | reverse complement strand
TCCGCTGCATAGCCACTCTGCCAACACGCCATGTGCAATTTTTCAATTTCACAACGCTTTATGTTTCAACACGTTAACTCGCTAAAATAAGCAAACTTAGTGCCGTTGCGTTGGATGCATACTTTACGGATTGAGGCCTGATAGTCAAACAAAAAACGAAAAAAAAGATTTGTTTGCCCAGTTTTACAGCGATTCGATGAACTATCGCTCGGAATGATGGCGAATTACCACTGTTTCATCAACCGTCCCATTAAACTTGGGTGGTAAGCCCAGCAGTGATCAAACATTTCCATTAGCTGCGGATTCCCGTATTTAGACACGCTCACCGCATGGAAACGGTTTTTCTTGGTTTTCAACAGGTCTACTTTTTGTTGTAATTCGTCAGATTGTTTAGGCGCGATAAAATCCGATACCACGACTAAATCAGCGTTTTTGTATTTGCTGCCTTCCATGGTTTCAATCGATGTCATGATCGCTTTTTCAAAATCAGTTCCGCCATGGAAGCTGTAAGCTAGGAAATCACTCGCTTCTCGAAGGCCGTCTTGCTTTGTCAACTCGTAAGTGATTTGTTCCGTAGAAAATAAGATAACAAAACAGTCTCGTTCTTCGGCTAGGGCAATTTGCATCAGAGCATACGCTATGGCCTTTGCAGACTGCTCTGGGGAACCTTTCATTGAACCGGAGGCATCAATACAAATGACAAAAGGCCCCTTTTCAGCGTCGATTTGCTTGCTGTCTGGAACATGCGCTTTTACCTTTCGCAAGGTTCGGGACTTACCCGCGACTTTATAGTTGAGTAGACGCTTATCCACGAGATGTTTATAGAAAACCACTTCAAGCTCTGGATACGCCAAGAACATGGTTTCGTTGGGTAATAATTTATTCAGGTCGTCACTTTCATGAATGCCGACAATATCATCCGTTGCTTCATCTGATTTTTCTTCCACCATTTGTAATTCTTCAGCCGGTGTTACGTTCAAATCAGGATCATCAACTTCACCCGCCATTCGGCCAAGTTGCTCTGCGATGTCTTGCAAACCTTTATTTTTACTCAGGTACTCTGCGTGTTTTCGCATCACCGTCAGATCGGTTTTACTCAACTTCGCAGAGGCCATATCCCAGAGTCTACCAACACTGATTTCACTGCCCGTTTCAGTCACTCTGTCCATGTTCTTTATCGTTTCCATTCTTTGATAAAGATCTTTTAATGCTTTTTCTTTACTGGCTTCAAGCTCTGAAATCTGCGCTTTTTTTAGTGTATCAGATAGGCTTTTGTACCATTGATCACAAAAGTAATGCGGAAACATCGGGTTATTAATCCCTTTGTTTTTTTCAATCAAACGACGAGCTTGTAGATAGAAGGCGGAATGCCATTCTAACTGTTTGACAACGTCATTTAAGTTTTCAAAGAATGTCTCTTCATCCCAGTGGATAACATCTTGATACAACGACAACTCATGCTTAAAGCGATCCGTTTCGCACACCTTAGTAATTCGACGCTTTACACCCGTTCCCCATTTATGAAGGTGACCTTTAACAGACGTTTTTACGCCTCTGTTTTCAGCCATCATCATAACTTGAGAACGTGCCACCAGATCATTGACCGCAGTGTCAACAATCCCTGACTCTGCAATCATCACAACAAGGTTAAGTCCATCGGCTCCTAACATAGGGTGCTCCTAAGCAAAAAACTCATCGAGGTGCTTCACGCGAAATACGGTTTTTTCGCATTCGACTTTGGTTGCTTCTAACTGAGTCAGCAACTCTTGTAAGCCGACTTCCATCGTCGTTGGAAGATCGGTATCGATAAAACTGTGTGGTAAAGCCCCATGGAAATCTGAGCGTACCTTTCTTAAATGATAGTCAGCATTCTGCAATTGCGTCATCGCTTCATCCGCTTTTGTGCTCCACTGCTGATACAACGATGAGTCTAACCCTTCTTTGTCAGCAAGCGCCACCAGCACACCGCGATTCGCAATGTCTTTAATCACTAAATGGTTTTCAGCATCAACGTCGAACGTTAGGCGGCAAATATTGGTGTTCTGATTCACGTAACCGTAAATTTCACCGCCTCCTTCTTTAATCACTTTACTCAAATCATTCTTTGGTAAATAAACCCAACGGCTATCGCCTTTGTCTGATTCTGATACCGACATATTGGATTGCAACAATACCAGTTTAACCAGGCCTTTCGTTGTGCCGACTTGGTAACTGTTTGCGCTCGAAATGTCATAGTGCTGAACGTGCTTTTTGAGCAGCCCAGTTGGCGCGTCTTGTGACAGAACAACGCTATAAGTCGATTCAATGTGCGTCTGTATATCTTCAAGCTCTTCACGACACATGGATATCTGAAGTTCGACATCTTGCTGATCAAAAGCATGATGCAATGCAAAGTCTCGAATAATGCTGCGAACATTGTCGCGTGATTCAGGGCTGTTCCATAAGCAGTCTTGCAATAACAAAAGATCTAATGGGTTGATCGAACTGCGCCCATTGAAAAAGGCACTCGCTTTAAGAAGGCGTACCGCTTTTTTCCATCGACGGTCAGACACATAGCTGTCGGTGTCCGTCAAGATTTCTTGTGCGTCGTCTTTGCCTTCAACCATTGATTTAAGTTTGAACAATTTTTCAAAAACGGAATCGGATAATTCAAGCTGATCAAACTCGGCTTGCCATTTATGGTATTCTTCATCGGTAATCGCTAAGCCTTCTGGGATTTTGGCTTCTTGCTGCGTGCCAACCGTCAACATGGATTTAAAATTTTGCTTGTTTTGAATACGATTGATGAACACTCGAACCAACATTCGGTCATAAAGAGCTTCTAAACCACTGTCTTCATCAGGGAGTTCATTCGACGCCGAAATAAGTAAGCGCATTGGTACACGTTCAATATCGCTGCCATTTTTAAAGGTTTTTTCATTCACTACCGTCAGTAGTGTATTCAAAATGGCTGGACCGGCTTTCCAGATTTCATCTAGAAAAACAATTTGTGAAGTGGGTAAGTACCCATTGGTCAAACGAACATATCGTCCATTATCTTTCAACTCTTGGATACTAAGGGGTCCAAACACTTCTTCAGGCGTAGAGAAGCGCGTCATCAAATACTCAAAATAGCTTGAATTATCGAATGCTTGGATTAATCGCTTTGCTATCAAGCTTTTTGCAATTCCAGGAGGGCCCAATAGAAAAACACTTTCACCTGCCAATGCCGCTAATAAGCACAATTTAATGGTGTCTTCTCTTTCGTAAACCCCGTCAGAAAGAGCGTGTGCGAGCTTATTAATTCGCTCGGAAAGCAACGCTTTTTGTGAATGAGATGCAGGGTTTGGGCTTATCATTTATTGGCTCCTAAAAAAACACACGACCTGTGAATCATATGTTTATACATTTGTTATTACTTTGTTACAAGTGTATTTTAATGACTAATTGGCAGTTATATCAGAGAATAACCTTCTATTATCATTGCAAACTGTGTTTTCGATTATACAAACTTGACCATGAATTGAGCTTCGCTGGAGTATTCGATATTTCAGCTATCTTTAGGTTCCAAATCTCGCTATTGTTATGCGTTCATTTTTTCACATGGAAGTCGCTGATTGGCATGAGTAAACTCATTCATACATGGAAGCAAATTTCTCTTATTGAAGAAAATATTCGTTTGCCAAATGGTCACACCATAGTGCATACCACAATTGCGCACCCAGGCGCAGCGGTGATACTTCCAATCACTGCCGATGGTAACGTCATTTTAATCAACCAATTTCGCCCCTCTTTAGGAAAATGGCTTTTAGAGCTTCCTGCAGGAACCATTGAGCAAGGTGAACAACCCCAGCAGTGTGCGTTGCGCGAATTAGAAGAAGAAACCGGCTATAGCGCTGAGGAATGGTTCCCTCTAGGACAAGTCACCCCACTTGCAGGGTTTTGCGACGAGATTCAGCACTTATACGTCGCAAAGTCGCTGTCTAAATCACAACGATACGCGTGTGACGACGACGAAGTGATTGAAGTGGTCACAATGACTATAGAGCAGTTACAACAACTTATTATCAACGACACCATTACGGATGCCAAAACCATCGCCTGCTTAAGTAAAGCGATACTTTGCGGTTATCTATAGGAGATATTCATGGACTTCAGATCAGACACGGTTACTAGACCCACCCCAAAAATGCGCGAAGCCATGGCTAATGCATTAGTCGGAGATGATGTCTATGGCGATGACCCTACCGTCAATGAACTTGAAAACTGGGCTGCAGAGCGGCATGGCTTTGAAGCTGCGCTTTTTACCTCTTCGGGTACACAAGCCAACTTACTCGGCATCATGGCTCATTGTGGACGTGGAGATGAGTATCTTTGTGGTCAGCAGGCACATAACTACCGCTACGAAGCAGGCGGAGCCGCCGTTTTAGGATCGATTCAACCACAGCCGATCGAAAACAACCCTGACGGCACATTGGATTTTTCCAAGCTCGCGGCTGCGATTAAGCCAGACGACAGTCATTTCGCTCAAACCAAACTTTTAAGTTTAGAAAATACCATCAGCGGAAAAGTACTCCCACTTTCTTATCTCGCAGAGGCTAGAGAATTTGTCAATGTGCATAGTCTGGCTCTTCACCTAGATGGCGCTCGTGTCTATAACGCTGCTGTTGCTCTCGGTGTTGATGTAACAGAAATAGCCAAGCACTTTGATTCGATGACAATCTGTCTTTCAAAAGGACTTGGCGCACCCATTGGTTCTTTGCTGCTGGGTAACAAAGAAACCATACAGAAAGCGAGACGCATTCGCAAAATGCTGGGGGGTGGCATGCGCCAAGCCGGTATTTTAGCAGCGGCAGGTAAGATCGCCTTGACTGAACATGTGGATCAGCTAGCAACGGATCACGCTAATGCCAAGCTACTTGCTGAAAAAATAAATCAGCTTAATGGGTTTACGGTTAACGTAGAAAAGATTGAAACCAATATTGTTATTGCAAAACTTGCAGAACATATTGATATTCAGTCAATCGCTCAACAGTTAGAAAAACAAGGGATCCTGATTTCAGCGGGTAATCCTGTGCGCTTCGTGACTCATCGAGACGTTTCTTCTCAAGATATTGAGACATTAGTAGCAAAAATCGCCGAGCAGATATAAGTAATCTTGTCCCTAAAATTTATTATAAAAACAGACAAACTTGGAAATTGTCTGTTTTTATAAGTTGCGATTTATATTTAGTCACGATTAAGCGTTGACTTTACAGCCATATCTCAATTCTTGTTCATCAGGTACTTCAAACCTAGGTTCCATAAAATTAAACATAGCGTTTGTGACTTCAAAAGCATATACATCAGGGTCTTGCTCAAGATTCCGCTTATTAACACGTTGCCTACGTATATCTGTTGGTGCATCCAGATAATGGATTTCAGCATTTACCCCTAACGCCTTTGCCAAAACAACAAAATGCTGTCGTTGCGCTTTTGTAGTAAAGCCAAGGTCTAGGACAACCGCACCATCAAGGGTAAGAATTTGCTCACTGATCTCCCAGATTTGAACATAACACCGATTGATGCGTTCCATCATCCAATCATAATCCAGCGTAACCATATCTTTAGAGAATAAGTTTTGCATCCATGGATCAATTGAAAATCGTAGTGCATTGATTCCTTTACAAAGTGCGAGCGAATAAGTAGTTTTTCCTACCCCAGTAGGCCCGCAGACCATTATTAATCTAGCCATCGTATTGGGATTCCTTTTACATCGGTATTATTCGTCCACCTGACAGTGATAACCAGTAACTCGACTTATGGGGTATGTTTATCGACCCAATAGCTAAGCATAACCACCCCAGTAGAGCTAAACTACTGCCACTTTCAAATGTGAGGTTAGCACTCATCTGCACAGACCTCATTGCTATTATTGGGAATAACAACGGCTTGCTGGCCATAAGTTAACACCCTACCGCCCATTTTTTTTGCATACGCTTGAGCTTGTTGTTCCGAAGAAAACCACAAGTTCAGTGTCGCTATGTCATTACCGTTATGGACTGAATTTACGAAAGCTTGCTCTGGCCTTGTTAATAACACTGGTTTGTATTTTTCCCAACTTGTGTACCCAGCTTCAAGCGCTAATACCCTAAGAAAGTGCTTACGTTGTAGCGTGTTACGTTGATTAAATAGGCTTGAAATAGATTGGTCATGACAAGCACCAGACGCTTTTATTCGCCGTAAGATAGGTAAGGCTTGAGTTATAGACCCCGTCCTTGCTGCACGATGTAATACGCGAGCTTCTCGCAATAGGGTTTCAATTTGATGATTGGTTTTTTGCTGTTTCTTGGGTATTGACCCATGAGGTATTTTTCGACTATGCATACAAACTCCATCGAACTGTTGGCCTATCTCGTTGGGGGCCGATTCATAGAGTGAGTAAGTTTTCTTACACAACAGGTGGATTAACTTTCACGAGGAGGGCGTCCTGCAAACCCTAAAACAAGCATAACAATCTCATGCAGGAGTTGTAAATAACTTTTTTGTGGTAGCAATGCTAAGCAATATGATACTGATAAGCCGTACAATTTTAATGGCGAGGTTGAAGATGTTTTTCACGTAACATATTGACTGTATCGGCTTGATGCAGGTTTAAAAAACTCCGTTGTGATTATTATAAATCAATATATTAGAATATTTTTATCCAAGGTATTATCTGGTCAACCACGAATGGCACACCCACCAGAATCAGCGGCCCTTCAACTTCTAATGCAACGCTTAATATTGGGTCAAGTGGACCAATAATAAAAAATGACATAGTTGTATTGAGCTTCCCCTAGGGGGAGGCTTTATCATTGTTTTTTCTTACTAAAACGAACACCTAGAATGAAAAAACACTCTATTGCATTCCTTATTTTACTAAGCACTCCGACCCTTGCGAGTGATTTTGGTGACGCTTTTGGTGACGCAAAGCTTGGCAAGATCAAATCACCTAGCTGTATCTACTGCCATGGAACCAATGGGATCACAGACAATACCTCTTACCCTAACATTCAAGGACAGGACCCTACCTATCTCTTCAATGCGATGAAAGCGTATCAAAACGGAGAGCGGGCCGGTCCATTAGCAAGCATGATGCAAGCGCAGCTTCAAAAACTAACTGACGATGACCTAAAAGACATTGCCGTCTACTATTCTGAATCGCAGTGATATTTGATTCTGTAATACGTGTCTATGCCAATGCACGAATGACCGCTTGCTCTGCATGAATCGCGGCCGTATCGAACAACATAATGCTGTTATCTTGTTGCTGGATAAGCAAACCAATCTCAGTACAACCTAATATAACGGCTTGCGCTCCTTGCTGATGAAGGTCTTGCATGATGGTCTTAAAATCATGCTTTGTTCGGCCAGAAAAGATGCCTTTACACAATTCATTATAAATGGAATCGTGGACGAGACGTCTTTGCACACCGTTAGGAACAATCACCTCGATGCCATATTCTCGTGTTAAATACCCTTTATAGAAATCTTCTTCCATTGTGAAGGCCGTCCCTAAAAGGCCGACTTTTTTTATCTCATGAATTTGCAACTTTTGACCTGTAGCGTCTGCAATATGAAGCAAAGGGATGTTCACTTGAGATTGCACTTTTTCAGCCACTTTATGCATGGTGTTAGTACATATCAAGAAAAAGTCCGCTCCGGCTTTCTCTAGCACTTGAGCAGCGTTGGCTAACAGCTCAGACGCTTTGTCCCAATCGTTATTCGCTTGGTACTTTTCGACTTCAGAAAAATCGACACTCACCATAACTATGTTTGCAGAATGCAGCCCACCCAAAGCATGGTTAATACCTCGATTAATCGACTGATAGTAGGTTACCGTGGACTCCCAGCTCATACCGCCAATCATTCCTATAGTTTTCATTTAATTCCCTTTGATTCAAGCAAATACCGTTTCTATACCATCAGATTCATCGAGCCGTTGCAATTTGAACGGCATGACTTTTCGTCTCAAAAATAATAATCACTTAGAACAAGCGTTGTTTCTAGCCTAGTAGATAAATTCATACTTTTTATTTTTTGTCATTGAATACAGCCACATAGAGTAAGTATTTCAAGCTATCTCTACTGCAACAACATAATTCACTCACCTAACATACTAATTACTCTATAATTTATTTCGAAACGAATATTTAACTAAATTCTCAATAATAAGACAAATATTTCGTTGACATGGAAATTAGACCCTTACTAACAGAATATTGTACAACTGTACTAAGTGAGATTCAGATGATCAGAACTCAATCCATTTTCGGATGGTTGCTGACATGCTCTATATTTGTCAGTTTATCGGGAATAGGGACAATTAGAGCTGAAGAGCCCTTTCTTTCCGACAAGCAAGCTTATCGAACATTAGAACAAACCACGTTCGGACCCACACAAAATGATCTAAGCACAATACGATGGATGAACGTAGAAGGATGGATTGAGCACCAAACGTCATTACCAGCAACCTCCCACCATCAACTGTTTAGAACACCATTTCCTGGACAGGCACAGCGTAACCATAAAAACGCATGGTATCAAATTGCACTCTATTCGGATGATCAATTTAGACAAAGAGCGGCTTATGCGTTGAGCCAGATACTCGTCGTGTCAAGGGCTCATAAAAAACTGAGCTCTCGCTCTGAAGCATTAACTATTTACTACGACATCCTAGTAAACAATGCCTTTGGAAACTATCGAGAATTACTCGAAAAAACAGCTCTTCATCCTGTAATGGGCACTTATTTATCGATGAATGGCAGCAAAAAAGCGGATCTAAAACTGAATAGCTTTCCCGACGAGAACTTTGCTAGGGAGGTAATGCAGCTTTTCACCATCGGTTTATATGAACTCAATCAAGATGGCTCTATGAGGCAAAAAGATGGCGCTCCTATCCCTACATACACCCAGTCAGACATTGAAGAAGTTGCTCGTGCTCTTACTGGCTGGCGTCATGATGACTGGGCATTCACCAAACCGATGATCAACCTCAGTCAGTATCATGATACTGGCTCAAAAGAAGTGCTTGGATTTCATATTCCAGCGGGGCAAACCCCTTATCAAGATCTCTCTTCGGTGCTAGACATTTTATTCAATCATTCAAACACCGCGCCTTTTGTCTCTCGTTTACTGATTCAGCGCCTTGTCACTTCAAACCCTAGCCCAGAATACGTTGAGCGTGTTGCTGATGTCTTTGATGATGACGGCCATGGCATTCGTGGAAATCTGAAAGCCATTTTTAGGGCTATTATTCTTGATCAAGATGCTCAAAATGGGTCAGGAACTAAGATAAAAGAACCTATTATTGTTGCTACCCACTTCCATCGGGCTTTTGACGCTCAGCTCTCTTCAGAACGAATCAGTGATGCCAATAGAATCATGGTTAATGTCCATCAAGAGCCAGTCGGATCTCCTTCTGTCTTTAATTTTTATTCGCCCAATTACCAACCCGTAGGGCCACTGAGCGATTTCAATATGGTTGCTCCAGAAACGGAGATACTCACCTGGGCAAGTTATGTTGATTTAATTAACTACCTTAGTAGCTATGTAGGCTATAGGCCTAGTTATGATCTCAGCTTGCCGCTTAGTGATTTACAAGAAGTGGCCTATGACTCTAATAAACTCCTCAACCTTATAGATGCGCGCCTTTTTGGGGGAACGATGTCTGAACAGCTACGAACTTCAATTATTGATGGCCTTAACCTTCAACCTAAAGACGCAACCGCAACGACACGAATCTATCATGCTGTCACCATTTCATTGGCCAGTGATGAATTTTTTATTCAAGACTAGGGACGAACGATTATGAACATTTCCAGACGTTCACTACTAACATCATTTGGCGGAATGACTGTCGGTAGTCTATTGCCTAATGTATCAAGTGCGAATCATTCTGATGACTTTAAAGCCTTAGTCTGCATTTATCTCGCAGGGGGCAATGATTCAGTGAATACTGTGATCCCAACGGATCAATATCATTACGACGAATATAAACAGACACGCCCAGCTATCGCAGTCAGTGAGTCGAGCGTGGTTCCGATTACGCAAACGGCATTAGATAACCAAGGAAAAATCGTTCAGTTGGGCCTGCACCCTAAGTTAGCGAAACTCGCAAACCTATTTAATCAGCACCGTGCCATGGTGGTTCTAAATAGTGGCATACTAAAAGAGCCACTCACCAAGCAAGAAATAGAAAACAATATTAAGCCCTTACCCCCTCAACTGTTCTCACATAACTCGCAAACCTATGAGTGGGAAAAAGGAGCTGTTGGTTTTGCACCGCAGTTTGGTTGGGCTGGTAGAATGTTGGACGTATTGGGTAGCCACTCCGCTATAGCACCTCTTTACAGTATTACCAACAAAACCCTATGGCTTCGGTCGCTTCACCATCAACAAAACATACTAAAGCCTTCAGGAACAGCCCAAATTAACGCGTTAAAAAATACGAATATGGAAAGTAGCTACAACGCATTGACCACGGCTCCAAGTAATAACCCGTTCACACTGCACCTTCGTAACATGATGGGGGATGCCATGCACATCAGCCAGACGCTAGATGACCAAGTGAATTCAGTGTCAAACTGGCAAGGCTTTACCAACTCTAGCTTAGGTAAACAGTTTCAATTTGCCTATAAACTCATCAAAAGCCAGAAAGCACTCAATCAAGCAAGGCAAGTGCTCTACTTAAAACAATCCGGGTATGATTTGCATGATAATCAGTTAATTGATCATCCTCTGCTATTGGCTGATCTCGCCACTAACTTAATGGCATTTGATAACGCTATGTCAGACAATGGGCTAAGCAGCAATGTTACTTCGTTTACCACTTCTGAATTTGGTCGACGGTTGGCATCCAATGGTAAAGGGACAGATCATGGATGGGGGGGGCATCAGTTTATTTTGGGTGGCGCTGTTAATACAAGCGATGCAGTTGGGACATGGCCAGAAATAAGAGTCAATGGAGCTGACGACATTTCAAATGGCCGCCTTGTACCAACACTCGGCACAGATCAAGTCAATGCAACCCTCGCTAGATGGATGGGAGTCAACAATGAGAACGAATTGAACTATGTTTTCCCTAATATTCACCATTTCGCTAGCAGCAACCTTGGTTTTCTTAGCTAGCGTTTTATCACAGTGGTGTTTTTTAAAAGAGAGGGCTAAAACCATCATTAAGGCAGACAGTACTCTGCCTTAATGGGCTGGCATTTTAATCTCTTTTTCCCTTCCAAAATCAATCACCAAATGAATATGTTCCGAGCGACCCATCAGTATCAAGTGGTCATTTACAACATTGTTTCTTTCAATATTTTAGCAATTAAACGTTTGCGTAATCGCTAACCCTCTTGTTGCTAAATTTTGCGTCTTTCATCACAGTTTTCACTTTGCTATATTCTCGCTCAATGACATAACACCATTCGAGGCAGGGAGCTTCCTCAATTATCTCATGAAGAGAAGAATCGGTACCGAGTAACATCGGCAACATTGAGAGGATCACTAATGGAAATGAATATGGTAGAAATATTAGGGTATGCAGCGTCAATTATGGTCGCGATTTCACTGACAATGAAAGACATTGTTCGCCTACGCGTACTTAATTTTATTGGCTGTGGCTTATTTACTGCCTATGGCTTGATGATTGATTCTATGCCAGTGGTTATAACCAATGGTTTTATTGCGTGCGTGAACATTTACTTCTTAGTTAAGATGCAACAAGAGAAGAAGACCCAAACTCTAGAAAACGCGGCTTAAGTTGCAATTCGGAAGTGCCAAGTCAGAAATTACGACTTTATAGAAACGATTTAAATAAAAGAAGCGGCTTCTAGCCGCTTCTTTTGTCTCTACGATATCAAACCGCTAGTCTTCATCGTCTAACGGAATCAATTTGGTGCTGCCACCGTGAAACTTCTCTCGTTTACGTTGCACCATAGCAAAGAAGCCTGGAATCAATAACGTACCCGCAAGCAGCACACATAACAAACCACCAACCAATGATACACCCAGAGAGTTCTGACTCACATGCCCCGCACCAGAAGCAAATATCAAAGGAAAGATACCTAAGATAAACGACCAAGATGTCATGTTAACCGCTCGGAATCGCAGCGTGCCCCCTTTGACAGAAGCGTCATCAATCGATAGCTCTTTCTCTTCCCTTTCTTGTTTCGCAAACTCAACGATGAGAATGGCATTCTTTGCAGCAAGCGCTATCAGCAAGACCAACCCGATTTGAGCATACAGGTTGAGCGGAATACCCGTTAGTGTCAGTGCTATAAATGACCCTAGTGTGGCAATAGGAACAACAAGAATAATCGCTAATGGGATACTCCAACTTTCATATTGAGCAACCATGAATAGGTAGATAAAAATTAACGCGAGCACAAACGCATAAACAGCTTGGTTGCCAGCGAGTTTTTCTTGGTAGGCCATGCCCGTCCATTCATACTGATAACCTTGAGGCAGCATTTCCGCTGCAACACGTTCCATCGCTGCTATCGCATCACCACTTGAATACCCTGGCGCTGGCTGACCTTGAATCACTGCACTTCGGTACATGTTGTAACGCCACGCTACATCCGGTTCAAACACTTGCTCAGCCGTCACCAAAGTACTTAATGGGATCATTTCACCTTGAGCCGAACGAACATGAAAACGGCTGAGGTCGTCTATTCCTTTTCGGTATTCACTGTCTGCTTGCAACGTAACTTGGTAGTTTTTACCAAACATGGAAAAGTCATTAACGTATATCGACCCCAGGTTGCCTTGTAACGTTTTGAATACTGAACTCAATGGAATACCAAGTTGCTGAACTTTTTCTCTGTCAATATCAATACTGTAATGCGGAACATTGGCTCTAAACGTACTGAATGTATACGCTATTTCGGGTTGTTTATTCGCTTCTTGAATTAGCTCTCCCATCAGCGTAGCCAGATCCGTGCGGCTTCGTCCTAGCGCATCTTCTAGTACAAACTCAAACCCTGATGCGGCACCCATACCAGGAACAGCAGGAGGCCCCATGGCAAAAACAGAAGCATGAGGTAATTCCATCGCCGCGGTTCTATTGATTCGATTTGAGATCGCAAACGCTGAATGGTCACCTTCCAGTGCATTTCGTGTTTCCCAATCATGAAGCTTAATAAACAGCGAAGCACCATTCGAGGCCGCTGCCCCTGTCATAAACGCAAAACCGTTTGCGACCGTCACACCATCGATACCGGGTTCGCTGTCGACAATTTTAATCAAACTTTCTGTGACCGCTTCCGTCCTTGATAAAGATGCCGAATCAGGCAACTGAACGTTAACTAATAAAATGCCTTTATCTTCTTGGGGTACAAATGCCGTTGACGTTGTCTTAGAGAGATACGTAACGGAACCAATCGCTACAAGGAAAATAGCGACAACAACCAATGCTCTTTTCACTAAGAAACTGGCCACTTTTCCGTACCCTTGAGTAACGTGCTCCAGACCTCGGTTAAAGGCTTTGAACCAACTGGCGGTATTTCCGCCACCTTGCTTTAGTACAAGTGAACAAAGTGCTGGAGAAAGCGTCAACGCATTAATAGACGAAATGACCACTGAAATACAGATTGTCAGCGCAAACTGGCGATACATGATTCCGGTGATTCCTGGCAACATTGCGACGGGTATAAATACCGCTAATAATACCAATGTAGAGGTTAGAATCGGCCCAGTGACCTCTTTCATCGCCAACAAAGTGGCTTGACGAGGAGTAATAGACGGATCTTTAGCCATTATTGTATCAACGTTTTCAATAACCAGGATCGCATCATCGACAACAATACCGATGGCGAGTATTAGCCCAAATAACGTGACGGTGTTTATGGTGAATCCGGTCATTTGCATCACGGCAAACGTACCAATTAATGAAACAGGAATCGCTACCACAGGAATCAAAGTCGCACGGGCACTGCCTAAGAAAAGATAGGTGACCGCGATAACCAGAAGAATAGCTTCTATCAGTGTCTTAACCACCCCTTTGATCGATTCAGATACAAACAGGGTTGTGTCATAACTGGTTTCGTACTTGAGCCCTTCAGGGAAGTTACGGCTTAAACTATCAAGCAATTCCATGACCGCTTCGCCACTTTCTAACGCGTTGGCATCTGACTGTAGAGATAACGTGACGATAGAAGCATCTTGTCCACGGAATTTACCCGTGCCATCATAAAATTTCTTACCAAGTTCAACACGAGCCACATCTTTCAAATAGACCGTTGAGCCGTCATTATTCGCACGAAGTATCACTTGTTCGAATTCTTCAACGGTTTCTAGGCGACCTTTTGTCACCAGGTTGAATTGGACTTCCTGAGCTTGGCTATAAGGAGCCGAACCCACTCGACCCGCCGCTACTTGTACGTTTTGTTCCGCGAGTGCTGCTTGAACATCAGGAGTCGTTAGCTTTAAATTCGCCAGCTTTTCAGGGTCGATCCACACACGCATCGCGTATTCACCACCACCAATCACGGTGACGTCACTGATGCCTCTTACTCGTGTTAATTGATCTTTTACATTCAAGTTGATGTAGTTGATCAAGAACTGGTCATCATATCGACCGTCAGCCGAGTAGAAGTTGAGTACCATGAGCAGATCCGGTGAACGTTTCTTAACGGTGACACCCGTTGTACGCACCTGCTGCGGTAACTTCGCTTCAATTTGTGATACACGGTTTTGGACATTCACTTGAGCCATGTCTGGATCAGTACCGACTTCAAAAGTGACGTTCAAGCTATAAGAACCGTCGTTTGCGCTTTTCGAAGACATGTACAACATATTTTCAACGCCATTGACGGACGTTTCAATCGGATCCGCTATGGCTTGCTCGACATCTTCAGCACTGGCACCAGTGTAATATGCCGTTACGCTCACCGACGGAGGGCTTATTTTAGGGTACTCAGCAACGGGCAAAACCATCAACGCCATCGCGCCCGCTAAAGATAATATAATAGAGATAACCAACGCGAACTTCGGGCGCTGGATGAAAAACCGACTTAACATAATATGGTTTCCTATTCAGCGGTATCCGTTGATTCTGCTTGCTTATCTTGAACCTGTACTGGCATACCGTTACGAATTCGTTGCAAACCTTGAACTACGACTTGTTCATTTCCATTTAGCCCAAATGGAACAATCACACCCTCTGGTGTTTGTGCTCCAAGTTCGATATTTCTGCGTTCGATAACGTTACCTTCCGTCACTAGCATTACAAAATCGCCTTCTAAGTCCGACTGAACCGCTTTTCTAGGAATGGCAATCACTTGAACCGTGTTTTCAGCATGAAGCTCAACACGGACATGCTGGCCTGGAAATAATTTATGCTCAGGGTTGGGAATGAGAGCACGCATATCAATCGTACCTGTACTGGTGTTGATTCGGTTACCTAAATAATCAAGGACACCAATATGTTCAAATTTCGTTCCGTTTTCTAGCGTGATAGAAACATCGATATCTTTATCGTTCGCGCTCAGATTACCGCTGGCCGTTTCCAAACCAATACCAAGACGATCTCGTTCACTAACATTAAACGATGCATGAATGGGGTCTAGGCTCACTAGTGTCGTTAACACGCCTGATGATGGAGAGACAAGATCACCTTTACTGGCTTTACTGTCACTGATTCAGCCCGAGAATGGCGCCATAATTTGTGTGTAAGAAAGGTTAACTTGCGCAAGACGCACTTGAGCGGTGGCGGCTTCAACCATCGCTTGTGCGCCACGTAAATTAGCGCTGAGTGCATCAAAGTCCGCTTTAGAGATACTGCCTTTTGGTAATAGTCGTTTACCACGCTCGAAATCCAACTTGGCTTTTATTAAATCTGAGTCGGCTCGAGCCAGTTCCGCCTTTGACGTCGTGACCTTAACTTCAAACTGAGAAGGTTCAATAGTGAATAGCAGATCGCCTTCTTCTACCATTTGCCCCTCTTCGAAATGTTGAGATTGCAAATAGCCCGTAACTTGAGCAGTAATGTTGGTATCATCAACCGCCTCAGCTCGACCAATGAATGTCATACTTCCTCGGTGATCGATCATCTCGGCTGATTGAGTAATAACTAAAGGAAGAGAAGACGTTGATTTGGAAGAATCCGTGTCACACCCTACTAGAATTGCGGATGATAACAGCGTTGTTAACATGAGCGTTTTGTTCATAATGCCTATCACTATTTCCAATGAAATTTCGTTATGTCGAACATAACCATTGGTAATAGTAGATATGTCCGACTAATGTCAGTGGAAGTGACTTAAATTATTTCATTATGTAACTGTACAACCCTTAAGCAAATTTGCGGCTTGTTGATTAAGCGCCTTGGGTGACGACCAGCTATACACCAATTCAGGCACTTTATGGCCGCAAGGAGCATTCCACAAACGCTCATCTAGCTGAATGCCTTTTAACTGCTCATAGAATTCAATCGCCTGGTGATTTTCTGCCATCACTTCAAGGTAGATTCCACTTTTCGAAAAGTGTTGTTCACACCATTCCGTCACGGCATTAAGTAATTTTAACCCTACGCCTCTTCGACGATAGTTTTCATCCACATGCAGCGAGTCAATCATTGTGCCTTTTTCAAAGTCATGATTGCCAAACACACAGACAAAACCACACAGTAAGCCACCTTCTTCGATGAGAACAACGTGTTGATTAAAAGGAGGGTTGATTAACCTCGCTTGCCAAATGGCCAAACGTTCATCAAGAACGTCATGCTCTAGGTAATCCTCGCCTAGTATGCCATGGTAAAAACGACGCCAACTTTGTGCATGAAGAGTTGCTATTCGCTCATAGTCGGTATATTCCGCTATTTTAAAATCCATTTTTAGTTCCTTATTACTTCCTGTAAGGATATTAGCTTTGTTCATACTATGCATTTAGCTATTAAAAAGCCAAACATTCTGTTCACAATTTTTACACTCGACTATTTGACTTACACCTGTTCGCTGATATTCTAGCGTACAGTTGTTAGCCCAAAGGAATTTTTAACTATGTCTAAGAAAGACAAGCCACCATTAATCTGGCTCAATATCTTTATATTCACTTCCAGTCTCTTACTGGCGCTCATTGTCGCCCCTTGGTATGGATTCACTTACGGTCTAGGTATAGAGCATCTGATTTGGTTGGTTGTTTGCTTTAGTTTTTGTAGCTTATCTATCACCGCGGGTTACCATCGACTGTGGTCACATAAGACTTACCAAGCTCATTGGTCATTACGGTTAGTTTTTGCGATCGGTGGGGCTTTTGCTATGCAGAACAGTATCTTGCATTGGAGTTCTGACCATAGAATTCACCATAAGCATGTCGATAACAACGATAAAGACCCATACTCCGCGAAGAAAGGATTCTGGTTTTCTCATATAGGCTGGATGATCAGAGACTACCATGGCGACACCTATACCGATTACAGCAACTGCCGAGACTTGCAAAAAGATCCCATCGTCGTATGGCAACACAAATACTATGGCATTCTAGCCCTCGTAATGAATGTGGTTTTCCCAGTTTGCTTGGGGCTTATTTATGGCGATGTCATCGGTATGTTCTTAATCGTAGGAGCGGTACGATTGGTCCTTAACCACCACACCACTTTCTTCATTAATTCTTTGGCTCATCTTTGGGGTTCTCAGCCCTATACCGATAAAAACACCGCTCGCGACAGCGCTGTACTCGCATTCTTAACATTTGGCGAGGGCTACCATAACTACCATCATATATTTGAAAATGATTACCGTAATGGGATCGCATGGTGGCACTATGACCCAACAAAATGGCTGATTAAGGGATGTTCTCTCGTCGGTCTCACTCACCAGCTGCGCAAGGCTCCGCAATTGAAAATTGAAAAAGCCAAGGCAGCAATGTCTCTGCGTAAGGCGCAAAAAGCAATTGCATCATGGCCCGATCATCACAGCATCAACGACAAGCTTCAACGAGAGTTTGAAGCCTTGATTGCCAATATGAATGACTACTACTCAGTAAAAAAACAGCTGATTGAAACCAAGAAAGATGACATGGTGAAAAAGTATGAGTATTCGGTATTGAAGCTGCGTTATGAAGAAATCAAAAAGAACCTAGCTGAGCAAACCAACACTTGGAATTCGATGATTCTGAATGTGAATAGAAACGTTCGCTCATTCTAGTGAACCAACTCTACTTACCCATACAAAAATAGCCCTTTAACGGGCTATTTTCATTTTATGGTGATCTCAAACACAGGCTACTTCGCACGCTCACAATACCTTTGCCAGTATTGACTCGCTTCTGCTAGTGCTTTGGGTCTATCTGGCGTTTGTGCAAACAATATCGCTGCAAGCGTGGTGATGATTGTATTCGCCATCATTTCTTGATCTTCTTCCGGTGTATCAAAAATACAGCGTTCAGGCAGAGGTAACGTACTGATAAGATCCGCTTCCCAGTAGTAAGACTCCACGCCCTTCGGGGTGCTTAGCCAAACATTTTGGCTCACTTTAGGGTTGTATTCCGATTCACCCGATTGGCCTTTAAATGAAATCACGCTGTGGTTTGGCTCATCCACTTCATGTTCAATTTCTGCATGCAACTGTTGAAAGCCAGGATGGAAGCTGCCACGAATACCGATCTTACCCCCTCCTGGATTAAGCGCTCGAACCACTGTATTAATGGGCGTTCTTAAGCCATAACGTTTGCGCCAATCCAACATAATTTTGGCCTGTGGCGCATAGTGTTCTAAAGGTAAATAGCAAATCGATTCGGATTCAATCAACGCTTTCGCATGTGCCGCATCTTGTGCAACGGTAATGCCCAGTTCAACAAGGTAATCTTGAGCGTGCTCTCTATCCGTCGCATGGTCGGTGTAACCATGAACGAGAACTTTATATCCGTTGTCCGCCAAAATCCTAGCGGCCAATATATGCCAAGGTTTGCCCGCTGTTTTGCGTTTACCTGCGTAGCAGGGCCAATCGATGTCAGCGCCGACATTAGGGACCCGAGATTGAAACGCCTTAACAAAACCGGCTATCTCTTGCTTAGTTTCATTTTGGACTCGAATCAACATCAGCAACATCGCCATTTGATCATCGCCAATTTGCCCATCCAGATATTCATCCATGACGCGATACGCTTGATCTAACGTCAATGGTTTTCTTCCTCGCTCCCCTCTTCCCACAGTGCGAATACATTCCTGAATAGTACTCATAGAGATCCTTTCTTTTTAACAGCTTAAAATAATCGATGACGGATAGGCGCACAGTGTGACGTTTTCATATGGGATTTTCAATCACACCCTGTTATCGGGTGCGATTTTTATGGGTTTAAATTGGGTTCGACTTAAGTTCATTGACCTCGTTTACAACACAATACAGCAAAAAGATAAAAATCATGGGTGGATTGAATTACAAGTGCTTTTGGTACGTATCTGAGTTATCTTCACATTGTTCAAACCCAACTTCCATCAGGTAGTCTCTATGGTCAGGCGTTCTCGCTGTGGCTAACAAAACCTCAATACCTCGGCTCTTAATTGACTCTGGGTTAGATTGATAAAAGTATTGAGCCAGTTTCAAATCACGATACTCGGCCGTCACATAATCTAAACACACCGTAAAGGAGCCATTATCATGTTTTGTCCCGGCCAGAAGCCCAGCAATGGCATTGTTTCTAAGCATATAGAATGCTGTATTCGCACCACGTAATTCACTGGCCGTGGTTTGTCGCTCAATCTCGTTCATATAAGTTGCAACGAAATGATCAAAATATTCCGAATCAATAGTTGCTGAAACCAATTTAAATTGGTCTTTTGATCCTGCAAGCTGATAAAGGTAATAGACGTTAATGCAGGCTATCCCTAGATTCATCAGCATGGTTGGATAGGAATCGATGAAATAGGCAAACGCCGCAAACAACAAACAGCCGATAAAGTTAATCACTCGCAGCTTGACAATAGAGGCCATCGTGAGTGACACCAACACCACTAAAGATGCTAAATAACCAAACCATTCAACCCAATCAAATACCATTACATTATCCCTATGTATTTATTTTCTATAAAGATAGCACAACGCTGAATATCTCGATTCGATCTATCTAGCATTCTATTGATATAGGATGTTCGGCTGGTACGAGCCCACCTCGCCTTAAACGAGAACGGATTACTAACGGCTTTGATGGGCTACTTGTTACTTACTACTTACTACTTACTACTTACTACTTACTACTTAGGCAAATTATCGAGTGCATTGGCCATGGTAACTAAACGGTCAAGAATCTTTTCACCATCGACACCAATACCGTTGTGCTCATACTCGTTAGTAATCCAAACTTTAGACATTGGAATCGCTGCCAAGGTTTCTCTTGTATAGTCAAGTTCTACATACATGTCATCGGCATAGGCTACGCACGCTAAAGGGACGGTATTTTGGCTTAAAACATCGGGGTGGTATATCGCTTCCCAATCTTGTTTTTGTGCCAAGAGGTGCGCGGCATCTCGCAGCGGTTTTAATGTCTCTAGTTGATCAAACATCCACGGGTACACCATTTCTCCAGTAAACCAGAACCGATCACCAACTTGATAATTAAACGCACTATTTTTCTCACGAACCCGATGTGCAGACCAATTGGATGCAAACTCTTGGCAGTAAATAGATTCATGTAAAATCGCATAGATAGGGTTGGTCAGATAGCTTTGTTCTTGCTGCATTTGGTTCAAGAAGCCGTAACTCAGTTGTTTCTTGCCATTAACGTCAATAAACGCACTTTCTAACGTGTAATAAAGGGGTAAATGTGCGTCACCTCGGCCCAGATTAATGCCAATCAGCTGAAACTGTTCAACCGTAAACATTTGACCATTCGGTAATGTCACGTCATTTTCAATTAAATACTGTGCAATCTCACAACACTGTTGCTGTGCTTGGGGAAACTGAGCAAAAAATGCGTTGTTTTTATCGGTGACACGCTTGTAAGTCGCCTGGTAGACATCATACGCATGTCGAGAAAGAGAAGGAATACCTCCAGTAACATAACAGCGTAGCAAACTGTCTGGAAACATTGACAGATAAGTAAGCGTGCAGAATCCGCCAAAACTTTGCCCTAGCGTTGCCCACTGTTGAACGCCAAACTGCTGACGAATCGATTCGGCGTCACGGACAATGTTATCGGCTCTGAAGTGTGAAAGATAATCAGCCTGCTCAATTGGTGTTAAATGAGCAAGGGTCTCTTGATTGATCGGCGAGCTCATGCCTGTTCCTCGTTGATCAAGCAGTAAGACACGATATTCTTGAAGTGCACGCTTTATCCAGCCTGAGTCGCCACTTGCTCGCGGTGAAGGGAAGCCTGGCCCACCTTGAAAGTATACAAGCCAAGGTAGGTCTTGATGAACTTTCGCAAGATCGACCAATTCCCGTGCAAAAACCTGAATCTGTTCACTCTCCGTTTCTTGATAGTTGAGCGGCAATAAAAAGGTATGTTGTCGATAGAGTGTTGAGCCATCAATAAAGCTATTTTTCACGCGATGATCCTTGTTGTTAGTCTGATTGCTTCGGTCATTTTAGCGGATTTAACAGGTAAGGAGAAAACTACCATCGACTTTGGGCACTTATAAATTCGGGCGCCTACAAAACAGAAATGGCCTAAGAATACACTTAGGCCATTTCAAAAAAATATCACATCCCAGTACTATCCAAAAATATGTCCAAGCCAAATAGCGGGGCCAAATATGATAATAATATACGCCAGAGCCAATAATGGACTGATTTTACGTGGTTGTTTTCTAGGCATGGTTAGACGACACCATTGAGAGCATGACACCACAATCAGTGTCTACCTTACTTCAATACAATAGCGTCGATTCTAATCACCTAACCATTCAACTTCAACGATTTAGATCATCAGATAAGGCCTTAAAAAGTAACAGAGTATTTAATAGACAACAAAGAGGAAATTGCAGCCACATGTCAACCTATAAAAAGAAGGCTAGACACAATTAGACTTCATTAATGCAATAGGGTTGATTACTTTTTCCTATTGGCAAAGGCCAATTTGGTGCCATTGAACTTAAGGCGTGACAATAAGACTTTTACATTGGCTTGGCCCACATCATCAAATTGCAAACCATAGCGAGAGTAATGAGCTGAGCGTTGTAGGTTACAGATTTTGCCGATTAAAGGAGGGCATTTCGGCTGGTCAATCGTGTGGTGAAGATCGATAGCGATCGTATCCCCAACTTGAAAAGTCCGGCCTAAAGGAGGCGTAAAGAAACGGCAACCACTTTTCGAAAGGTCACGAATCTCACACTGCGTTTTGCTATCGCCTTGAACAACCGCCCCCATCAAATTAATTTCATAGCGCGCTTCTTTTCTCAATTGGGTAACCTGCATACCATTGGGAATAGAGATTGCGATCATGGCAAGTGGATCTTCGATGACATGTTGGATTTGAGACTTAAAGTGAATTTGTGCCCCTTCCCCTCTTGGGGATATCCCACGCACATTCAGTAAAAACCCAGTTTGAAAGAAAAAAGCAAGTTCATCTTTCGATACTGACGGTATCTCTATCAAGATCAGGTTGTCTGGGTGAGTACCTATAAACTGGGTCGTACAGCGAAACTTTCTTCCAATAGGCGTCGTCACGGTAATCGTCATTTCACTACCATGCTCAATCATCGCTAACGCGTCTGTGCTATTGAGTGTACTGACCGTGCTGTCTTGTTGTTTATTCGGATTCGCCGACGCTTTCGCTGTCTGGATACTCATCTAGCCTCCATGCGTCGATTGGTTTCACCGACTGATTATTATTCTCAAATTCTATTGATAAAATCACTATCATTCAACAATGGAATGTGATTTTTACTGTATTTTTTAAACATTTATGCAGTAACTCTTGATTTTAGATTCTGACTCTAAATTTTTTATTGGCTCATCATTGAAGGAACACATTCTAAGGATAAACATTGGTAAATTTGATCACAGTGGTTAGAATGCTGCTTCAATTTCTGTCTTATTAGTGACTTTCTTATGCTTCGTGATTATACCTTTAACTGCCTTGTCACCATGCCACGCCATGAACTTGAAGAATTTAGTGTTCGGATGATCAGCAAAATGGTACCCGAAGATGTCATGAGCGAACTGTTCACGTTCGAGCAAGAAGAAATCGACAGTGAAGAACGCATGATGTCAGCCCGTTTAGATGCAACACTTCGCATGAATGCCATTGCCCTTAGTGAAATTCAGCAAGCGTTTGATGACTCTGATAACGCCAAACAAAACAGTGAACGAATGACTCGTTTAGTCCTTTGGCATTTTTATGCCATTTCCTTCAATTTGGAACAAGCCATTACACTTGAAACGCATTGTGAACATGTTGAGACCTTGTTGAAAAAGACACCTCAAGACGCATTCGAGTGGGTCAAAACACTGACTGAGCTCTTACATACCTACGCCAACCTCAACGATAAGAAAACACTTAATACGGCAGAAGAACGCTAATCTAAACGACTCACCACACCGTGATAAAAAATGGCCTAAGTAAAACTTAGACCATTTTTTTAGTAAGGGATAACAATTACCGGACTCATTTTTCGCTGAACTTACGAATACTGGCTTTCAACTTGATCCGCTTTCGAGAACGCACTATGAGTGGCTAGCTGCTTGGCGTATCGTTTGAGATTGTTAAAATGCTCGATAGTGCCATTGGACACCAGATTTTCAACAATGAATGACATCATGATGTCTGCGCCCGTTAATCGCTCTTCAACCAAATAGGTTTTGCCTTCCAAGCTTTGATCAAAATAGCTCAGGACTTTCATTGTTTCCGCATCCGCGTAGTCTGCTAAAAAGTTGGTTTTACAGCCATCTTTCGTGACAAACAGCTTCAATAACAATGGCAGCATGGCTGAACTTTCCGCAAAATGTAACCACTGAGAGTACTCAGTGTATGCGCGAGTCCCTCTCGCTGGAGCCAGTTCCCCTTTCCCATACATATCAATCAGATATTCAGTAATCGCTCCTGATTCAGTGACAATCAACCCATCATCCTCAATCACTGGAGACTTACCAAGCGGGTGAATACTTTTTAATTCAGGCGGAGCCAAAAAAGTCACATTGTCTCGAAGGTAAGGCGTGACTATATAAGGTAATTTGAGCTCTTCCAGCAACCAAATAATGCGTTTTGAACGTGATTTGTTTAAGTGATGCAACGTAATCATAATGAATCCTTATTTTTATTTTGGTTGATTAACCTGAACAACGAGTTTGCCGAAGTTTTTCCCTTCTAATAAACCGATAAACGCGTCAGGTGCGTTCTCTAGTCCCTCAACCAAATGCTCACGGTATTGCATTTTTCCTTCGGCTAGCCAAGCGCTCATTTGTTGTGCAAACTCATTGTATCGATGTGCGTAGTCATCAAAAATGATGAAACCTTGCATCTTGATACGCTTAACCAGTAACGTCCCCATTAACAGTGACATACGGTCAGGTCCATCAGGTAATGAAGTCGCGTTGTACTGAGAAATCAGGCCGCACAGAGGGACACGAGCTCCTGTGTTGAGTAACGGCAGCACAGCATCAAAGACTTTCCCACCAACGTTTTCGAAATACACGTCGATGCCATCGGTACAAACCGCTGCTAATTGTTCTGCAAAATCCTCGGCTTTATGATCAATGCATTCATCAAAGCCCAAAGTTTCCTTTGCATAACGGCATTTTTCTTCACCACCAGCAACACCAATCACACGGCAGCCGTTAAGCTTACCTATTTGCCCTACCGTTGCACCCACTGCGCCAGTTGCCGCGGCCACCACAAGCGTATCACCCGCTTTAGGTTGACCAATATCTAGTAGGCCCATATAAGCGGTGAAGCCTGGCATGCCCATAATTCCTAAAGCAAAAGAAGGATGTTGAGGATCTTGCCCCAATTTGATCAGTCCTTCTCCATTCGACACCCCATAATCCTGCCAACCGGTGTACGCCAGAACCCATTCACCCACTGGAAAGTCAGTATGGTTTGACTGCTCAACCTGACACACGGTCGCGCCGACCATGACATCATCGATGTCAACAGGATCTGCATAAGATTTAGCCGCACTCATGCGTCCACGCATGTAAGGGTCTAGAGACAGGTAAATGCTGCGAAGTAACATTTCACCTTCACCAATAGTTGGTACTTCAGCATTTTCAATGCGAAAATCGTGCTGAGTAGGTGCCCCAACAGGACGAGAAGCCAGTACGATTTGGCGGTTAATAGGTTGAGTCATAGGTTGTTCCTTTTGTGTCATTATAAACCGGTCAAATTAGACCAGTCGTCTATTGTTATTTTCAAAAAATACCGCCCAAATTTTAGGCGGCATTCTCTTTTTTTAGTCGAAAGGTTATTTCAACAGCTGTTTTGTTATTGTCATGGCTTGCTCAAGACCTTCTTGGTTCTGAGTGAGCTTACTCATTAAGCTTGCACCAAGCCATTGATGATAAAGAGTTTGAGCCATCGAATGGCTATCTATTCCATTAACACTAGTATCAATTGAACCATCTTCGATACCACTTTGTATGCATTGACCCAAAGCAGCGATCACTTGAGTCGCCCCTTGTAATAAAGCTTCTCGCATTGAAGGGGATAAATCCGAGACTTCAGCACTGAGTTTTACCACCAAGCATTTATACGCGTTACAGCGACCATCTTCCACATTGAGCCACAAATCAAAGTAGCTCAGTAGCCTTTGTCGCCCACTGCCTTCACTGTGCGTTAATAGGTGATTTATCCGTTCAATATACTGGCTAAAATAGTCTTCGATTAACGCCTCACCAAACTGTTCTTTCGACTTAAAGTAGTGATAAAAAGAACCTTTCGGCACATCGGCTGTTTTTAACAATGTCGACAAACCAACACTGGTGAAGCCTTTCGCGACGAGTAACTGGTAACCGACATCCAAAATATGCTGTCGTGTATCGTTTGTTTTTGTATTCATACCGCAACTGTAAATCAAATTAGACCAGTCGTCTAGATCTAATTTCGAGCCATCGATACCCATTAGGGAAATGGGGCTTTGAAAAAATTGTGATACACTCATGCGATAAGATTTCGGTCAAAATACGAAGCTACATAATAAAGCAATATAAAAAAGTAATATAAAACAAGATAGGATGGGACATGTCATCAGATTACACTGGCTCTAGCGCCGCATATGCACGTAAAGAAAGTGGCTACCGCGATAAAGCATTGAAACTTTACCCATGGGTGTGTGGTAACTGCGCACGGGAATTTGTATATTCCAATCTTCGCGAGCTGACCGTTCACCATAAAGATCATGATCACACAAACAATCCAGAAGACGGAAGTAACTGGGAGTTATTATGCCTTTACTGTCATGATCATGAGCACTCCAAATACACCGATCATGACCGTTACGGCGTGGAATCGGAAGCGAGACTCGACGATCATGAGACTGCGACGCACAACCCATTTGCTGATCTTGCAAAAATGATGAAGAAATAACACTTCCGTACTCATACAGTCATTCATACAAAAAGCTCGCGATTCGTTACGAGCTTTTTAGTTCATATATGTCTTAACAAGCAACACGCTTAAAGCGAGCCATTAATCAATAGTGTGTTCCATCACAAAGTTCTTTAACTTTTGTCCCCTCATTTCCACGTACTGCTCTTGTATAACCGTGAAGCCAAAGCGTTCATAAAACGGACGTGCCGTAATGCTAACGTTTGAATAAAAACGTCTAACGCCACGTTGATTACCCGAAGCGAGGACATGAGTCATTAACGCTTTACCGACGCCTTGCCCTTGATATCCATGATGACAAAAGAAATGATCAATGAGCCCACAAGGTTGTAAATCCGCATAACCGACAATCACATCATCCATCACGGCCACAAAGGGGGTCAAACTTTTCATTCTCTGTTTCCAGTTCGCTGGCTCCTGCGAATCAGGTGCCCATGCCTCGACTTGAGCTTGAGAATAATCACGACGATTGATAACGCGGACCGTATTAAAAACGATCTCGAATAATGCGCTCGCATCAGAATCTTTATACTCTCTAATTACAATCAATCTACCTATCCCTTCGCCAAACCTCTCACTGTAAGCATCTTGTCTAAGTAACAATGTGATTTCCACCTGTTTCGATCGATTCTGAGCCTTTCAGTAAACAGACTTTGGGGAATGTCGACACCCTACACGCGTCCTACATGCTTCTTACTCGCATAAGGCGGCATGACTCTTTTGTTCATGACACTACTTAACAAGGCATAAATACGCTAAAATACTCGGCTACTATTTTTAGCCTGAGCCTCTTAACTTAATGACCACAGCCACAACGCCAGCCAACTTTAACCAACTTGGCCTTATTCAACCCTTGCTTGCTCGACTCACTGAGATGGAATATCAATCTCCTACGCCTATTCAAGCGCAAGCTATCCCAAGCGTGTTAGCAGGACGCGATTTAATCGCGGGGGCAAATACCGGCTCTGGTAAAACAGCAAGCTTTGCGCTGCCAATATTGCAAGATGTCTTCACTCAAAAGCAGGCTGGAAAGCCCTCTGGCAGCAATAAAGGCCATACTGGTGGGAATTATGTTACAGCCCTAGTGTTGGTTCCAACGCGAGAACTCGCGAAACAGGTGGCTGATAGTATTAAATCTTATGCCGTCCACTTTAACGGCGCGGTGAAAACCGTGGCTGTTTTTGGTGGTGTTTCCGCGAATACCCAAATGCTGGCATTGCGTGGCGGTAGCGATATTTTGGTCGCGACACCAGGCCGATTACTTGATTTAATTTCTAGTAACGCAGTCAAGCTCGACAGAGTAAAAACATTAGTATTAGATGAAGCAGACCGAATGTTGAGCCTTGGTTTTACTGACGAACTCTCATCATTACTCGACCTGCTACCTAAGAAAAAACAAACGCTCCTTTTTTCAGCAACGTTTCCAGAACAAGTACAAACGCTCACTCAAGAACTTCTTAACGACCCTGTAGAAATACAATTACAAAGCAGCGATGCAAGTACCCTAGTACAGCGCGTGTTTACCGTTAACAAAGGTGAAAAGACCGCCTTATTAGCGCATTTAATAAAGCAGCACCAATGGCGACAAGCACTGGTTTTTGTCAACGCGAAGAACAGCTGTGAACATTTAGCAGACAAGCTTTACAAGCGCGGTATAGAAGTCGACGTATTTCACGGAGACAAAGGGCAAGGTTCACGAACTCGCATACTTGAAGCATTTAAATCGGGTGAGATTGAAGTCTTAATCGCAACCGATATTGCCGCTCGCGGTCTTGATATTGAAAAACTGCCTGTAGTCATCAACTTTGATTTGCCAAGAAGCCCATCAGACTACATGCACCGTATAGGTCGAAGTGGCCGTGCTGGAGAAGTCGGTTTGGCGTTATCGTTGATTGATTATGAAGATTACCACCATTTCAAAATCATAGAAAAGAAGAACAAAATACGTCTTGAACGTGAACAGGTTGCCGGATTTGAAGTCGACGAAAGTATCGGCGAAGCTTGGTTAGCGGCCAATAAACCGATGGCCAAACCCGAAGGCTCCGGTAAGAAAAAACGCAAAAAGAAAGCCCAAGGCAATCAGGATGTGTGGCTGAAGAATTCGTAGCCCTGAAAATAGGATAAAGCATGTATCTCGTATTGTATTGCCATAATATTGGAATGACGGATTTCTCATTTTTTGAAACCGGAGACTTTGATAAAGAAGACGGCTACATCGTCCGCGGAAAATGGCCGAACGAACAGGCTTTCAGGCGTTACCTAACCACGGAACTTGGCGACCTGGCCAACTTTCATGTGATCGATTTAATTGCCGAAGGGCCACGAGCCGACTCCTATTCACAAGCCGATTTAACCGCTTTGGCCGCCACGTCAGCCTAATCTTATTTGGGTAAAAGCACGATACGTTAAATGCAAAAAGGCGAGCATCAACGCTCGCCTTTTAATACATAAAAATAGCCCAATAAAAATAAACCCCAGTAATTACTGAGCCTTCTATTCATATTCACGGCGTTTACTAAAGTTAACAGGGTCGATTCCTGCTCTCGGTGTTCTAACCACCACGGTTTTGGCGATCAAATCATGCCAACCTTGTTTTTTGCTGCTAAATGCAACCCATATGAAGCCAAGACAAAGAGGTATAATACTGACGTAGTAAGCTACGTATCGTAACGCTGATTTACCTGGCGTTAATGGCAATCCAGTGTCGGCATTCACAACTTGCAGTTTGAACGCAATTTTCCCTGGTGTTGCCGAACGATACACCCAAAACAGCACAGTGGCTATAAATGGCAAAACCCAACTGATCAAAAAATCCCAACCTCCAACGATGAAATCATCTGAGGTGAAAATATACTCTCCATATATCCAATACAACAACGGCATTGTAATGAGTAACAGCAATAACGTATCAATTAACGCTGCCCCAACTCTGACCCAAAAGCCAGCGTATTCCAACTGTTCATTTTCCATGGTTTATCAATACCCCGTTGATGTGATTGTTAAGATGGTCGCCTAACGACTGGTGTGTTCTCGATTTCGGCTTAGCTCTACAAAATCAAAATGGTGACGATACATCGACTAAACAACCGCTTTTTTATAAATTCGGATCAACATCAGACATAACAAAAGTCACTCACAGTCCAGCGGGCCGTTGTTGGTAATTCTTAGCAACCGGTTCATGACCACTTTGTATAATGCCATACTCAATGTCTTGGTCTTCTAATCTAGCTTTATTTGACCACTCTTTATATAAAGAAATGTATTTTAAACATTCTGATTCATGATGTTCAAACGTTATGCATCCAACCTCATTTCGAGTCGATTGTAGAATGCCCAATGATAAAACCCAACAAGAATCCAGTAAGTATGTTACGGTGATCATTCTCCCTACCGCTTAGTAGGGACTTCTTTTCCTTTCCGAACTCGCATCTCGGCACTCCTTAGTCGCCCTCCTAAGCCTTAAAGACAAGGCTGTAACCATGTCAACCACAACACAGAAATTAAGAAAAATCTTCCAACTGACTCGAACAGAAGAAACAGACATAGACAACCATTTATTATGCTCCAAGCCTTGGACGCCAATTCGTCATCAAGTCAATTCCATCCTGCCTACTGCGATTGTTTATTGCGAAGGTAACTTCGGGAAAATTGACGGAAAAACGGCAAATGGATTAGTCAGGCACTCACACAATTATCGAATCTTATCGATAATTGACAGTAGCTGCGCAGGTTTGGATTCCGGTGAAGTCCTTGATGATGCGAAAAACGGCATTCCCATTGTTGCAAATGTGGACGAAGCTCTACTTCAAGTCAGTACCCCGCCTGATTACTTCATTTTTGGAATAGCGCCATCAAGCGGGCTTTTATCTGATCGAGAAAAGTACATCATTTTAAACGCAATGTCGCTGAAGATGAGTATCGTCAACGGACTGCATGAGTTTCTAACAGACGACCCCATTTTTTTAGCAGCAAGCATAAAGAACAATGTCGAGATACTCGATATTCGCAAACCTAAAAATAAAGAAGAACTGCAAACCTTCAGTGGAAAAATACACCAAGTAAAGTGCCCAAGAATCGCTGTGCTGGGTACCGACTGCGCACTAGGCAAGCGCACGACCGCAACAATATTGGCTAATGAATTAAGACAAACTGGGCTGAATGTCGTCATGATTGCCACTGGGCAAACAGGCATCATGCAAGGCGCGCCCTATTGCGTGGCACTCGATGCCGTCCCTTCTCAATTCTGCGCGGGTGAATTAGAGTCAGTGATTGTCAAAGCGTACGAAACGGAGCACCCAGACATCATCATCATTGAAGGACAAGGAGCCCTAAGCCACCCTGCGTTTTCAACAAGTGCATTTATATTACGTGGCAGTTGCCCAACGGGCGTTATTTTGCAACATGCACCAAAACGCTCGCATCGTAGCGATTTCCCTAGCATGCCAATGCCTACATTAGCGTCAGAAATAAACCTTATCGAAACCTTTTCAGACACATCCGTTATTGGCATCACGCTTAACCACGAAGGGATGTCTTCTGATGAAATACTTACTGCAATCAGTGGCATTTCGAACAAGCTAGGGATACCTGTGACGGATGCGTTATCCCAGCCCACTGAACAACTTCTAGATATCATACTGTCAGCCTACCCTTTGTTGAACTGTCAGAAAATGTTAGTCCGTCAGCATGTTTCGAGCAAACCGGCAGCAAAAGGGTGAAGTACCCCAAATTAAACATCGACTGTTACAAAATCCATCACAATGCACTGCGCCTTATTTCTCAACTTGCTTTAAAGGGCATATCCGTGACGCCGGTTACGAAAGTCTTCCTAGGGCATCCTATTATCGCTAGAACGCTTGTAGATGCTGGGGCGACAATGTTTGCTGATTCTAGAATCGAAAACATCCAAAGAATGACGCAATCGGGTATTTCTGTACCGACAATGTTAATCCGCACGCCTATGCTAAGCCAAGTAGACAGTATTGTAAGAGGCTGTGATGTCAGCTTTAACACGGAAGTCATTGTCATTCAGAGGCTTGCCAAAGCCGCAAAGAAAGCCAACATTCATCATGGCATTGCTATCATGGTCGAACTGGGCGATCTGAGAGAAGGCATCATGCCAAATCGCGTTATGGGTTTTGTCCGTAAGATCATTTCCCTACCCAATATTATCATAAGAGGAGTTGGGGCGAATCTGGCCTGTCGTTATGGTATTGCTCCTGACGATCAAAAAATGGCGCTTCTGTCCAGCCTTGCCGATGAGATCGAAGCGACCTTTGGGATCACGCTCGATATTGTATCAGGTGGAAATTCGGCATCTATCAATTGGGCTCTTAATCATACCGGCAATACTCGAATCAATAACCTTCGTATAGGAGAAGCCATTTTCCTTGGTTGTGTTCCGTTAGATCAAAACCAAATTGAAGGGCTGCATACCGATGCAATCACATTAACCGCCGAAGTGATCGAATCTAAAACGAAACCTTCGTTACCCTGGGGCACCAGAAGCACGAACGCGTTTGGAGAGAAAGACTCGATTCCTAACAAAGGAATGGTTTCACAGGCCATTCTTGCTTTGGGTCGTCAAGATGTATGCGTGACAGGTCTTGGTGCACCACTAGGTATAACAATAACTTCATCTACCAGTGATCACTTGCTCGTTGAAACGTCAGACGTTCCATTATATGTCGGACAAAAGGTCACGTTCACTCTCGATTACAGTGCGCTTTTATCTTCTCTTTCCTCTCGGCATATCCTAAAAGTATTTAATAACCGCTTTGATTGTCGTCAACGTGCCATTTTTCATTAGCCCATTCCAATGGAATCTAAGCCTCCTTAAGCGTTGATTCAGACACTTGAGAGCGCACCCACTGAGTAAAGTACTGCGCTGCTGCCGATTGAGTATGAGCAATAAGAAAATACCCAGCTTCTGCATTAATCGTAGGAAACGGCGCAACCAGTCGGCCGCTAGATAACTCATCTTGGATCAAGGCCTCTCTTGCCATTGCAATGCCAACCCCAGCTTCCGCGGCTGACATCGCCATATCGGTTCGATTGAAGAAATGGCCTTTATCGACGGGTGTCGTTAGGCCATTTTTTTCCGCCCAATACTTCCATTCATGCTGTCTGATCGCTTCCGGCCAGGGCAGCGCATCATGCAACAAGGTAACGCTAGACCAGCTTGTTGATTCCATCGGCTGCCCTTTAGATAAATTGTGTTTATCCAAATAATGTCGGCTCATGACGGGAATCAGCTTTTCTTCTAACAACAGTTCAGCACGAGAGTCACGATAAGGTATCGGGCCATAATCGATCACAACATCGAAATCTTGCGAAGTATGGTCTACTAGGGCACCTTCCGCATAGATTTGTACCTGAATGTCTGGGTATAAACGATGAAACCCTTCTAGTCTCGGGACTAGCCATTTAAAAGCAAATGACGGTGTGAGTTTTAATCTTACTTCTGAAGAGCCCACGGAATGGGCTTGTAAACTCGCCAGCGCGGTATCAATATCTTGAAAGCTTGAGGACGCGACTCGGTGCAACAATTGCCCAGCTTCCGTCAAGGTGACGCCACGGGAATGTCGGTCAACTAATCGCACGCCTAGGTTATTTTCAAGTTGAAGAAGTTGTTGGCTAATTGCTCCTGTCGTTAAACACTTTGCTTTCGCTGCGCCGGTTAAACTGCCCCGTCTACCGACTTCAACAAACGTCATCAATGCGGAAGCCATATTGCTTTTCAGGTACTTCATTATCAGCCTTTAGAATTTCTATACACTGTTGTTAATTCTTATCGATTGTTAGCGATTTGTAAAACACACAAACTAGCGCCAACTGACAAGAAGGAAATGTAATGAAAGTAATTGTATTAGGTGGCGGTGTAATAGGGCTGACAAGTGCATGGTACCTCTCCCTTCAAGGACACTCGGTAACCGTTGTCGACAGACAATCAGAATGTGGGAAAGAAACCAGCTTTGCCAATGCCGGTCAGATATCTTACGGCTATTCATCACCGTGGGCAGCACCCGGAATCCCTATTAAAGCGATTCAATGGCTAATGCAAGAACATGCCCCACTCAAAATAAAACCAAGCCTTTCACCCGCGATGCTCTCTTGGGCAAGCAAAATGCTCAAGAATTGCAGCGCTTCACATTACAACACCAACAAATCAAGAATGCTGCGCTTGGCGAATTATAGCCGAACCTGCCTAGGTGAGCTAAGAACTCATACCGACATCCAGTATCAGGGCCGTCAACTCGGAACACTGCAAGTCTTTAGAAACTCTAAACAGCTTATCGCTATCGAGAAAGACATGGCTTTGCTTAAGAAGAGTCATACTCAATTTTCTTTGCTTGATACCCAAGGTTGCATCGAAAAAGAGCCCGCGCTCAAGCGAGTGAAAGATAAAATCGTGGGGGGATTACATTTACCTGATGACGAAACCGGAGACTGCTTTCTTTTCTGCCAACAGCTGGCTGAACTGGCTAAGCAAGCTGGCGTTCACTTCCATTTTGATACTGACATTCATTCCTTAACCCCAAAAAACGGGGCCATTGAATCGGTTGAAACCAGTATTGGCTCGTTACAAGCCGATCATTATGTTGTCGCTTGCGGGAGTTACTCAGCCAAATTGCTCGCCCCACTTGGCATTCAATTACCGACTTACCCCGTGAAAGGTTACTCGCTAACATTACCCATTGATCACGTTGAACATGCTCCACAGTCAACCGTTATGGACGAAACTTATAAAGTCGCCATTACTCGATTTGAGGATCGTTTAAGAATTGCGGGGACAGCCGAATTGACCGACTTCGACCTGTCAATTCCCGAAAAGAGAAAAGCCACCATTAATCGCGTAGTGAATGATCTGTTCCCTGATGTGAGTGATTTTGAGCAGGCTCAATACTGGACAGGCTTAAGGCCAATGACCCCAGACGGTACCCCTGTGATTGGAAAAACACCCATTAAAAACCTGTTCACTAATACCGGTCACGGTACGTTAGGCTGGACAATGGCGTGTGGTTCTGGGCAGTTAATCGCTGATATTATCAGCAGTAAAACACCTCAAATTGAGCACCATGATCTGAGTATGCAGCGCTACCTCTAAGCAAAAAACGTAATAAAAGTAATAAAAACTCAATAAACTGAGGGCTAGCTCGATAGTTTTATGCGGCCTAATACTTGTGCCTGCCCCGTACGCAGTATCTGTTAGTCAGCCCTCAATATTGAAATCCCAAACAATGTTGAAATCCAAAATATGGCTCATGGCTTAGATTTATGCCCTGATTTTTACAAGTATTTCTCAATCGGTAACAGCTGTAAAAAACGAGACTTCACTCGCTCCCATCGGCCCGTTTCTGGTTCGCTATCCCAACTTTCTGAACCAGAGTGCCAGCGTACTTCGCCACTCTCAAGATTTACGCGCCAACTGTGGTCTTCGTTCATCGTCTGATCCATCGCTTCTGCTAAGCGTTTAGCGAGATCTTTATTGTCGATCACGAGCAGAGACTCAGTATTAAGATACGTTGAGCGTAAATTAAAGTTAAATGAGCCGATAGTGGCTATTTTTCTGTCAAATACTGCTGATTTGGTGTGAAGCCCATAAGGCGCTGATGGCGCGCATTTAGACGAATCCCTGGTAGACATCTCACACAATGTGCTATCGGGCTTCAACTCATACAACTGGACACCACTTTCTAGTATATCTAACCGTCGACCCGCGTAGCCGGAATGGTTGGTGAGCAGATCATTTGATGCCATGGAATTGGTTAACGCTTTGATTACGACACCTTGACTCGTCAACATTTGTGACGTTTTTAGCTGCGACTCATCGAAGATCAAATAGGCAGACTCCAATAATATTTCGTGCTCTGATTGCTCAGCCAATTGGGCCATGAATCGCGCCGTCGCCTTTGGTTGGTTGGTGTTGGTTTCGTCAACAGGAACCGGGCGGTCCGACACATACTGAGCCTTAACCCAGCTCATTTGCTCCATTGTCTCGTTCAGCAACGTTTTCGCCGCCTTGTTTCCCTCTGGATTGTCGTCAGGTTTAGAATTGCCTTCAGGTAAGGCTGGATAGTCTGAATAGAGCGGCACTTCTATCTCACCAAAACCCGTAAGCTCAGCTAAATCTTTAGAATCATTCAGTTCAGCAAAATCAACGGTGGCTTCCCCCCCTAGCAAATTAACTGGGTACGACCAGTCGCTGTTCCAGTATTGGGCAAAACTATCCTCTATATCCGCGACCACAGCGCCCATGACCAGAGCGTCTCGGTCACGAAAGTTAATGTCATCAGAAAGGTCAAAATACTCATCGCCAATATTTCGTCCCCCCACAATTGACAGAGCCCCATCAACCGTGAATGATTTATTGTGCATACGGCGATTTAAGCGAGAGAAATCCCCCAATACACTCACCATCTTTGTTACGCCGCCACGACTTGGCGCTGGATTATAAATGCGGATCTCTATATCTGGGTGAGAATCGAGTGTGGTCAACAAGTCTTCTCGTTCATTCAGGTTGATATCATCCAACATCAAGCGAACTTTTACCCCACGTTCTGCCGCTGCCACCAAGCGGCTTGCCAAGTAACGGCCAGAAACATCGGAGTTCCATATGTAATATTGAATATCGATACTGTGCTCTGCAGTTTCAATGAGTGCTAACCTATGGGCCAATGCGTCCCATCCCGTATCAAGAACCGACACTGCACTCATTCCAATGTTGGGTTGCGCTAACTGGTAGACATCACTCATCTGAGACAATGTGCTGCTTTGCGGGCTAACCACCTGCACTGTTGAGTGAGACACTTTTTCAGGAAGTGATGCGCATCCGGTAAGGGTAGCGACGAAAAACAAAGTGACACGAATGTGTTGAAGCACAGCCATTGATAACATTTCCTTTCTAACTTGGAATGACCATTTCAAGAGGGTTCTTGTCATGATTTGAAGAGAGTATAACAAATAAGGTGGCTTCCTCTCTCTTCAGGTTCATTTATTCATTGGGAAACAAAAAGCGAGCCACATAGGCTCGCTGATCGATTAACAACTCACGTCTAAACAATAGTCTAAACAATAAAGTGTTTAAGCTGTTTACCAAGCGCCGTCGCTGTTTCATTTAGAGCATAGCTCTCAGAAGTTAAATGCTGAGCGCCCTGGCTGATTTCATCTGCTGCGTTGTGAATATTGGTCACCGTTGTATTTATCTCCCCCGTCACGGCCCCTTGTTGCTCTGTCGCAGTAGCGACTTGCATGATCATATCGTTAGCGTGGGAAACGAGCGTTGAGATTTGCTCTAATGCCACTTGAATTTGCTCTGTATTTTCTACACACACCTGGGTCTGCGTAGTACATTCTGACATCGATTGAACCGATCTCATGCTGCTCTCATCAAGCTTGTTAATGGTTTCTTGAATTTCGATCGTTGACTGCTGCGTTCGGCTGGCTAAGCTTCGCACTTCGTCAGCCACAACGGCAAAACCTCGGCCTTGTTCTCCAGCACGTGCCGCCTCAATAGCGGCATTGAGCGCCAACAGATTCGTTTGCTCTGATACACCTTGAATAACCTGCGTAACATTACCAATTTCATCGACACCCACTTTTAGCTCACCCACTCGAGCATCAGAGATTTGAATACCTTTTGATACATTATGAATTGATTCAAGTGCTTTATTCATTAACTGATGGCTAGATACCACCTGACCGTTAATTTCAGATGTGGACGTTGAAGCAGTTTCTGCATTATGGGCCACTTCATTGATGGTTGAATTCATTTCTTCCATCGCCTCAGATAACTGCGCTAACTGTTGGTGTTGATCGGTAATGGAGTGCGACCATTGCTCTGTGGCAGCCGCGATCGTGCCACTCATGGCAATGGACTGCTCTGTGCTTTCACTCGCCGTTTTTAGCGTTGATCTAATGGCTTGAGAAGCCGAGTGCAGTGCGGCTGATATTTCACCAATTTCATCTTTTCGAGTTATGGTGAAATCTTGAGTAAGATCCCCTTCTTCGAGCTTTTTCACTCTAGCGATCAAAGTACTTAACGGTTGGCAGATATCGTTGGCAATCATAATACCGAAAACAATAAGGAGCACCAAAACAACCGCAATTTTTCCTACCTGCCCGATAGTGTTCTCCATAAAACGTGACTCAATATCGAGAAGGTGAACCCCTGTCCCTATCACCCAGTTCCATTGAGTAAAGTTTTCTACGTAAGAGACTTTTTCCGAAGTTTCACCACTAGGGGCTACCCAAGCGTAAGTCAAGAAACCTTCCCCAACCCCACGACCAATCGTAGTCATTTCTAACCAATGCTGTTTTCCCGAAGCATCAGTGACCGATTGCATCGATTGACCCTCTTGAGTCTTACGCAGGGGGTGCATTATCAAGGTGTTATCAGTATCAACGATCCAAAAATAATTATTTCCCTCAAAGCGCATCGATTCCAATGCAAGCTTAGCTTCTGTTTGTGCTCGCTCTTGGTCATTGGGGTACTTGTTGGAATAGTACTGAACCAAACTCACCGCCGCCTTGACTTGCTCTTTCATCGCGGATTTCCGATCGGAAATATCCGTTTGATAGGTTTGATGCAAATGAAAAACCGTCGTCAATAACATCAGCGTAGCGGCAATAGCAACCAAGCCCATCAGCTTGGTTTTTACCTTGTATTTTTGTAATACGCTCATCATTTAAATTTCCTTAGCAATAGTATCTTTCGGCAGTGCAACGGGTAGTATAGTAGCTAAAACCATGACATATAGATATTTTGAATCTCATGGTTGAGACCTCATCCAATATGTTGATATCTAACCGTCAAAAAAAGAAAAATATCCCTCCTTTCTACCACTGCTTGGTACCAGTGCTTTCTAACATTGATTTCTAACATTACTTTCTAACATTGCTTGCTGCCATTACTTTCTAGTAACGAAAGCGATGTAAAAGCGGTAATGGAATCTGAATATAAAAAGCCGGATACTTCATATCAGCATCCGGCTATTTGCTTGCTATTCACTCAGTGCTTAGATTTGCCAGTGCTTAGATTTGAGCAAATGATCCTTCCCAGGTGAATGTTTCACCAGCAAATTCAACCGTATGTGTTGACTGTTGATTGGCTTCTACTTGGTTAGAAATACCGTAGTGGTAAGTGTTGCCTGACGTTGTTGCAAGTCGAATCACAGTGCCTACGCTGTTGTGACCAACAACAGTGACAGACTCAACTAAACCACGTGCATTAGTCGATTGCTCAAACTCTTCGTTGAAGTAGCCGTGAGTCTCTAGTACAGAAGCGAATACGTGATCTTTTGCCGTTTGACGGTGGATCATCGCAGGTTCGCTGCGTAGGTTGAAGTCATGGTCGTTTGCGCCTAGGCGAGCAAAGATAACTTCGCTGTCTGCCGCAGTTGCACTGGTTACTAACGAGTAGTAGCTGTTGTTTACTAGCCAGCTAACAAGAGAACTGCCTTCGACTTTACCTGAGCCTAGGTTCCATAGGTGTTGGTAGCCATCAGACTCACCCACAGGCTTAAGCGTGCTTTCTGTTTGGTATTCAAAGTCAGTGCGGATGATCTGACCTGTGTAGTGTACAGGTAGGTCGTACTGGTTCTCTTGCTCAGACTCAATGCGGTAAACATCAATCACCAGTGGTTTTTCAAACTCAGGAAGGTCAGCAAGAAGGATGCTGCGTTGCATCTCTGTGCCTTCGTAGTAACCTGAGATACGGCCGCTCATGCCTTGTAACTTAGCGTTGTCGATATTGAAGAAATGCTTCTGACCAAACTTAGACTCAGCCAATGCTGTATTGAAGTTGTTCTGTGTTTTCTGGTTCACGGTTACCGTGTTGTGAGCAACCGTCTGCTTACAATATGACTTGTTCTCTGGAATGTAACGACCCCCGAACTTAGGCTCTACGTTTACCCAACGACCGTAACCGTAGTCATGCAGTACTTCAACTCCACGGTTGAATACGCTTAAGTGCAGGCCATCGTAGTGACCATGGTCTAGTGCAGAGTGGTACTGGTGATCGCTGCCGTGTTGACCAAACCAAATCAGCGCCATGGTGTCGTCGTCTTGCGCATCACGGTGACGTAAGATGCCTAGACCACCTTTTTCACCTTCTGGGCCATCTGTGATGTATAGGCTGCCCCAGTTGAATGGCTTAATTTCATCAGCGGCATCAACAGCGTTAGATAGAGTCAGACCTGAGCTGTGAACCCATACATTTTGCTGGTGGTTGGCCATTGCAAGTAGCGTTTCAGCTTGCTCGTAACGGTGGAAACATACTGATGTTGCCATAACAACACCTTCATCGTTAATAGAGATTGTCTTTGATGAGTCATTACATGCAGGTAAAGAGCCGTCAGGGAACGCGGTCTTGAATACAGCGTAAGAGGTTGTCTTGATAACAGAGTCGTTGAATTCGTAAATGCCGATTTCTGGTTGACGACGCTCAATCGCTTCTGCGAATAGGTAGATTGGGCGTAGAGAGAAACGGTGGTAGTAAGGACCTTCCATGTAGTAGCCATCTGGCGAGAACAGTTGGTCAAGTTGTGCTAGGAAGCCGCCGCTGACTTTATCGAGTTTTAGACCATACATTGCTTTATCAACAGACTCTTGGTCATTGATCGCGTAACCACAGATACCTACAGCCGCTACTGCCCATAGGCCGTGGTTGTGCACGATATCGAAGTCGTGACCGTAAGTCACAACGAATAGGTCGATCATCTGCTTGAACAAGTCTGTTTCAATCAGTGTCTTTTGTTCGTCAGAAAGCGTGTGGAATACACAAGAGTATGCACAAGACGCGTAAAGCATCCACATGTTTTCGTTTAGCGTTTGGTGGAAGATTTTACCTGGAGGGTTAGTATCTTTACTGACGTTGCTCTCAAGAGTTGGGTACACCTTAGCGTATGCCGTTAGCATCTCTACGATGTAATCGCGATACTTCTGATCTTCTGTGATAAGGAACAGGCGACCCGCAATATCCATGTGAATGTAGTTTTGTTTGTGACGGTTGTGCTCGTAACCGCCACCTTCACCGTGACCTGGAACCTCGATACCCACTTCTGACATGTAAGCGTCGGCTTGCTTGATGTCACGAGCAAGTGCTTTACCCAGTAGGCTATCCGTGCCGAGTGCGCCACGAAGTTCTGCTGCTTCGTCGAAGTTAAGTAATAGTGGTTGATAGCTCATTTAAACTGTCTCCTGAGGGATAGCTTGGATTTCAACTGAATAGAAACCTGTCCAGTTGTAAGTTTTATCATTAATGATTATTTGATTATTAGTTGTCTCAGATGCATACGCATCGTTAGACAGTAGCAGAGTCACAAGAGATTTCTCGGTTTCAATCTCAACTGCGGATGCAGTATCTGTGTGACCCAGTACTTTAATGTTTTTAACCTTACCGCGTGCATTGACTGACTGTTCGAACTCTTCGTTGAAATAGCCATGTGTCTCCACCACAGAAGCAAACAATGGGGTATCGCCCTTGCTACGTAAGATAAAGGCAGGCTCGCTGCGAAGGTTAAAGCTTGGATCATTGGCACCAGTGCGTGTGAAGATCACTTCACCGTTATCATTCGAGCTTGTGCCTAACCAAGTGTAATAGGTGTTGTTTTGCAGCCAGCTCACCAGCGCCGTTTCGTTGGCGTTACCTGCACCGACTTTCCAAAGATGCTGATAGCCAGCGTCTGAACCTAGTGTTTCAAGGGTTTTAAATGTCTCGTACTCAAAGTTGGTGCGGATGATTTGACCTTGATATTGATGAGAGTAGTCATATTGATGTTCACCCTCACCCTTGATGCGGTATAGATCGATAAGTAGCGGCGCTTCAAGCTCATCAAGAGTGAGAAGGAATGCGCTGCGCTGAAGGCCAAAGCCATCGTAGTGCTCGTTGGCAAAAGCGCTCATACCTTTGAGCTTTTCATCACTCACTTGGAAGAAGTGTGGTGTACCACTAACGGAATCAGCGCGGTCTACATCAAAGTAGTTTTGGCAAGTTTCGTCAATCGTTATCGTGTTGTGAGCAATAGTTTGACGCGCATAGCCTGGATTTTCAGGTAAGTAACGGCCACCAAACTTAGGCTCAACATTTACCCAACGGCAGAAGCCATATTCACGCAGTACTTCTTGGCCACGGTTAAAAAAGGTAATGCCTAATGTATCAAAGTGGCCATGCCCCATACCGTGCATGCCATAGTTCATGACTAACTGTGTGACATCTCCATTTTTGTCCTGCATACGAACAAAGCCTTGTGCACCTTGGTCGCCATTGGGGCCTTCACTGAGTTCAACACTCGGCCAAAACGGCATGCCAATTTGACGTTCAGCTTGCGCTTTTTCATAAGCTTGGGACACTTTAAGGCCACATAGGTGCATCCAAACACCACCTTGGATCTTAGCCATGCCAAGGATATTGTCGTCGAGCTCGTAGTGCGCACCGTAGATGCCTACAGCAACCTGTACGCCAGCGTCGTTGATGCCCATGCTTTGTGATGAGTCGTTTAGCGCAGGGAAAACACCGTTAGGGTAAGCAGTAGCAAGTAAGGCTTGAACTGTATTACCCACTACGCCGTTTTTGTAGTTGTAGATGTCTACTTCTGGCATATGGCGATGAATGATCTCAGCAAAGAGAACTAACGGACGGATCGTGAAGCGAGAATAATATGGGCCTTCAAGGTAGTAACCCGAGGGCGCAAATAGGTTTGAAACTTGATCTAGGAAACCACTGGTCGCTTCGCGGTCTTTACCGTAAACCGCCATCTCAAGGTATTCAGGGCGATTGATGGCCACGGCACAAGCACCAACAGCTGCAACCGCCCAAACGCCATGGTTATGAATATGGTCAAAACGATGCGCGTATTTTTCAATGCTCATCTCAATCATAGGCACAAAAAGGCGGTCAACGATACGTTGGCGCTGTTCTTCGGTCATTGTTGAAGCAACACAAGAATAAGCAATACTAGAAAACAGTAGCCAGCCGTGTTCATTGAGGATTTGATGAAACAACCGACCTGTCGGATTAGTATTTTTTTGAATCTGGTAACCGAGTTCAAGATATTTGTCGGCATATTGATCGAGCAAGCTAACCACAAAGTCGGCGTACTTTTGATCTTTTGTAATCACAAAAAGGCGGCCGGCTATGTTCATATACGTGTAGTTATCTTTATGACGGTTGTGCTCATCGCTCCCACCATCGCCGTGACCAGGAACATCCAAGGGCAAACTCATAAATGATTCAAGGACTTCAATGTTCTTAGCGATCGCCTTACCCATTAAGGTAGGGCGCCCAACCTCTTGGTGAAGTTGCTCGATTTCCTCATTGGTAAACAAAATAGGTTGTGTCGTCATGGTTGCCATCACCGTCAAATTAGAGTGTTAGTACAATACCTGCTATAAAGTAATACAATATTACCGATATGAATAGTGCATCGTCACAAAACAATGATTAACGTCACAACAAGAACACCAAAACCTAACGAATAAAGATTTCACAGTACCAAATCACACTGTACCGATGGCTTTCTGAGCTAAATATTAGAGGCCTCACCTTGATGAACATCACACTATTTTAACTATATTGTATTACAATTGAATTTTATCTATTATGATACTTCACAATCAATATAGAACTCATAATCAGTTTTGGAGAACACCCGTATGAATCCTTTCTTTAATATTCAAGAGACCCCTTGGGAAGAAGTTGGCGGTGGTATTAAACGTAAGATCGTTGGTTACACCGACGAATTAATGCTCGTTCATCTTTGCTTTGACAAAGGCGCTATTGGTGCACCGCACACTCACGATATTCATGACCAAATTGGTTATGTCGTAAGTGGAAGCTTTGAAGCTGAAATTGATGGCGTGAAAAAAGTACTCAAAGCTGGCGATGCTTACATTGCGCCTAAAAACGTGATGCACGGTGCCGTTGCCTTAGAGCAAGACAGCATTCTACTTGATGCTTTTTCACCGCTGCGTGCAGACTTCTTAAAATAATCTAGCGCAATGTCAGTTGCTAAGGTACTTACATGAAATCATTCAATATCGCGGTCATTGGCGAGTGCATGGTGGAGCTACAAACTAAAGAAGAAGGGCTTAAACAAGCATTCGGCGGTGATACCCTTAACACCGCACTTTATTTAACACGCTTAACAAAAGACCATAACATTAAAACCAGTTATGTGACGGCGCTAGGGCAAGATTCATTCAGCACCAATATGCTTAACGCATGGAATGCTGAAGATATTGATACTCGCCTTGTCAACCGCATGGATGACAAACAGCCAGGCCTTTATTATATTGAGACAGATAATACTGGCGAACGCAGTTTCTTTTATTGGCGCAATGATGCAGCGGCACGTTACCTTTTTGATCAAGACAACGCTTCTACGCTCATTGACTCCCTTATGGAATATGACGCGGTGTATTTAAGTGGTATCACATTAGCGATTTTAACCGAGAATGGCCGTAACGTTCTATTCCATTTCTTAGAGCAATTTAAAGCGAAAGGTGGTCAGGTTTTCTTCGACAATAACTACCGCCCTAAACTGTGGGCGACTCAAGAAGAAGCACAAACTCAATACACTAAAATGCTAAGCCTAACCGATACCGCACTGCTGACCTTCGACGACGAGCAAGAGCTCTATGGCGACGATGATGTAGAGCAATGTATTGATCGTACAGCTCAAGCGGGTGTAAAAGAGATCATAATCAAGCGTGGTGGAGATGACTGTTTAGTTGTCGAAGGTGGCAATGCTTCTTACGTTTCACCAAACAAAGTGACATCAATTGTCGATACAACCGCAGCGGGCGATTCGTTCAGCGCAGGGTTCTTAGCAAAACGTTTGTGCGGTGGTAATCCACGTGAAGCGGCTTTTGCTGGTCATTGTGTCGCTGGTACTGTCATTCAGTATCAAGGCGCGATTATACCAATTGATGCAATGCCAGACCTTTCCTTATAATTTTTAGCTGGGCTGGGTTAAATACCTGGCCCCAAACAGACAAGAGAATACAGTCATGACAACACTAAATGAACAGTTAGCTAACCTGAAAGTCATTCCCGTTATCGCAATCAATAAAGTGGAAGACGCTATTCCACTAGGCCGCGCTTTAGTAGAAAATGGGATGCCTTGTGCTGAAATCACATTACGCACAGAATGTGCCATTGAAGCCATTCGTGTGATGCGTAAAGAATTCCCAGATATGCTGATCGGTTCTGGTACCGTGCTAACTAATGAGCAAGTTGATGCTTCTATCGATGCTGGTGTTGACTTTATTGTTAGCCCGGGTTTTAACCCGCGTACCGTTCAGTACTGCTTAGACAAGGGCGTTGCCATTGTCCCTGGCGTTAACAATCCAAGCCTCGTGGAGCAAGCAATGGAAATGGGCCTGCGTACTCTTAAATTTTTCCCTGCTGAGCCTTCTGGTGGTGTGGGTATGCTAAAAGCACTAACGGCCGTTTACCCAGTGAACTTTATGCCTACAGGTGGTGTGAGCCTTAAGAATGTAGACGAGTACCTTTCAATTCCTTCAGTGCTTGCCTGTGGTGGTACTTGGATGGTTCCGACAAAGCTTATGGATGAAGGTAAATGGGACGAGCTTGGTGAACTGGTTCGCGATGCAGTGAAGCACGTTAGTTAAACGTATTCCTTTCTCCTCATATTTGACAAACGAGCCAATTGGCTCGTTTTTATATATGGAAAATAAGCGAGATGACGAAATTTTTAATGTCCCTGACTCATCTTTTTCGAAACAAACTTTTTCTGAACTGCCTGCTTATGAGCACGCTGTTTTTAAGAAGCCTGTAACTAAATTTTTCTAGCACATAAACACATTGAGTGACTCAATGATAAAAGGTCCAGTGAGTAGCGCTTTCTGTCGACGCACTTTACTCACGAGGATACATACATAATATTGTAGTATTATACCTCTACCGCTCATTGTTAAACTTCGTCGCGTTATATGTTAAATCCTTTGCTGAATGACTTTAAATCCATCTATCTCGTATGATTTAGCTCAACCTTTTCCGTAAAAACATGAGAAACCGATCACGATTAAGGCTTATTGTAGTACAAATAAAATCAAATTGGAGTAATCTAGACAGCAGTTAATTATCAAACCTAAAAGGCTGTAAAAATGACTATCGAAACTCTTGTTGTTCTTGCCTACTTCTTTTTCTTAATCGCTATTGGTTGGATGTTCAGAAAATTCACAACATCAACCAGTGATTATTTTAGAGGGGGCGGTAAAATGTTGTGGTGGATGGTAGGTGCAACTGCATTCATGACACAATTTTCAGCATGGACGTTTACCGGAGCCGCAGGACGCGCATTCAGTGATGGCTTTGTCATTGTTATCCTCTTCTTAGCCAACGCATTTGGCTACTTCATGAATTACATGTATTTCGCACCGAAATTTCGCCAATTACGTGTTGTTACAGCCATTGAAGCCATTCGCCAACGTTTCGGTAAAGCTTCTGAGCAAGCATTTACTTGGGCCGGCATGCCAGACAGCCTTATCTCTGCAGGCATTTGGCTAAATGGTCTTGCCATCTTCGTTGCTGCGGTTTTCAACATTCCGATGGAAACCACCATCATTGTCACAGGGCTTGTTCTTGTCGCCATGGCGGTAACGGGTGGCTCATGGGCAGTTGTAGCCTCTGATTTCATGCAAATGCTTGTTATCATGGCAGTCACTATTACCTGTGCGGTTGCGGCGTACTTCCACGGTGGTGGCATTTCAAACATCGTTGCGAACTTCGATGGCGACTTCATGTTAGGTAATAACCTAAACTACGTCAGCATCTTTATTCTTTGGGTTGTGTTTATCTTCGTTAAGCAGTTCGGTGTAATGAACAACAGCATCAACGCTTACCGTTATCTTTGTGCAAAAGACAGTGAGAACGCTCGTAAAGCCGCTGGCCTTGCTTGTATCTTAATGGTTGTTGGCCCACTAATCTGGTTCCTACCCCCTTGGTATGTAAGCGCATTCATGCCAGATTTTGCTCTACAATATGCTTCAATGGGTGACAAAGCGGGCGACGCGGCTTACCTTGCATTCGTCCAAAACGTAATGCCAGCGGGTATGGTTGGTCTGTTAATGTCAGCTATGTTTGCTGCAACCATGTCTTCAATGGACTCAGGCTTGAACCGTAACGCGGGTATCTTCGTTATGAACTTCTACAGCCCTATCCTGCGCAAAGACGCAACTCAACGCGAATTGGTTATTGTAAGTAAAGTCACCACCATTGCTATGGGTCTTCTAATTATTAGTATCGGCTTATTCATTAACTCGCTGCGTCACTTAAGCTTATTTGACATTGTAATGAACGTTGGTGCTCTAATTGGTTTCCCTATGCTCATTCCTGTACTGCTAGGTATGTGGATTCGTAAAACACCTGATTGGGCTGGTTGGTCTACTCTCGTGGTTGGTGGCATCGTGTCTTACGCATTTGGTATTTCTATGCAAGCAGGACACATTGAAAGCCTATTCGGTTTAGAGCAAGAACTAACAGGCCGTGAATGGAATGACTTGAAAGTTGGCTTGAGCTTGGCTGCGCACGTTCTATTTACTGGCGGTTACTTCATGCTAACCACTCGTTTCTATAAAGGCCTAAGCCCTGAACGCGAGAAAGAAGTAGAGCAGTTATTCATTAATTGGAATACCCCTGTCATATCAGAAGGCGAAGAGCAACGTGATTTAGATACTAAACAGCGTTCAATGCTTGGCAAACTGATCAGCACAGCAGGTTTTGGTATTCTAGCAATGGCTCTAATTCCAAATGAACCAACAGGTCGTCTATTGTTCCTATTGTGTGGTTCAATTGTTCTAACGGTTGGTATCTTACTTATCAACGCTTCTAAGACTGGTGCTCGACAACTCGAAACAGCAAAATAGAGCACGCATAGTCTCACTTTATAAGCCCATGTATTCCCCCGAATCATGGGCTTTTTTTATTTTCAGTTCGGGCTTTACTTGGCATAGTCCACAGAAATTCATGTACCTTAAGTCTAAAAACCGCTCAAAAACACGACTTTTCTATCGCACCCAAACTTCATTTGTATTACAATAAGATGTAATGCAGTTGACCATTAATTTAATATTGAATAAGAGAGTAAGCATGAGTGATAACAAGCCTCTTGATGCAATTCGTAAGATGAAGCTGGAAAATGACACTTCCGCCGGCAACCTAGTAGACCTACTTCCTATCGAAGTACAAAAACGTGATTTCGATTTATCGTTTCTAGATACTTTGAGCGAAGAACGCCCTCGTCTTCTTGTTCAATCCAAAGATCTCGCTGAATTTAAAGCGAAAGTGCAAGCTGATGAATCACACTGCATGTTCGATGACTTCTTCACCAAGTCTACCGCTAAGTTTATTGATACCGCTCCTTATGAAGAGCCACAAGCGTATCCAGAAGAAACCGTAGGTAAAGCTTCTCTATGGCGTCCTTACTGGCGTCAAATGTACGTTGATTGCCAAATGGCACTGAACGCGACACGTAACCTAGCGATTGCTGGTGTTGTAAAAGAAGACGAACAGCTGATTGCGAAAGCAAAAGCTTGGACTCTAAAACTGTCTACTTACGATCCTGAAGGCGTGACGTCTCGTGGCTACAACGATGAGGCGGCTTTCCGTGTTATCGCTGCAATGGCGTGGGGCTACGACTGGCTACACGGCTACTTCACAGATGAAGAGCGTCAGCAAGTTCAAGACGCACTAATCGAGCGTCTAGACGAAATCATGCACCACCTACGCGTGACGGTTGATCTACTGAACAACCCTCTAAACAGCCACGGTGTACGTTCAATTTCTTCTGCTATCATCCCAACGTGTATCGCGCTTTACCACGATCACCCGAAAGCAGGCGAGTACATCGCATACGCTCTAGAATACTACGCAGTACATTACCCACCATGGGGCGGTGTCGACGGCGGTTGGGCTGAAGGTCCTGACTACTGGAACACACAAACTGCATTCCTAGGCGAAGCATTCGACCTATTGAAAGCATACTGTGGCGTAGACATGTTCAACAAGACATTCTACGAAAACACAGGTGACTTCCCGCTTTACTGTATGCCTGTTCACTCTAAGCGCGCGAGCTTCTGTGACCAGTCATCAATCGGTGATTTCCCAGGTCTAAAACTGGCTTACAACATCAAGCACTACGCAGGTGTTAACCAGAAGCCTGAGTACGTTTGGTACTACAACCAGCTTAAAGGCCGTGATACTGAAGCGCACACAAAATTCTACAACTTCGGTTGGTGGGATTTTGGCTACGACGATCTTCGCTTCAACATCCTTTGGGATGCACCAGAAGAGAAAGCACCCTCTAACGATCCACTGTTGAAAGTATTCCCAATCACGGGTTGGGCTGCATTCCACAACAAGATGACAGAGCGTGATAACCATATTCACATGGTATTCAAATGTTCTCCGTTTGGCTCAATCAGCCACTCTCACGGTGACCAAAATGCGTTCACTCTGCACGCGTTCGGTGAAACGTTAGCGTCAATCACTGGCTATTACGGTGGTTTCGGTGTTGATATGCACACGAAATGGCGTCGTCAAACGTTCTCTAAAAACCTTCCACTATTTGGCGGTAAAGGTCAGTACGGCGAGAACAAGAACACAGGCTACGAAAACCACCAAGATCGCTTCTGTATCGAAGCGGGCGGCAACATCTCTGATTTCGACACTGAATCTGATGTGAAGATGGTTGAAGGTGATGCAACAGCGTCTTACAAATACTTCGTTCCAGAAATCGAATCTTACAAGCGTAAAGTCTGGTTCGTTCAAGGTAAAGTATTCGTAATGCAAGACAAGGCAACGCTTTCTGAAGAGAAGGACATGACTTGGTTAATGCACACAACTTTCGCCAACGAAGTGGCAGACAAGTCTTTCACTATCCGTGGCGAAGTTGCGCACCTAGACGTGAACTTCATCAACGAATCGGCTGACAACATCACATCAGTGAAGAACGTTGAAGGATTCGGCGACGTAGACCCGTACGAGTTCAAAGATCTTGAAATCCACCGTCACGTTGAAGTGGAATTCAAACCATCGAAAGAGCACAACATCCTGACGCTTCTCGTTCCTAATAAGAACGAAGGCGAACAGGTTGACGTCACACACAAAGTAGAAGGTAATACACTGCTTCTTACGGTTGACGGTGAAACTGTCACCATTGAGTTGTAATTGCTCACTCTTTTAACACGATCATGCAGCCGAACTTGGCTGATGCAACTCCGCAGGTAAACTCAGCGGGTTAAGCTTCAAGGGGCTCTAGATAAAAATCTAGAGCCCCTTTTTACCTTTCTAACGATAAATCCATCTTCGCTTGTGATCAAAAGAGAGCATTCTCTCGTATTGATATACTGCATTCACCATAACTCTGTATCCTAAGAAATCGAGCATTCGGTTTTAATCGCGTGCCTTCAAACTGACCTAAATTTAAACGCTAGAAAGACTGACACCGCTAAATAAGAGAGTATGTTCATGTCGCAAAAAGAAAGAAGCTTACCGACTCATCGTCTGTCTCGGTTTAGTAAATTCGCATCACTGGCGACACGCGTTGCGGGTAATGTACTGACAGAAGGCACTAAACAAATCGTGAAAGGGAACCGCCCTACGACAAAAGACCTTCTTCTGACACCGAAAAATATAGCGCGCCTCACCGACCAACTTGCTCACCTTCGCGGCGCAGCAATGAAGCTTGGCCAAATGCTGTCGATGGACGCTGGCGACCTGTTAGATCCTGAGTTAGCGAATATATTAGCTCGTTTGCGCTCCGACGCCGACCCACTGCCCGCGAAACAGCTGAATCAGGTGTTAGAAGACGCCTTAGGCACCGGTTGGAAGAGCGAATTCATGGCCTTTAACTTTAAGCCTATAGCCAGTGCATCTATAGGCCAAGTACATCAGGCCTACAATGATGCCGGAGATAAACTCGCGGTAAAAATACAATACCCTGGCATTCGACAAAGCATCAACAGCGATGTTGATAACGTCGGTACACTACTAAAAATAGTCGGTCTTATCCCTGAGTCCGTCGATTATCAATCATTGCTCGAAGAAGCGAAAAAACAGTTACACGATGAAGCCGATTACGGCAGGGAAGCGGAATTCGCGATACGCTATCGCACTGCGTTGCAAGACCATGAGCACTTTGTGGTGCCACGAATTTACCCAGAAGTCTCATCAAATTCGGTGTTGGCGATGGCCTTCATTGACGGGCGTTCGATAGAACAAATTGAGAGTTTTGATCAACCGACACGCGATCTTGTGATGCACCGTTTACTCGAACTGATGTTCAAGGAGTTATTTGACCTTAAAATGGTTCAGACCGACCCAAATTTTGCGAACTACCTGTATCTTGAACACACTCAACAAATCGGATTGCTCGATTTCGGTGCCACTCGTGAGTACAGTGATCGCTTTAGTGATGGCTATCGCGATGCGTTCAGTGCGGTCGTCAATCACAATGAAGACGGCTTGAATAAGGCGCTCGAACAAATAGGGTTTTTCAGCGAAAGCATTGAACCCACTCAACGCAAAGCGGTTCTCGATCTGGTTAAAATGGCGTGTGAACCGATGCTAATCGACGAGCTATACGATTTTAAAACAAGTGAATTATCTCAACGATTACGAGAAGCCGGTACCATCTTAAGCATGGAGCAAGACTACTGGCATACCCCTCCAGCCGATGCCATTTTCTTACACCGAAAAATTGCCGGAATGTACTTACTTGCCGCGAGAATTGAAGCCAAGGTTAACATTCACCAACTCGTAGCGCCTTATGTCGCACTAAAAGAAAATCAGCATGAACTGCCGTGATAGTTCGATCTGTTCTCAGCAAGGTAAAGTTTGCGCCAAGCCAAAACTCTGAATGCCAATCAAAGACCCTATTTACACACCAGCCAAAGACAGGCTCACTGGGTGAGCTTGTTCCAATCATAAATGATTTCGTCAAATTCGAGTCGACCGAGTAGAATGAGAATTAATAAGTCGCACTGTTTTCCACGTATTATTCTGATTGAAGGCAATATGAGTGATAGAACCCGAAAAAAACTAGAGAAAGCCCTACTGTTTATTGAACAGAATATAGAGGAGAAGATTTCGGCAGATCAAATAGCGCAGCATGCGACGTTATCAATCTTTCATTTCCAACGGCTATTTAGTGCCTATTTAGGTGAATCTGTCAGCCAGTATCTGTTACACCGTCGTTTAGAGCTGGCTGCAAAAACCTTATCAGAACAACCTAACTTGGGGATTATCGAGATTGCATTGAAATCAGGCTTCGAAACTCATAGTGCTTTTTCTCGAGCATTTCGACAACATTTTTACGTTAGCCCGAGTGAGTTTCGCTCACACCCTGAACACGTTAGAATAGGGTTGGACGAGTCACGGCCTTTCCTAAAAACCATTGCCGCAAAGAATTTAGCGCCAAAGATTAAACTTAAAACTTTACCAACCTTGTTTTATCATTACAGCACAACGTTAGGAACGATAAATGGAACGTTTCTGAGTCAAGTTCTGCCAGCTGTTTCTAAGGAGTTCTATCGATTAGGTCAAGAGCCTCTACTGCACGGTTTAGCGAGTGCTTTCCCCTCTAGCCCACAAAATCTTAACGATGAACATGCTCTCGTCCTTTACGGCGCACTTTTTTATGAACCGAAAGACCATTTGCATACACCGCATTCAAGCCAAATTAGTCAGGGATTATGGGCCATATTTGAACATGTCGGTCATTACGATTACCTCTATCAGACGTGGAATCATGCTTTTCGTTCTTGGCTACCAAGCTCAGGCTATGAGCTCAGAGAGACTCTTCCTTTCGAACTGTATCTGACCTCTCCTGATAATACGCCCCCAGAAAGTTGGATAACACACATTTATATACCGATAAAAGATAGCAGAGATTGAACAGCCAAAAAGAGCGTATGCTGGTGCAATAGGTCCTAGATAATACATAAGGAACTATCTATGACCATTCACCATATGGCAGCTATTGAAGCTTGCGAAGCCCTGAAGAAAGGAAATATCACCGCTCAAGAAGTCAAGACACACTTACTAAGCCGAATTTCCATGCTTGATGACGAAATAGGTGCTTTTATTTATCAAGACCAAACTGCTGCATTAGATAACACCGAGTTACTCGCAGGTTTGCCCATCAGTTTTAAAGACCAATTTCACATAAATGCCCTACCTTGTAGCTTCGGCCTCAATAAAATAACATGCAGTGATTTCACTGCGCCTATCGTAGAAAAGCTGTTTGCCCAAGGCGCGACTTTACTGGGCAAAACTAGCCTTCCTCCTTTGGCCATGGATTTTCAAACTAATAACTCGATTCGCGGTTTTTGCAAAAACCCATGGAATCATGAGTACACGGTTGGAGGAAGTAGTGGAGGCGGTGCGGCGGCCGTTGTAACAGGAATGAGCTTCATTGATATAGGTACCGACTTGTCAGGTTCATTAAGAATCCCTGCAAGCTTTTGTGGTGTATACAGTTTATTACCAAGTGAAGGTACTGTAAGCAGTGACGGAATGCTGCTAACACCTAAGTTGGCTCTACATAATTTTGCACGTCCTGGCCCAATGGCTAGACAAGCAAAAGACCTAGCTTTAATGTGGCGAGCACTCAGTGGTCAACATGAGCCTAGTATTCAAAAATGCCTCAATTTGGCGTATTGGCTCGAAGCGGACGACATGCCCTTAGATACTGATATTCGCGATCGAATAACCCAAGTAATGACCAGTTGGCAACAAAAGGGCCATCAATGCGTGCAAGCTAAACCCAAGCACTTTAGTTTCAAAAAATCTTGGGAAACGTTTGGACGCATAATGGGACATGAAACGTCAGCATTCATGAACCCTCTTATACGGTGGTTGAGCGTGCTTTTCGGCAACCAGAGTAGAAAACGCTCTCCGAATTTTCTTAACAATGTAATGAAGGGCTATCGTAGAAATCCAGATGAGTACTCAAGCGCTTTGAAAGCCAGAGACAAAACGATCCTTGATTGCCAAAACTTTTTTAAAAACGTTGACGCTTGGATATTGCCCGTCACCTGTTGTACCGCGTTTAAACACATGGAACCGACATCAGAACGAGGTCCTAGCCGAGATTATAGCGAACCCATCAAGGTCAACGGACTAGAGGTAAACTATTTCGATGCCCTCACCGCTTTTACGACACCAATTAGCCTAATAGGTCATCCTGTCGTAACCATGCCAATAGGTTTGGACCGGAATGGACTACCTATGGGAATTCAGCTTGTCGGGCAAATGAACAAAGAGTCAGAATTGATATTAGTCGCTGAAGAGTTATCAAAGCACATCAAAATGCCTACTTGTCCAATCTTTTAACATGAGGCTGTAACATAATGATTTTAAAAAAAGATGAAATAACAATGGTATTACTCTCAAAATTAGACAACAAATATTGGGGACTATAATGCAGTATGATCTTGATGTGAGATCGGACCATAAAACATTGTTTTTATTGATACGAAGGATACTCATTGAAGACTTTAAGCTACTTGAAACAAGAAAGCAGAGAATAACTAGCTATTCAACTCCTAACGGTGGGGTTTGTCATATGAGGACGACTAAAAGTGGCGTTGACATCGGGTTTTTGAAAGGCATTCACATGATCGATACTTACAATAAACTGACAGGTACCGGAAAAGTGATGAGAGTTTTGTCTATCAAGGATGCTGAGCTAAAAATAATCATTCACTACCTCAGTCAAGCCATAAAAATCAGCACAACGACTCGATGATGTTTACTTTTTGACTGGCAATGGGCTGTTAGAAGCCACATTGTCAGTCTAGATTGATGGGTCTAAGTTCCTCGTTCTCGCTGTATGTTTTGACCATTATTAGTTAGAACCTTAGTTGCTAATCACTATCATAGATAACAGGGAATTTACTTTTCCATGCTTGCCATGTTTTAGGAGTCGATATCAACTCTGTCATAAAACGAGCGACATTTAAGCGGCTTGTATTTCGCGAATCAAATATAGGGTCATACTGTGGACATTGATGAATGACATACCCTGTTCGTTCTAAATCATTCGTTAGGCTATCTGGCCGAACCGCTACCCACTCAATGGATTTCGACGCCTTCACCACACTACTTTGCAAATAGGTCGCCGCTTGTTCGTTATCAACATGTGGAGGTAACACCACTCTCAAAAATGACATCATCACTTTATGCGCTCTAGATATTTTTTCATCGGCTAATGTATTTTGAAAGCCAGTCGTGCTCATCAGTATAAATTTGATTGGTCTCTCAGGTTGAGTTCTTTCAATCGCTTGACATATTCGCATTGTCGCATCGGTCACTAAACGCCTAGGCTGTCCAAATATACCCTTAAACGTTAAGTTGTGACCAAGACAAGAAACCACTGCCTCACACCCCAAAACGCACTCAGTTAGCTGTTCATCGATTAGATCCAACAAGTTAGCATGAACAACCTCCACATAGTCGCTAGTCGTTATGTGCAGCTGTAAATCATTTAACGAACGCACAATAATGCGAACCTCTCTATGTTGGCTGACTAATTCTTCAACAACCAACCTTCCCGTTGCTCCTGTCGCTCCAAGCACTAATGTCGTCATTTTCTTGTCCTTGCATGTGGTATCCCAAGACTTATGATATACATGTATTAATCACTAGTTAACCAACTAAATTAACATGAGGTTATACGTATTTGTATGAACTGGAAGTCAGTCTGTTTTGATTGGAATCGTACCCGTGCTTTTTTAGTAACGGCGGAAGAAGGCACTCTATCTGCTGCTGCAAAAGCTTTGAACATGACACAGCCCACCCTGAGTAGGCAGGTAGCCTCTTTAGAGCAAGAAATTGGTGTTAGATTGTTTGAAAGAGTTGGACAAAGGTTGGAATTGACTTCCAGCGGGATCGATCTTTTACAATTAGCCCGAAAGATGGGCGACGCAGCCAGTGATTTTTCACTTATGGCCAACGGGCAATCACAGCAACTAGAAGGTACGGTCGTGATTTCAGTTTGTGAATTAGACGCTGTATATCGACTACCCCGAATCATTGCCAAGTTAAGGAAAGTAGAGCCCAGAATCACAATAGAAGTCATAGTGAGCAATAAAGTTAGCGATTTGAATCGAAGAGATGCTGACATAGCCATTCGAAGTTTTTGCCCCACTCAACCCGACTTGATTGCTAGAAAACTCGGTGAAGAAACGGTGTGGCTATATGGGACCGAGGAGTATTTAAAATATTACACTGACGTCAATTCACTTAAAGAAATTGAAGATATACAAGTAATAGGTTTCAGTGACAGCAGTCTCATTAGCAACCAACTCAATCAACAGGGTTGGAATCTATCACCCGATAACTTCAAACTGTCGACTGACCACCAAATGATGCAAATAAGCCTTTGTAAGGAAAGTTTGGGGCTTATTTATCTCACTCAAGATGTGGGAGATCAGGAGCCAACATTAGTAAAAGCGCTTCAACAATTTGGCCCAACGATATGCTTACCCGTTTGGGCCGTCTGTCACCAAGAACTTAGGACCAACCGCAGGATTCGTCGCGTGTTCGATTTCATCTCTAATGAGCTTAAAGAATATCTCTCGCAAACGATGCCATGATCCTAAACAACGTGAATTCAATTTCAGAATAGAATAATAGTGAGCAAAAACTGCTCACTATTACTACGCTATTCCATGATCAACCGGCCGGTTTTCTACAAAACAAGTTCCTGTACGTATTTACACTTTGTCTGCAAAATAAGCCATTATCTCATCTGTTGTCATCTCTTGGGTTTCATTTGAAAAACAATAATAACTTGGCTTCCTATCAATGAAATACTGCATATCCATTTCCAATCCATTCAAATTTGGAAACAAACCTACCGGCATGTTGTACTCACCGGTTGCTTTCAGCTGATAAAAAAGATGGGTACCACATTCGGAGCAAAAACCTCTCAATGCCCAAGATGACGATTCATAGGTTTTGATGAAGTCATTACCTTCAATTTTTACTTTTGAGCCGCATTTCACCGCAAAGAAGGGGGCTCCACCCCATGTTCTGCATGATTGACAGTGGCACACCGTAAACTTCGGGTTAATGTCTTCAGCAACAATGTTTACAGCACCACAAAGGCAACGGCTTTCTGTTTGAGTCATTTACTTTACTCCTTGATTTATTTAACGATGTAAAAAGCGTCTTTTCTCAGCGCCCTTCGCCTCTATTTGGTCGTTGTTTCTGCTTCAATGTGCCCTATCGAACGATAGTGTGAAAAAATCGTCGTTTCCATGTCCATGATAGAAAACACTTGCTGAGCATGTGGGTCTTCCATCGCCTTTACGCTAGCCGATTTAGCGAGTTCCAAGCTTTCCCAAATCACGATGTCGGTCCAACGATTCAGCTCTTCACTGTAGAAATAACTTCGGCTTTGAAAGCCATCAAAATGCTTCACTATTGAATTCAAACTGTCCATCGCCTTCTGCTGCTCTTGATAACTGACCCCTGCAATAAATTGAGTGTTCACAATTTCAAATGTCGACGCAGCACTCACCGAAGAAGCTAGAACTGCTGTGGTTAAGCCCATTGTAGTTAAACCCGCTGTCAGTGTTTTCATTCTCATATTCCCTGTGTTGATGTTGCAATCGTTTATTTAAGAAGCGTTTTTTTAAGAAGCTATTAGTTATGAAGCTATTAGTTAAGAAACGTTTATTACTCCAAGTCGATGTATAGCGCAAAGTTGATGTGACGACGCTGTCTCAAAATGAAGTGAAATGCTATGCTACGTACAAATAAGACACTAAATGACACATTAATAATGCGCGGCTTTCAAAACAGGCAAGAAAGATTGGATAACCTGATTGGTCTTTTAGAAAACAAGAATCTTTGGACAGCTAAAGAGTTAGCCAATGAACTTGGGATTTCGGTTAGAAGCATATCTCGAGACATTACCTTGTTGCGCCAGCAAGGCTACGATATTGACGCAGAGCGAGGCACAGGGGGCGGCATAGCGTTGAGAGGAATGACTCGTCCCCCTCGATTTTTTTTAAGTGATGAAGAAATTTTAAATACTTTGATGGCACTCGCGCTAACCGACTCACTAAGGTGTCCCATATTAGGGGACAACATATCTAGCGTAAAAAATAAGCTCACCTTTTTTCTGAACAATGAACAACAGAAACGTATAAACCTTTTACGCCAGCGAGTATTGGTTGGTGCTATTGCTTCCGAGCCAGTCGCAAGTACAGTAACCAATACGCGTTATCCTTTTTTTAATGACATTAGCCAGGCATTTATACAGCAGAAAAAGCTCTCAATTCACTACATTTCAGAAAAAGGAAGTGAAACGCAAAGGTGCATAGAACCGCAATTTATACTGCTCAACTGGCCCGCTTGGTATCTTTTAGGGTGGGACTATTTAAGAGCCGCGCCTAGGTTATTTCGAATCGATAGAATAACTGACGCGGTTGTTGACAATGAGCGTTTTCGCCTCAGAAGCCCACGAAGTTTACTGGATGAATACGGAGATTACTTCGATAGTATGTAACGGGTGTTTTTTAAATAGACATGCTCTCAACCATTGCTTTCTTCAACTAGTACTTTCTACCACTAGTACTTCCTACAACTAGAAAGAGTATCCGTACCACTGTTACATTCTACAAAAGTGGCACCACATTAATACCATGTGGTGCCACTTATGTTTGCTTTGAGATGTCGCTTTGAGGTATCACTCAACCGCATTGAGCAAGAGAAAGTCGAGAACAACTAGTTTGCTGGGCGCCAAACTCCCCACTTGTCGTTTTTGTAGGTTGCTTCAGGGTTTTCACCTCCGCGAGACCACCATTGGGCTTTCCACGCTTGACCCGCATAAATAACTACATCTCCACCTAAATATGTTGTAGACGAATCCCAAGTTCCTGGTTCTGGTTCTGGTTCTGGCTCTGGCTCTGGCTCTGGCTCTGGCGTGACTCCACCATCATCTACAATAACTTCAAACGTGAACGTTTCAACACGCTCGCTGTCTATGGCACTCGCAGCAAATGACAATATGTCATTCGCGGTAATGGCCTTGGTATCAATGATAATTGAAGACGTCCCGTTATTTTGGATGTCGACAGTAGATCCCTGAGTCTGTGTAACGATTGCTGCTTCTCCTGTTACGATAACCACCTTGTCTCCGGCGTTAACAACGTTATCGCTGGTCACAAGCTCGTAAATATCGCCCTCTAACGGTTCAACACTACCGTCATCTCCTTTAAACAGGGTCAGTAATCCAGACTCACTGCCATCTTTTGAGTTGAAGAAGTTACGCGAAGGATCGTTTTGGAAATACATGTAATGCTGCATTTCTTCATGCCAATCACCAATGAATACGGCACCGTCCTTAAACTCTTTATGCCATCCGTTGATTTCAGAAGCCAGTAAGCGGGCCCAATCATTAGTGTTTGAATCATCAACGAGGAGATCGAAGCTACGCGCCACTTCACCGTATTGGTTAATAATATCGTACTTAACCGTATCCCCAGCTTTTGGCGTGCCAAATTCAGTTGCAACAAAGAGTTCACCCCTTATTAAATCAGGTTTCGGGGTAGGCTCTGGTGGAGGTGTATCACCACCGACGATAGTAATATCTGAACAATTGTAGAAACCTTCACCAACAGCATCATCACGCTGCCAACGTACAAATAGTATGGCGTCTCCACTGCGTTCTGAAGGTATCGTCACATTAATGCGGTACTTGCCAGCATTGACAGGGACATTTCCTTCCGTCTGTATAAGATCGAGATCTCCCCAAGCGAGTTGCTTGCTAAGGTCTGCATTCGGTTTGGTTAGATAAAACTCCCAAAACGAAGGGTTATGAGGTGCAGTAGCATTAAAGACATACTCAAAGGTTCCCGTTTTTAATTCTGTACGTTTCCAACCCGTGTGACTGGCTCCCATGCCACGCTTTTGGGCGTCATTGGCATAGCATAATGTACCATCCGGAATTGCAGCTTTTACCGCACTAAAACTATTGAAATCCGGAATGTTCTTAGCGTACTCATTACGTTGTACGAACGGATAAGTGCCTGAAATGTCTTTTGCTTGAGCACAAGCTTCATTAGGTGGAGTACCCGACCAAATTCCACCTTGTTCATAACAAATGTTCTGTCGGGCATTCGGAAATTCTGACCAGCCATGCGCACTTACCAAAGACGGTGCACTCGATAGAATAGCCATACCCACTGCTAATTTAAGAATATGATTCGTTGCTGCCACTTATTCACTCTCTATTGTTTTATTATCCCAAACGGCCCTAATGGTTATTAAGAGACCACCATGACTTGATTTTTTTTATAGTTTTGTACTAAGAAACAACAAGATATATTTATAATGTCTATCCACCACAGCCGGTATTTTATTGATAGGAATGAGAATCACAGTTATTGAGGAAAAGCATCTTCATAAAATGATGTTGCTTCTAATTATGAGCTTTTTTAATCAGTACATATCTTGAACAATCTAAAAAAGAAATGAGCACTGTGAAAATGATTTGCATAGAGAACAGGCAGTTAACATGCCTAAGCTTTATATCGGCTAATCCTTCGATTGAGCAAGCGAAATCGACTCACTTCATCTCCACTTCATCAATGGTACAACTCATCCCCCTATAAGATGCAAAAAGACCAGCATTCGCTGGCCTCTTCTATTGGCTAGAACACATTAATCCTAAAAACCACTATGACTCTAGAACGGGTTTGCTCTGCTCTTCTTCAGCTTGTTTTACTTTTCGAGCCCAAAGCGCTGCCACTACTGAACCTGAAAGGTTGTGCCAAATTGAAAAAATTGTTCCTGCTACAGCGGAAGCTGGCGTGAAATACTTCATTGCTAATGCCGTCGCTAAACCCGAGTTTTGCAAACCAACTTCCAATGCAACGGTGCGACAGGTTTTTTCATCGAAGCCAAGTAATTTAGGAACATAGAAACCAAACACTAAACCCAATGAATTGTGGAGTATTACAGCCAACGCGACCAAAGGACCAATGGTTGCCAATCTTTCAGCGTTTAATGCTACAACAATGGCAATAATCACCACAATGGCGACCATTGAGATCACTGGCAATACAGGTTCAACTTTCTTTATCGTCGACTGAAGTAAGACGTTAAGGATAACGCCGATGATCACTGGCGCTAAAACAATCTTAAGTAAACTCACCAACATGCTAGTCACGGGTACGTCGACGGTCTGCCCGACCAAAAGCTGAACCAAGAATGGTGTCGCCACCACGCCAACCAATGTTGATAATGCCGTCATGGAAATCGACAGAGCAACATCACCGCGAGCCAAATAGCACATTACATTAGATGCTGTGCCACCAGCCACCGAACCGACCAATACCATACCCACGGTTAATTCAGTATCGAACCCCATCGCGATACTAATCAGTAAAGCGGCAATTGGCATAACAGAAAACTGTAAAATCAGCCCAACACCAACAACAGGGAGCTTACTCAATACGCCCGCAAAATCACTGGGTTTTAACGTCAACCCCATCGTCAACATGATGATGGTGAGCAGCGGAACGATATAGCCTTTGAGTCCAACAAAAGCATCTGGTGTAGAGTAGGCAATAAATGAAAGCAGTAAAGCCCATAGCGGGAATAACTGGGTGACCATCCTGATCATGATGTTTCCTTAACTGTAACGATGAATAGAGATTTACACGCTAACGATATTCATTCAATAAATACATACCTAAGCCATAGATAGCGTCAAATTACTAACATAATTGCATAAAAATGCGAGGCGCACACATTTATAACCATTTAATTAATAATGCTTTTATTGTTTCATACCGACTTTTTCCAAAGTCGTTTGTGGCGTAGAACGAATAAAGGGGGCTTAGTTGGTCTAAGACTAGGTCGCCAACTCAAGTAAATTGGATGGTAAAAAGCGCAAGACCTAATGGGATGGTCCGCCTCACTCCGATTAGGCCTATTTAAAGCAGCCTAATTAAGGCTGCTTTAAACATTGATCCTCGTAACCTAGTTAAAATTCATAGTTCACGCTTAACTCTATAGACTGCTCTGCACCAAACCAGCAATTAGATTGGTCGTAACACGCATAATATTCTTCATTGAAGATATTGTTAACCGCTAGGTTGGCTGTAGCACCCGATAAAGTCTCACTCGCAGCGCCTAGGTCATAACCGACAGATAGGTCAACTAAGGTGTATGATGGTACTTTACCTTGAGTATTGCTCGCATCCATTTGCATTTCACCCACATAACGTGCACCAGCACTTAAGCGCGAACCCGCTAACATTCCAGTGAACACGTTGTAACTAGCCCACACGTTTGCAGTGTGTTCCGGCACGTAGATGGGTGTTGTGCCTTCTAAACCATTGCTAGAGTCTTCTGTGATTTCCATATCAACATAGGTATATGCTGCTGCAATATCGAAGTTTTCGGTCGCAAACCAACGTCCAGACAGTTCTGCACCTTTCGATACAACTTCACCCACTTGGATTTTTGGCCCATAAACGTTTGTTGGATCGGTCATCAACATATCTTGCTTAACAATGTGGAATAACGAAACAGTCGCTTCTTTAGACATATCGTCAGACAGGTACTTCACACCCATCTCGGCTTGCTGAGCATTTTCAGGATCGAACTCATTACCAGATTTATCAACACCAGGAGCTGGCTCGAAGCTAGTCGCGTAACTTGCAAATGGGGATAGTCCGTTATCAAACTGATACAAACCACCTAGACGATAAGTGACTTGCTTATGATCAGACTCATGCGCGTAGTAATCACTTTCTGATTTATAGTGGTCAAATCTTGCTCCGGCAATAAGCACTAATGCGTCTAGTCGAACCTGGTCTTGAAGATAAAAACCCAATTGACTAGATGTTGTATCATCTAGGTATTCGCCCGTTTTAGTCACATCACGACGATCTAATAGTTCGTTGTTGGGATTCAGTGGATCAAAACGATTAAAACCGCTGCCATTAGCGCTGTAGGATGAGTAGTTAACATTACCATCCAAATCTTGGTAATCTAAACCAAGCAACAGATTATGTTCGACTGAACCTACATCAACAATGCCGCTCAGTTGGTTATCGATGACAAAGCCTTTAAAGCTTTCATCTGTTGAGTAGAGAGCGCGAGATAATTGATTTGGCGTATTCGCATCGTAACTAAAGTGATACGTGTTTTCTTGGTACAGAGAGGCATCAGTGTAACGAGCATTTTGTAAAAAAGCCCAATTGTCATTGAAGTCATGGTTAATTTTATAACCCATCATCAACACTTCACGTTCAAACTTACTCCAGTTCTTATCCCCCATCGAAACCGAAGGATCACTCGCTTTCAATACCTCCAAAGGCATTGCAGAGTTGATGCCCATTGAAGGATCGTTTTGGTAATACAGGTTAAAGTTGATTTGTGTTTTATCACTTACTTGCCAATCAACAGAAGGGGCAATTAAGTAGCGCTCTTCTTCTGCGTTATCAACTTGGCTATCTTGCTTACGAGCAAGTGCGATCAAACGGTATGAAAAATCACTGTCACCAAATTGTCCCGCTGTATCGATCGATGCTTCTTGTAGGTTTCGAGAGCCTGTCGCAACGCCAACCTTAGTTGATTGTTCAGTTTGCGGTGCCTTAGCGATCATGTTCACCATACCACCCGGTGGCATCGCGCCATAAAGCACAGACGTCGGCCCTTTGAAGATCTCGACTTGTTGCATTGCGATTGGGTCAATCTGCGGCTGCAAGTTCCATCCATTCAATTGTTGAAGTGATAGACCATCATAGTAGTTAACATTATTGGTCTTAAAACCACGAATAGAGTATGAATCGAACATAGCGACTGATCCACCGCGGTTTTCAGTGACAACGCCAGGTGCATAACGTAGGGCTTGGTTCAAAGATTGAACACCTCGTTGCTCTAAATGCTCTTCATCAATGATCGTAATACCTTGAGGCGTTTCCTCTGGCTCGAGTGCTGATTTTGTGGCTGTATTACGATAAGCCTTGCCCATAATAGTCACAGTTTCTACATTCGAGCCTGCCGCAGTAATGGTTTCTTCGGCCAACGCTTGTGCTGAGAGTGCAGTCAGTAATGCAACAGCAAGTGATGAATATTTAAAACGTGTGTGAGTGGTCATAATTCCCTCGGTACCAATGCTTAATATAAATAGTAATGAATCTCATTTGCATTGTATGTATCTTTGAATGGGATAGTTAACAATTTGGTGCACGTTTCAAAACAACTTCTCTTGTTGTTTAAAAAGCAGGCCAATTGCTGATTTAAAATGCAATTAGCCAAATTGGTAAGTCAGATTTATAGGAGGAAAGTTGAAGTAGACACAGCTACAGCTTAACAACAGGAACCCAATATTCCATTTCAGCATTAGCAGCATAAGGTTGGTAACTCAATGGGTACACTTCCAGTTCGTAGCCATCCACACCACGATAGCCTGAACTTGGCAACCAGTTCAGCACAAACCAACTCAAGGTATGACGCAGATTCTTTATAGGACCACAATGCTTGACCACTGCGTAGGTTTGCTTTGGGACAGTCAGCACCTCTAATTTATCAGAGATAATGCTCGGCAGTTGCGGAATGGATATCGCATCATGGAGTTCAACGCCCGCCCAATAGTGGATATTGGTCCCATCGAAGTAAGACTGAGTAAGGTCGGCGACGCCAATAAATCGCAGTACGTCATCGTCTGGTAGAGTGAATTCTTGCTCCAAGCGAGACCAAAGTTGAGGGACTTTTTGTGCGAAGTCTTGTGTTAGGGAAAACAAACCACTGATCTCTGAGGTGACACCCTTAACAAGGAAAGACTCTCTTTCGTCAATGCGAACTTCAACAAAACTCAGAGCGCCCTTCTCTTCGGCACTCACGGTTTCAGACACTTGTATTGGTTTTCTCAGCCCACCCCTTTTGCCTGCTTTTCGATATTGGCTTGGGCTCACCCCAAACATTTGCTTAAAAGAACGGCTAAAGCTCACTTCTGAGTTAAACCCGAGGCCAACTGCAATATCTATCACGCGCTCTTTTCCATCAAGTAATTCTTCTGCAGCTTGGCTCAGCTTAAGCTCTCTTACATAGTTTGCTACGGTAAGCCCTGTTTCTGCTTGAAACACTCTTTGCAGTTGCCAACGAGACCAGCAGCTTTGTGTCGCGATGTCTTCCAACGATAACGCTGAACTAAGATTCGCGTGAATAAAAGCTAAAACGCGGCTGATGCGATCAAATGCGGATGTATTCATAGTTAAGCTTTCATCTTCTCTATATTTTGTATCGAAATATTTGTCTCACCAATGCTTTTATCATTTAAATAAGCTTTTATCACTCACAATAAGAGGCCGAATACGACTTATAGGTAAAGTAAAAGACATAAAAATCGAGTGAACGCTTCACTTTGTAGGGTTATCACTGGCTGCACCCTTTATGATAACCCTACTTATTCTCATTTAAAATCTATAGTACTTGGTTAGCGTCACTCCATAATCACTCGTAGCAGAACGACATCGGAAAATCTTCGCTTACCCGCATATGGGATCTCGTGTGTTGACAACCCATTTACGTCATCCTTATTTCAATTTATGGATTCTAGTGCTCAACTTAAACGCTTACGTTGATCTTTTTACACAATAGACTTACCATTAATCGTCTTTTAACGATTAATGCAGTAAAATATCCACATGAATAAAGTTTGCCTCACAACTGGTGGCTGTGTTCTACCAATCGAACATGGTGATGCTGAAGCTGAAACACAAATGGCAGCTTTGGCTAAAGCGCTTGCTCACCCGGCAAGAGTTCGTATATTGAGTATCCTTTCCACGTTAGAAAAATCGGGCGGCTGTTTGAACAGTGACTTGGTTAGCGAATTGGGTTTGGCTCAATCAACCGTATCAGAGCATTTAAGAATACTGAAGACCTCAGGCTTCATCACCGCTGAATCGATACCACCGAAGATGTGCTACCGCATTAATCGAGATAATATTCAACAATTTGAGACGCTGATCGACACCATTTTAAAATAGATTTATCGCGCTTAGTTTGTCGAATACCGAATAAACTAAGCGTATTTTTTTGCTTTCAAATATCGTTTTTCGACGATTAACGATATCAACCAAAGAGACAATATCATGAAACCAAAATTAGGTTTTCTAGATCGCTACTTAACGCTGTGGATCTTTATCGCGATGGGTCTTGGTGTACTGCTTGGCACCCTGTTCCCACAAATCGAACAATGGAACGAATCTATGTCGGTTGGCACGACCAACATTCCATTAGCAATCGGCCTTATCTTAATGATGTATCCACCTTTGGCTAAGGTTAACTACAACCTGCTAGGCACCGTGGTAAAAGATAAGAAAGCCATCAAACTATCTCTGATCATGAACTGGCTTGTTGGCCCGATTCTGATGTTTGTATTGGCGCTAACATTCTTAGGCGATCACCCAGGTTATATGGTCGGTGTCATTCTGATTGGTCTTGCTCGCTGTGTGGCGATGGTTCTGGTTTGGAACGATATCGGTGGCGGTAACAAAGAGTACGGCGCAGCATTGGTTGCTCTAAACAGTGCATTCCAAGTGGTGAGCTACAGCTTTATGGCTTGGTTGTTCATCAGCGTTCTTCCACCAGTATTTGGCTACGAAGGTATGTTGGTTGATATCTCGATGATCGACATTGCACACAGTGTACTTATCTACCTAGGTATCCCATTCCTAGCCGGTTTTTTAAGCCGTAAGATCCTTGTGTCGATGAAAGGCGAGCAATGGTACAACGATGTGTTCATTCCACGCATCTCTCCCATCACACTGATGGCACTACTGGCCACCATCGTTCTGATGTTCAGCTTAAAAGGCGAGATGATTGTTGAGTTGCCAATGGACGTATTGTTGATTGCGGTTCCACTGACTATTTACTTCACAGCGATGTTCTTCATCAGTTTTTTCATTGGTAAGAAGATAGGGATTGAATACGATAAGAACGCGTCCATTGCATTCACCGCGACAGGTAACAACTTCGAGCTAGCCATTGCAGTTGCTATCTCAGTATTCGGTATCAACTCTGACCAAGCGTTTGCGGGTGTTATCGGTCCGCTGATTGAAGTGCCTGTGTTGATTTACCTCGTGAACGTGGCGCTTAAGATGAAAGACAAGTACTACAACGGCCAAACCGTTAAATCTAGCATCGAGTAAAACATACCTTATGCCGTGGCCAAGGTAACGCCTGCATCATCAATGTTGGTTACATCCAATATTCTAAAATGATGATTGGAGTCACTTTGCTCATGGCCATTGGTCAGGTCAGGTCAGGTCAGGTCAGGTCAGGTCATTGTAACAACACTAGATATCGATACCCATGCGATTTATTTACATCAAGCCCACCCCGTTAGATTAAAAATAGCGGCTCTTTTTAAAGAAAAACATCCATTCCAGTTATTTTGCAACAATTACCAACCTCACAAATACTTTCAGTTCCTACGTGATATCTGCCGCATACGATGACAGATAATGTCATTTTTGCCGCTCAATACGTGTCTAACTGCTAACTTATTTTTAGGTGAATATTTATCGAATTAGATAGCACCTCGCTCGTAATTAACGTGTAACAAAACAGACAAATACAATAAAGATAAAGGGACATTTATGTTTAGGATGAACAAGCTAGCGGCTATTCTTGCGTGTATTGCGCTAAGTGGGCACTTGTATGCAGCAGAACCATACGATTCCACAAAGTCATATTCTGGCGGTACACAAGTGACGGTAGATGGACAAACGTATGAAGCGAAATGGTGGGTCAACGCAGGGCAAAGCCCAACAGACAACTATGCCAATGAATGGGATTCTCCATGGAAGCAGATTGGTGGCGCTACGCCTACACCGGATCCAGACCCTACTCCTGACCCAGATCCAACACCCGACCCAACGCCAGATCCTACACCTGAGCCTGAACCTACACCAGATCCTGAGCCTACACCCGATCCAAGCCCAGAACCGAACCCAACACCTGGGGTTGGTGTCTGTGCTGAGTTTAATGTGTACCCGAATTGGACCAAAGGCGATCATGCTTCAGCCGGTGATATCATGGTCAATGAGAACATTGCTTATGAAGCAAACTGGTGGACAACCTCGACACCTGGTAGCGATGGCAGTTGGGCGCTACACGTAAACTGTGACAATACCCCTCCAGGAAGCGCGCCATTACTGTCACTACCTAACCCAATGGATCCGGTAAGACTAGAAGTAAACGGCTGGCCAAATCATTTTGTTGCTGCTAGCCCTGCGACTTTTGGTGCGCCAGAAACGTTGGCGATCAACACTATCAGCAGCCAAGACATTGCTGATACCACGCTGTTAACGAATGCCTTCATTGCGCTCATTAATACCGTAGAACTTGCCGGTACAACCTCTATCGTACTGAGTGGAGAAGTGCTTGATGCCGCTGCAGCAGACAAAGGACAAGCAATAGGAGCCGTAGCAGTAAAAATGGCATTGAACGCCGCCCTTGATACAACCGGCGGTCAAATTGATATTGCGGATATAAACGCACTGACTGACGATGTTCAAGGTTGGGCCCAAGCTCATCACCTTGTCGTTTCCACTCTTGCCCCGCAAGCTACGTTCGGGTGGTCTTTAAGCATTGGTGACTTTGCTTATAATACGCATTCAGGCAAACGAGCCGTTTGGAATGCAGCCGCATCTTCAACATCTGATCTATTGTCGACCTTTGAGCTTTACAAAACCGCATCAACAACCAAAGCCGACTTTATCGCGTTTCATAAATCGAGCTCATCGCCAGCTTTAACCGATGAGCAATGGCATTACGCATTGGAATACGTGAAACAAGTGAGCGACTATACACAAGCACCGGCTCTACTTTCCTCTATTCCTACAGCTCAAGCAGCTGACTACTTTATGGGCAACACCTCAGGAGAAAGTCATATTCGTAAAGCAGCGAGCAGTAATGTGTTTGCTATTTTATTTGACACGGAAACCGCGGATTTATCCGATAAAATTGCTCGCTACCAACAAGCGACCGTGCCGCTGTATTACGTTGGTGAAAGCGTAACGAATGGCCCGTTAACTCGACTTGCTTCGCTAAATGCTGATTTGGAAGGTGCTGAGTCAGCAATGAATAATCAAGCCTTCCTATTTGAAACGCCACAATCACAGTGGATTCCTTCTACCGTGTATAAATGGGCCGACTTTTTAGCAGGCTTAAACTCAATGCACAATGTCGGTGTCGCTGGTAATACCTTCTGGTTACTCGACGATGCGGCCGATGAAGCAACCAACGCAATTTACGCTAAGGTGGCGATTGCGGCCTTCTTGTCTCAAAGTATGCAAGAAACCATTCGCTATAACGCTTGTGATGAAAATAACTGGTCGGAAGTAAGATACGGCGCGCCTGTAAACTACCCAATGACGGCAAGTTGTGGGCAACTGGATCAAAAATACGCCGATTATGGTATGGATCCCATCACTGGCGTTGACCATCCGTATTCTTGTCCTCGAGATCCTAAGATGGAAGTCAGCGCTATGACTAACGCCAAATGGTATGGCGCCCCTGCTCCTATCTTTGCTGCGCCAGACTCTGTACTTAAAGAGCAAGGTTTATTGGTTAACGGTAACGTAGGTCGTTGGACTAACGATGGGCACTGTATGGATGTACCGACCGTAATCGACACATCAAAACAAGTGTGGGAACGTGAAGACTGTAAAGTGTATGAAGACCAAAAAGCTGGGAAGTTCATTTGGGATGGGACCGATACTAACGGAACGGTAGAAGGTTGTGGCTGGTGGGGCCGTGGTGTCATTCAGACTACCGGACGCCAGAACTTTGGTACCTTGAATCACTTCATGGGCCGTTCGCATGTTGACCCAGAAACCATTGGTACCACAGTCAACGGAGTCACGGTAGAAGCACCACCAGAAAATCCACTCTATGCCGATCTCGATTTCTGTTCTAATCCAGGGCTTATTTGTAGCTCGGAAGAAAACCGAGAAATCAAATGGATTGCAGGTCTGTTCTACTGGGTAACATCGGTACAGGCTTATAACGACGAGGGTGGCACTTACGCTGGCTGGAATTACCACACCGAACTTAAAAACTACGTTGATGGTGGTCTACAAGGTACCGCATTTATTGATGCGGTATCAGGTATTGTTAACCGCGGTTGCCCCGACAGTACCTGCCCTGTCAGTGGTGAAGTTCATGCCATTAAAGAGCGCCAAGATAACTTTAAACTTGTATTGCAAACCCTTGGGCTAAACCCTCAATAATTGCAGAAACACAATATTAGAAACGCCTATTAAAACAGTAGTCGAATACAAATAGGTCGTATCAATCACAGAAAACACTGGCTCCCCAAACGGGAGCCATTTTCTTTTAGCGGTCTAGATATTTATCTTTATAGCTTTCTAGTTTCTTACAAATCCGTCGCTATGCCATAATGTCACTGGTTTCAGTAGCGTGAAGATCAGATATCAACTCTAACTAAGTGACCTAATTCACCGTACCACTACAAGAGTCAGTTTTGAGGCTCACAAAGCGTGATATGTTTTTTATTGACGAGTTTATAAGAATTCGTTTATTCATAATAAAACAACCATACCTGTAGTAAACTTACTTAAGTATTGTATACTTTATAGGCTACTTCAAGGTATGGTTGTTTTTATTTCAACGTATGCTTTCGTAAAATCAACATATGGTTGTTTTTACAAATCCCTTATCGATTCATAACTCACTCTTTACCGAATACGTTGTTCTCTTGCTCTTGTACACGGATGAACGTGGTACGCTTCGTTAGCTCTTTAAGCTTTGCTGCGCCTACGTATGTACACGTTGAACGTACGCCACCAAGGATGTCATTGATAGTGTCGTTTACGTCACCACGGTAAGGTAACAGTACGGTTTTTCCTTCAGCTGCACGGTAGTTCGCAACACCGCCAGAGTGCTTCGCCATAGCCGACTGAGAAGACATTCCGTAGAACTTCATGAACGTTTTACCGTCTTTTTCAATCAATTCACCGCCAGACTGTTCGTGGCCAGCTAACATACCACCAAGCATCACGAAATCGGCGCCGCCACCGAATGCTTTAGCCACATCGCCAGCACATGCACAGCCACCATCGCCAATGATCATACCGCCTAAACCGTGGGCTGCGTCAGCACACTCGATGATGGCTGATAATTGCGGGTAGCCAACACCAGTTTTAACACGCGTAGTACAAACAGAGCCTGGGCCAATGCCGACTTTAACAATGTCTGCGCCCGCTAGGATAAGCTCTTCACACATATCACCCGTAACAACGTTACCCGCAGAGATAGTCTTTGTTGGGAATTCAGCACGCACGCGCTCTACATACTCGACTAAGTGCTCTGAGTAACCGTTTGCGATATCAATACAAATAAACTCTAGGTCTTCGCTTAATGCTAAGATCTCTTTTGTCTTTTCAAATTCACGGTCAGAGGTGCCTGTAGAAACAAACACTTTATTTAGTGTTTCTTTATCAGCACCTTTTACAAACTCAGCCCATTGCTCAACGCTGTAGTGTTTGTGCATTGCCGTCATTACGCCGTGCTTAGCCAGCTCGGTTGCCATGTCGAAACTGCCCACTGAATCCATATTGGCAGCAATAACAGGAGTGCCCGACCATTGACGACCGCTATGCTTGAATGTAAACTCGCGGGTTAAATTTACTTGAGAACGACTTTTTAGTGTTGAACGCTTAGGGCGAAACAGTACATCTTTAAAGCCTAACTTAAGTTCTTGTTCGATACGCATTGTGTAAATTCCTTGATTTGTGAATACATGTTCCAGTGGGCGTCTAGCTTGCTTAACTTGGTACAGTCATCACAAAGCATAGTGCGTTGGTAACTCGTTGGCAGACGGTTTACCTTTCTTCGGACACAAAAAAACCGGAGCGTTGGCAGACGCTCCGGTTTTCAGCATTATAGGCTGCGATTTTTTTCCTGCAAGTCTGATAAATCAATTTTTTTTGTGTTACCTTATGTAGGAAAGCACCCACACAAATCAGACCCCTCACCCATCTTCTTTATGTTGTTTAATTTCAATGACTTACATTAAAATCAACCCAACTAATGTTGGTTTTTTGTACCTGTTTTTTCAACCATCTAACGATTCCATACGTTCCTCAGGTTCATTCCGTGAAGTAACGCACTCTTTCCCTGTCTGTTTTTTCATCGAATTTGTTTATCTATCAGTCAATCACGCGGGTTATTACACGCATAATTTTCCTTTTGCTCTATATCTGCACTTAGGATCTTCCCCTAGGTGCGCGTATTGCAATGTCGGATGGTTTATATTGCGATAGCCATCCATCAGTCAAAAACGTCTACTCGACGTCGTTTAATGTCATCACTTGTTACTTGCCATTTCGCGCTTCCAGAGAGGCTAAGGCTTCTGTCGTAGCATCTTGAATAGACAAAAACATCGACTTTATTTGACCTGTCGGAGAACGCATGGGGTTGAGCGTGACGTTTTGGTACATAAACGGAGACTGCTGAGTAACAGGGCGAACATTTCGGCAGTGAAACAGATAAGGCCGCTGTTGCCAGGTAATAAAGCTTCGGCAACCAAGATCGTACACAGGCTTGGTTTTTAGACGAAACCACTCTTCGGGTATTTCAGGAAACAGCTCAAACAGTGATTTTCCGATGGCATCGTGACCTTGAGTACCACTATGATGCGTCATAAAGCCGTTCCAAACTTGAACATTATAATCGCGATCAATAACAATGAGCCCCATATCGACGTTTTGCACCATGTCCACCATCCAGTGGAATTGTTCAAACTCTGCAGGAAGATTCAACATTAAAAGTCCTCCATTAGGTAGGCTAATTTATTGTCCAGTAACGGCAAGGATTCATCCACAAACATAAACAGGAGATCACAACGAATAGACGTGCCATCAATGCTATAACTGACTTCAAAGGTCATGGTTTTGGTAAACGAGCCGCTGGTCGAGTTGATGACCGAATCAATAGAGATATGCTGGCCAAGTAACACCGGAGAGCTTTGAAAGAAACGAACTTCTGACTGCTCACCTAACCCGTTAAGAAATGAACCCACCAATATATTAGAGACATCCATCAATAACTCTAACTCTTCGAGCTCTTCACTGTCGGCGGGAACTTTCATCAGCTTTTTCAGGTCTTCAACGCTGGAGTCACTGAGCAAAACCAAGGCTTCACCTGCAATACCTTCACCACTAAACCCCTGGCACACACCAGACACTTGATCATTGTCAGCGAGATCGCGAAGTGCCATATGAAGCTCACTCAGCTCAAGTATATTGACATTAGGGAGTGGTAAGTGGACAAACACATCGAAATGTCGCGCCAACGCATCAGCCGCTCGGCCAATAGAGACGTTAGCCACTTCCATGTAGATGTCTCGGCGACGTAAAATCGGCAGTTCAAGAGAAACTGGCGTTATAATTTGAGGCTGGACACGAGGGGCGACCAGTGTTTTTAACGTGTCATTAAGCAGCTTTTTATCGATCGGTTTTTGAATGAAGTCTTTCGCACCAAAAGCCATCACTCGCTCTTTGGCTTTGGGCTGAATATCACCCGAAACAACGACAACTGGAATGTCGTAACCGCGCTTTTGTATTTCTTCTAATGTACCGAAGCCATCTAACTCAGGCATGGTGAGATCGAGAAACATCAGCTTATATTCATTCTGCTCAAGCTTTTCTAGAGCATCCAGCCCATGAACGGCAAAAGTAATATCAGCATTAAGTGATGCAGGGAGAGAACGAGCCATCTGTTTTCGAGCCAAAGCAGAATCATCACAGATGAGAACGGGGTAAGACATGCGTTCACCTACTAGTTATAACCATCATTTAATTAGAGTGTAACAGATAGTTACCGCATTGCGGCCCGAATAGCCATATTTCGTTCTTTTCGTTGATTAAACTATCAACTTGGTACAAAAAATACTCACTAAAACCGGTGTATTCAATCAAGATGTTAAAATAGACGCTATAAAAAAGCATCCTACACTGAGGATGCTTTTCTGAATAATAGAAGGGTTTAGGGGGGCGTTATCGAGCCATTCTAATCAAGGACTTTCCGACAAGCCATTCGATTTCTCGACCGCTTGCTTCACCAAAATGCTCTTCTGTTACTTTATACAAACGAGTTATGCCATAATCAGCAAATTCGTGAGCACGCTCAACGGTCACTATATGATGGAAAAGCAGTCTTAAAATGGCAAGAAACTCTTTGTTATTTAAAGCCGAAATCCAGCTCTCTGAAAACAGAGATAGGTCGCCTGTGAAATCAAGGTGCTCGACAAAAATTTTAAAGATTCGACCATCGAGTGCGGCGGTAAAGTCGGTTTTTTTAGGGAAATGGTGGCTAATACCTGTGCGAGATACTCCAGTTTGCTGGCTTAACGTGGTGTACGACATATTGTCATAACCGAGTGTTAATAACTGGTCGACAACTGCATCCATAATTTTTTGGATGGTAATTTCAGTATCTTCTTTGCTACGCTTTGGCATGGTTAGAATCTTCTCTCTGTTAACTACTTAACTCAGCCTTGAGCTTAAGTAGGTTCAGCTATAAATATCGGATCGTTGCAGGTCGCATCGCCCAAATGGCTCATCAGAATCAAACCAACGTTAACGTTAGGTATAGAAACGATCAAATAGTATTGATATGCATTGCCAACAACTCATTGACCGGAATGATGTTACATATCCAAGCAATAGACAACTCAGGGTTAAAGGTTCTTGTGTATTTTTGCTGTTAGCTTACGTATTTATTCGACCGGGTTCACACTTTTTGGGGCCATTGTTCTCTATTTTAAGATTATACGCGTCATAAAACAGTATAGCATTCGGTTTCTTAATTGCTAAAGTCCATTCTTTTTTTGTGGATAGAGATCAAATTGATAGGTAGTATGTCGTGAGTTTATTTAGGAGAATATGTGATGAGCATTGATAAATTCAATAATGAAGTATGTGAAGCTTGCGGCAGTGCGGGTGAGATTGGTTTCATCATTAAGGAAGGAGATGATGTTTCCGAAGTCACTATCTATTCCAACGATCCCTCTCAACTTAAAGTCGAGCTAGACAAATACCTCGTGCTCGCAAAAGAAGTGTGTGCAAAGGTTGAATATGAAATATCAGATATTACTGACGAATCAAAAGAAGCCGTTGTGCGCTTTCAATTTGAAGTCAGTGCAGAAAAGCTGATTTTTGAATTGAAGACTCGCTCTCTTCGACGCTAACACCTGACTAAATGAGAGCCACCTTACTACTTAGAGGGTGGCTTTCTAATCTTGTTCTATTCATTCCATGTTGATTTCCCCTACTCTGGTCTTAAGCTTTCTTACCCACTTGTCCGAGTAAATATCACAGTTTTTTGGACTCACCATTGAATCGTTGAGCCATCCTAACGATACTGACCATTGAATCCGTTACGCTTGGCCCTTCTGCATGAAAGCTGTTTTCCTTTTCGTACTGCTGTTGTTTTTGTCTCCTATCACCTCTGGTGAGCCACTTGATCATTACCAAATTCTTAATCACTTAGATAACTACGGCAATCTCGATCTGCGCAATAAACCCTATACTTCACTCCCTGATGGCCTTGTAGTGAAAGGGAACCTGAACATTTCCAAAACATCAATCAAAAAGCTGCCAAATGGTTTAGAGATAAATGGGAGCCTTGAAGCCACCAACTGCGAGTTAAGCCGTATTCAGAAAGGAACGGCAATTAGAGGTTATGCGAACTTGCTTGGCTCAAAGCTCACTCGCTGGCCCGGTGGCGTGAAAGTGGGCGGCTACATCAACCTAACCGATACCCTTGTCGCGACCTTGCCGCCTAGGATGAGGGTTAAAGGGGATTTAAGCGTGATAAGAACCCCATTAGAGCAGTTACCTGAAGGGATTGTTGTTGAAGGCAGTTTGTTTATTGGCGGATCCGCTATCACTACATTTCCAGATACGATGACGGTGAATGGCAATATCTACCTTGGGGGCAATACCATCACTCAATGGCCTTCTAATCTTACGCTTGGTGGCGCAGTGGCTCGTTAAAACCAGCTGCTCATTCAACCCCAATAATCATTCAACCCTAATATTCGTTAAACCCTAACCATCAAGTAATACGAGATGAGGGTTATAGTCTGGTGTTTTTTAGGGTAAAGAATAGACAGTTTCATGCTGTCCTTATCGCTGCTGTTGCAACATCGGACAAACCAACTGATACAAAAAGAGATGCGCGATGGCATCTCTTTTAAATTGAGGTTCAGTTTCAATTTAGCTCTGGTTATGCACGGGGTTTGCGTAACTATTAAGCAAGTACTTATGCGCATCGAGAGGCAATTGTTCGAGCTTTTCCTGCAAGATTTTGCGCGTTTCCGGCCCGACATCGGCATCCATGTCTGCAGCTAATGAATTAATTGGAAACAGTTTGTAATTCTCGTGAATTTGACGATCTAACTCTGCGGCAAGTTCATCGGGTGTTTCGTATGATTGAGTGATGACATCACCAAAAGCGACATGAACCTTCCCTTTGTCACCCACAATGCCTTGAATGATACTTTCAATATCTTCAAACTCGCCTTTCTCATACTCACCATGAGTCGCTTTCGCGTAAAGTTCACGGGCTTTAGCAATGTCACATGGATCGTTCTCGTAAGAGATCGAAACTGGCACGATTCGGAGTGATTTAGCGTAGTCGCCAAAACTGATTTTTTGCTTCCTACCTTCAACATGGAACATTTTTAGAATCGCTGGATCGGTGAAATCGTTGCCGTCTTTTGCTCGGCCTTCTTTCTGTGCAATCCAAATCGAATTACCCGAATCCAGAGAATGCTTAATGTACCCCGAAAGAGTGCCAAGCATCTTCATCATTTCACGTGGGCCTTTTGCAGAACGCTTGACGATAAAGCTCTTATTGAGACGCATTAATTCCGTTGCACACGGCTTTTTCAATAAGTTATCACCTATCGCAATTCTTACTGTTTTATGACCACTTTCATTGAGACCATAGTTGACTAACGCCGGATCCATCGCGATATCTCGGTGGTTCGATACGAACAAATAAGACGTCTGTTTATCGAGTTTATCCAAACCGCTGAATGTGACACCCTTTGTTGTCGTCTTGAGTGTATTGACCAGGTACTTCTTCACTTCATTCTGAATGGCTTCAATGCTGTTCAATTTTTTCCATTTAAATTTCAAATACACTTTAACAAATGGGCTCATAACCGCCATAAACCAAGGCGCATGATTGGAAAAACGATGCTGAAGGATCGCACTGATGAATTCTTCATCATGAATTAAACGATCAAGTGCTGCGGGGATTTCTTCGTCATTGTAAGGACGAATATCTAGGTAAGGATCAGTATTTGAAGTCATTAGTTACTACGTAATAAAAAAAAGCTCGCCTATTCTACTCATAGTTACGTTGGTAATCAGCAATAGAGTTCTCAGAACCAAGAAGGTCTGACCAGATATTTGTGATTAGGCTTGCGTTCTATTGGCATTTTTTTCTAGAAAAGGTAATCTTGTCGCCCCAAACACTGAGGCCTAACCCATGCATTACGCGGTTCAACATCACATTGCCCAATACGATTTCTTAACCACGACCCCTCGTAGACAGGTAATCAAGCATCGCCTAATTCGTGTGCTCGAAGGCATGATGCTGGTCCGTTTGGGAAAAAATGAATACGCGGTAAAGCCGGGAGAATCCATTTGGATCCCACTCGATTGCTTAAATAGCCTCACTTTTTTTCCATACAGCCGTGTTCAATCTATCGATTTTTCTTCTCGTTTGGATCTTAAATTCCCAAAGAAATCCGGGCAAATCACACCCGATACGTTGCTCGCTTCGCTATTAGATCAGCTTGCACAAGATGAACGTTCACCAGAAGATGCCTATCAAGTAGCACTATTAACACTGGTTAAGTTTGAAGCAGTCAACCTAGCACCTGCATTAAAACTCGATGGATTTAGCCGTCTTATTTCCTCATGGCAACCACTGGAATCAACAACGTTAGATGCACAAATTCAAATAGCACTGCTCGTTAGAGAAGCGAAAAAACGATCCATGTCAGGGCAAAAAAAGGCACTCATTGTAGAACAGCTTTTCGCTGGAAGTGAGAATGAATGCGATCAAGTGGCGGCTCTCATTTTGGGCCAACCACTGTAACGCGTTCTTAGACCGAGGTGGCACAGAATAGCACTTACTCAGAAGTGAACTCACACAAAAGAGATCTCACTCATAAGGAACTCACTCAGAAAAGTGCTTAACGAGCATCATACTGCTGCAAGGATTTATCATCAGTGTTAGACGATTATTTTTCGCCTCGCTAACTTGCCCCGTAAGCCAATCACACCATGTGCCATCGACTGAAATCTCTACTGTACTTGCTCGCTTCGACTTGTTAAGAACCACAACGCCCTCTTCACCACGGCCAAAGATCAATACATCTTCACTGGCTTCGATTTTTTTCATTGGCTGACCATGCATGCGATTATAAAAGTCAATACGTTTGATAATCCGCAGGTCGTTCCAAATATCTTGCCAACGCGGAGCACCATTGCTGTCTTTAAATTGGCTCGTATCCAGATCACTGTAGATAAGCGGTGCACCACCATCACGCCCTAAGATGTAAGTGTAAGCGAGCCATTCGTTGTCTTCACTCATGACTAAGTTTTCAAACACGTCGTTGTTGGGGATGTCGTGAGTGATAGCAAAGGTGATCGCTCGACGCTTGGATAATGCTTGCCCAAAACAATAAGGATCCACCAACGATTTTAAGCTTCCGTTTGGTTGTAGTGCATCAAATACCGTCTGAAACAGTGGAAAGTCATACGCACCAAGGCGTGTTTCCTTTAAATATGGCTCTAGGAACAGTTCATACTCTTCACGCGTCGCGCCGCCATCGGTGATAATTTCACCGAAGATATGCACATCTTGCGTCATATCTTCGCTCCAAACCTTTTGAAGCTGTTTTAGCGTAATATGTTTCGCCGCATCAATCCGAAACCCTTTTACCCCTAGGTCTTTTAACGCTTGCAAATACTGTCGTTGTAGCTCAATCACACGCTCACTGTCTCTTAACGTAGGTAGCCCAGGATCCGATGGGCCTCCGGTGATACGGCCATTTTGTACTTGCCATTTATCGAACCAATCTTCTATTCCAAATGCTTCGATAAAATCATCTTGTGTAAACAGTGGTTCAGATAAGTCACCAAATAAACGAAGAGATTGATAGTGTTCTGCGTTGTCTTGATAGTGCTTTAAGTCTTTTTTGCTTGGGTATTGTAAATCGTTACGGATAGACGATTCATTTGCCATATGATTAAACACCACATCGACGTACACGTAGATATCGTACTTGGCTAAGCTTTCAAGCATGTCGATGAAATCGTGAGTATTTCCAAGCTGATTGTCGATAACTCGGTAGTCTTGAGGTTGGTATCTCTGCCACCATTTTGTGCCATTAGGTTGCTTTAGTGATTTCATCGGCGGTGAGATCAATACCGACTTATAACCGGCCTTGGCGATGGCTTCAGAGCGCTCTTTTACTAGAGCATATGGCCAATCAAATGCGTGTAAAATAACGTTCGCATAGTTCACGTTTTCCATACGTATTCAATTCCTTAAATGATGAGTGTAAGCGTGCAATAAGCCCATTATAAAGGCGTTTCTGTTGAATACCGTCCCCCTTTTTCCTCATCCCCATTTATCAGCAAAGGGGCGTAGGCCATTTTTCTGTCGTCTCAACCACCATTTGACCGCGGTTTTAATACAACGTGAGGATTACTCAGTTCTAATAACACCATCAATTTTGGGCATTCAGGGCACTTTTTAATAAAACAAATGGAGCCGTCACCTCTATACTCTATGGGAGAGTTGAAAGGAGAATGAAAAGGAGAGTGTAATGGCATTGCGTGTCGACATTGTTTCAGATGTTGTTTGTCCTTGGTGTGTCATCGGCTACCTAAGGCTAGAGCGCGTGCTTGACCGTCTCGCATTAAGTGACCATCTGGAAATTCATTGGCATCCGTTTGAGCTAAACCCAGCAATGCCATCAGAAGGCATGGACTTATACCAATATACCTTTGAAAAATACGCGATCACGAGTGATGCGAGTGAAAGTGCTCGTCAGTCGATTTATCAATTGGGTCTAGAGCTCAACTTTACCTTCAACTTTTCTCAGGACATGAAAATCTATAACACTCGCAAGGCCCACCAACTGTTAATGTGGTCGGCACAGTTTGGCCTGCAATACAGCCTTAAAATGGCACTATTTAACGCGTACTTTACTCAGCAGCTTGATATTAACTGCGCAGAGACGTTATGTAACATTGCTCGGTCAGTTGGGCTCAATGCCGATGTTGCCCAGCAGGTGATCAATGACGATAGCTGGAAACAAGCCGTTGCCGTCACAGAGCAACAATGGTTTGAGGCCGGTATCAACGCCGTTCCGACCTTCATCATCAATCAAAAACAAATTTTGGTGGGCGCGCAAACCGAAGCAACTTTAACCGACGTTATTAAAAATGCACAGTTATAAGTTGTAGATAGGTTAGAAAAATAAAGACGGCTGATAAAAATGCGAATAAACGGACATTAACGTTCAGTTAAAACACTTATCTATTGCTTCGTATTCATACTGTTAGTCAATAATGATTGCTCTCATTTCCTAGTCATCATAAGCTCATTCAAAATCAATAATAATAGGTAAAGTCATGACCCGCTCATCCACATATCACATCGGCACTCCCGGCCAGCCATGGGGCGACAAAGAACACACAGAATGGCGAGATCAAACCAGCATAAAACGCGAATACAGCCAAGATGTGCTCCCTAAGATTCAGGCCCTAGCTAAGCAGTTTGATGTCGAACAGTACGGCGCATTGTCGTATGACCCAGAACGATACCCACTCTTTTGCATCAAAACTCGCCAATGGGATGAGAACAAACCCACCGTGCTGATCACGGGAGGCGTTCATGGTTACGAAACCAGTGGTGTTCATGGGGCGTTGAAATTTGTTGAAACTCAAGCCGATTTTTACAGCCAGTATTTCAATATTGTTGTCGCTCCCTGTGTCAGCCCTTGGGGTTATGAAACGATAAATCGCTGGAATCCCAATGCGGTCGATCCTAACCGTTCTTTTTATGAAAACTCACCCTCTGAAGAGTCCGCTAACCTCATGGCAATGGTGAAAGGGTTAAACCGTGAACTTTACATCCATGTCGATCTTCACGAAACCACCGACAGCGATGAGACCGAATTTCGCCCAGCCCTCGCCGCTCGTGATGGTCAGCCATATATCGAAGGTTCTATTCCTGATGGATTCTATACCGTTGGTGATACAGAAAACCCAGCGGAAGAATTTCAGCGTGCGGTGATTCAGTCGGTTAAGCAGGTGACTCATATCGCTCCGCCAGATGAAAACAATCAGATTATTGGATCAGATGTTGTTCAACACGGCGTAATTAACTACCCATTGAAAGCACTGTCTCTTTGCGGTGGACTGAGTCATTGTCAATTTGGCACAACCACAGAAGTGTACCCTGACAGTGAAAAAGTGACCGACGAGGAGTGTAATCACGCACAAGTCGCGGCGATCATTGGTGCGCTTGACTACGGAATTGCTCAACTTTAATGCTTTTCGATTTACGCTTCTGTTTATCTTCGGGTCAGCATTGAGCCGACTCGACGATAGGCTTTTCGACACCAAGACTATAATGATCGTAATCAGCACCATCTCCTGTGAGCGTTGACGCCGTACCTTTAATATTTCCCCATCCTAGTTCACTTGCAGACAGGAATTTAAGGCCACCAACATTCGCTTGATGGCCTCCGACGTTAAGATGACCCCGCTCGTAATTAACGCCAACGTAAGTCTGTACATCCCGTGCTTGAGAAGCCATGGGGAAGCAGGCAATTATTGCTATAGCGATCACATTTATGTGTTTCTTGCTTTCTCTCCAATCGTGAATTAAATCTCGTTGAATGCTGGGTAGTCAATATAACCATGCGCATTTCCACCAAATAGAGTCGTATTATCGAGATCTGCGAGTTCATGGCCATGCTCCAAACGCGACACCAAATCAGGGTTCGATACGAATGGACGTCCGAAGGCAACGAGGTCAGCGTAGCCTTTGTTTAGCACTTCTTCAGCGCGTTCTTGGTTGTAACTGCCCGCGACAATGATTGTGTTCGTAAAGATCTCTCGCAGTTCGATTCGAAAGCGTTCAGGTATCATTGGTGCATCATCCCAATCGGCTTCTGATAAGTGCATGTAAGCAATATCACGAGTTTGCAGTTCTTTTGATGCTTCAAGGATTGTTGGAACAATATCAGGGCAATTCATGTCTTTAAATGTGATGAAAGGGGCAAGGCGAACCCCCACTTTATCTGCCCCAATGGCTTCGATCACGGCATCAACCACTTGAAGAAGAAAATGGATACGGTTACTTCGGGTGCCACCATAACTATCCATGCGCTGGTTTGAGTTGGTACGAAGGAATTGATCGATAAGATAGCCATTGCCGCCATGGATCTCTACGCCATCAAAACCTGCGTCGATAGCTCGTTTGGCTGAGTAAGCAAAGTCTTGAACAACTCGGTCGATATCAACCTGAGTCATCTCGCGGGGTTGCACGCAATCGACCATGCGGCCGTTTCCTTGCTCATCAGCAATCCAAACCTTCGTTTCAACAGGCGCTAGAGCAGAAGGCGCGACCGGTCGTTGTCCCTTCTGAAAGATTGGGTGAGAAACTCGGCCTACGTGCCATAACTGGCAGAATATTGCTGCACCTTGATCTTTTGCTGCTTTCGTTACGGCTTGCCAACCTTTCACCTGTTCATTGGTATAAACACCGGGCGTGAATGAGTACCCTTGTGAGTCATCAGAAATCTGAGTCGCCTCTGAGATAATAAGACCCGCGCTAGCGCGTTGTTGATAATAAGTCGCCATCATTTCATTGGGTATATTGCCCGGTTGACTTGTGCGAGCGCGAGTCATGGGGGCCATGACAACGCGATTTTTTAACCCTAGATCTTTTAAGTTTGTTCTCTGGAATAGTTTACTCATAACATTGCTCTTATTCTGCTCGGTTAATGTTCATTATTCGTTTACGGGTTGGCGTACTAGTCGTCATTATGTCCGTTTGATTTTCGTGAATCATACTGAGTTACCCTGTACAACCTCTCGTCCATGAGCACCATTATATTCCCTCGCCAAATTTTAATAATTAGCTAAAATATAAATACATTATTCATCTAGACTGAACAATAGGAGGAAGAGTGGATAAATTTTCTGATATGGCCATGTTCGTGAGCATTGTGAAACACCAAGGATTAGCCGCTGCGGGGCGTGAACTAGGCCTTTCTCCGGCAACGGTCACAGCAAGGCTACAGGCTCTAGAGGAAAGGTATGGTGTGAAACTACTAAATCGAAGCACAAGACATGTATCACTGACCGATTCTGGCTCACTGTATTACAAAGCCTGCCTTGAAATATTAGAGGATGTCGGTGAGGTAGAGAACCTTATTCAGAATGATGTGAAAGCGGTAAAAGGCACGTTAAGAATCGGAGCGCCAAAGGACATTGGTAAACAATATATTCTTCGTATAGTGAATGAGTTCTCTGAACAGTACCCAGATGTTGTGCCGTATCTTTATTTGAGCGATCAAGTATCCAATATTGCAGAGTCTGGGATGGATATTGCGATTCGATATGGAGAGCTTGCTGATAGCAGCTTGATCTCTCGACAACTGGCACCAAGTCAACGAGTGCTGTGTGCATCACAGGAATACCTAGCCAAACATGGAGAACCATTAACACCACAGGATTTGGTTCACCATAATTGCCTAGTCATGCTGAGCAGTGATGAAGAGTTAAAGACATGGCGCTTCAGGGAGAAAGACAAGAACACATCTATCACGGTAACCCCTAAGCGATTTTCAGATGATGGTGAAGTGATTAGAAGTTGGGCACTAGAGGGGGCAGGAATAGCACTGAAATCGATCCTAGATGTGCAAGCCGATATTAATAACCGACGCCTGATCACCGTACTTGACGGTTATATGAAGAATTTCAATACATCAACGTCAGTATCTAGCGCAAACTTGAATGTTCTCTATACCAGCAAGAAATACCAGCCCAAACGGATTCGATTGTTTTTAGACTTTCTGTTCAAGCGGTTCAATGAGTTAGTTAAAAATTGAGAAGCAAGCGTTTTCACCGAACACTTTCACCCCGTCGCAACCATCACCAAATGCTGATTATTCCTTTAACCTGGTCTCGAACGCTACGTTAGCCGTTTGATCTTGTTTACGAATATAGGCATTACCATGAGAGTTGGTGTAATGCTAAGTCATTAAAAAACTCGATATGCCACATTTACATTGCTCGGTCTATACCTTGGCCAAGCACTTACAAACCTAATTTAATCCATCGGTGCTGCTAACAGCATATTAAAAAAGAGCTGTCTGGAGCCTGGAGTATTGTCTCGGTGTGTTGTGTACTCTACGTGCGCATCCATATTAGAGATTGTTGATAGCTTGATGCTCCATAACGCATTAAGCTGGTTGGGCACGATTGAATATCTCACGTCGATGATGCGCATCTCGTCGGCTGGATCTTGCGCTAAATACCCATTGGAAAACCAACGGAAACGTTCAATATCCTTCGCTTGTTGCGAATTCGGGTCAAGCCATGGAAAGTCTCTACTGACGTTGAGCTTAGCAACGGATTCACCGGGGTATTTTCTTACTGATGCGCCCACTCTCACGGCATCTACATAGTAATATTCCTCGGTTTCGTAAACCACTTTCCACACCAAAAGATTAGCGAAACTTGGTTTTGCTTCTAACCGAATCGGTGCATGCTGCCGCTCTTTCGCTAATTCCCACCCAGCAGCTTCAGCTCTGTCCCTTTGCACCATTCCTAACGTCAGATAAATCATAACCCAAAGAAACGCAACCCGTGCAAGCCAAGGTGTTCGCTTAACCGTTGCAAAAATAAGTAGTATCAATATGGGTAGCGTGAATACAGGATCGATAATAGAAATGGTGTTCCAGGCATAACGCTCATTGGTTAAAGGCCAAAACAACTGGGTACCATACGTTGTGCAGGAATCCAACAACGCATGAGTGCCATAGCCCAGAGCGCAATATAACCAACTTTGCTTAAACGAAAGCCCACGCTGCTTTCCAAACAGATGATGTAAAACCAGAGCGCAAATCACACTACCAATATGGATAAATAAGAGTGAATGAGTAAATTGTCGATGGAACTCCAAAAACAGCAACGGATCACTTTGTGACCGAATGAGCACATCCAAATCTGGTGCCATTCCAGCGAGTAGCCCAAACACTCCGGCTATAACCAAGTGCTGTTTTTTGCTCGCTGATTGTGACAAAGAAGCACCCAGCACACCCTGCGTTAGAGGATCCATAATTAACTCATTGATAGTTCATGACTTAATAGTAGACCATAGGTCAATCTTCACCACAACACGAAGGGCAGTTCTTGCGTTTTGCCACCAGCCAGTAAAATTTGATTGACGACCTGTTCACCTTCTTTCCTGAAAAAATGGCCTAGCTAAAAACTAGACAACTCTTTCTAATCAGGCAAAAAACAATACGCTATCATTATTAATAAAAAATAGATCAAGAAAGTGCTTTACCTCAACTTAACTTAAGGTTTTATGCTGTTTCTATTGACTCAAAAGAAACCTTAAAGAGAGACGTATGATTAAACTAGAACATGTAAACTTAGTCGTTAAAGATATCCCTAAAATGCTGAAGTTCTATCAAGCGGTATTTCCTCATTGGACGGTGCGCGATGAAGGGCAGGGTGAGTGGTACGGTAAACCTCGCAATTGGCTTCACTTTGGTGATGAGTACCAGTACATAGCAATGAGCGATCATGGTGAAGGAGAAAATCGAAACTTATCAGGGCACCAAATTGGCCTTGCACACTTTGCTTATGAGACCAATAACATCGAAGCGGTAATAGAGCGTTTGACTCAAGCGGGTTTCCCAATCGCAAAAGATGGGGCTATTGAACCTTACCGAAAAAATGTCTATTTCGTTGACCCTGCTGGCTTTGAAATTGAGTTTGTCGAGTACTTAAGTGATGACCCTAAAAAACGAAATCTTTCACAATAAAAGAAGATGATGGGGTGATCAGATTATTACTCGATGACAGCTAACGCCTATCTAAACAGAAGTGGTTTTAAGAGTGAGATCTAGAATTTAGATTCCATTAAGTTTCATCTACTTTCCGGTGTGTCTGCAAGTAAAAAGTCGCCCATAATAGAGCGACTTTCTGCTGGCTTAGCTCGCTGCTCGTGAGAGCCCTAGGTATAAGCCTACGATGATCGCGACAATACTAGCTGATCCCATTAGTAGCACTGCAAATACAGTAAGGTCCATCTTAATACCCTGTTTTTAAAGATAATATTACACCAGCGAGCATTATATCGATAAACAAGTAGGGAGAAATGATTTTCAGGCCTGGGTTATTCTATTGTTACAATTTTTAATCTCACTCAGGTATGAAGAGCACATCAAGTTTAAATAGCCGTAATACTTGCTTGAATATTTATCAAATTCGTATTACAGAGTTGTTGACTGGAAGACATGAACCGATATGTACCTATAACAAGGTAGAACCTAAACCAAAAACTTAAGAGTTTTTGCAACAATACCATGATTTAAAAGCCTGTAGGGTATATACATAATGAGTGTATTGTCCCAAATGAAGAGAATTCATGACGCTCAAAGAGATCCTTAAAATAGATAATGTCCGCTACTTCTTAATATTTCGAAGTAGCTACTTTGCGCGTTTTTATTACCCTATATTCACCCTACTCTATTTAGATTACGGCTTAACCCTATCTCAATTTGCCATACTTAACGTGGTTTGGGCAGGCACCATTGTTCTTGCTGAAGTCCCGTCAGGGGCATTTGCCGACACTTTAGGGCGCAAGAAGCTCGTGGTGTTATCGTCAATTGTCATGTTTATTGAAATAGCCATGATCGCCGTGGTGCCTACTGGTAAACCAAACTTGGTATTCATCGTATTTATGATCAATCGAATATTAAGTGGATTAGCGATGGCGTTGGCCAGCGGTGCGGATGAGGCGTTAGCCTATGACACCTTAAAAGAGCAAGGCAAAGAAGAATTGTGGCCGCGAGTTTTACAAATCCAACTTCGTGTCGCTTCAAGTGTGGGTATCTTTGTCACGCTAATCGGGGCCGCTATGTACGATGTAGAGTTTATGGCTAGTGTTTTTCATCTTCTCGGATTAGCGGAACCAGAAAGCACCCAAGACCTAATGCGCGTTCCCGTTTATGCCACGCTATTCGTCGCCATGATCGCCATTTATTCAGCAATGAACATGCGGGAAGAGAAAAAAACACTGCCAACCGATCAAACCAAATTGGCAACAACCAGAGCCAGTCTGAAATTAACGGCCATTACGGCTAAGTGGGTGTTTGCTACGCCCTATGTGCTCTTCATATTGCTCTACTACAGCTTATTTGAACATACCTCGAGAATGTTCCTGACCATGAATAGCCAATACTATCTCGCCATTAATATTCCGATTATCTATTTCGGGCTTATCGGTGCTGGGATCAGTCTACTTAAAATCATACTTGCTGGACAAAGCCGCAAGTTAGCGGAAAGCATGCCGCCAAAATCCTTCATTGTGTTCATGGGGTTAGCGACCATGGCAACCTATTATTGGATCAGTTTGGGCTGGTCGATCTACGGGGTAATTCCGGCACTGGTGTTGATTTTTATCATCATGACAATGAACATTTTTATTAGTTATCATCTCAATAAAAAGACCGAATCACACAACAGAGCCACTGTTCTCAGCTTCAAGGGGTTGATGTTTAACCTCGGATACGGCTCTATCGGTATTTTATATGCTTACTACTATAAATTGGTATCTCAGAACTACACCACACAAGAAATTGAACAGAACCTCGATTTCTTGGCTTCACTGTCTTCGTTTTTTTATTACTTCACCTTATTGTTCATTTCAATCAGTGCGCTGTTCTATTTCAAGAACAGAAAGACGGCTATTTTTTGAGACTCCTGATTGTGTCGAATAACAACTGAAGCAAAGTAGAATCTTATCGCCCTATTTTTTGTTAACATCATCAATTAATTTACTTAACACACGGAAGCATTATGTCATTTGGTTGGATCGCTTTTACTCTGCTTGCTGCTTTCAGCCAATCTTGGCGCAACGCATTTCAAAGCAAACTAAGTGGCACAATGAGTGTGGCCGGTGTGACGCTGGCTCGTTTTATTTGGGCAGGCCCGATCGCGCTTATTTACCTCTGTGCACTCTATCAATGGCAACCTGTATCCGCACCTAACGTCTCGGGCGAGTTTGTTTTCTACATTATTGCAGCTGCCATTATGCAGATCATCGCGACCGGCTTAATGGTCATGCTCTTTAAGCTAGAAAATTATGCGATAGGAGCGGGGCTTGCCAAGTGTGAAGCCCCCGTTTCTGCTGTGCTTTCTGTGCTTTTTTTTGGTACCGCTTTAACGATCACAGGCTGGGTAGGGGTTCTTATTGGTACGTTAGGCGTGCTCATAATGAGTAGCTCTTCTGGCTGGCGAAGCTTATCTCCTAAGGTCTTTTTCTTAGGTATGACTTGCAGCACCGCATTTGCTTTAACATCGCTTTGGGTACGTGAAGCAAGCTTGAGTATAGGACTGCCCTTCCCTCACAGTGCAGCTTGGGTGCTATTTCTGGTTATTACACTTCAGACAGTGATTATCTGTACGTTTCTTTTCTTTAGAGAGCGAGACACGTTAAGGCAGATGTTCAAGAAATCAAAGTTGGTGGTAATGACGAGCCTAGCGAGTGTTATTGGCTCTCTTGGGTGGTTTAGTGCGATGTCACTTCAAGCGGTGCCTTACGTTAAGACGCTAGGGCAAGTCGAGGTGGTCTTTATGATTCTGATATCGTACTTCTGGTTAGGGCAACGCATTGCTCGCAAAGATCTTGCAGCACTCATCTTGATTTCTGTCGCTGCGGTCCTAGTGATGTGGCAGTAAGCTGAATGCACCACCAGCTCAGTACATCTCGCACTCCTCTGTAAACTGCTATATTAAAGAGCGAGCAATCGATTTTTGTACTGTTCAGGGGTTTGGCCCGAGTATTTCTTAAACATCGATATATAAGGGCTGGCTTGGTTGTACCCTAATGTTAGCGCGACTTCTTTAACGGAATGTCCTTTTCTCAACAGGTCCATTGAATACAAATACCTCACCCTTAGGCGCCATTCTGTAAAACTCATCCCAAGCTCAGATTGGCAATGGCGAGCCAATGTTCGCTCTGTGGTATGCACTCTTTCCGCCCATTGCCCCAACGAAGTAGTATCGGTTGGGTTGTGTTCAACAGAATCTAAAATAGTCGATAAGTACTTATTCGTTGAGGTAGGTAAAAAATGCCGTTCCGTTTCTTCAGTAGCCAGTTGATCGAGTAGAACTTGAATCAATCGCTTATCTTGCTCTGACTCTGCAACGTTAACACTACGTTGACGAAAATCATCGATGATCGAGGAAACGATGGGCGTTACTTTGATCAAGCTGGTGGATTTTGGAAAGCCATCGGTCAGCTCATGGGCGACATTTAACGAACAATATTCCAATGGTTTTCGATTATAGCTGCAGTGCTCGGCCCCAGCAGGCACCCAAATAGCAAGATGAGGCGGAGCCAGAAAACGAGTGCCTTCCGCTTCCATTTCTAAAATACCGCCACTGATCAATTGTACCTGACCCCATGGGTGGCTATGAACACGTGTTTCTGTGTTAGACAGAAACGCTTCAAAATTCATAAACACATCAGATGGTGCCCGAACAATAGATAAGGATTGATGAAGTATTCGAGCTGTTTTTTTCAATCTTGTCTTCCTATAACGCCAGTTGTCTTTTTGAAGATACATACAATCATACAGACCTGACACACTGGTTTCCACTGGTTATAATGCGATGGAGCTCACATGGTGTACTTACTTCCACTTTTAACTGTGTTGATCTGGGGTGGTAACTCGATTATCAACAAGATGGCTGCAACCGCCATTGAACCGAGCGCCATGAGCTTTTATCGCTGGTTCTTCGCCATGCTTTTAATGACACCTTTTTGCTTGCCAGCAGTGGTCCGTCAATGGAATACCATCAAGCCCTATCTCCCAAAACTCGCATTGTTATCACTACTCGGAATGGTGCTCAATCAATCGCTCGGCTACTACGCAGGACTCACGACTACGGCGTCGAATATGTCGTTGATTATCTCGTTGGTCCCACTTATTTCTGTCTTTATCAGTGTTCCATTACTTGGTAAATCCATCTCAATGATCAGTATTGTCGGCGGAATTATCTCGCTAACGGGGCTCACTTTTATGTTGGGCCATGGTGATATCGGGTTTTTCTTGCATCAGGATATTACCCAAGGTGATGGGTTGATGATCATTGCCGCCGTCATTTACGCCACTTATTGTGTTCTGCTTAAGCGTTGGAAAATGCCTTTTCGCAGCACAACACTGATATATTGTCAGGGGATCTTTGCCGTGATGATGTTAACGCCACTTTGGCTAACCAGCGAACAATTGCTGCCTACACAGGAATCTTTACCGTTGATCGCTTATGCCGCAATCGCAGCGTCTATTTTGGCCCCATGGATGTGGATAAAATCCATTGACATCATTGGTGCAGATTCAAGTGCCATGTTCATGAATTTGATGCCGGTCATTTCAGTGGGCCTAGCCACCTGGCTTCTTAATGAAAACATTCACAGCTACCACTTAGTCGGAGGGCTAATGGTGATTTCAGGAGTCATCCTTTCGCAGGTTAAGAGGCGTAACAAATCTATTGCAGTGAGTGGCCCGGCCGTGCCCTAAAGCAATAACCCTTTAAACACGAATACCCGATTAACTTGAACGAGTCGCGATAACCTTAATGCCTAACGCGACCATTGCACCACCTAAAACACGGTCGATCCAATGCCCATACTGTTTAAAGCGGCGGTTAATAGCAGGTCTTGAGAGAATACCAACTAGCAAGGAAAACCAGGCAAATTGAATCATCATGATCCACGCGCCATAAATAGCGATTTGGTAGGCAGGCATATCCGGAGAGAGTACGACAGTAAATAGAGAAACAAAGTAGATCGGCGCTTTCGGATTTAAGGCATTACACAGAAAACCAACACCAATACTTTTCCTTGCTGAATAGGTAGCAGGAGGAGTGGCATCCACTTCCATCGAATTCGTTGCTTTTGCTTTAAGCCCGTTAATACCCAGATAAATTAGATAACCTCCGCCCAGTATTTTTATGGCCCAAAGCGCATTAGATGAATTCGCAATTACCGTTGCTAGGCCAAAAGCAGAATACGTAATATGAATAGACAGACCTAATGCTATGCCAATGCTGCACATCAACCCTGCTTTTTTGCCATTTGATAATGTTTGTTGTGAAACGAGGACAAAGTCTGGCCCAGGTGATGCTGCTGCTAGCAAGTGAATCGATGAAATTAAAATTAAGCCTTGTATAAGATCCATTTAAATACCTCAATTAAAAATACGATAATAAAAAACACGATAGCGGCGAACGCTCGGTTCCACTTGAATCCTTATTTCATGATTCCTTAGCCTCAAACGGCCACAATAACAAATCCAAGTCCAGTTCCAATCCAAAAAAAACGCCATGTGTTGAGTGTCTGGCAACGTGTTTTTTAGTGCCATTTTTTCGGCGAGAACAAATTTAGAACGTGTAGTCAAAAACAACGATATCTTCTAACAACGGCCTAAACACTTGCTTCAACGCTTCATGCTCGGCATGTGGAAGGTAGTTTTGACGCCCCTCTTCATCAGCAAACGTCATCATCACTGAATGAGTATACCCCTTATTCTTGTCTTCGGGACTATCGTTAATACCCCATTCTACGGATACGACACCCTCTACTTTTTCAGGCATCGATTCAAACAAACCCTTAAGTTTTTCGATTTCTGAACATGGTGATGAATCTTTAAATTTAATCAGCAAGATGTGTCTAATCATCCATTTCCTCCTAGCGTATAACGCCCGGTTTAAAGCTTGTTAGCGCCGATTTTCAATGGCATTCATTAAGTTATCGGGATAATTCGTACCTAAGCTGACTGTCGTGCCGTTTTTAAGCTTAAGCTCAACAGCGGACAAACCTGATACGTTATATAACCAGCCTGTTGAGGTTAAACGAATACCAATGCCACTGTACCACTTGGTTTTAATTTTCTTCACTGCTAGAACATCTGAAAGTTCTAATGATTTTGTCCAGAACTTAGGACCAAAAAACCAAAGAATTTGGGTCCCTTCTATCTGTATTGTCAACGATGAAAAAAGAAGTGTTACTATGCCAATGATGACAAAAACAAACCCGATCGATTCGTCCGGTTTTGTATACGAAGCAAAGGCCAATAAAGCGAGTACCAGCCCCATAATAATGAGCATCGCAATGCCTACTTGGGTGTTTTTATACTGTATATCAAACTCTTTCTCTGCAACCAATAATTAAATGGAACTGTCCTTTGTGGGTATCCTAGCCAAGCCAGACTCATCAGTTAACTGATGATTTCACAATGGGTTTGTGGAACACAAGAACACGCAAATGCAATATTATCCAGGCCTTTACTCAGCTTTAATACGGGGACATCGGCGTGTTCGACTTTACCCGACTCGACAGATACTTTACACGCACCACATAGACCCACGCGACATTTACTGGCTATCTTTAAGCCTGCATCTTCTGCTTGCTCAAGTAACGTTTGCTGGTTGTTGCCAACAAAACTCTTTCCATTGACCGTCAATGTTAACGACTTAAATTCAGGTACTTTCGCTTGAAACAACTCATCGTCTAGATCGAATTCATCATCGAGATCGAGTTCATCTGCAACCTTTTCTCGCTTCGCTGGCGCTCTATCCGCATAGTCTTGGCGCTCCTGGTACTCTAATACTTCAACACGGTCGCTAGCGGTGATCACACCCTCATTTCTTGCGACCAAATTTTGGCCAAAGAAGACTCCGCCTTGTTCATCGGCCCTAAAGGTCATGAGCGTTTTAAGCGGCTCTTTAGAAGTTCTGAATGTGCCTTTTTTAGTGTCTACCGTAGTTAAAATACAACGTTCACAAGGCTTAACAATATCAAAGACTACTTCACCAATGCGTATCGTTTTCCAACAATCTTCAGCAAAAGGCTCCGTACCGCTAATAACTAGATTGGTACGAAATTGAGTCATTGAATGCACTTCAGAACTGCGCCTATTTAACTCATCTAAAGACGCTTGACTGATCAATAACACCGGATACCCATCCGCAAAGCTCACGTTGTGCCCTATTTTTTTACGCACACGATTAGACTGCTCACCGCAATACAATAGCTCGACATGTTGCCCAATAATGTCACTAAACCAATCGTTCGCTTTATCGGTGGTGGTGTACGCGGTGAAATTGTCTTTCCAAACCGTTGCCGGTGTTTCTTGCTTTTTAAACTCCGCATAACTGATTTTTAGTGGCTCTTTGCCCTCTGCGGTAAAGACAAATCCGTGCGGCAATAAGCTGGCTTTGACTTTCACCATTTGAGGGTGTTTTCTTGCCGTAACCATACTTCCATCAGCCATAGCAAGCATAAAACGACGGTCAAAACTGAGCCCTTGTAACTCGACCCAAGCACTGGATAGGGTGACTCCCCCAACGGATTTGACGGGATAAACGTTAATTTGAGAAAGATGAGCAAGTGACATGGACTACCTTTAGTTGTTTTGATTACCCCGAACTCAGGGTATTTATGATGACGTAACGGCGATGAAAAGTATAACGACATAGTCGCCTACCAAACAACGACTATCATCTCTGAATAGACTCAAATAACGAATAACATTGAGAAAAAACGTGAAATACATCCACTTTTCCACTATCATCCTGTCGCCTAGACGGAAGCGTTTGCGTTCGTTGTTCCGTTTGGGCTCCAATCACTCAACAACTCATTGGTGGGAGCTTTTCAATGACAACAATTACTATCACTCGTCCTGACGACTGGCACGTTCATCTTCGCGATGGCGACGTTCTTGCCGACACGGTTCGCGATATCAGCCGCTACAACGGCCGTGCTCTAATTATGCCGAATACTGTCCCACCGGTGACCAATACTGAACTGGCTATTGCTTATCGCGACCGCATTCAAGCTCAAAATCACAGTGAGCGATTTGAACCACTGATGGCGCTTTACCTAACAGACAACACAACCCCTGATGAAATTCGTAAAGCGAAAGCTTCTGGCGCGGTCGTTGCTGCTAAGCTTTATCCTGCCGGAGCAACCACCAACTCAGATTCAGGTGTGACATCGGCTAAAAATATCTACCCTGTTTTCGAAGCAATGCAAGAAGTCGGGATGTTGCTACTGATCCACGGCGAAGTGACCACTCACGATGTGGATATTTTTGACCGTGAAAAAGAGTTCCTAGACACGGTACTAGCGCCTATTGTCAACGATTTTCCTAACCTTAAAATCGTTCTAGAGCACATCACAACCGCTGACGCTGCAGACTTTGTAAACAATGCCAACGACAACGTTGCCGCAACAATTACCGCGCACCACCTCCTTTATAACCGTAATCACATGCTAGTGGGTGGTATCAAGCCACACTTTTACTGCTTACCTATTTTAAAGCGTGGCACTCATCAACAAGCGCTGATTGAAGCAGCCACAAGCGGTAGCAAAAAATTCTTCATCGGTACCGACTCAGCGCCACACACTAAAGAAAACAAAGAAGCAGCCTGCGGTTGTGCCGGATCTTATACTGCCCATGCTGCGGTTGAGCTTTACACTGAAGTGTTTGAATTAGAAGGTAAGATTGAAAACCTTGAAGCATTCACTAGCCATAATGGTCCAGATTTCTATGGGCAACCACGCAACAGTGATACGATCACTTTAGTGAAAGAAACATGGTCAGTCGCCGAAACGATGCCATTTGGTCAAAATACCGTGGTGCCAATTAGAGCGGGCGAAAACATTGAGTGGAAGGTAAAAGAGACGGTTTAAACCATCCGCTATTCTATTGTTAGCCCAACACCGTCCTACACAGGGCGGTGTTTCTATTTATAAATTAATAGCTCAATAATTAACAGCTCAGCAGTTTATAGCCCACCTGTTTACATCTCAGCCTTTAGTATGCCCCTTTTAATCTGCCTTTTTACCCCAGAATATCAATGCAATACCCCCAAGTATCATCACGCTGGTGACCATCACAGTGATCGACAACAACTCCCCAAGCAATATTGCACCTGCGACTAACGCAATGATAGGCACCGATAACTGGGCGACAGAAGCCTGTAAGACGGACAAGTTGGTTAGGGCCAAATACCAAATCACATAACCGATACCCGATGCAAAAACCCCAGACAGCAGTGCCCACAGAGCACCTTGTAGCGATATTTGTTCAATATTTAACATCCAAGGGGTAAGTATTAAAGTGAGAAAAGCCGCGCCTAAAAAGCTCTGTGTCATGCTCACTCTTGGAGAAGCACCGACTTTGCGTTTTCCTAATAACGTGAGTACAGCCCAACTGATGCCCGCCAAAACCATCATCAGTGCAGACTTCATATCTGGTGCCGATGCCGATGGCAGCATGAGAAAGACAAAACCAAGAATAGCGATCAATAAACCGCTCGATTCATAACGATTAAGCGAGTTTCCTTGATACAGATGAAAGGCGATCATCGTTAGCTGTACGGCACCAAAAAGAAGTAATGCGCCGGTTCCAGCGGCTAGCTCAACATAAGCATAAGAAAAACCAATCGCGTAAATAAACAGGGCCAAACCGCCAGAAAGTATTGCCTCTACACTCTCTTTTCCCGATGAAAATAGCGTGTCCTCTTGGCCAGAATGGGGCTTAATGCCCAGTTCCCTGTTCTCGATATTTCTGCTCTCAGGTTTTCGGTTCACCACGTGTATAAACAGTAGCGTGAACATGCCAGACAAGATGCGCAACACGGTAAAGGAGCCTGGATCGATCGCAAATTGCGCCAGTGCGAAACGGCAGAGCAATGAGTTCGCTGCAAATGCAACCATAGCGATGAATGTAATGAGGCCCGTTGACAATGAAAACTCCTATCTTTGTTCTTTCAAACGCATTAGACGACAACCTATGATGACCTGTTTTTCGCGAAAAAGCTTTCAAACCGAACAGATCTCAAACACAGCCAGAGCTTTCAAATAAAAAAAGCCCGTCGAAACGGGCTCTTATAATACGAGACAACGGGCTATTCATACCCAATTAGTGAATAGGTGCATCACTTTTTGCGTAGAACTGGCCAAAATGAGCTTCTAGAATTTCAGGGGTTAACTTACCTTCCGCCTCTAGCTTCTTTAACTCGGCAACCACATTTTTTTGTTCTTCCAGAGAAGGCAGTTTTGCCTCTGGTTCATCCGATGCTAGCTGAGACATTTGCTCTAGCTCTTTTTCAAAATCGCTCATTATTTCCACCTACCAAAGTTTTAAACTACAAAATTTTTCATCTAACAATCTTTCATCTAACAAAGTTCGACCTACGACAATACATACACGCAAAAGCCCTTCAGGAAACCTCTGCCCGGCAACATTTATACGCGTCGAACGGTACAAGATTCACTGATCACGAGTTTACCCATTCCTACGCTCTTATTCTAGCGTTGTGCGATAACTCATGACGGGTCGCCACCTAAATCCCATTTTTAATCGAACAAAATATAACCGTTAATTTTAAGAAAACGTCAAAATTGCTGCCCTGAGCCATTTTTCGTTGAATCAACTCTTGGAACCGACTCTATTGCCCCCATAATGTAATTATCTAATAATTAACATGTTCTATGTGGGTATTTTTCTGCAAGCGGTGATCACATAGTCAAGTTGATGGAACTAATTCCATTTTTGACTCACTAATTGAGAAATTAGGAGAACTCTATCAATGACCATACTAGCCATACAACAACTTCAGACCTACCTTGAAAGCCAAGTTATTGGGCAACCTAACCTAGTAAAACAGTTGTTAGTAGCGCTTCTAGCTGACGGGCATATTTTGGTTGAAGGTCCACCTGGCCTCGCTAAAACCCGTGCCGTGAAATCCCTTGCCGATTGCATAGAGGGTGACTTTCACCGAATACAATTCACTCCAGACTTACTGCCCGCAGACCTCACGGGTACCGATATATTTAGGCAGGAAACCGGCGAGTTTCAGTTTCAACCCGGCCCTATTTTTAATTCATTATTATTAGCCGATGAAATTAACCGAGCACCTGCAAAAGTTCAGGCGGCAATGCTTGAAGCAATGGCAGAAAAACAGATTACGGCGGGTAAGAATACGTACAAGCTGCCAGAGCTATTTTTAGTGATGGCAACACAAAACCCGATTGAACAAGAAGGCACATACCCTCTTCCTGAAGCCCAGCTTGATCGTTTCTTACTTCATCTTGATGTTGAATACCCAGATGCGGTAAGTGAGCTTGAAATATTAAGACTGAATCGTGGAGAAGCCAAGGGTGAGCAGGCCATCGCACCGCCAACCTTGAGCCAGAAAGATATTTTTTCAGCTCGGCAGGACGTACTGAATATTCATATGGCCGACAGCATTGAGCAGTACATCATTCGTCTTGTGATCGCGACACGTCATCCCGGTGATTATGACCAAACGCTGTCTCAGTGGATAGAGTTAGGAGTCAGCCCTAGAGCCACAATTGCACTTGATAGATGTGCTCGAGCACACGCCTGGCTTTCTGGTCGAGACTTTGTATCGCCAGAAGATGTACAAGCAATGGCATTCCCTGTGTTACGCCACCGCTTGCTACTTTCGTACCAAGCTCAAGCGGAAGGCATCCACCCGAATAAAGTCATTAATCATCTTTTGTCTCTTGTGGGTAGTGCATAAGCAATGGAAACGAATCACCGCGCCCTGCCAGATCAATTTAATGGCGCCACGCTGTCTCTAGAGGAGCTTATTTATTATAAGCAACACAGCATTCATTGGTTGTCACCGGCCAAGAGTCTGTGGGCTCAAATCGCGGGGCAACATCAAAGCCGAAAGCTCGGCAGAGGAATGGATTTTGCTGAAGTTCGCCAATATCAGGCAGGCGATGATATTCGCAGTATCGATTGGCGTGTCACCGCTCGAACCGGAAAAGCACACACCAAGTTATTTACCGAAGAATGTGAAAAACCCGTCGTACTCTACATTGACCTAAGCCCAAGTATGTTCTTTGGTTCAACGTTGCAATTTAAGTCAGTGCAAATGGGCCACATGGCGAGTTTACTCAGTTGGCTGTGTGTCGCCAATGGGGATCGTATCGGAGCAGTCATTGATACAGGTTACACTTTGATTGATGTTAAACCGACAGCTCGTGACCGCGGCCCATTAATACTGTTACAGAAATTGATTCAGGCTCATGAGCAAGGGCTGGACAATCAAACAGAACCGCTGGGTGATCGACTTTCGTCAATGGCTGATGGGCTCCACGCTCTTCATCGCTTGTGTCCCAAAGGCAGTGAAATCATTTTGCTGAGTGATTTTGTGCGTTTTGATGAGCCATGTGGATCACTATTAAAACGTTTACGACAGCACAACTTACTGCGAATGGTGCACTTTTCAGATCCACTCGAATACGGTGAAACGTCTTTTCGTGGTGTAGAAAAAGTATCGGACAAGCGCCGTTCACAATGGATCGATTTCTCGTCTCGGAAAAGTCGTGACAGTATCAAAAGCAAGTACAATCAACATCTAGAGGGCTTAAAGCAAGCCAGCGAATCACTCGGCATTTCGCTTACCTCTATCTCAACTAACCAACCACTACTCAATCAACTATCTGGACATCTCTAAATGAAGGATTCATCTAGCTCGGCCCTATTGCCACTGAACGACTTACAACTTCCGCCGGTCCCTTCATGGTTTCCCCTAGCTTGGGGTTGGTGGGGTTCAGCGCTCGCTATCATCGCAGTAATTGCTTTGATTTTGGGGCTTATTAAGTGGAATAAAAAGCGCTTAGCGCCCAAGCAAACGGCCTTAAAACTGCTAAAACAGGGTCAAAACCAGCAAAACCCTTCAGATGCCATCGAGCTCGTCCGCCAAGCCGCCCTTTGTTACTTTCCTCGCGAACAAATTGCTCACCTTACGGGTCAAGAGTGGTACGCATTCTTAGATTCTCATTTATCATCACCCACTTTTGTACCCAATGCCAACCATTGGCAACAAGCGTTGTACAAAAAAGAATCGATAGAAGAGCCTCAGCTATTAATTGAGCACTGCTACCAATGGGTCAATGAAGCGCTGCCGCCAAAACGAGGACGCAAGCGTGGCTAGTCTCGAGTTTGTGTGGTGGTGGGCCTTTTTATTATTGCCTTTACCATTGATCATTAATCGTCTTCTCCCCCCCGTAAAAACGGCGGTACCAGTACAATTGCCCTTTTTGCCGAGTTCAAAAGGCCAAGCCGCCCCAAAGCAAACGTTACTGCGCGCACTTGCTGTGGTTGTCTGGATCTTCTTGTTAACTGCACTCGCTCGTCCCGTTTGGTACGGCGAGCCCGTCACTCATCAGCCCGAACATCGTGATTTGATGCTCGTCGTCGATCTTTCAGGTTCAATGGCCCAAGAGGACATGAGACAAGGTGACCAATTTATTGACCGGTTAACGGCGGTAAAAAACGTTCTCACTGACTTTATAAATAAACGAACCGGTGACCGAATGGGTTTGGTTGTTTTTGCCGATCACGCTTACTTACAAACGCCTTTGACCTTAGACAGGCAAACGGTCTCTCAGCAACTCAATCAGACCGTGCTTGGATTGATTGGCTCGAGTACCGCAATAGGCGATGGTATTGCCGTCGCGACCAAAACATTTATCGATAGTGACGCCCCACAACGGGTAATGATTTTGCTCAGTGATGGAAGCAACACCGCGGGTGTACTGGACCCAATGGAAGCCGCTGAGATAGCAAAACAGTATGGCACCACAATTTATACCGTGGGTGTTGGCGCTGGTGAAATGGTAGTTAAAGAGTTCTTTATGACTCGCAAGGTCGATACCGCCCGTGATCTTGATGAAGAATCACTAAAAAGCATTGCTCAACTCACCGGCGGCCAATATTTTCGATCTCGTGATACTCAAGATCTAGCATCAATCTATGACACGATCAATGAACTGGAGCCAGTCAGCGAAGCGGTGCAAACCTGGCGGCCTCAAACAGAATGGTTCGGACTGCCACTGTCCATTTCGCTGCTTTTATGTTGTGTCGTCATCGTATTAAGGAGGGGTTTTGTCTAACTTCACATTCCTTTATCCATTCTGGTTATTAGCCTTAATTCCTGCCGCCATCTTGGTCGGCTGGTTATACAAATACAGCACGACAGGCTCACTGATTGCCCCTCACCTTGCAAAGGCAATCGGGCTTGACGCCAAACCGCGTAAACGCAACCTCATATACCTCATTGCTCTAGGTTTGTTGAGTGCCATTATCGCGCTTGCAGGCCCTAGTTTCTATTCCGCTGAGCGGCCAGTATTTGGTAATGGCGGGGGAAGAGTCGTGGTCATGGATATGTCATTGTCGATGTACGCCAGCGACATTAAACCGAATAGATTAACCCAATCTCGCTACAAAGTGACCGACTTACTCAATAGCTGGTCGGAAGGCACAACGGGGCTAGTAGCCTATGCAGGTGATGCGTATACGGTGAGCCCAATGACGACCGACAATCAGACATTATTGAACCTGCTGCCCAATCTTTCACCTGACATCATGCCATTTTCAGGGGCCAACGCGGCCGCAGGGGTACAACTTGCCATTGAGATGATGCAAAACTCGGGGCTGAATCAAGGTGATATCATATTAGTCGTGGATGATATTGATGACGATGAGAAAAACGCGATCACTCAACTGTTAAGCCACACCCCGTGGCGATTGAGTATTTTGGCCGTTGCCACTCCAGCCGGTTCGCCGATTCGATTAAGCGACGGATCCTTAGTCAAGACAGGCAACGGTAACACGGCTATCGCGCAATCCAACTTTACGAACATGAAAGCACTCGCTCGAAATGTTGATGGTGTCTTTACTGGCATACAAGCCGATAGTAGCGATATCGATATTATTAGTGCCTACAGTGCTCGCGTAGAAGCCAGTGCCTCACTGGGAAAACAACAGCTTGAAGAACGCGTGAACAGTGGTTACTGGCTCATTTTACTGTTAGTGATTCCAGTCAGTTTACTGTTCAGACGTGGCGTTGTTTTTACGCTAGTGGCCATCATTTTTTCGCTCACCCAACCTAATCTAGCCTACGCTAACCCTTGGCTAACCGACGACCAAGAAGCGTTCAAATTGTATCAAAATCAACACTATCAGCAGGCAGCTGACGCGTTTTCAAACAAAGAATGGCGTGGCGTGGCAAAATATCGTGCTGGCGATTTCGAAGGAGCGATCAAAGAATTTGAGCAACTTGAAAGTGATAACGCTCGTTACAACCTAGCCAATGCGCATGCTCAACATGGTGACTATCAAAAGGCCATCGACGGCTATAATCAGCTGATCCAGGATGGAAAACTTGTTGACCAAGCCAAAGAGAACTTACGAATTGTAGAACAAGCTCAGCAGCAGCAGAAAAATAGTGGCGAAGAAGGTGAAAACCAACCAGATAGCAGCGACGACAATACCCCCTCAGACGAGCAGCAATCATCAAGCGATTCTTCTCAATCCGAACAAGACCCGTCGTCAGGCAATGACCAGAAAAATGAACCGCAAAGTAATCCGCAAGGCAAGCAGCAAGACAAGCAAAAGGGTGAGAGTGCCAACAATCAAGACGATCAAGCCGACACGGACGAACAAGCTAACTCAGACAAACAAGACAAAACCGCCGATTCGGATGCGCAGTCTAATGACGAAGCCAGTAATAAATCCAGTGATGAAGCGAGTAATGAAGCAAGTGATCATCAAGATACACTGAATCATGATCTTAAATCAGAGGCACAAGATTCCAAGCCAACCGATAACGGCACAGCCACGGCAAGGCAAGATAACCAACAAGCGGTCGACCCGAATATTCGCAAATTAGAGCAAGTGGAAAGTGCTCGCGACCCTAGCCGACTGCTGCAAGCGCAAATGGTATTGCAGGCCAAGCAAAAACAACCTCCTAAAGACTCAGGTAAGAAGTGGTGAAGATGAAATCTACCCTATCTCGTTTCTCGTCAAAAATCGTGTCAACATGCGCGTTAGTTACGCTGCTATTGATTAGCCCTCACAGCCTTGCCGCTAATGTAATGGCAAGCGTGAGCAGCAATAGCGTAACAAAAAATGAAGTGTTTCAGCTCAAAATCGTTGCCGATGAAAGAGTGTCACAAGATGACATTGATTTAAGTGTTTTGGAAAAAGACTTTTTCATGGGGAGGCCCAGCTTTGGCACTTCAATCAACATCATCAATGGGAATAAAAACACCCGCAGTGAATGGAATGTCTCTTTAGCTGCGCAAAAACTCGGAACCCTGACGATTCCTAGTTTTACGATTGCAAGCGCAAAGACTCAACCTATAAATATCCAAGTAAAAATGGATAAGAACCAGCCAGAGGCAAGTGATTTTATTGAATTACAGTCGTCCCTTTCGAGAGAGACCCTCTACCCTAAAGAAAGTGCACTGTTGAATTTTCGACTGATAATTAAAGCGGACCCAAGGCGCTTACAAAATGCGCATATTATTCAGCCAACAGTGGATGGTATGAGCATTGAACTTGCAGGTGAACCCAACCAATATCAAAGCGTACTCGATGGCGTTGAGGTCACCATCGTTGACCAGCAATATCGCATTGAAGCGTCCAATTCAGGAGAATACAACGTCGTCGGACCCGCTTTCACAGGAACAGTGATTCACGGTAATGATCGTACCGGCACGACTCAGATGATCAATGCGGACACGCCCGCAGAACGCTTTGCCCTGTCGGTGCTGCCGATCCCTGATAATTATTCTGGTGAATGGCTACCCACGAACGAGTTAGTACTAGAGCAGCAATGGCTTGACGAGGACGGTCAGTTGATTGACACCCCAAGTACGTGGAATGCCTCGAATGCCCAGAATAGCGTAAGCACCTTGAAAACCAAAGTTGGCAATGCACTGACCCGTATTGTCACTTTGAAAATAGAGGGGCTCAACCCGAATCAGTTCCCCAATTTGTCCGTTGATTACCCAACCTCATTTCGCGTTTATGATGAAAAACCTCAATTCTCGCAAGATGAATCTGGCAATACAGTAATGACGCTTAAACAGGTGTTGATACCTCAAACAGTGGCTGATGAACAACTTTCTGACATCAGTATCCATTGGTGGAATAGCAGACAACATCAACAGCAGACAGCGCAGGTTCCAGGTTTAAAAATTTCGGTCACTGAAGCGAACAATACCAATACCAGTGAAGTCATCACACCCGCAGCGGAATTACCTAAGACCGTCAGTATCGTCTATGATCGAGGGATATGGCCCTACTTAACCGTTTTGTTTGCGGTATTTTGGTTGGTTTCGTTGGGCGTTATTATCCGAATGAAGAAACAAGCGAATCAAGCCGAACATAGAAACGACAATGTGGCCGTCAGCGACAGTTCAAACTTAGAGGCATTGAAACAGGCGATAGGCACACGTGATGCTATAAAAAGCCAGTTTTACCTGTCCCGCTGGCTACAAGAGCAAGGGTCGCTAACCGAAGATGAGTCAGAATCTATCGAACACTACTCGTCCAAACTTGGGTCAGCGTATGCTCAAATCAACCATCAAGAGATCTCAAAGGAAGAGTACAAAACGCTCTTTTCCTTGATGAAAAAAATCGAAAAGAGACAAGCAAAGGCTGTAGATATCCTTACTAAGCTCTAACCTAAACGCGGCTATTTGTTGAAATACAGTTAATTGAAATGCAGTTAACTGGAATACAGCTTGGCGAATACGATTTAGCGACATGCCGTTTAGTAACATACCGTTTAGCGGCATGTAGCGGCATTAAGTCTAGAAAATGACGAGAGGGGACTGAAATCAGAGTTTAAGTTACCTCTCTTTACTTTGCAGACAACAAAACGGCTCAGAAGGCCGTTTTATTGTCAGAAGTGCATTAACGTCATTCGTTCAAACTAGAGCTGACACATCGACTTTAACGCTTGTTTATACGGGCGTGTCATTTACATTGTGTATCATTTCACCTTTTCATGATGATCCATAATACTCATTACGCAATTTCGCCCTTCCTCTTTTGCTCGGTATAACGCTTTATCCGATTCACCGTACAACAAATCAAAGTTAAATTTATCGGTGTCCAGTTCCATAACAGTGTAACCAATGGAAACCGTTAATACATCCTGAGTTGGGCTGGGCTTATGAGGGATAGATTCCATTTCAATATCTTCACGAATGAGTTCCGCCAGTACTCGTACTGATTCGATGCTTTTATTGGCCACTAACAACACAAATTCTTCGCCACCGATTCGGCAGAAAACTTCATCGTCATGCTGGGTATATCGTTTCAAAATGTTCCCCACACGCATTAACGCAATGTCGCCCTCTAGATGACCATAATGATTATTAAACAGCCCAAAATGGTCGATATCTAACAAAATTAAACCATATTTTGTTTTGACTTGTTTTTGCGCCAAACATTTGCTTTCCATTAGGTGCTCTAACATCCGACGATTGCCGAGCCGTGTTAGAGGGTCCATTTTAGACAATAACTCGAGCTTCTCATTCGCTTCTTCCAGCTGCTTCGTTCTACTTTTCACCTGCTGCTCAAGACTCGCATTCAGCTCGTGAATCGCCTGCTGAGCACGGGTTCTTAATAGGACCTCTGTCAGGTTGGAGGCAAACATGCGTACCACCTCACGCAACTGAGAAGTAAGCGGAGTTCGCTTCAAAAGGTTATCCGCTGCGATAAATGCGATGGGCTCGCCGCTGTTACTCGTTAGCATGGTCATTGCTGTCCAGCCAAACCCCACAATATTAAAATCGTGGTAAATGGGCACCGACTCTTCAAACACCACTTCATTTGGGCTCTGACGTGCCAAATTGACAATCGTACGATCATGAGTTGATGAACGATAATAGGATTCATCAACCACATTACCCTGTATATCGGTTCCCCACGTCCCTTGCATGTAGCTGCACTCTGAATCAGTAAGGAAGACCGCAAGCCGATCAATGCCCAGTCGATTGATTGCGAACATAACCGCAGATTTACACACTTCACTGGTTTTCATGCATCGTGACAATTCAACCATACTGGCATGCAACATGCGGACATTCTGCTCTTGGCGCTTACGGATGTATATCTGCGAGAGGTGAGAACCAAAGGCTTCCAGTGCCTGTTTCTGATAGGAGGTAATTGGCATCCGGTTGATGAAATTGTCCACCGCTATCCAACCAATGGTTTCGGTTCCATCACGCAAGACCAGCATACCATTCCACCCTTGGCCTACCACCTTACCAGCGGTATACAAGGGCGCTTCTTCAATTAATACAACGGTACGATCTTCGTCAAACAGAACTTCAATATACTCATCTTCAAGCTGGTGCAGATCGTATTGAGTATGATGTTCACTGACGGTTTTCCCTTTTTCATTAGTCCCATAAGTCCCGCTAAAGCAGCGCTTTTTCATATCGAGGAGCATAAAAACAGCACGATCAAAGCCAAGATCCTGCCTGACAGACTCAACCGCAAATTTGTAGAGGTCATCTAACGTTTCTGGTGCCGACATATTCATCGCCACTTTTTGAACCAGTTTCATGTTATCGATAAACGCTTCACGCTGTTTAAGTTCATCAATATATTTAGCTTCTTTAATGTCTCTTTGCTTAAATTCTTGAGAAGCATCCCGTTCAGCTCGAATGCACTGCCAGCGCGAGGCAATAATAATTAAACAGTCAAACTGGCTCTTCTGGTCCAACTCGGTAAATACGCTTCCATCTACCCCTTCTAGAATAAGATATGTTCTCGCAGAAGGATGGTTGTCTAACATGAAGATGTAAGAATCGCCCCCCATGAGTGAAATAGGGTCCCAATTGCAGGTATTAATAGCTAGAGGTAACAAGCTATCAGACGTGTCAAACTGCGCTGCCCAACCCCAAAAGCTGCTCGGGTAATGAGAAAAATCGAGACCTTGAGATTGAGAATAAAGAGGCTTTGGTCGATCACCGGGCTTTGGCTCATTGACGATACTCATCGCTTTAGGTTGTATGAGTTCATCTAAATAGCTAAATAGGGTATGAGCCAGATACCGATTACTTCTCGCTGATGATATCTGCTTTAAGAGCGCTCTTTGAAACATAATCTAAGCCTTATTTTTATTTTATGCTTCTATAGTCGCGGTCTCCCCTTATGCAATCAATCCATCACCGCCTTCACTGTTAACTCGGCCGCAAAATGACTATTTTGAGTTCAACATTCATGAGACAAACGACATTTATATGACATTGTTTCCAATGTTCTTCACCTTTCACGGTTGCATTTTTATTTATTTTCCAGAAAAAATAAATTCCGTTGTCTCGTTTGTCGAATTCATATGGTGAGTTTGATGGTATTTCAGTGCCCCAAAAAAGCCAAAATTGTCTATAATCATTAGATTCTCACCGGTTCATTCATGGTATCCATGTCTCGTATATCAATCTCTCTTAATTCGGCGCTATTGACAGTCATCATGACCTTGCTCGTATTACTCATGACACCACCCGTTTCTGGTTCAATACAACTGACGAGTTCTGTGATGATTTCTGGTCCAGATAGAGCAGATAGAGCAGATAGAGCAGATAGAGCAGATAGACTGAAAAGTGTAGATAAATCGAAAAGAGTAGAAAGTTCGAGAAACAGTACGATCGATCTGGTGAAAGTCGATAAGTCGAAGCGCAGAATGTACCTGTTGAAAGATGAGACTGTCATTCAAGAATTTCGCATTGCTCTCGGTGCTCGCCCAAAAGGACATAAGCTATGGGAAGGCGATCAAAGAACGCCCGAAGGGCTGTACAACCTCGATTTCGTTATTGAACATTCGGCTTTTTATCGCTCTATACACATCGATTACCCCAACCAGAAAGACATTGAATGGGCCCGCTATAAAGGTATTAACCCAGGTGGGAACATTAAAATTCATGGTCTAAAGAATGGTGATCGTAGAAAACCAGAATACGTTCAGAGTTTTGATTGGACCAATGGTTGTATCGCCATCACCAATGCTGAAATGGATGTTTTTCTCAGTTTAGTGGAATCGGGGACTCCGATTTTAATTGAATGGTAAGCTAATGGAAAAAATCAGGGGCGACGATGAGGGCACCCCTTTTAGTTGGATGGATGAATTTGCCCTAGACAGCCATCATTAACACTCTATCTACCTAATGCATTATTCACTTCCGTAACGCATTCAGTTTAGCTTGGGCAATACCATAAATAGTATCGATGGGGTAGCTGCCTTCATCACTCGCTACACCCGCCACTTTTCCAGTGAAGATTTCAATCGCTTCAGTGACATGCTCGATGGCCCAAATATGGAATTCACCTTTGTCGACGGCTTTAACTATGTCCGGTCTTAACATTAAGTTATGCATGTTAGAACGAGGGATCACGACCCCTTGCTCATTGGTGCGCCCCTTAATTTTACAAACATCGAAAAACCCTTCTATCTTCTCATTCACTCCACCAATTGGCTGTGACTCGCCAAACTGGTTCATTGAACCGGTAATGGCAATGTCTTGGCGGTTAGGTTGCTTAGAAAATGCCGAAACCACTGCACAAAACTCAGCCATGCTGGCACTGTCACCATCGACACCACCATAGGATTGCTCAAAGGTAATGTTTGTCGTTAGCGGTACCCTAGCCGTTTTGCCGAATACTGAAGAGAGATAAGCCGTTAAGATCATCACCCCTTTGGAGTGAATACTTCCACCAAGGTCAACGCTTCTCTCTATATCAATCACTTCTCCATCGCCATATGCCGTAGTCGCAGTGATTCGGTTAGGGGCACCAAACATATGATCACTGGTGCTAAGCACCGACAACGCATTGACCTGTCCAACGGCTGCACCCTCTGTTTGAATGAGTGTAGTCCCATTAATGTAGCTTTCCATAACGCTATCTTGGAGTCGGCTAACTCTCATTATCTGATTACTCAACGCCTCTTCGACATGACTCGCTCGAATCATGTTGGAGTTAGCTTGGCGAGCAACGTAATTGGATTCGCGAATTAAATTTGCAATGCTCGCTGAGTGAAGAGATAGCTTAGTTTGGTCGCCTGACAAGCGCGAGCTATGTTCAATAATTCTTGCGATGGCTTTACGATCGCAATGAAGCAAGTTGTTATCATGAATGATGCTCGAAATGAACCTTGCGTAATGCAGTTCAGCTTCTGAGGTGCGCTTCATTTCATCTTCAAAATCAGCAGTAACCCGAAACAGTTCAATAAACTCTGGATCGTAATGTTGCAGCAGTTGATACGTACGGTGGTCGCCAAACAGGATAATTTTCACATCAAGCGGAATCGGCTCTGGATCGAGTGATACCGCTCCGGTTAACGTGACCTCTTTTTCTAGCGAGGTGAAACTTAACTGCCTTGAGCGTAATGCCCGTTTAAGCCCTTCCCAAACATAAGGCTGCTCTAGCACTTTTTGTGCATCCATCATTAGCACGCCACCATTGGCTTTGTGCAAACTGCCAGGCCGAATCAACGAGAAATCGGTAAATACGGTTCCTTTGAATGTGGCTGTTTCTATATAGCCAAAGAGTGAGTGATAATTCGGGCTCTCTTCAACCACAATGGGGAAGTCCTCTCCTGAACGGCTAACCAGAACGTTCACTTTGTATCGTCTCGGAAGCTTTTTATCTAATGAAGCGGTGGCCATTTCACCTTGTTCGACGGCTTCATCTAAGAAAATATCGGCATTTTCAACAATGTCTTTTTGTAAGTCGGTGAGGTATGACTTGATCATGGAATAACCATTGTAATCAAGCTTCAACTGCTTAATGAAGTGGGTAATGACATCCAATGTCACTTCGTCGTTCAGCTTTTTAATTTTTTCACTGTAACCCTCTTCCCATTCAGTGAGTTGACGAACCATTGATCGCAACTCTATTTCCAATTCATCGATGCTGGCTCCGAACTCTTCTTGATCTTTCTTGCTGAGCTCGTCGAAAGATTCTTCAGTGTGTAATTCCTCCCCATCCATCGCAATAAACTGATAGTCGCCCTGTGTGGTTAAGGTCAGGCTAATGCCCTTTTCTTTCGCTTCCTTACCTATTTTGTCGAGCTCAACTTGTTGTTTATCTGCCAATTGATTTTTAAGTTTTTCAGCACGAGAGATGTACATTTCATTGTCGAACGCTAAAGGCAATGCATTGACTAACTTGGTCATTAGCTTTTCTATGTCTTGCTTTAATTTTGCTCCGACTCCACAAGGTAATTTAAGCACTTTGGGTGTGCGGATATCTTCAAAATTAGCCACATAACACCAGTCAAACATGGTGTCTGAATCATGTTTGTGGCGGTTTAAATAGCGCAAAATCATCGTGCGCTTGCCCAACCCATTTTGGCCAATCGCGTAGATGTTATAGCCTTTCTCTTTGATAGACATGGCAAACTCTACGGCTTTCTGGGCTCTTTTCTGACCGACGATCTCGTCAATGGGAGCCAGTTCTTTGGTCGATTTGCAAGGCAACTGCTCTAATAGAGCCGTGTTATAAAGTTGCTCAGTGTTCAATCTTTGAATCGCCATCACTACCTCCTTGGTAATTATTGCTCTGGTACTTAAATCAGTTTAGATGCATTTCATCGATTTTTTAGTGACTTAGACCCAAATCGAGTTTAAGTGGACAAATATCCACCAATCTCATGTCATTAGCTCCTCCTCTAAATAAATCCTTTCAATTATGAATTTGGCACTTGTAAATGATAATGAATTTCATTTACAATAATTTATCTCGCTGAATAAAGGATTATGATGAATATTCAACAATGTTGGAGGACCTTCCAAAAAGCCCAGCAATTATTGGAACAAGGGCACTGGCCAGAAGCACATTGTCTATTGGAAGATGTACTTCATTATATTCCTTTTCATATTAATGAAGCTCTATGTAAAGAAGAGGTGGAAGTGTGCCAGTTTATCGCTCTCATCTCGACGCTAAGGGATGCATCCATCGCGCAATCCCAAATATTACTCAAAATGGGGCGTCAACAATGTGCATTCGAGGTACTCAACCAGAGCTATTGTGAGTTCCAGTTCATCTCGATTGAAGAGTGCCCGTTGATATTAAAAGCACTCAGTGTCTTGAATAAGTACAGTGATGACCTTGTATTACATATTGGTCAATTATGTGTCTCTCAACGCAGTGCTACTTGGATGCTAGAGTTCGATACCTTACAAAAGTCGCATCACTACTTTAACCAAATTCGCACCGCATCGGGCCGGCAAACTCACTGCCACACTTTAAATTAATAAAATAGGCAGTTTATCAAAACTACGCCTATACTTAATGACATACAGTTTTTCGGTTTGGCCGCCGGAGTACAAGCGTTGCAAGGAAGCAGCGCTTTTCTTTATGTTCATTATCGAAACGGCGATCCCTAATCAACTGACTTATCAGATTTACAATGTAAACCCAGCCCAGAAATCGCTCCAAAACTTCTCCCGCCCTATCTATCATGGTGTTTACTTTGGGTGCATTTTTCTAAATTGAGTGAATGTAAGTGTTATTACCGCAGCATAATTCACTTCTGTACAGCCTGTTATCCCCTAGGTAAAATGCGCCCACATCGATGAAGGGCTGTCTCTCATTCTTCTTGACCTTTGTATTGCGACGTATGAGCACAAAAAATGAATCCGCAACCAGTATTGGCAAACAAGCTATCGTCTTTTAAACGTTCAATAGACCACTTACCACGACCAAAACGCTTTACGTTTCCCTATTACTATACGCCTCATCCACTTGCTGTCACTGCGATGAGTGAATTGCAACACTATTTAGCAACACAGAAAGAATGGAAACATGATTTTTCTGATCAAGGGAAAATGTTTGCGGTTTTAGTGGTCGAAACCCAGCAAGGGGAACTTGGGTATTTATCCTCTTTTTCTGGATCTAGTGTGCGCTCTAAATTACCTGACGAAAGTGACATTCCAAATTTCTTCGTTGACCCTATTTATGACCCTGGTGTTGACACGAATTCTCAAGCTCAATGGATTGAAAAAAAGAACACACTGGATACGCATATTCTCTCGCTAACGGACAACCCGGTATTTATAGAAAGAAAAGCACGATATACAAGCATGAAAGCCCACGCTGAGACTGAAATTACTGACGGTCAAACCGCTTTAGTATTGAATAAAGCTAAGCGTAAAGAACGGCGCAAAGAAGCCGAATTGCGCCTCGGTAACGATCTTGATGAACAGCAATTGAAAGCGATCATTCACGAATTAGGTCGCCAAAGCAGTAAAGAAAAACAAGAACTAAAACTGATTAAAAATAAATGGAATCAATTGCTTGATGAGCTAATTCCGCTTATTCAAGATACCGAAACCGAGATTAAAAACCTACAGCAAAAACGTCAACAAGTCATAGCGCGGATTGCAGATGAAAAGCACAAATCCTGTCGATTCTTAAATCGTGAAGGTGAGTTAAAAAGCACGTATGACCTGTTCAATCTAGGCCGATCGAACCAAAAAAACGAAGCTAATGATCAAAAAGCCCCCATAGCGGGCTCGAGTGAAGAAAACCTGCCTAAATTACTGCAAACGGCTTTTCAATATGGATTGACACCTTTAGCTTTGGGAGAGTTTTGGTGGGGCGCATCGCCTTACCATCAAATTCGCCAACATAAAAACCTCTACCCCGTATGTCAAAGTAAGTGCTTTGAAATTTTGGAACACATGCTCGAAGGGATTGAAACCGATGAAAGTCCCCTAAAACAAACCCCTTCTTTAAATAAAGAGCTTGAAATCATCTACGAAGATGATGTGCTCGTCGTGGTGAATAAACCAGCCGAGTTCTTATCGGTATCGGGAAAGTATATTAGCGACTCTGTTCATGCACGTATGCAAGTTCGTTACCCTAACGCCACTGGGCCACTGGTTGTTCATCGATTAGATATGTCGACCTCTGGGTTGATCATTTTCGCGCTCACCTCAGAGGCAAACAAACACGTTCAGCAACAGTTTATTAATCGCTCTGTAGTGAAACGTTATACTGCACTGCTTGAAGGACTCCTGAACCAAGGAAGTGGGACAATCGCACTTCCCTTGCGCGGAGACATAGAGGACAGGCCAAGACAGATGGTGTGTCATCGTAGTGGCCGCAACGCGCAAACTGACTATCAAGTTATTGAAACAATCGGTCACCGAACCAAGGTTGATTTGTACCCCAAAACAGGTCGAACCCACCAACTTAGAGTACATTGTGCCCATTCATCAGGTCTTAATACGCCGATTGTCGGAGATGATTTATACGGTTTCAAAGATAAGCGCTTATACTTGCATGCGGGGTATCTGAAGCTGCGCCACCCAGTCAGTCATGATCTTATCGAATTTACAGCGCCCTCGGATTTTTAATGAATCGCCCTATGATGGGAAGACACGTCACTTTGATACTCAAACTGCCTTTTTGTATGTACTATAGTGATCAACACGCCCTAACCATTATGGAGATCTGACCTTTGAACATACTGATTATTGGCGGCTCCGGTGGTATTGGTTTGGCGCTCATCGAGCACTTTTTATCCTCCAATAACACCCAGACTGTCTACGCGACTTATCGCAACGCTCAACCTAATATTTCGGCCCCTAACCTGAATTGGCATAAAGTCGATGTCACGGCTGAAGGTGATATAGAAGAGCTAGCGAATGCGATCCCAAAATTGGATGTTTTGGTCAACGCGGTTGGTGTGCTAACCGGGCCAGAGCATTCACCTGAAAAAACCATCAATGCTTTTGATGTGGATTTCTTTAACCAGAATCTATCGATTAACACCGTCTCAACGCTGTTATTAGCTCGATACTTCGGCCAACACCTTAAATCAAAGTCATTGAGCCATTTCGTCTCTCTGTCCGCCAGAGTGGGTAGCATTGAAGATAATCAACTGGGGGGATGGATTAGCTATCGGTGCTCGAAAGCCGCTTTGAATATGGCGATTAAGACCATTAGTATCGAGTGGCAACGGAAAAAGCATAACTGCTGTATGTTTGCTTTCCACCCAGGGACCACTGACACGTCACTTTCTAAGCCTTATCAAAAAAACGTGCCCGAACACAAGCTGTTCACTCCCCAATACGTCGCGGCTCAGTTAGCTAGCATGATAGAAACAACGACATCAGAAGATACTGGCAAGTTTTATAGCTTCGATGGCAAGGAAATACCCTGGTAGTTAAGTTCTGGTGAGTCATCGACCGTTTTAGAGACTACTCAGGGTAAACTTTAACGAATCGCTCTAATACTAAATTCGAGGTTTCATTGAATTCGACACCCACCTCTTGCGCATATTTTGAGAAGAAATTAATATGCGCAGCACGCCAGCATTCGTAGCTACCATCGCCTTCTCCTTCTGACTCGGCGAATTCTCGAGTCACTTGATTAAACGGGCATATCGAAACTTCCGTCATTTTTACGATACAAACTGGCTCTTGTTTCCAGTTAAGCACGACCGTTAACAGTCCGACTTCTGGTAAAGGCTCATTTTCAGCCTCATACCCTGCTTTTAGGCTGCAGGAAGCGCGCTTTATTCCAAGGCTAATTAAACGGGCACATTCATTTGCATTGTATTCATCGGCGCAATAGTGTTCCGCAATAGCCTTGCATGATTTGAGTTGTTCGGTTGGGGTCAACGTTGATAGGTATTGATCCAAATAAGCCTGTTGTACTGCGTTCATTTCTATTCCTAATAATCCAGTAAGCGGTTAACGATGGTTAGAGCATCATCATACCCACGATATTACTCACTCTTCACTTGCCATTCATGGCTCAGAACGGCTAGTACAACCGTATCCCACCATTGCTTTTTAAAGAAACGATGCTCACGAAAACAGGCTTCTTGCTTCATGCCAAGCGACTGACATAAATGGATAGCTGCTCTGTTTTTACTGATGGTTTCTGCATAGATCCTGTGGACACCCAGCTCAGAAAAGCCATAACTTGCGAGGGCGACGGCCGCTTCCTTGATCAGCCCTCGACCTTGATATTCTCTACTCAGCCCGCAACCAAAAGATGCTTGATTGTCTGGCTCCAAACGCAGGCACACTGTCCCAATAAACAGACCACTCTCTTTGTGCTCTATCGCCAATTGAAACGACCGACGTGGATTCTCTGCCGCTTGCTCGATGAACAGCGCTGTTAGCTGGCGGTATTTTTCAGGACCGCAATCTGACTCATCGTAAAAGCGTTGATACTTAGGGTCTTGAGAAATAGCGATAAAGGCGGCTTCATCACTTTTTTTCATATCACGTAGCAATACATGTTCTGTCTCTAGCTTAAACACCACTTCTCCTTTGGGGCTTTGTTTTTCAATAGTTTACTGCGCCTTCCATTGGTGTAGTGAATGTAACATATGTTTTGTAATCTAGGTGTTTGTCATGGCGCTATTTGTGAAATGACTGTTTATAAAATGACTCCCCGTAACGGCTCAATATCGAATTGATTCACAACACTATTTGAGAAGTTCATTAAAAATAACTCCCCATTTCCATTCAATTTTTGTTAGGTTGGCTAAAAGCTCTAATCTCATGTCAACAATTAGCAGGAGTGGATCAATGAAAATAGTCTTTCTGCACGGCCTTTACATGCATGGTATTGCCCTGCTTCCATTAAGTCAGCGCCTAGATAAGCTGGGCTACCACACGGATGTACTTAGCTACAATTCGCTTAACATAAACGCAGAAAACGTTTTCAAACAGATTGATGCGCTTCTTGACCCTTTCGAAACCAATATACTGGTAGGCCATAGCCTTGGCGGGTTGATGATCAAACATTACCTGACAAGCCGAAAACCATCTAACGTTCGAGTTTCACACGTCATCGCGATTGGTTCGCCTATTCAAGGGGCTTCGATTGCTGAAAAAATTTCAGAATTAGGTCTAGGCGCGATTTTAGGGAATTCGACTAAGCATGGGCTGGAGAAACATAACGATACTTGGGATTTCCCGCAAAAACTAGGGTGTATCGCGGGAACTCAATCAATAGGTTTAAGGCCAATACTTTTGGGGAGTGAAAAGTTGTCGGATGGAACCGTCACCGTTGAGGAAACAAAAATCAACGGTTTGACGGATCACGTTACCATCAACAGTAACCACACTAGCTTGCTTTACAGCAATGTCATACCGAATCAGATAGATCACTTCATTCAGTTCAATGCTTTTAACAAGACCAGTAGAAAATAAATAGACAGCGATTAAGCTGGATCACCTGTGTTTATTTCAAAACGCTGGTGATATTCTTTCATAAAATCTTCTCGAATTAGTTGCTCTAAATGTGAAGCACGTTCAGTTGGACAAAAGATCATATAATGAACAGACTGCTCACCAGTTGGCATACTACTAATATGAATATGTGGCTCCGGACCCGGTAAGTCAACGCCCGCTCGTTTTTCAATCACGATATTATATCGGCGCGCAACTTCAATAAAATCTAAACAATGCTCGTCGACCTTTTCCGTAAGCCCTTCAATCATCGGATATAAGTTAACAAAGTCTTGCACGACGATGGAAAAGCTGTGGTATACATATCGTTTCATAAAGTTAAGGTTCTTCACTGGGAACGTAAAGAACATGCTATTGGGCAAGGTGGCGGTTTTACCTGTGTAGTGATATTGACCATGGTGCAAATCAATCTCTTGGATAACAGTAGCCATTAAGTTGTGCTCAATTACCTCACCACTTATTTTTCCAACTTCTATCCAGTCACCAATACGAAACGACCGTGAACTGGCACGCTGAATTGACCCGGTAAAACAAAGAATAATCTCTTTTGAAGCAACCACAATAGCCACAGCAATCGCCGTTACCGATAAGGCAAACTCCGCGATTTCAGATTGCCATAGCATGAATATTAAAATAACAAAGGCCGCAAAGGCCCCATTTTTTGTCCGTGACATCCAATTACGCTGTTCTTCTGAAAGGAACAAGTCATCGCCGCGAATACCTGACAAAATTAGGCGACGAATCATGATAATCAACAGCAAGATCAGAGCACTAGTTAGGCCTTTGTGACCCAGTAAAAAATTAATAACGAGGTAAACCTTTTCCACCCTCTACTCCTTAATTGTAGAGACAAACGCTGTAACGCATATTAAATGAGTTACGGACTCATTACACACTGATTCTAGCCATCAAAAAGAAAAATGGTGAATTCGAACAAAAAAGCCGAGCATAGTGCTCGACTTTTCCCTTACTGCCTAGACTGACTTAACCAAGGCTATTCCCAATCTAGGATGACCTTACCAGACATTCCAGAGCGCATCATGTCGAAGCCTTTCTGGAAATCGTCCACTTTATAGTGGTGCGTGATGATTGGAGACAGGTCTAAGCCTGACTGAATCAAAGATGCCATTTTGTACCAAGTTTCGAACATCTCACGGCCGTATATACCTTTGATCACCAGGCCTTTAAAAATAACCTGATTCCAGTCTACTGCCATGTCGGATGGTGGAATACCTAGTAGAGAGATCTTGCCGCCGTGGTTCATGTTAGTCAGCATGCTGTTGAACGCTGATGGGTTGCCCGACATTTCTAAACCAACATCGAAGCCCTCAGTCATCCCGAGATCAGCCATCACGTCTTCTAGCTTATCTTCCATCACGTTAACAGCGCGAGTTACGCCCATTTTCTTAGCCAGATCTAGGCGGTATTCGTTTACATCGGTAATGACCACGTGGCGAGCCCCAACGTGTTTTGCTACTGCTGCAGCCATGATACCGATTGGGCCAGCACCAGTAATTAGCACGTCTTCGCCAACTAGGTCGAAAGAAAGTGCTGTGTGTACTGCGTTACCAAACGGGTCAAAGATTGAAGCTAGATCGTCAGAGATTTCTGCAGGGATCTTAAATGCGTTGAACGCAGGAATCACAAGGAACTCAGAGAACGCACCAGTGCGGTTAACACCAACACCTGTTGTGTTACGACAAAGGTGAGTACGGCCGCCACGACAGTTACGACAGTGACCACATGTGATGTGACCTTCGCCAGATACACGGTCGCCGATTTCAAAACCACGAACTTCTTGGCCAATGCCAACAACTTCACCCACGTATTCGTGACCTACTACCATAGGTACTGGGATTGTGTTTTGTGACCACTCATCCCAGTTGTAGATATGTACGTCAGTACCACAAATTGCGGTTTTCTTAATACGAATAAGAAGATCATTATGACCCATTTCAGGTTTTTCAACCTCGGTCATCCAAATGCCTTCTTCAGGTTTTAGTTTCGATAGTGCTTTGATTTTCATAATTATTCCTCTCGCCTGATTAAGCGATGATCCCCATGTCTTTACCGACTTGGATAAAGGCATCAATGGCCGTATCGAGTTGCTCGCGGCTGTGCGCTGCTGACATTTGGGTACGAATACGTGCTTGTCCTTTAGGAACAACCGGGAATGAGAACGCGACCACATAGATGCCCTTCTCTAGCGCTCGCTCAGCGAACTCAGCCGCGACTTTTGCATCACCCAGCATAATGGGGATGATCGCGTGATCAGCACCGCCCATCGTAAAGCCAGCCGCTTCCATACGAGTACGGAAATGTGCTGCGTTTTCCCACAGCTTAGTACGTAAGTCGCCAGACTCTTTAAGAAGATCAATGACACGGATAGAAGCTGAAACAATCGCAGGCGCAACTGAATTTGAAAATAGGTATGGACGAGAACGCTGACGTAGCCAGTCGATCACTTCTTTCTTACCAGAAGTGTAACCGCCTGAAGCGCCACCCATGGCTTTGCCGAGTGTTCCGGTAATGAAATCAATGCGATCGATGACGTCATGATGCTCATGAGTTCCTGCACCATTTTGGCCCATGAAGCCCACTGCGTGAGAGTCATCAACCATTACTAGTGCATCGTACTTGTCTGCAAGGTCACAGATAGCAGGAAGGTTAGCCACTACGCCGTCCATTGAAAAAACACCATCAGTGACGATCAATGTATGACGAGCACCCGCTTCTTTCGCTTCGATTAAGCGCTGCTCTAGTTGCTCCATATCGTTATTTGCGTAGCGAAAGCGCATTGCTTTACAAAGACGCACGCCATCAATAATTGACGCATGGTTCAATGCATCTGAAATGATCGCATCTTCTTTACCTAAAATTGTTTCAAATAAACCCGTATTCGCGTCAAAGCAAGAGGTATAAAGAATCGTGTCTTCTTTACCTAGGAACGTAGATAGTTTTTGCTCTAGCTCTTTGTGTGAATCTTGAGTGCCACAAATAAATCGAACCGATGCCATGCCAAAGCCATGTTCATCCATACCCGACTTTGCCGCGTCGATTAATGCAGGATGATTAGCCAGACCCAAGTAATTATTGGCGCAGAAGTTAAGAACCTCTTCCCCAGTAGAAATAGAAACAGAAGCCTTTTGAGCCGAAGTAATCACACGCTCAGACTTATACAGTCCTTCTTCTTTCACTTCGTTAATTTGATTTTGGATTTGTTGATAAAATGACGATGACATCAGCACTATTCCTTACTCGTTCTTATAGTTAAACAAGCATAGTTGTTTATTGTAGGGGTTTGACATATTGGCCATGTCAAACTAGCTCGTCATAGTGTAAACCAACTCTATCTCGACCATTATCCCGCAACATGGAATAGCATTCGTGAACTACAGGCACATATAGTGTTAAAAAATGGTGTTGAAAGCTGGTGTTGAAAGTTGGAACAAACTTCATAACTTACAATCATTAATCTTTTCGATAGAAAATTTCTATGAAAATCAATACTCTTAATTGGTGAATATTGATCTCATTATCTATAATTTACCTAAATAGCGTGCCATACTTACTCATATGCATCACATTCATCATACTTACGGAATAACCTCATGAATCGTTTATCCATTTCCCAGAAAATTAGCATTCCATTATTCACGATATTGGTTGTTTTTATTGCTTCTACTCTTCTCTCTGTTATTCAGGCAAATAAGCAAGAAGACCTCAACACCCTATTAAACCAAAACGTTCAACCTGCAATGGGCAGTTTAGAAAATGCATATCGAGATTTGTATCAGGTAACAGTGGCGGCCCAAGGGATTGCGCGAAGTCAATCGAGCAGCGAAGTTCAGTACCATATCGCGGAGTTTAAAGATAATGCCTATAAGGCTGTGCCGAGGATGAGAAAGGTACAGAACCTTTTTGATATTGGCTTTTTACCAAAAGGTGGAGAATCCGACCTCAAGGAATTAATTACTGCTACGGAACGTTGGATAAAGTTATACGAGCCAATGATCAATCAGCCAGATAACGCTTCTGATTACCTGTCTAACAATGAAGACAAGATTAACGCAGAATTTAAAGCGATGCGAAGTAGCCTTAAGGCGATCAGTAATCAAATAGAAGAAAAACAGAACATACTTCGCGACGATGTGAAAAGCTCGATCACATCTGCAAAACTGACCGTAGAGACTGGCCTAGTTATCGCACTTATCGCGGGCGCTATCGCTTTTTGGATGATCAAACGATTCGTCATTACCCCGCTTAGAAGTATTGAAAAAGCGATGGCCGAGATTGCACAGGGCGATGGTGACTTATCGAAGCGCCTGGAAGTAACCAGCCAAGACGAACTAGGCCGCGTCGCAAACTCGTTCAATCAATTTGTCGGGAAGATTCATGTGACGGTTGAAGAAGTCATTATCTCTTCAAATGCAGTTCGTGCAGATATGGAAAACATTAAGTCCCTCACTCAAAGCATTGCTCTATTTAGCTCCAATCAACAACAAGAAAGTGAGCTTGTGGCCACTGCAGTACATGAGATGCAAGTGACCAGTTCCACAGTGAGTGACAATGCCAATGATGCCGCTCAAGCAAGTAGCAGTGCAAATAATGAAGCAGACCAAACCAGTGCTATTTTGGGCCAAACGGTCGAATCAATGAAAAGCCTCTCTACTGAAATAGACAATGCTAGCCAAGTGATTCATACATTAGATACCGACGTAGGCAACATCGTATCAATACTCGATGTTATTCGTGGCATTGCTGATCAAACCAATTTACTGGCTCTCAATGCCGCGATTGAAGCAGCACGAGCTGGTGAGCAAGGAAGAGGATTTGCGGTCGTTGCTGATGAAGTTCGTTCACTGGCGAGCAGAACACAAGAAAGTACCGGTGAAATTCAATCCATGATTGAAAAACTGCAAGAAGGGGCAAAGCAAGCCGTAAATGTGATGGAAGCAAGTAAGGAAAGCAGTAACGCCACTATCGATACAGCAGGATCCGCTGCGGAATCATTGGATAAAATTCGTCATTCCATTGCACAAATGAACGAAATGAACACACAAATTGCGTCGGCTGCGAGCCAGCAATCTAATGTCAGTAATGAAGTCAATGAGAACGTTCAGCGCATCGCTGATAATAGCTACCAAATGGTTGAGATGGTCAACAGCGCAGATAATGCCTGCATGAGCTTATCGGAACAATGCCAGAAGTTGGATAGCCTGGTTGCTGAGTTTGAAGTCTAAGCTCTAAGCTCTAAGCTCTAAGCTC
>NZ_AJYQ02000017.1 GCF_000287055.2 Vibrio genomosp. F10 str. ZF-129 | reverse complement strand
AAGCGCCGCTCACACCTTAATGCGGCGTTATGCCCTTTTACGAAATAGGAAGCTTATTGTGGATGAAAATCAGTTAAACTTTATGATCGCACTTTTGAGTGCGATATCTGCACTTTTGGCTACGTTACTCATGATGTTCTATCGATTTCTTGATCAACGAAGAAAATTAGAAGTTTCTCCAATCTATCAAGCTGGTCTCATCCAAACGGCTAACGATGTTAAATTTGACCAGATGTATCTATCAATTCGTGTATTGAATGTAGGCTCACAACACCTCTATATTCACTCACCTTGCATTAAAATTCCTCGTAAAATAGACGAGATAGATTTACATCAAATAGTTACTCCCGACGAAAAGTATCCGAAAAGAGTTGAATCGGGGGAAGAGTATTTAAAGAAAACTAGTTTAGAGCAGATCTTATCGTTGCTAGAAAGTAAGCTGAGACTAAATAGTAATGAAAAGATACGTTTCCAAGTAACTGACTCTTTTGGGAAAATTCACAAGTCAAAGCCTATTAAGCTGTCAACACTGAGAGCGGAGTTCACTAAAATTGATGCTAATACATTGAACTAGTTGAGACGGGCATAACAAACAATTTAAGAGGGATTCCCAACGCTTGGCATTTTTGCTTCTACTTCAATTTTAGTGGTTACGGTACAATGCTTTAGGTCGGGTGGTAGCGTTGCTCACCCCTTAATTGGGCGTTAACTTGATGGAGCAAGAATGGTAGATCTACCGGTTGGTGTGAGAGTGTACAAAACAAGGTTTATTTTAATAGGTATTGTATTTGCAGGTATTTATTGCGTAACACCAACTAGTAGCGTAATGGATAATGCCCTTGTTGGGATTTTTAGTACTTTCATAATGTACGAAATATGGATGATGGCAAAAGGCCGAACAATATTGGTCATTAGTTACGATGGTATTTATCATTTTAAATATGGTTTTATTAGCTGGGAAGTTATTGATAGAGTGGAAGTGGTTAAGTATGAAGAACTACGTCGCTTGAATTTTCCAGGCGTCATATTGCATTTTAATAAGGAAGAGTCGCTCAAGCGTTTTTGGAATACGAAGTTGAATGGTTTTGAGCTTGCTGCTCAAAAGAAAATTAGCTTATTTGGTGTTGATTGTAATATTGATTATGTCGCATCATTTTCAAACAAGCTTATAAGTCGGCATAGAAGATTGCACTCGATGGATAGATCAAGTTAACAAGGCGCTTAAGCAGACACTTCACGCTAGGCTTTTTCGCTTCGCAAAAGTATATGCCTAGGTTATGTGCAGCTTAGCTAGGCGTTAGGCGGCCTATTACGTTGAAAGG
>NZ_AJYQ02000016.1 GCF_000287055.2 Vibrio genomosp. F10 str. ZF-129 | reverse complement strand
CGAGAAACACGAACATCATGACCATGACAAGCATGGACATCACGATGATGGCAAACACGAACATCACGACCATGATCACAGTGATGGGCACGGAACCTTCACCGTTGAGTACCATTTTCATTGTGATGACATAAACAAGCTGCAAACTATCTCGACAGATTGGTTTACATTGTTTGAACCAACTCAATCGATCAGTGTCAACTTACTCACAGATAAAGCACAATCCGCGACTAAGTTAACGCCAAAAAACAACACACTATCTTTCTAACCTGTTTTGTTAGGGGGTGATTCCCCCTAACAAACTTTCAATGATTGGAATTTGAGATGGACAGCACCCTGTCTGATGCCGTGACTCCGGTTGTCAACATTACGAACTTACGTTTCTCTTGGCCGAATGCCCGCCAAGCGACTTTAGATATCCCTGAATTCTCTATTTTAGAAGGTGAACACGTCTTCATTAAAGGTCCCAGTGGCTGCGGAAAATCGACACTTCTAGGATTGCTTACTGGTATCAACCAAGTTCAACAAGGCCGAGTGGATGTGCTAGGGACGGAGATTAGAGCGCTAAGCCCAAGCTTACGCGATAAATTCCGAGCAGATAATATCGGGTATATTTTTCAGCAATTTAACTTATTGCCTTATTTAAGCGTGATTGAAAATGTCACTTTACCCTGCCAATTTTCCTCTCGACGCAAGCAGCAACTACAACAATCGATGCAGCAAGAAGCGAAGGACCTATTGAGCCGTTTGCACTTGCCTCAAGATCTCCTCGACAAGCCAGTGATTGAACTCAGTATCGGCCAGCAACAGCGTGTGGCAGCAGCGCGCGCATTGATCGGTTCACCCAAACTGATTATCGCAGATGAACCGACCTCCGCACTCGATCACGACAACCGAACAGCCTTCATTGAGTTACTTCTGGAGCAAGCGAACCTAGCTAACTCAACTTTAGTATTTGTGAGTCACGATCCAACACTCGAAGCGCTCTTTGATCGGTCCATTAACCTAAAGCAACTAAATAAAGCAGGTGAAAGCCAATGACTGCGATAACTAGCCTAGCTTGGAAGAGCGTTCGAAACCGCAAAACGACCGCCATTCTAACTATTTTAACCGTCGCTATTTCCGTCATATTACTGATGGGTGTCGAGCGTATCCGAACTCAAGCTAAAAACAGCTTTGCCAATACCATATCGGGCACTGATTTAATCATTGGTGGCCGTTCAGGGCAGGTAAACTTACTGCTCTACTCTGTGTTCAGAATTGGGAATGCCACCAACAACATCGACTGGAAAAGCTATCAAGAGTTCAGTCAACATAATGCGGTTGATTGGGCTATTCCGATTTCCTTGGGTGATTCTCATCGTGGATTTAGAGTCATGGGAACCAATGAAAGCTACTTCCAACATTACAAATACGGAAGTAAGCAATCACTAACCTTTAGTAGCGGCCAGTCATTTAGTCAACTATTTGAAACAGTCGTAGGGTCGGATGTTGCTAAATCTCTTGGATATCAGGTCGGCAGTGAAATCATTATTGCCCATGGCATCGGAGATGTCGGGTTTGCAAGACACGACAACCTTCCCTTTACCGTCGTCGGTATTCTTGCACCCACAGGCACACCCGTAGATAAAACAGTCCACGTTTCGCTCGAAGCAATTGAAGCGATTCATGTTGGCTGGGAATCAGGTGCACATCTGGGGAATACGCCGTCAGCGGATCAGTTGAATCAACACCAATTTGAACCAAAACAAATTACCGCTATGATGGTGGGGCTAAAATCGAAAATTCAAACTTTTGCACTGCAACGCCAAATTAACACTTACACACAAGAGCCTCTTAGTGCCATCATGCCCGGTGTTGCACTTCATGAACTTTGGGGAATGATGTCTGTCGCAGAGCAAGCCCTTATGGCCGTTTCGGTATTTGTTGTTATTGCTGGTCTCCTTGGAATGCTCAGTAGCCTCTTGACCAGCTTGCAAGAGCGCAGAAGAGAAATGGCGATCCTCAGAGCAATGGGAGCGCAACCAAAGCATGTGTTTGCACTATTAATAAGTGAAGCGAGCGCGCTGACATTTTTAGGTATCTTAGTCGGCGTAGGCGGCTTATATTTAGCTTTGGCCGTTGGGCAACCTATCATTCAGCAACAATTTGGGATAACCATCACCATGGGGGCAATGACAACCTATGAATGGATTCTATTAGGGTTTGTTCAACTTGCTGGTATCATCATCGGCTTTATTCCAGCACTAAGAGCTTATCGACAATCGCTTAGTGATGGCATGACAATCAGAATTTAGGTAACACTATGAACAAAATTTTCTTATCGATAATGCTGTGTTTTTCGGTACTGCTACCCAATATCACCCTAGCGTCTGACGATGCAATGGTACTTGATTGGATTGATTTAGTGCCTGAAAGCGAGCGTAATCAATTTGATGCTGTAGGGATGCCGGCCTTAGATCACTCAGGTGATACAATGGCCCAATCTAAGGTAGGTTCGGTACGCCAAGAACTGAACAACAGTATCGTCAAAATACCGGGCTTTGTTATCCCACTCGAAGGGGATGCAAACAAAGTAACTGAATTTCTTTTGGTACCGTATTTTGGAGCATGTATTCACGTTCCACCACCGCCACCAAATCAAATCATTTACGTGAAATTCCCTGAAGGAGCACCCGTTCAACAACTATGGGATGTGATATATGTAATAGGGACGTTAAAAACAGAAACGCTCAGTCACGAACTTGCTGAAACCGCGTATTTAATAGAAGGGACAGCCATCGCTGAATACGATGATATGTAATTGTTAAATTAACCTAAAGCCTATCAATCCTCTATTTTATGATAAAAAGCTAGATAAATACGCTAGCACAGCCATATATAGCAGTAATAGCAAAGCGATTGATAGGTGCTTCTTAAATTTACTCTCTTTTACGTACTTCATAAACCCTCGCAACCAATGATAACAACTTTAACAAATTGTTATCATTTTGGGTAGTCTCAATTTTTAACGGCCATTCTTTGTTTTTCTAGAACTCCGATTCATAACACGTTACATTTTAATCAGTTGAAACTACTCAGTGGCATGAGGAAATATGCATGGCAAACGATAATAAGCCCGTCACTATCGAACACGAACCGACAGGCAGCAGCACAAAGCAACAAGAGAAAAAGTCGAGTTACATTAAAGACAGTGCAAGCTGCGTGCTGAATATTGCTCAAACCTACGGCTTAGATGCATTGCTGCAAGACGAGTCTGGCGAGCTATCTCCTCTTGACCGAGCATTAAAAAGAGAACGAAAACGTCAAGAACAACGTCAAAAAAATCTAGAGCAAATCTTAAAAGCGACGCATATGGCATGTCGTGATGAAACAGCAGGAAAGCCAGACAAAGATTGGCTATACCGCTATTTTGATATGGCACAAGAGATACACAACCCTTCAATGCAAAGGCTATGGGCTCAAGTTTTAAAAAGAGAAATTACCAACCCAGGCTCAACCTCAATGAAAGCCCTCAAAATATTACAAGACATGAGTCCGAAGGAAGCACAAGTTCTACAGAAGGCAGCGTCTCTAGCCTGCAGTTTCGGTGCAGACAACAGCAAGAAGCTATTGGTTGGCTATAAAGCACGTAATGGTATTTTTAGCTTGGGAAAACGAGATACGACAACTGCGGTCAACACCGGTAACTTCCAAGTCCCCTATTCAAGCCTTTTAGTGCTGATCGAGCTCGGTTTACTGCACGGTACTGAACTGGAATCTGGAGAAATCGAAGTAGATCCACCACTTCCACTCAGTTACCAAGGGAAGAACCACTCTCTCCAGCCTCAAGGGAAAGGAACTCGGCTGCTCTATTACCGCTTTACTCCTACGGGAAATGAACTGTGTAAGCTACTCGGAAACAAACCGAATACTCAGTACTACGACCAAGTGATCGCACTACTGAGTCAAAAATTTATCGTGCACTCAGATGTAAAAAGCACAATACATCACACCGTTTAGTCAGCTTGAATAATGCCTTGAACTTTCAGTACCACAAGGCATTGTTCGACTAACTCGTCAATCGTGTACTTACCCGCCAGTAAATCAATCTCAGGATTAACGGGCGCCTCATACACGGAGTCAATTCCCGTAAAATTAGCAATTTCACCCGCTCTCGCTTTCTTATAAAGCCCTTTAGGATCACGCTTCTCACACACATCTAAAGGTGCATTGACGAAGACTTCCAAAAACTCACCATTAGGCAGCATCTCACGGACTAACTGACGCTCTGAACGGTGTGGAGAAATGAAAGCAGACAATACAATAAGCCCAGCATCGGCCATCAATTTAGACAACTCACCAATGCGACGAATATTTTCTCGGCGATCTTTTTCTGAGAAACCCAGATCACTGCATAAACCGTGACGAACATTATCTCCATCAAGCAAATACGTGTGGTAGCCCATTTCTGCAAGCCTATTTTCAAGTGCGCCGGCAACCGTCGATTTCCCGGCACCAGACAAGCCAGTAAACCAAAGTACTGATGGCTTCTGTTGCTTTATCTTCGCTCGGTACGTTTTATCTATAACATGTTGGTGCCACACAACATTCTCATCTTTATTTTGCGTCATTGTATGGCCCTCATAGTTCGTTTCTTAGCACTCTTTCTCAAAATACAGTCCTTTAAATTAAAATGGAAAGAAAACAGGGATTAGGCTTAATACAAGCACTGAATACACAATCGAAATTGGGATCCCTATTTTAATATAATCGGTCAGCTTATAGTTGCCGACACTGTAAACCATAAGGTTCGTTTGGTACCCATAAGGGGAAATAAAACTCGCACTTGCACCAAACAATACCGCCATGATGAATGGCATAGGATCAACGTTGTATCCCAATGCCATGCTATAAGCGATGGGAAAAGCTAAGGCTGCTGCTGCATTGTTGGTCACTAACTCGGTTAAGATCAACGTCATCAAATACACCGCGACCAATGCCCCAAAAACGCCCCAACCATTAAAGGCTTCCATAAACATTTCACCCATCCTCATGGACAAACCGGAAGAGAGCATCAACTGAGCGATCGACAACGCGGATCCAACGATAACAACGATATCGACGGGAAAACGGCGGCGTAGTTCGTTGATTTTGACAATTCCACACGCCAGCATAACGAGTAAATAGACAAGCAGCCCTTTGATAATAGGCACGACTTCAGTCAAGGCTAGCCCAATAACCAAAGCAAAACCGAGTAGCACGATGCTGGATTTATTGGCATCAAGCTTGGCACTCGAATCCAAATCATTAATCAGCACAAATTCACGGCGATGAGCGCGGCGCTCCGTTTCAAAACGCTTTCCTGGGACCAACACCAAGGTGTCTCCAGCCGCTAAAACAATATTACCTAAGCCGCCCTCTAGACGCTCATGGCCTCTTCTGATAGCGACCACAACGGCATCAAATCGGTCTCTGAAGTGGCTCGATTTGAGTGTTTTGTTGCAAAAACTCGCCGATGAGCTCACGACAGCCTCTATAAAGCCCTGACCATTAAGATGATGTTGTCCGAACAGGGTTAAACCTTGAATTTCTTGCAGCGTTGCTACGCTTTCTATGTCACCACAAAACAGTAATCTGTCTTTGGCTTGAAGCACAAAGTCCGGCTCAACCGATGGGACACTTTTCCCATCACGAATCACCTCTGCGAGAAAGAGTTTTCTCAAAGCACGCAATTTATTTTCGCTAATACTTTTGTCCACCAGCGGAGAGCCGGGCTCAACGATGGCTTCTAAGAAATAAGGTAAGTCATCTTGTCCATGATCATCGTAATCCGGCAGAAGATAACTGAGTGGAATCAAAATAAGCACACCACCGACTAATACCGCGAGGCCAATTAATGTCGGGGTAAAAAAGGTTAAACTGGGTAAGCCTACATCTTCAACAAAACTGTTGATGATGAGGTTTGTTGAGGTGCCAATAAGAGTGAGAGTCCCCCCTAAAATCGCCGCATAAGAAAGCGGAATAAGGAGTTTTGAAGGCGCATGTCTCTGGTTGCGTTTTATCGCCCCAATTAACGATACAACCACGGCCGTATTATTGGTAAAGGAAGACAATAATGCCGTGGATATACCCAGTTTTGCCACTACTGTGCCCAAGCGACCTTCAGAAATATTTCGGCTAACCCAACTGATTAAACGCGTTTTTTCTAAAGCACACGAGGCTAAAATCAACAAAACTAATGTTAATAAGGATGAATTAGTGAAATTAGTCGCAATGGATTTCAGCTCAATAGATCCAACCATAAAAGCTAAAAACGACGCTCCAGCAAAAATGATACTTGGCTTAATCCGTGTGACAAGCAAGCACGTGATGATGCCAAGTAGCATCGCCATAACCAATCCTTGCTCCCACATAATTCATCCTTAAATATGATAGTGACTGCTCACTTCATACTGTTACTTTTCCAATTGTTACTTTAATTTCTGGGTTGAAATACTTAACTATGTACGTTTAACTAGGCACGGTTACTTTAGTAACTGACTCAGATCTTTTGCATCCCAATGAGGGAAATGCTTACGAACCAGTGCATTAAGCTCTATTTCAAACGCTGAAACATTGCTAACCGGCTGTTCAACCTGTGCCAAACTTTCTCGCACTAAACCTGCACCAACAGTAACGTTTGTCAGGCGATCGATAATGATAAAACCACCGGTGTCTGTACAAGCTTGATAGCTATCTAAAGCCACCGACTCGGTAAATGACCACTCACATGAGCCAATGCCATTCAAAGGAAGCTCAGCGGCTGAATGCGTCGAAAGGTTGTTGATATCATATTGGTAACGAATGGATTCCACTCGGCCCACCGTCTTTTTACCCGCAATCTTGATGTCGTACTCTCGACCGGGCTGTAGCGGTTGCTCTGTCATCCAAACCACATCAGCGGCAAGATGATTGGATGATTCCACTTCTGACTGTTCTAACACAATCAAATCACCACGGCTGATATCGATTTCATCTTCTAACGTTAAGGTCACAGCAAGACCTGCCTGTGCTTCCTCTAAATCACCATCAAAAGTAACGATTCGAGCCACTTTGGAGCGTTTTCCAGAAGGTAATGCTTTAATCTCATCACCAACTTTCACGATGCCAGATGAGATCGTACCGGCAAAGCCGCGGAAATCGAGATTCGGACGATTCACGTATTGAACAGGGAATCTAAATTCGCCTTCCGTCTTAGAGCGATCGACATCAACGGTCTCTAGAAGGTGAAGCAACGTTGGACCTTCAAACCACGTCATCTCTTGACTTGGAGACGCAACATTCTCGCCTTCTAATGCTGAAAGCGGAACAATCTGAATATCGGTTTCACCTTGTAGATTCTCAGCAAACGCTAAGTAATCATCACGAATGGTTTCAAACGTCTGTTGCGAATAATCGACCAAGTCCATTTTATTGACCGCAACAACAAAGTGCTTAATGCCAATTAAATTAGAAATGAATGAGTGACGACGTGTTTGGTCTAAAATACCTTTACGTGCATCGATCAAAATGATGGCAACATCACAAGTAGACGCACCTGTGGCCATGTTTCTTGTGTACTGCTCATGCCCTGGAGTATCGGCAATAATGAACTTACGTTTCTGCGTCGAGAAGTAACGATACGCCACATCGATAGTAATGCCTTGCTCTCGCTCAGCCTGTAAACCATCAACTAGAAGCGCTAAATCTGGCTTCTCACCGGTCGTACCAACACGTTGGCTGTCGTTATGAACCGCCGCTAACTGATCTTCATAAATCTGATGCGTGTCATGCAGCAAACGTCCAATTAAGGTGCTTTTACCATCATCTACTGAGCCACAAGTCAGGAATCTAAGTAATGATTTATGCTGATGTTGGTTTAGGTAACCTTCAATACCAAGCTCTTCTAACTGAGCTTCAATTACATTGTTCATAGTCTGTCCTTAGATCCTTAGAAATAACCTTGTCGCTTCTTCAATTCCATCGATCCTGATTGATCGTGGTCGATCGCACGCCCTTGGCGCTCACTTGAGGTCGCCACCAGCATTTCTTCTATAATGCCCGGCAATGTATTGGCTTCTGATTCAACCGCTCCGGTTAATGGGTAGCAGCCAAGAGTGCGGAAACGAACCGACTTCTCTTCAATGACTTCGCCTTCTTGCAGCTCCAAGCGATCATCATCAGCCATGATGAGCATGCCATCTCGTTCAACGACTGGACGCTTATCAGCAAGGTAAAGCGGTACAATTTCAATGTTTTCTAGATAGATGTATTGCCAGATATCAAGCTCTGTCCAGTTTGATAGTGGGAACACTCGGATACTTTCGCCCTTATTCACTTGGCCGTTATAGGTTTTCCAAAGCTCTGGACGTTGGTTCTTAGGATCCCAAGTGTGATTTTTATCTCTGAATGAATAGACACGCTCTTTCGCTCGTGATTTTTCTTCATCTCGACGTGCACCACCAAAAGCCGCATCAAAACCATACTTATTTAACGCTTGCTTTAAGCCTTGAGTTTTCATGATGTCGGTATGCTTTGAAGAGCCATGCTTAAACGGGCTACAACCCATTGCCAGACCCTCAGGATTCTTATGCACCAAAAGATCAAAACCATATTTCTCAGCGATACGATCTCTAAATTCGATCATTTCTCGAAACTTCCAATCCGTATCAACGTGAAGTAACGGGAAAGGAATCTTTCCTGGGTAAAAAGCTTTGCGTGCAAGGTGAAGCATTACTGAGGAGTCTTTACCAATCGAGTACATCATCACTGGATTATCAAACTCAGCAGCGACCTCTCGAATAATATGAATACTCTCAGCTTCAAGTTGCTTCAAGTGAGTTAAGCGTTGTTGATCCATGTCTATTTCCTTGTAAGCCTTTAGGCTTAATTTTGTCCCTAAATCTTTGGTCAAGATTATATTGAGTTGGCAATAGCACTATTGTTGATTTGAGCATTAGATAAGAACCAATCTAACTTTTGAGACAGGACATTCATCTCACTCTATAACAACAGCGCTTTAAACTTGTCACATCGTTAGACACGCTTCGTATCCATACGATGAATCCCTGAATACTCTATAGTCACCTAGCCATAATCTAGGCAAAAAAGAGCGGGGAAAGGAGGGCTTTAATCATCGCTATCGAGGCATTCCCTCTTAATGTTCATCCATTATGGCGATCTCTTTATATTACTTGAAATTCTAAAAGTGTCTTTTTTATAACCGAATAACATAACGGTTCTATAACAGTGATTTTTCAATTCACTATTAATCAGTCAGGCAATCTATATTTATGGGATCTTGTAGGCAGTTACAGCACTCTAGACATGGTTTCATCACACTTTAACCAAACGGTAACGCATTGTTACATTATGTTTTGTTACATTACTCGTAGTTATTCTTTATCCTCGTAATGGAGTAAACAATGAAAATTGCAGTGAAACCTATATCAATAGCAGTACTTGGTGGCATGCTAATGATGGCTGGCCCTGTCATGGCTGACACTATCAAGCTACGAATTATTGAAACAACCGATATACACACGAATGTGATGGATTATGATTACTACAAAGACAAACCATCACAAAAAATTGGCCTTGCTCGCGCAGCCACTCTTGTTAAGCAAGCCCAGCAAGAAGTCACAAATAGCGTGTTGGTTGATAATGGCGATCTGATTCAAGGCAGCCCTATGGGTGACTACATGGCGGCCAAAGGTATTACGGAAGGTGAAGTTCACCCTGTCTACAAGGCGATGAATCAACTCAATTATGATGTAGGTAACATTGGTAACCACGAATTCAACTACGGGTTAGAGTTTCTAGCCGAAACCATCAATGACGCAAACTTCCCTTATATCAGTGCCAATGTGTTTGATAAAAAAACCGATGAGCACTACTTCCAGCCCTATTTAATCAAAGCTCATAGCTTTACCGATACAGATGGGCAAACCCATGAGATCAAGGTAGGGTACATTGGCTTTGTACCGCCACAGATCATGGTTTGGGATAAGAAGAATCTTGAAGGTAAAGTCTTTGCCAAAGATATCAAGCAAATAGCTGAAGAACTTGTGCCTCAAATGAAGAAAGAAGGGGCGGATGTTATTGTTGCGATTCCTCACTCTGGTGTTTCTTCCGATCCTCATAAGCTAGGTGCAGAGAACTCGACTTATTACCTCTCAGAAGTGGACGGTATTGACGCCATTGCTTTTGGCCACTCTCATTCAGTCTTCCCTGGTAAAGGTTTTGATAATATTCAAGGGGTAGATAATGAAAAAGGCACCATTAATGGTGTGACTGCAGTTATGCCTGGCCGCTGGGGAAGCCATGTTGGCGTGATGGACTTAGTTCTTAAGCAACAAGACGGGAAATGGGCGGTTGTTGAAGGGCAATCACAGGCACGTCCTATCTTTGATAAAGCCAGTAAGGCATCACTAGCGGACGCCGATGCCGGCATTCTTGACGCGCTAAAAGACGATCACAAGGGAACTCGCGAATTTGTAAACCAGCCAATTGGTAAAGCAAATGATGTGATGTACAGTTTCTTGTCGCTGGTTCAAGATGATCCTACCGTGCAAATCGTCAACCTTGCGCAGAAAGATTATGTAGAGAGGTTTATCCAAGGTGATCCAGACCTAGATGGTATTGCGGTACTTTCAGCTGCGGCTCCATTCAAAGCAGGTGGACGTAAAAATGATCCAGCCAACTTTACTGAAGTTGAGTCGGGGCAGCTAACATTCCGTAATGCGGCTGATTTATACCTTTATCCGAACACACTGGTTGCACTTAAAGTCACTGGCCATGAAGTTAAAGAATGGCTAGAGTGCAGTGCAGGTCAATTCAAACACATTGATACCAATGTAACAGCACCACAATCGCTGATTGATTGGGATGGCTTCCGTACTTATAACTTTGATGTTATCGATGGGGTTAATTACCAAATCGACGTAACCCAGCCCGCCAAATATGATGGCAACTGTAAAGCGGTTAACCCTGATGCTTCACGTATCATTGGTTTAACGTATCAGGGTAAGCCTATCGATCTTAAACAAGAGTTTATTATTGCAACGAATAACTATCGTGCTTTTAGTAACAAATTCCCAGGCACTGGTTCTGACTACATCGCCTTTGAATCACCCGATGAAAACCGTACGGTTGTTGCCAACTATATTTCTCGCGTAAGCCAAGATAAGGGTGAAGTCACACCTAGTGCCGATAACAACTGGTCGTTTGCGCCAATTGTGACAGAGCAAGCTCTGGATATTCGCTTCGAGACCTCTCCAAGCGATAAAGCGGCACAATTTATTAAAGACAAAGGTCAATACCCAATGCAAAAAGTATCAACAGACGATGTTGGGTTTGCTGTCTATAAGATTAATCTACAAAAATAACGAACAGTTAGTTAGAGTAATAGGCCGCTACTCTGTCGTAGCGGCTTTTTTATGGGGCAAAAATGACGGAACGATTTATAACATATTTAACCGAGCAACAGTTCAGCTCTACCGATATTGATGCGCTTGTTCAATCTAGCTCACTGCTTGAACTACCGACTCGTCACATATTAGTCAATCAAGGTGAGCTTGCTGACGGGATCTATTTTGTCTTAGAAGGGATCTGTCACGCGAGCTACCTTACCGATAAAGGGAAAGAGTTCAGTAAAGAGTTTTATTGGGAGCAAGATTGGATGATAGGTTTTGAAAGTGTCATAAAAGCTCAGCCTTCACCCTACCTATTAGAAACACTGACTCCAACACTTCTCGTTCATCTTCCAATCGATGTCCTTCACCACTGGAGATCTGAAAAACATAGCGTCTACCTGACATTACTAGAAAGCCAGCTCATGTTTAAAGAAAGCAAAGAACGTTTTATGCTGCTGTTCACTCCTCGCGAACGCTACAAACTATTTTGCCAACACTATCCTGAACTTCTCACCCGTCTTAACGACTATCAGATCGCGGCTTATCTGGGTATTACAGCGATTAGCCTAAGTCGAATCAAGAATACTTCTCAGTAATTAACAATTGTTAATGCGTTGAAAAATAGTTCATTGGTATAGTTGCAAGATACTTTTCTTAATGAGCAATTATTGAATGAAACATATCGAGTGGCAGACGCTACCCTTTGATCAGCTATCGACATTTCAGCTTTATGAACTCCTAAAATTGAGAGTCAACGTATTTGTTGTTGAACAAAACTGCCCTTACCCAGAACTTGATGACAAAGATCATTTCGAAGATGTCCATCACTTACTGGGGTATTATGAAGGTAAGCTTGCCGCTTGTGCACGTTTGCTTCCACAGAAAACCAGCTATGACGACGTCAGCATTGGTCGTGTTGCCACATTGGATAGCGCTAGGGGGTTGGGACTGGGGCATCAACTCATTACACGAGCACTACTTGAATGTCAGTCACTCTGGCCAGATCAATCGATCACTATCGGCGCCCAACAACATTTGTCGGATTTCTATGGCTCGCATGGATTTACCTCTATATCGGACATGTACTTAGAAGATGGTATTCCACACATAGATATGAGACTGGAAAAATAATGTGCTGAAACTATCCGCCGTATCGTTGGGTATTGTTCTACTCGTAATAGGAAATTTAGCGGCCTCGCTCTCTGATGTCGCAGTCAAGCTCCTAGACGGAGGAATCTCTCCTTTCCAGTATATCTTCCTTAGACAACTATTCTCTATAGTGCTTTTAGTCCCATTTTGGCTACGCTTACCAAAACAACAAAAAGCACTCGATAATCCAGTTATCACCTTAGCTCGTGCCACATTAGTACTCATTGGTAGCGGATGTATGATGGTTGCTATCACCCATTTACCTTTAGCGACGGCTAATGCGATTTTTTATGCAGCACCACTACTGATGTTGCCACTGTCGTTGTGGTTATTAAAAGAAAAACCGAATATGAGCAAAGTGTTTGCAACCATGATTGGTTTTGCAGGGGTTTTGATCGTTCTGCGCCCATCTCAATTCCATTGGGCAGCGATTTTTGCTCTGGGAACCGCATTGACACTCGCACTATTCAATATTTTGGTTCGACTCATTCCCAAAGAACAACCGGTCATAACGACTCTGGTATGGACAACATTGTTTTCGTTACCCACCTCAGGGTTACTTGCTTGGGTATTTTGGGAACCTATTGAAATAGTCCAGCTAGGCTGGGTGGCATTAAGCGCATCCCTCATTCTTGTTTACAATGCATTCGCTGTCATGGCTTATAAGAAAACACACGCTTACCAAATTGCGATAGCAGAATATACTGGCTTACTGTTCGTCACCTTATTTGGGATATGGTGGTTTGCTGAAATTCCAGATTTGCTGACCTTACTGGGAATCGCTCTGATAGTCCTACCAATACTGCCAGTCAAGAAACTGTTGAAGGCGTCATCACTACTTGCTTCGGCCAAAACCTCCGTCGGAGAGTCGGAAAAACATCACTGAATCTTTGCTTTTTGAAAGCTGTAGTATGTCCAACCTGCCATCTTCTGATAGTTTGAATCTGACCAATTGCCCCTGCTTAATCCGGCTCAACGGCTTATCGCCGCCTTCAATTTCAACCAGCGCATTCAAATCGGCCATGGGTAATTCGTTAATCCGAAACACTTTCGCTAATGTGTCGCCAGTCTTTACCGTATATTCATTCCAAACGTCAGAATCAGGTGAAATACTTTTTTGACTTGATTGCTCACTTAGCCCTTGTGTATTGATAGCAATTTCTACACGCTCGTTCGTCGGTGTTTGAACGGTTTCTTTGATGGTAACGCTTGGTAAAAGTAACAGAATAATCAACCCTGGAATGAGTACCATCAATGCACGCTGATGAAGCTTGGGAAGTTGCAACCACAGAGTTCGTAGCGTTTGTTCGTACCGATGCCACTCAATGCCTTTCAATTGAGCCAGGACAAGCCCCAAATAATTCGTACTTTGTGGCTTCTTTTTACGACGATTCATTACTATCCGCCTCCGAAATATCATTACTAGAGTATAAAAACCAAGAAACAACGAGTATATCTCATTTCTATACAGAACGTCATTGAGTGGTAAAATCTCATCGTTATTGTGCCGATGTAAGATAAAGCTCACATTGTGATAGCTCAGAAGTAGCAATTCTTCTCAGCCGTTTAAACCTGTATCGTTAACTGGTATCCTTTACCGCTTAAATTTATTTAACTAAGAGTGACATTCATGTCTGAAGTAAAATTCGAAACTGTTGAGCAAAAAGCAAGCTACGGAATTGGCCTACAAATGGGTCAACAACTCGCTGGTAGTGGTCTTGAAGGCCTAAACGTTGACGCTATCGCGGCTGGTATCGCAACGGCTCTCACTGGTGACATGCCAGCAATTGAAATTGATGAAATTAACAATGCACTACAAGAGTTACACACTCGTGCTGAAGCGACTCGTGCTGAAGCGGCAAAAGCAGCATCTGCAGACAGTGAAGTTTTCCTAGCAGACAACGCTCTACGCCCAGAAGTGACGGTTCTTGAGTCTGGCCTACAATACGAAGTAATGACTGAAGGTACAGGTGAAATCCCGACGTCAGACAAGCAAGTACGCGTTCATTACCACGGTGAGCTAACTGACGGTACTGTATTTGATAGCTCTGTATCTCGCGGTGAACCTGCAGAGTTCCCAGTGACCGGTGTAATTAAAGGTTGGGTTGAAGCTCTTCAACTAATGCCTGTCGGTTCTAAGTGGAAACTATACATCCCACAAGATCTTGCATACGGTGAGCGTGGCGCTGGCGCTGCAATTCCACCATTTGCTGCGCTAGTATTTGAAGTTGAACTTCTAGCGATTCTGTAAGTGCAGTGACGATTCATCGCTATTTGGCGATTGAGACTAAAAAGGATTAGCGTAATGCTAATCCTTTTTTTATGTCGATCTTTAAATATCTAAACCTTGTTGGATAACGGAGAATATTCAAGATACAAAAAAGCCGAGCTTTCGCTCGGCTTTTATAAGTTCAAACGAACTATTACTCAGCTGCTTCTTCTGCTACTGGGCGATCTACAAGCTCAATGAATGCCATTGGAGCTTTATCACCAGTACGGAAACCAGCTTTTAGGATACGAGTGTAACCGCCTTGGCGGGTAGCAAAACGTGGACCTAGTTCGTTAAACAGTTTTGCCACAACTTCGTTATCACGAGTGCGAGCAAATGCTAAACGACGGTTAGCAACGCTATCCGTTTTAGCTAGCGTAATCAAAGGCTCAACGACGCGGCGAAGCTCTTTTGCTTTTGGCAAAGTAGTCTTGATAACTTCATGACTAACTAGAGAGCATGCCATATTGCTAAACATCGCTTTACGATGTGAGCTGTTGCGGTTGAGTTGACGACCACTCTTACGATGGCGCATGACCTAATCCTTCTAACTAATATCGATTAATCTTCAGCGATAGACGCTGGCGGCCAATTTTCTAGGCGCATGCCCAGAGAAAGACCACGTGATGCAAGTACGTCTTTAATCTCTGTAAGAGATTTCTTACCAAGGTTTGGCGTTTTAAGTAGCTCAACCTCAGTACGCTGTACAAGATCACCGATGTAGTGAATCGCTTCTGCTTTCAAACAATTGGCAGAGCGAACTGTTAGTTCAAGATCGTCTACAGGACGCAGTAGGATAGGATCGAATTCTGGCTTCTCTTCCTTCTCCTCAGGAACACGTACATCACGAAGATCTACGAATGCATCCAGTTGTTCAGCTAAAATAGTAGCTGCACGACGGATAGCTTCCTCAGGTTCTAGAGTACCGTTCGTTTCCATATCGATAACAAGCTTGTCTAAATCGGTACGTTGTTCAACACGTGCCGCTTCAACAGAGTAGGCAATTTTGTCTACTGGGCTGTATGTAGCGTCAACGAGCAAACGACCAATAGGACGCTCATCTTCTTCGGTATGAATGCGAGCGGAAGCTGGAACGTAACCACGACCACGTTCAACTTTGATACGCATAGCGATCTCAGCGTTGTCATCCGTTAGGTGACAAATAACGTGTTCAGGATTTACGACCTCTACATCACCATCATGGGTGATGTCACCTGCAACCACAGGGCCTGAGCCTGATTTGTTCAGTGTTATAAACACTTCATCTTTGCCTTCGGCAACGCGAACAGCTAAACCTTTTAGGTTAAGAAGAATCTCAAGGATATCTTCTTGTACACCTTCTTTGGTGCTGTATTCGTGTAATACGCCTTCAATCTCAACTTCTGTTACAGCACAACCTGGCATAGAAGATAGAAGAATGCGGCGAAGAGCATTACCTAGAGTATGACCGAAACCACGCTCTAACGGCTCAAGAGTTACTTTTGCGTGTGTCGTGTTGATCTGTTCGATGTCAACAAGACGTGGCTTAAGAAATTCTGTTACAGAACCCTGCATTGTGTCCTCTCTTTAGTTTAAACCTTACTTAGAGTAAAGCTCGACGATCAATTGTTCGTTGATGTCAGCTGATAGGTCAGAACGCTCAGGCATACGCTTGAATGTACCTTCCATTTGGCCAGCATCTACTTCAATCCAAGTTGGTTTCTCACGTTGTCCTGCAACTTCTAGTGCAGCTGTTACACGAGCTTGCTTTTTAGCTTTCTCGCGAATAGAAACAACGTCGTTAGCCGAAACTTTGAATGAAGGAACGTTTACAACGTTACCGTTAACTAAGATAGCTTTGTGGCTAACTAGTTGACGAGATTCAGCACGAGTAGCGCCAAAGCCCATACGGTAAACTACGTTGTCAAGACGACCTTCTAGAAGCTGAAGTAGGTTTGCACCTGTATTGCCTTTAAGGCGAGCAGCTTCTTTGTAGTAGTTACGGAATTGTTTTTCTAGAACGCCGTAGATACGACGAACTTTTTGCTTCTCACGAAGCTGAACGCCATACTCAGATAGACGACCGCGACGAGCGCCGTGTACACCTGGTGCGTTATCAATTTTACACTTGGTATCGATCGCACGTACACCAGACTTAAGGAATAAGTCTGTGCCTTCGCGACGGCTAAGCTTAAGCTTAGGGCCCAAATATCTTGCCATGATTCTTCTCCAATATTCCTAAAAACGAAACTTAAACGCGACGTTTCTTAGGTGGACGACAACCGTTATGAGGGATTGGTGTAGCATCAACAATGTTTGTGATGCGGTAACCAGCAGCGTTCAGTGCGCGAACAGTAGATTCACGACCTGGACCTGGACCCTTAACCATAACTTCCAAGTTCTTAAGACCGTATTCTTTAGCCATTTCAGCACAACGCTCAGCAGCAACTTGTGCAGCGAACGGAGTAGATTTACGAGAACCACGGAAACCAGAACCACCAGCAGTAGCCCAAGCAAGAGCGTTGCCTTGGCGATCTGTGATAGTTACGATTGTATTATTAAAAGAAGCATGAATGTGCGCTACGCCATCAGCTACTTGCTTGCGTACGCGCTTACGCGCGCGAGTTGGTTGTTTTGCCATTGTACTCTACCTTATCCGACTATTTCTTGATCGGCTTGCGCGGACCCTTACGGGTGCGAGCGTTGGTTTTAGTACGCTGTCCACGTAGTGGTAGACTGCGACGATGACGAAGACCGCGGTAACAGCCAAGGTCCATAAGACGCTTGATGTTCATCGATACTTCACGACGTAGATCACCTTCTACAGTGTATTTAGCCACACCATCACGCAGTTGATCGATCTGTTCTTCAGTTAGTTCACTGATCTTAACATCTTCAGCAATACCTACTTCAGCTAGAATAGCTTGAGAGCGAGTTTTGCCAATGCCGTAAATTGCTGTTAAAGCAATTACAGCGTGTTTCTGATCAGGAATGTTAATGCCAGCTATACGGGCCACTATTCACTCCTAGTACTTTGATAAAGAATTATCCGCAGCAGAGCCCGTGAGGATACGCTGCGGCATACTACTTCTTTTGCACGCAAAAGGTAGGCCGAGGAATATACTCGACACTACCTAGTTTTACAAGTAAAAAATTCTGCTAATTAGCCTTGGCGTTGTTTATGCTTTGGCTCACTGCAAATCACGCGAACGACACCGTTACGCTTGATAACTTTACAGTTACGGCAGATTTTTTTAACGGAAGCACGAACTTTCATTGCTAAACTCCGTAAATGAAATCTGAATTAACGGCCGTAGCCTTTCAGATTTGCTTTTTTCAACACAGAATCATACTGTTGTGACATCAGATGAGTCTGTACCTGTGCCATAAAGTCCATGATTACTACCACTACGATAAGTAGTGATGTGCCGCCAAAATAGAAACGTACGTTCCATGCGACCATCATAAACTCAGGAATCAGACAAATAAAGGTAATATATAGAGCACCCGCAAGGGTAAGTCTAGTCATCACTTTATCGATGTATTTCGCTGTCTGCTCACCTGGGCGGATACCGGGTACGAATGCACCAGACTTCTTCAAATTATCTGCTGTTTCACGCGGATTGAAAACCAATGCCGTGTAAAAGAAGCAGAAGAAAATGATTGCTGCTGCATAAAGCATTACATACAAGGGTTGACCTGGGCTAAGAGCCAAAGACACATCAGTTAACCAACCGAATGCGCTGCTCTCGCCATTTTGACCAAACCACTGTGCTAATGTTCCTGGGAACAAAATGATGCTTGATGCAAAAATCGCTGGTATTACACCTGCCATATTAATTTTAAGTGGCAAATGAGAACTTTGCGCTGCAAAAACTTTACGACCTTGTTGACGCTTCGCATAGTTAACGACGATACGACGTTGACCACGCTCCATGAAAACGACGAAGTAAATAACAGCAAAAGATAATACTGCAATTAACAATAGAAGAAGTACGTGCAATTCACCTTGACGCGCTTGCTCAATTGTTTGTCCGATTGCCGAAGGCAACCCAGCAACAATACCTGCAAAAATGAGTATCGAAATACCATTACCAATTCCACGCTCTGTAATCTGTTCACCTAACCACATTAAAAACATGGTGCCGGTTACTAAACTTACGGTAGCAATTAGCGTAAACATGGTTTGGTTGATAACAACCAGATTATCGACCATGTTTGGTAGGCCAGTTGCAATACCTATGCCTTGGAATGTTGCAAGTACAAGCGTGCCATAACGCGTATATTGGCTTATCTTACGACGGCCTGCTTCACCCTCTTTCTTGAGTTCGGCTAACGCTGGATGAACTACAGTTAGCAATTGGACAACAATAGATGCTGAAATATACGGCATAATGCCCAATGCTAATATAGATGCACGCTCAAGAGCACCACCGGAGAACATGTTAAACATTTCAACGATGGTACCTTTTTGCTGATCGAACAAATCGGCAAGTACAGCTGCGTCAATACCAGGAATCGGCACAAAAGAGCCGGCTCGGAATACTAAAAGTGCACCAATTACGAATAATAAGCGCGACTTCAGTTCACTTAAGCCGCTCTGAGCACTACGAAAATCTTGTCCTGGTTTCTTAGCCATCTGTACCTCGTTCCTCGAGATTATTCCTCGATTTTACCGCCTGCAGCTTCGATTGCAGCTTTAGCGCCTTTAGTCACGCGTAGACCTTTAACAGTTACCGCTTTACCAATTTCACCAGAAAGAACGATTTTTGCAAATTCGATGTTCTTAGTGATGATGTTAGCAGCTTTAAGGCTGTTAAGATCAACAACGTCACCCGTTACTTTCGCTAGCTCAGCTAGACGAACTTCAGCAGACACTAGGCTCTTACGAGAAGTGAAACCGAATTTAGGTAAACGCTGTTTCAAAGGCATTTGACCGCCTTCAAAGCCTGGACGAACAGAGCCGCCAGAACGTGACTTTTGACCTTTGTGACCGCGGCCACCTGTTTTACCAAGGCCAGAACCGATACCACGACCTACACGCTTCTTAGAAGGTTTAGAGCCAGCAGCCGGTGATAGAGTATTCAAACGCATTCTGATTACTCCTCAATCTTAACCATGTAGTAAACCTTGTTGATCATACCGCGTGTACACGGAGTATCTTCAAGTTCTACTGTATGGTTGATGCGACGAAGGCCTAAACCCTTTAAGCATGCTTTATGCTTAGGTAGGCGACCAATTGAGCTTTTAGTTTGAGTTACTTTAATAGTTGCCATCGTGTTCTACTCCGAAATACTTTCAACAGTTAGACCACGCTTAGCAGCAACCATTTCTGGCGACTTAACATCTACTAGACCAGCAACTGTTGCGCGAACAACGTTGATTGGGTTTGTAGAACCGTACGCTTTCGCAAGTACGTTGTGTACGCCAGCAACTTCAAGTACTGCACGCATAGCACCACCGGCGATAACACCAGTACCTTCTGCTGCAGGTTGCATGTAAACTTTAGAGCCCGAGTGACGACCTTTCACCGCGTGGTGAAGAGTGCCTTCGTTAAGTGCGATAGTAACCATGTTACGACGCGCTTTTTCCATTGCTTTTTGAATCGCAGCTGGTACTTCACGTGCTTTGCCGTAACCGAAACCAATGCGACCATTACCATCACCAACTACTGTTAGTGCTGTGAAGCTCATGATTCGACCACCTTTAACCGTTTTAGAAACACGGTTAACTGCGATCAGTTTTTCTTGCAAATCACTTGCTTGTTGTTGTTCTTTAGCCATCTTCCAACCCTACCTTAGAATTTCAGACCAGCTTCGCGAGCAGATTCTGCTAGCGCCGCTACTCGACCGTGGTATTGGAAACCAGAACGATCAAATGCAACTGAAGCTACGCCTTTCTCAAGAGCGCGCTCTGCAATAGCTTTACCTACTGCTTGTGCTGCATCGATGTTACCAGTGTTCTTAATTTGCTCACGGATCGCTTTTTCTACTGTAGACGCTGCAGCGATAACTTCAGAGCCATTAGATGCGATAACCTGAGCGTACACGTGACGAGGAGTACGGTGTACTACTAGGCGAGTTGCACCCAGTTCTGCAATCTTACGACGTGCGCGTGTAGCACGACGGATGCGAGATGCTTTCTTATCCATAGTGTTACCTTACTTCTTCTTAGCTTCTTTAGTACGCACGATTTCATCGGCGTAACGAACACCTTTGCCTTTATAAGGCTCAGGCTCACGATAAGAACGAATGTCCGCCGCAACTTGACCTACTAATTGCTTGTCGCAACCAGTAATAACGATCTCAGTTTGGCTAGGGCATTCAGCCTTAATACCTTCTGGAAGAGCATGCTCTACCGGATGGGAGAAGCCAAGGGTTAGACCTACAGCGTTGCCTTTCATAGCAGCACGGTAACCTACACCTTTAAGAGTCAGCTTCTTAGTGAAGCCTACAGTAACACCAACAACCATGTTGTTCACTAGTGCACGAGCAGTACCTGCTTGTGCCCAAGCGTTAGAAACACCTTCGCGTGGACCGAAAGTTAGGTTGTTTTCTTCCTGCGCAATAACTACAGCGTTGTTTAGAACGCGAGTTAATTCACCCTTACCACCTTTTACAGTGATTTCTTGGCCATTCAATTTCACCTCTACGCCGGTTGGAATAGCGACAGGTGCTTTAGCAACACGAGACATAGTCTACTCCTTAAGCGACGTAACAGATGATTTCACCACCAAGACCGGCTTTACGTGCAGCGCGATCAGTCATAAGACCTTTGGAAGTGGAAACGACAGCAATACCAAGTCCACCCATCACTGACGGAAGCGAGTCTTTATTCTTGTAGACGCGCAGGCCAGGACGTGAAACACGTTGGATTTGCTCAATTACTGGTTTAGCTTGGAAGTACTTAAGAGTAACTTCTAGCTCTGGTTTTACTTCGCTGTTTACAGCGAAATCAGCAACGTAACCTTCAGCTTTAAGTAGTGCAGCAATTGCAACTTTAAGCTTTGAAGAAGGCATTGTAACAGCAACTTTATTTGCTGCCTGACCGTTACGTACTCGGGTCAGCATATCCGAAATCGGATCTTGCATGCTCATAAGATTTACTCCAAATGATTAAGTGGCAATTACCAGCTAGCCTTACGAAGTCCCGGAATCTCGCCTTTCATGCAAGCTTCACGAACCTTAATACGGCTTAGACCGAACTTACGCAGGAAACCGTGTGGACGACCAGTTTGGGCGCAACGGTTTCTCTGACGAGATGCACTTGAATCACGTGGAAGAGACTGCAATTTAAGAACTGCATTCCAACGATCTTCTTCTGATGCGTTTACATCGCTAATGATAACTTTTAACGCAGAACGCTTTACAGCGAACTTTGCTACTAGTTTGGCACGTTTAGCTTCACGTGCTTTCATTGATTGTTTAGCCATAACAGTAACCCTTCACCTTACTTACGGAATGGGAAGTTAAATGCAGTCAGCAGAGCGCGCCCTTCCTCATCGGATTTAGCAGTCGTCGTGATAGTAATATCAAGACCGCGAATACGATCTACTTTATCGTAGTCGATTTCCGGGAAGATGATTTGCTCGCGAACGCCCATGCTGTAGTTACCGCGTCCGTCAAAAGACTTAGCGCTAACACCACGGAAGTCACGTACACGTGGAAGAGCAATTGAAACTAGACGCTCCAGAAACTCCCACATACGTTCGCCACGTAAGGTTACTTTACAACCAATTGGGTAGCCTTCACGAATTTTGAAACCTGCAACAGATTTACGCGCTTTAGTGATAAGTGGCTTTTGACCTGAGATCATTGCCATATCAGCAGCTGCGTTTTCAAGCAGTTTCTTATCGTTGATTGCTTCACCAACGCCCATGTTTAGGGTGATTTTATCAATCCTAGGGACTTGCATGACGCTTGAGTAGCTGAACTCTTTGGTCAGTTCAGCGACTACAGACGACTTGTAGTAATCATGCAGTTTCGCCATAGTAGAACTCCAAATTACATTCTAATTAGTTAGAAACGATTTCGCCGTTAGATTTAAAGAAACGAACTTTCTTTCCATCTTCGATACGGAAACCGATACGGTCTGCTTTACCAGTAGCCGCGTTAAAGACTGCAACGTTAGAAGCATCAATAGCTGCTTCTTGTTCAACGATGCCACCTTGTTGACCTAGAGCCGGTACAGGCTTTTGGTGTTTTTTAACAAGGTTGATACCTTCAACGATTAACTTACCAGTAACCAATACCTTAGTTACTTTACCTTTCTTGCCTTTGTCTTTCCCAGCAAGAACGATTACTTCGTCATTTTGACGGATTTTAGCTGCCATGTTGCCGCTCCTTACAGAACTTCTGGTGCAAGTGACACAATTTTCATGAATTTCGCATTACGAAGTTCACGAGTCACAGGACCAAAGATACGTGTGCCGACTGGTTGCTCAGTAGTGTCATTCAACAATACGCAAGCATTTCGGTCGAAGCGAATGACAGAACCGTCTGGACGACGAACGCCTTTACGAGTGCGCACGACCACCGCTTTCAGAACGTCACCTTTCTTAACTTTACCGCGAGGAATTGCTTCCTTAACAGTAACTTTAATGACGTCTCCGATATGTGCATAACGGCGATGTGAACCACCCAGGACCTTAATACACATTACTCTACGAGCGCCGGAATTATCCGCAGCGTCGAGTGTACTTTGCATTTGGATCATGTTAGTGCTCCGCTAAATATTAATACTAGACCCTCTCGGGTCGGGCTGCCCTATATATAAGGGACGCGAATTGTACCACCCTTTCTTTCGATTGGGTAGACAAAAAACAAGCGGCTCCAAAAATAATCTGGAGCCGCTTGATCATCAAAGAAAAATCGAAATTAACCTTTCGCTTTTTCTAAGACTGATACCAATGTCCAAGACTTAGTCTTAGACAGAGGACGACACTCAGAAATTTCAACTTTGTCGCCTAGGCCACATTCGTTGTTTTCATCGTGTGCGTGTACTTTAGTCGTACGCTTAGTGTACTTACCGTAGATAGGGTGTTTCACTGTGCGTTCGATAGCAACAACGATAGACTTGTCCATCTTATCGCTAACAACACGACCTTGCTGGGTACGTTTCTGTTCGCTCATTATGCGCCTGCCTTTTCAGTCAAAACAGTTTTCACACGTGCGATGTCACGGCGTACAGCTTTTAGAGTATGAGTTTGCTGAAGTTGACCAGTCGCAGCTTGCATGCGCAAGTTAAACTGTTCACGTAGCAATTCTAATAGCTCAGCATTAAGCTCTTCAACGTTTTTCTCGCGTAGATCTTGTGCTTTCATCACATCACCTGCTTAGTTACAAATGTAGTTTTGAACGGCAGTTTGCGAGCCGCAAGACGGAACGCTTCACGAGCCAATTCTTCAGGTACACCGTCCATTTCGTACATAACCTTTCCAGGTTGGACTTGGGCAACCCAGTATGCAACTGAACCCTTACCCTTACCTTGACGAACTTCAAGTGGTTTTTCAGTGATCGGCTTATCTGGGAACACACGGATCCAGATTTTACCTTGACGCTTAACGTGACGCGTCATTGCACGACGTGCCGCTTCAATTTGACGAGCAGTCAGACGACCACGGCCAACAGCTTTAAGACCAAATGTGCCGAAGCTTACATCTGTACCTTTAGCTAGACCACGGTTGCGACCAGTCATAACCTTGCGGAACTTAGTACGTTTAGGTTGTAGCATCTGTCGACTCCTTACTTACGGCCTTTACGCTGCTTCTTAGGCTTGTCGCCTTTTGGCTCAACAGCGTTAGCTGCTGGCATACCACCTAGAATCTCACCTTTGAAGATCCAAGTTTTAATGCCGATCACACCGTATTGGGTGTGAGCCGAAGAAGTTGCATAATCAATGTCTGCACGTAGAGTGTGTAGAGGCACGCGGCCTTCACGGTACCACTCAGAACGTGCGATTTCAGCGCCGCCAAGACGACCGCTTACTTCCACTTTGATGCCTTTAGCGCCTAGACGCATAGCATTTTGTACCGCGCGCTTCATAGCACGACGGAACATAACACGACGCTCTAGTTGAGACGCGATGCTATCACCCACAAGTTGAGCATCAAGCTCAGGCTTACGTACTTCAGCGATGTTAATTTGCGCTGGTACACCTGCGATTTTTGCTACAGCTGCGCGTAGTTTTTCTACGTCTTCACCTTTCTTACCGATAACAACACCTGGGCGAGCAGTGTGAATAGTCACACGAATACTCTTAGCAGGACGCTCGATAACGATGCGTGATAGAGATGCTTTTTTCAGCTCTTTAGTTAAGAACTGACGTACCTTGAAGTCGCCGTCTAGGTTGGCAGCGAAATCTTTGGTATTAGCAAACCATGTAGCATTCCAAGGCTTAACGATGCCAAGGCGAATGCCATTAGGATGTACTTTCTGACCCATTGCTTACTCTCCTAGTCTAGCGATCAGCTACAACAATACTGATGTGGCTTGAACGCTTCAAGATACGATCCGCACGACCTTTAGCACGAGGCATAATACGCTTCATGATAGGGCCTTCGTCTACGAAGATTTTAGCGACATTTAGATCGTCGATATCTGCACCTTCGTTGTGTTCCGCGTTAGCGATTGCTGATTCAAGAACTTTCTTAATCAGTACAGCAGCTTTTTTGTTGCTGAACGTCAAAATTTCTAGAGCCTGATCAACAGATTTACCGCGAATTTGGTCTGCAACTAAGCGAGCTTTCTGAGGCGAAATGCGAGCAAAGTTATGTTTAGCTAGTGCTTCCATCATCTACTCCTAACGCTTCTTAGCTTTCTTATCTGCAGCGTGGCCGCGATAAGTACGAGTTGGTGCGAATTCGCCCAGTTTGTGACCGATCATTTCTTCGGTAACAAATACTGGAACGTGCTGACGACCATTATGGACAGCGATGGTCAAACCAATCATTGTTGGGATGATCATTGAGCGACGGGACCAAGTCTTAATAGGCTTTTTGTCTCCGCTTTCCACCGCTTTCTCTACCTTCTTCAGCAAGTGTAGGTCAATAAAAGGACCTTTCTTGAGAGAACGTGGCATGGCGATTCCTCTTTATAGATTATTTAGTGCGACGACGTACAATGTACTTGTCGGTGCGTTTGTTTTTACGAGTCTTGAAGCCTTTGGTAGGTTGGCCCCATGGTGATACAGGGTGACGACCGCCAGATGTGCGTCCTTCACCACCACCGTGTGGGTGATCAACCGGGTTCATTACCACACCGCGAACGGTTGGACGAACACCACGCCAGCGACTAGCACCAGCTTTACCTAATTCACGTAGCATATGCTCAGAGTTACCAACTTCACCGACCGTTGCACGGCCTTCAGAAAGTACTTTGCGCATTTCGCCAGAACGTAGACGGAGAGTAACGTATGCACCGTCGCGAGCGACGATTTGAGCATAAGCACCAGCCGAACGAGCTAGCTGTGCACCTTTACCAGGCTTAAGTTCAACACAGTGTACAGTAGAACCTACTGGAATGTTGCGCAATGGCAGAGTGTTACCTGCTTTAATTGGCGCATCAGGACCTGATTGGATCTGGTCACCTGCGTTAACACCTTTAGGTGCGATAATGTAACGACGCTCACCGTCTGCGTACAGAACTAGAGCGATGTTAGCGCTACGGTTTGGATCGTATTCTAGACGCTCAACTTTCGCTGGGATACCGTCTTTAGTACGTTTGAAGTCAACTAGACGGTAATGGTGCTTATGACCACCACCGATGTGACGTACTGTAATACGACCGTTGTTATTACGACCACCATTCTTAGAGTTTTTCTCTAGAAGTGGTGCGTATGGCTTACCCTTGTGTAGGTCAGCGTTAACAACTTTAACAACGTGACGACGACCAGGGGAAGTCGGCTTACATTTAACAATAGCCATTTTTAACTACTCCTGTTACTCAGCACCGCCAACGAAGTCAAGATCTTGACCTTCGTTCAAGGTAACGTACGCTTTCTTAACGTCGCTGCGGCGACCTTGGCGTAGACCTTGACGTTTGGTCTTACCCTTAGTAATAAGAGTATTTACAGACTTAACTTCAACTTCAAATAGCTTCTCTACAGCTGCTTTGATCTCTTTCTTAGTTGCATCGATAGATACTTTGAAAACGATAGTGTTCGCTTTCTCAGCAGCCATAGTTGCTTTTTCAGAGATATGTGGAGCACGTAGAACTTTTAGTAGACGCTCTTCAGTGATCATGCTAGAAGCTCCTCAACTTGCTTAACTGCTTCAGCAGTTATTAGAACCTTGTCGAATGCGATTAGACTTGCAGGATCAATACCAGCAACATCACGTGCATCAACTTTGTACAGGTTACGAGCAGCTAAGAATAGATTCTCATCTACTTCGGCAGTCACAATTAGAACATCACTTAACTCAAGTTCATTAAGTTTAGCTACAAGTTCTTTTGTTTTTGGTGCTTCTACTGAGAAGTTATCAACAACGATTAAACGCTCTTGACGAACAAGCTCAGAAAGAATGCTTTTCATAGCACCGCGGTACATTTTCTTGTTAACTTTTTGGCTGTGATCTTGTGGTTTCGCAGCAAAAGTAACACCACCTGTACGCCAGATTGGGCTACGAATTGTACCAGCACGTGCACGGCCAGTACCTTTTTGACGCCATGGCTTAGCGCCACCGCCAGAAACTTCTGAACGCGTCTTTTGAGCACGAGTACCTTGACGAGCACCTGCTGCAAATGCAACAACTACTTGGTGAACAAGGGCTTCGTTGAACTCACGTCCGAAAGTAGTTTCGGAAACAGTTAGTGCATCAGCACCTTTAACCATCAATTCCATTACTTACTCCTAGACGTTATGCTTTAATAGCTGGTTTTACGATCACGTTGCCACCTGTTGAGCCCGGTACTGCACCTTTAATAAGGAGAAGATTGCGCTCAGCGTCAACACGTACGATCTCTAGGTTTTGAGTCGTTACACGCTCAGCACCCATGTGACCTGCCATTTTTTTGCCTTTGAATACGCGACCTGGAGTTTGACATTGGCCAATTGAACCCGGTGCACGGTGAGACAAAGAGTTACCGTGAGTCATATCTTGAGTAGAGAAATTCCAACGCTTGATAGCGCCTTGGAAGCCTTTACCTTTAGATGTACCAGTAACGTCTACTTTCTTAATTTCATTGAATAGTTCTACGTTTAGCTCAGCGCCAACTTCAAACTCTTCTCCGTTTTCTAAACGGAATTCCCAAAGACCGCGACCAGCTTCAACACCTGCTTTCGCAAAGTGACCAGCTTCTGGCTTAGATACACGGTTAGCTTTCTTAGTACCAGCAGTTACTTGGATTGCTGCGTAGCCGTCGTTCTCAATAGTACGTACTTGAGAAACACGGTTAGCTTCAACCTCAACAACAGTTACTGGGATAGAAACGCCTTCTTCGGTAAATACGCGGGTCATACCCACTTTACGTCCGACTAGACCAATCATTATTCTAATCTCCCTTAACCTAGGCTGATTTGTACATCAACGCCTGCAGCAAGATCTAAACGCATAAGAGCGTCAACAGTTTTATCTGTTGGCTCAACGATGTCGATCAAACGCTTGTGAGTACGAATTTCGTACTGGTCACGTGCATCTTTGTTGACGTGTGGAGAGATAAGAACAGTGAAACGCTCTTTACGAGTAGGTAGTGGAATAGGACCACGAACCTGTGCGCCGGTACGCTTTGCTGTTTCTACGATTTCCGCAGTAGAAGCATCGATTAGCTTGTAATCAAATGCTTTAAGGCGGATTCGAATGCGTTGGTTCTGCATGAGACAGAGCTCCAATAATTAAATATTACACAAACAATATCGCCACTCAAACTCGTTAAAACGAGAGAATGCCGATTGATTTATGTGAAACCGTAGCATCCAAGATTAGGACGCATTGTCAGTTAATTTTCGATTAGCTATCCCTATGGCTAAAGTCACCTTTAGTATAGTTATCTCGAAAGATAAATAGATAATTGTATTAACCGCGAACATAAGCTGAGTTTACATTACCTAACTTATCTGACGAAAAGTTAGCTCCTCGATGCTCATTGGTTCACAACTGGCTTAACCAGTGCGGTGCATTATACAGATCACAGTTTCACATGCAAGGGTTGTTTGAATATTAATCGAAGATGCTTAATAACAAAGAAGGAGAGAGGATAAAGAAGGATAGTCATAAGAGAAAAAGAGGTCAGAAAAGACAAACGTCCTCTCTTAATCCTCTTTTCAACTTATCTTTTTGTCTTTTACTGAATTAGGCGAGACGTTGTCTTACCGCCTCAAATAGGCAAATACCAGAAGCTACAGATACGTTCAAGCTTGATACGCTGCCCGCCATCGGGATTTTTATCAAATCATCGCAGGTTTCACGAGTCAGTCGGCGCATGCCGTCACCTTCGGCTCCCATCACGATCGCTAATGAACCAGAAGAGAGATTAGCTTGATAGATATTGTGTGTCGCTTCGCCTGCCGTTCCCACAAACCATACGCCTTTTTCTTGTAGAGCACGCATTGTACGAGCCAAGTTGGTCACTCTTACTAGCGGTACGGTTTCAGCAGCACCACAAGCCACTTTACTCACCGTCGCAGTTAACGGTGATGAACGGTCTTTCGGCACAATAACCGCAGCAACACCAGCCGCATCCGCATTTCTTAAGCAAGCACCTAGATTATGCGGATCCGTCACACCATCGAGAACCAACAGCAAAGGTTGCTCATGTTGTTCCAATATGGCTTCAAGGTCATTTTCATTTAGCTGCTTGGCGGCTTTCACTTTTGCGATTAACCCTTGATGATTCGCACCTTGTGCTTTGTCATCCAGCGCTTTACGGCCCATTTGCTGAATCGACACACCACACACTTGCAGCTCTTGTAGCAAAGGCATGACACGATCATCCTGACGCCCCTTTAGTACATACGCTTCTATCAGCCTTGCAGGGTCTTTTTCTAGCACCGCTTTCACAGCGTGAATGCCATAAATAAATTCGTTACTCATTCTATAATCCAGTCATTACTGCTTTGCACTAGGTTTACTAGAGCTTGTGCGTGGTTTCTTTTTACGGCCTTTTGAGGCTTTTTTCTTACTTGTGCCTTTCTTTGGCTTATCTTCATGACTGCCATCAGGGCGCTTAGTCGGTTCAACCAGAGGTTTAGCAGCAGAACCTTTATTTCTGTCTGTTCGACCTTTTGTTGACGCTCGTCGTTTATTTTTGGCTTTTTCTTGCGCTTCCGCTGCACGTTTCTTAGTTGTCTTGCCTTTTCCGCGAACTTTTCTTTCGGTTCCAACCAGTTCAAAATCAATTTGGCGGCTGTCTAGGTTAACGGCTTTTACCGTGACTTTGACTGAATCCCCTAACCGATAGGTCATTCCACCACTTTCCCCCACAAGGCGCTGCCCCATAGGATCAAACTGGTAATAGTCGTTGGCCAGTGATGAGATGTGAACTAACCCATCAATGTGTAACTCGGTTAAGCGAACAAAGAATCCAAAGCCGGTGACATTGGCGATAACGCCATCCATTTCCTCGCCAACATGGTCTTGCATGTATTCACACTTAAGCCAGTCATTGACTTCACGCGTCGCATCATCTGCCCGTCGTTCTGTCATTGAGCACTGTTCACCGTAAAAGTCCATATCATCAAATGAGTAATGATAACCGCCCGTTGGTGTCCAACGATCAGTATTACGTCCTTCGCCTTTAGCGATAAGGTATTTGATTGCTCGATGTAAAAGCAAATCAGGGTAGCGACGAATTGGTGAGGTAAAGTGGGCATAACGCTTTAGTGCTAAACCAAAGTGCCCACAGTTATCGGCGTTATACACGGCTTGCTTCATTGAACGCAACAGCATGGTTTGAATCAGCTCTTTATCTTCTCGCTCTGATATTTGGTGCATCAGTTGAGCGTAATCCGTTGGCGATGGCGATAACCCCCCTTCCAATGTTAAGCCCAATTCAGCCAAGAAACTCTTAAACCCCGTGAGTCTTTCTTCCCCTGGAGTTTCATGTATTCGATACAGAGCCGCTTCTTTTGCTTTTTCAACCAAAGAGGCTGAAGCGATATTGGCTAAAATCATGCATTCTTCGATGATTTTATGGGCATCGTTGCGAATCACAGGTTCAATACGATCAATCTTACGATCCGCATTGAAGATAAATTTAGTTTCAACCGTTTCAAATTCAATCGCACCACGCTTGTCACGCGTTTGCTTTAGAATTTTATACATTTTATGAAGTTCTTCTAAATGAGGAACTTCTTTTTCGTATCGCTGACGAAGCTCTTCATCGCCATCTAAAATCGACCCTACTTTGTTGTAAGTCAGTCGAGCATGAGAATTCATTACCGCTTCATAATGCTTGTAACCCGACAGCTTACCACTTGCCGAGATCGTCATTTCACAAACCATACATAAGCGGTCAACTTGCGGGTTCAATGAGCACAATCCGTTGGACAGCACTTCAGGCAGCATAGGAACGACTTGCGAAGGGAAGTAAACCGAGTTGCCTCGATTGATCGCTTCTTTGTCTAGTGCGGTGTCGGTACGAACGTAATAGCTCACATCAGCAATCGCGACCCAAAGACGCCATCCTCCACCTTTTTTGGCTTCACAGTAGACAGCATCATCAAAGTCACGCGCGTCTTCACCATCAATGGTGACTAAAGGAAGATCTCGAAGATCGACACGACCTTCCTTGGCTTCTTCTGGTACATGTTCGCCCAGATTAGCAATTTGTTTATCGACAGCCTCTGGCCATTCATTCGGTATTTGGTGGGTGCGGATGGCGATTTGCGTTTCCATACCTGGTGCCATATTTTCACCAAGAACCTCGGTCACTTTCCCCATCATACCGCGGCTTTTTGTACCACGGTCTGTCAGCTCAATCACGACGACATTCCCCATTCGAGCGCCACCTTTATGCTCATTTGGGATCAAGATGTCTTGGGTAATACGTGAATCGTCAGTCACGACAAAAGAGTGGCCGTATTCAAGGAAGAATCGTCCAACCAGGGGTGTTTTGCGTTCCTCTAATACTCGAACTAAACGCCCCTCTTTGCGACCGCGCTTATCGGTACCAGCAGGTTGTACTAAAACTAAATCACCGTGAATAATGCTGCGCATTTGGTGATGAGGTAGCAGCACATCGTTGTCTTTACCTATGCTCCCCTCAGGGCGTACCCAACCAAAACCATCTTTGTGCCCAATAACCAGGCCTTTTACCAGTTCCAGTTTTTCAGGTAATGCGTAGCATTGACGACGGGTAAAGATAAGTTGACCATCTCGCTCCATTGCTCGAAGACGACGACGCAAACCTTCGTATTGCTCTTCTCCTTGCAACTTTAATGCTTCAAATAGGTCGTTACGGTTCATTGGTACATTAGCCGCTCTCAGGAATTCAATGATGAACTCTCTGCTCGGAACGGGATTTTCGTAATTTTTGGATTCACGATCCGCAAAGGGATCGATATTCACTTTATCTGACATAGACTCGCCTACTGAAGCAAGGAGGGATAACTCTAAGTATATCTGAGTCCTCGATTAAGCTACAGAATTGCTTTTAAGATTAAGAAACAAAATGCCTAGCAGAAGCTAGGCATTAACAAATAAAACTCAGTGACTATTACCAGAATGTATCGCGCCGTTTGGCTCTAGCGATGATATTCTCTGGCATGCGGTTTTCCAGACCTTGTCTTAACACCGATATACGCCGATGCGTTCGTTGGTCTGCGCTGATCGAGTTATAAAGCCATCGATACGCATCTTCATAGTCGAGAGGGCTGCCATAGTCACGTAAAAGTAACTCGGCCAAATGAATGCGAGCGTTTAAATTGCCCATAGCGGCGGCTTCACGCAAATAAGGAATCGCTCGTTCTTTATCTTGCTGTACCAACGTACCACGAGAATAATAACGACCGAGCTGTTCAAGGGCCGAAGGCAAACCTTGATGGGCCGCATTTTCCATATAGTAAATGCCTAATTCAACGTCTTGCTCAACACAAACGCCCCACGCCAGCATGTCACCATACAGGAATTCGTAAGAAGGCAAACTAATACGAGTCGCTCGAGCAACGATATCTTCCACTAACTGGCATTTATCGGCTTTGACTCGTTCTAGATGCTTATTTTGTTCGATCAGTTTAATTAATTCAGCTTCAGTATAAATGGGAATAGGCTCACCCACTTCCGCCACTTTTGCATGACTCAATGATGAACTTAGTACCACGATTAACGAAGCTGCCACTATTCGTAGCTTCATATCTGCACTCTTTATCAAATTCCGAACGCCCCATCAGTATAGTGAACTTTCACATTGGGGGCATGGGCTTGATTTATGTATCGGCAACAGAGATAAACTCTTTAGACAAAACTTGCCTAGCTCGGCAACTTCTTGCCACTGATGAACAAAATAACATCAAACGGAACATAAAAAAACCGACCATTTAGGCCGGTTTTTGCAATTACTTATATTTCAACCATTTCGCTTTAGCATTAAGCGCTAAATGGGTGAACCTTAATAATTGTTTCATTACGATCTGGACCCGTTGATACAATATCAATCGGAACACCGGTCAGTTCTTCAATACGGCTGATGTAATCTAGAGCAGCTTTTGGAAGCGCATCGATAGATTGAGCACCAAACGTATTCTCAGACCAGCCTGGCATTGTTTCGTAGATTGGCGTTGCTTCTTCAAATGACTCAGCAGCCATTGGAGAAACTTCCATGATAGAGCCGTCTTTCATCTTGTAACCAGTACAGATTTTCAACTCTTCTAGGCCATCAAGTACGTCTAGTTTAGTGAGGCACATACCCGAAAGAGAGTTGATCTGGATAGCACGACGCATTGCAACGGCATCAAACCAACCAGTACGGCGTAGACGACCTGTTGTCGCGCCAAATTCATGACCAACATCACCCAAGTGCTTGCCGACTGGGTCTTGCTTATCAAGGCCATCGTAAAGCTCTGTTGGGAATGGACCAGAACCTACACGAGTACAGTAAGCTTTAGTAATACCTAGAATGTAACCGATGTGACGTGGGCCAAAACCAGAACCCGCGGAAACACCACCAGCAGTCGTGTTTGAAGAGGTTACGTATGGGTAAGTACCGTGGTCGATATCAAGTAAAGTGCCTTGTGCGCCTTCAAACATGATCTTATCACCGCGTTTGCGCGCCGCATCAAGTTCATCAGTTACATCAATAACCATTGACGTTAGCATGTCAGCATAGCCCATCGCTTGCTCTAGAACTTCTTCATAGCTAACTGGGTCAACTTTGTAGAAATGCTCAAGTTGGAAGTTATGGAATTCCATCACTTTCTTTAATTTTTCAGCAAATGCAGCTTTATCGAAAAGGTCACCAACGCGAAGACCGCGACGAGCAACTTTATCTTCGTATGCTGGACCAATACCGCGGCCAGTTGTGCCAATCGCTTTTTTGCCAAGAGCGATTTCACGCGCCTGATCAATAGCAATATGATAAGGAAGAATGAGTGGACAAGCTTCAGAAATGAATAGACGTTCCATTACCGGAATGCCGCGCTCTTCTAGAGGTTTCATTTCTTTAAGAAGTGCTTCAGGCGATAATACAACTCCGTTACCGATAACACATTTTACGTTATCACGAAGGATGCCTGATGGAATTAAGTGAAGAACGGTTTTCTCACCGTCAATGACTAGAGTGTGACCTGCATTGTGACCGCCTTGGTAGCGAACAACATACTTTGCATCTTCAGTTAAAAGGTCAACTATTTTGCCTTTACCTTCGTCACCCCATTGGGTGCCTAGAACGACTACGTTATTTCCCATCTTTCCAGTTCTGTTAGTTGTTAAAAATGGATTCTAGCATCGAATCACACTTCTTGCAGTCATTTTTTAATCATAACTATTCAATGTCACACTAACTGACTGAGCTATTTGAGAAACAAGCTAGGGAGTGCTGATGTGAATACTAGCTCTGTTGCAGATGTATTTTTTCGCGTAGAAATACGTTTATACATCAGAGTTCAGTAACCTAATTCTACCTCAAAAAAAAGCGCCAATCTTAATCAGGTTAGCGCTTTTTGCTTAGTCTCGACCATTGCGTTATAGGCAAACGCTATCGACCAAACGAATTAATGTGAGCTGCAATTACCGCTTCCGCAGCAACCGTCTTTTTCTTTTTTCTCGCCATGACCTTCACCGCCACAACAACCACCTTCATGGTCATGATCGTGATGGTGACCGCCACAACCGCCTTCTTTATGAACATGGCCATGCTCAAGCTCTTCTGCCGTTGCTTCACGAACAGCAATAACTTCAACGTCAAATGTTAGAGTCTGACCCGCAAGCATATGGTTACCGTCTACCACAACTTCATCACCATCGACTTCTGTCACTTCGACAGGGATTGGGCCTTGATCGGTATCCGCAAGAAAACGCATGCCAACTTCAATTTCTTCGACGCCTTGGAAGACATCAGCAGGAACACGTTGAACAAGCTCGTCACTGTGCTCACCGTAGCCATCTTCAGGAGAGATTGTCGCAGAGAACTTGTCGCCAGCTACCTTACCTTCTAGTTTGCTTTCTAGACCTGTAATCAGATTGTTGTGACCATGAAGATAATCAAGAGGCGCATCAGCCGTTGATTGATCAACAACAGCACCTTCAACTTTCACTTCATATGCCAAGCTAACGACAACGTTCTTTTCAATTTTCATATTTGCTCCAAGGCAGTTAAAGCTTGAGACACTCCCCAAGCAAAAATTCAGGACTTGAGTTTCCCCAAATCAGTTGGCTATATTATGGGGATCAAATAAAGAAACTCAATTATTCCGGCTTAAAAATCCCAATCATTTCCTGTGACGCATGTTCACTAGAATCTACAGATTTCGGTTTACGCTGATCCACATGCTGACACTCAACACACTCAACCATTTCAATGTTGTTCTCTATCCACCAACGCAAAGCATCTGGCGCTTGACACTTCGGACAGCTTGCGCCTGCTATAAAGCGTTTTTTTGCTTTCTTTTCAATATTACTCACAATCACTCCTTTGGTATCTGGGGTTTCACACCACCAGCATGACTACTTATCCCAATAATTATGAGATTGACTATCGTTATCCATTTCTCGGCCAAAGATCTCTTCCAACTCTTTGCGTGCTTCTTTTGCTCTTAACGCGAGTTGTTTGTCTTGTTTATGCTGAGGTAATAACTCTTTTAACATTGTGTTATCCAGCTTTCTAAAGTGCGCTTCCGCTCGTTTTGCTTGATATGGATGCATCCCTAGTTCCATCAATGCCTGTTTGCCAAGATCTAATGCACCTAGAAAGGTCTCACGCGAATACTTATCGACGCCATGATTGAGCAATTGATACGCTTCAACCCGGCTGCGCGCACGGGCCAATATTTTTAGCTTTGGAAAGTGCTGTTTACACAAGTCTACGATTTTAATGATTTCATCTGGCGTATCGGTGCATATGACGATCGCTTCGGCTTTGTCTGCCCCCGCAGCACGCAATAAATCGAGCTGAGTGGCATCACCATAAAAGACTTTATAGCCAAACTTTCTCAATAACTGAATTTGGCTTGCGTCACTTTCTAACACGGTAATCTTGATTTTATTGGCGTACATCAATCGCCCAACAACCTGACCAAATCGACCAAAACCGGCAATGATGACTCTCGGTTCTTTATTGATGATATCGGATGGGATCCCACTCGACTCTTGCGCATTTAAAAATTTGGCAAACCACTTTGCTTGAACCATCAACAAAATGGGCGTCGTGACCATAGATAGACTCACGACAACCAACAAGAACGACAGTTGATCGGCACTCAGAAGGCCTTCGGCGGTAGCGGCAGTAAAAATAACAAACGCAAACTCACCACCTTGACTAAGAATCGCGGACATTTTACTGCGAGCTTTAGCGCGAATACCAAAGAAGCGGGCGAGCAGATAAAGCACCCAACCTTTAACAAAGACAAGTCCGGCAACCGCTAACAACACTTTCATCGGCTCTAACGCCAACAAACCCAGATTGGCAGCCATTCCTACCGAAATAAAGAACAGACCGAGTAGTAAACCTTTAAAAGGCTCAATGGCGATTTCTAGCTCGTGGCGATATTCACTTTCGGCTAAAAGTACCCCAGCAAGGAACGTTCCTAATGCCATCGATAAGCCCAGTTGTTTCATGGTCAGCGCAATACCGATGACCAATAATAGCGCAGCAATGGTAAAGACCTCTCGGACACCACTCAACACAACATATCGAAACAAAGGACGAAGCAGAAAATGGCCGCCAATGAGCAATCCCGCAACGCCACCGAGCATCCAGATGGCATCTAGCCAGTTCCCTGCTGTGTTCCCTGCCAGAATCGGCAGTATCGCTAACATAGGAATGACCGCGACATCTTGAAACAGTAACACCGCAAAACCTGACTGGCCTGTTTCTCCGCCGGCTAAACCACGTTCTTCTATTACCCTCAGTGCGATGGCCGTAGAAGAGAGCGCGAGCCCCATACCGATGACAAGACTGGCCTGCCAACTTAGATCAAACACACTAACGATAGCTGAGATAATGACTGTGGTAATCACCACCTGAGCGCCCCCTAAACCTAAAATTGGCCCTCGCATTTGCCATAGCTTTTTCGGGTTCAACTCCAAACCGATGAGAAACAACAATAGAACAACACCAAACTCAGCAAAGTGCAAAATAGCGTCCACATCACTGATTAACCCCAGCCCCCAAGGACCGATTGCGACACCCGCGATCAAGTACCCCAAAACAGAACCCAAACCCACTCGTTGCGCTAGCGGTACAGCAACGACAGCCGCGGTAAGGAAAATGACACTGCTTTGCAAAAAATCATACTCAATTGCCATGCTGGTCTCCTTGCGTGCCATTCTGGTCTATTTGATCAGATTCTACCGTGACGTCGAATGCGGTGATTGGAGATTGTAACCATTGACGATATAAATCAGCATGCTGGTAACGTTCTGCATCCGTCACGTTTCTCGACCAATACAGCACCAAGGGTTCAACCCAAGTCATACGACACAGCGACGCCATTAACTCAAAAGGTTGTAAAATTTGTTCTAATGGGTACTTGTTGTAACCTTTCTCACAAAACGCCTCAGCATTCCCCCCGGTGGTGATCACATTGCGCCAAATCTTATTTTCTAATTGACATGTATCACCAAAAGCAAACCCCTTACTCAATACTCGATCAAACCACTCTTTAAGCAGTGATGGGCAAGAGTACATATAAAGAGGGTGTTGAAACACAATGACATCATGCTCTAGCAAAAGCTGGTGCTCGAAAGCAACATCAATAAAAAAGTCGGGGTAATGGGCATAGAGATCACGAATCGTCACATGCTCAAGGGATTCGATTTTTTTTAGCATCACTTGGTTAGCGATTGAGTTATTAGGCTCAGGGTGAGCGTAAATCACTAATACTTTGAGAGGTTTTTGATTTGAGCTATTGAGTTCCGTCATTTCGCAAGCAATCATCCTAGCATGTTGTAAAGTTGTTATTCTTTTTTAGCATCATAACCCAATTTGTATAATGATCGACATTTATCCTTATTAGACCTACTATTTGTCGCCATAAATGCCACCACGTGCAAGTTAATATTTTATGATTATCTTTTCTGACATTCAGTTACTTAGAGGCGGAAAGCCTCTCTTAGAACAAGCCTCTGCCACAATCCACCCTGGTGACAAGGTGGGATTAGTCGGTAAAAACGGCTGCGGAAAATCCACACTTTTTGCTCTACTCAAAGATGAGCTGTCTATCGATGCTGGATCATTTAGCCAACCTTCTCATTGGGAGTTAGCCTGGGTAGCACAAGAAACACCGGCACTTGAACGTGGTGCGCTTGAGTATGTGATTGATGGTGATCGTGAATATCGTGCACTAGAACAAGCACTGTTAGATGCAGAAGCCGCTGATAATGGAACTCTGGTAGCAGAACTGCACGGAAAAATTGAAACCATTGGTGGTTATACCATTAATTCAAGAGCCGCTGAGCTTCTGGATGGATTGGGCTTTAGCCAGGAGCAAATGAGTTGGAGTTTGACCCAATTCTCGGGGGGGTGGCGAATGCGCCTCAACCTTGCTCAAGCGCTTCTTTGTCGCTCTGATTTATTACTTCTCGATGAGCCCACCAACCACTTAGATTTAGATGCGGTTATGTGGCTTGAGCGCTGGCTACAAAGCTACCCTGGCACCTTGATTCTTATTTCCCATGACCGAGATTTCCTAGACCCGATCGTTGGCCGAATCGTACATGTAGAAAACCAACAGCTTAACGAATACACCGGTAACTACTCTTCTTTTGAAACACAACGAGCGCAAAAGCTGATTTTACAGCAAGCGATGTTCCAAAAGCAGCAGAAACAAATGACGCATATGCAAAGCTATATTGATCGCTTTCGATACAAAGCGTCGAAAGCACGACAAGCTCAAAGTCGAATTAAAGCGTTAGAGAAAATGGAAAAAGTGCTGCCCGCGCAATTTGATAACCCATTCAGTTTTGAATTTAAAGAGCCAGCCGCCCTACCTAATCCAATCATGATGATGGATGATGTCAGTACAGGGTACGATAACACTCTGATCTTAGAAAAAATCCGTCTCAATCTTGTTCCCGGTAGTCGTATCGGTCTTTTAGGGCGCAATGGGGCAGGTAAATCAACCTTAATCAAACTCCTCTCTGGTGAATTAAAGCCTCAATCAGGTGATTTAGGGTATTCTCAAGGCGTTAAAATTGGTTACTTTGCTCAGCATCAACTCGAAACCTTACATCCTGATGAAACGCCGTTACAGCATATGATGCAGATAGCGCCTGGTAAGACCGAGCAGCAACTGCGCGATTACCTAGGTAGCTTTGGTTTCCAGGGCGAAAAGGCACTGGATAAAGTGGCGCCCTTTTCTGGCGGAGAAAAAGCACGCCTTGTTCTCGCTCTCGTTGTGTGGCAAAAACCGAATCTATTGCTACTCGATGAACCGACCAACCACCTTGATTTGGATATGCGCCAAGCTCTGACGTTTGCCCTGCAGACCTTTGAAGGGGCCATGGTGATTGTCAGTCACGATCGTTACTTACTTCGAGCGACAACTGACGATCTGTATTTGGTCCACGATCGCCAGGTCGCCCCTTTTGATGGTGATCTTAGTGATTACTATAAGTGGCTCACTGAACAACAGAAAATTGAACGTAAAGAAGCGCAAGCAGACTTACCAGAGAAAAGCAGCAGCAATAGTGCTGCCGGGAAAAAAGAGCAAAAGCGTCGTGATGCAGAATTTAGAAAACTGACCTCGCCACTAAGAAAAAACCTCACGAAGTTAGAGAAGAGTATGGATAAGCTCAATGAAGCGATTGCCATTGCTGAGCAGCATTTGTCAGACACTTCTCTTTATGATGCTGAAAATAAAGCTAAGCTTAATGAAGTACTCGCACTTCAGGCAACCAGTAAATCTCAACTCGAACAGGTTGAAATGGAGTGGATGACCGAGCAAGAAGCTCTAGAACAGATGGAAGAGGAATATAACCAGTAATGACTCAAACACGCGCAAATATCTCCTTAACACTTGAAAGGCTGTGGCAGTTTAGTCTTCAGTACTATAGTGTGCATGAGGTTAAGCAGGCGTGTTTAGAGCTTCAAAATCAGTTCCATGGCAACGTCAATTTATTGCTACTTCTGAAATGGTTAGATGAACAAAACGTCAGTTTTCAAGATGAAGACTGGCACAAAGTTGAAGAGTGTCTTGGGCGCTCAGAGGCCTTGCTTCATAGCTACCGAGAGCTAAGGCGGAAACTCAAACGCCATGTTCCCGATACGCTTTATCGCGAATCGTTGCAATTTGAGCTTCAACTAGAAAAACAACAACAATCTGATCTCGTTGATTGCATTAATGGGATTCCTTTGAACCATTGCGAGCACCAATCACTCACGCAACGCTACTGCCGTCAACTGGGTGGTGAGCACCTATACCAAGCTTTTTCAGCTCCAGCGCCTTGCGACAAACACTAACGGTCCACTATGACTCAATTTCATCCAGCTACGGGAATAAAAAACCCGCATCTACAAACCATTGTGCCACGCTTCATACGTAAAAATGCCTTATTTGAACCTGTCTGGCAGACGCTAGACACGCCAGATGGTGATTTTGTTGACCTAGCCTGGAGTGAAGACCCGCTATCAGAGAGTGCCATACAAAAGCCCATTTTTGTGCTATTTCACGGATTAGAGGGCAGCTTTTATAGCCCATACGCCAATGGATTAATGCAAGCTTTTGCCAAGCAAGGGTGGCTTTCGGTTATGATGCACTTTCGCGGTTGCAGTGGAAAACCGAATAACCTCGCACGAGCGTATCATTCTGGCGAAATAGAAGACGCTCGGTTTTTTCTGAATTACCTAAACATGCGTTTTCCTACCAATACGAAAGTGTCCGTCGGTATCTCACTGGGTGGCAACATGTTGGTCAACTATCTTGCTCACTACAAAGACAATCCATTGTTGGATGCGGCGACCATAGTGTCCGCACCACTGGATCTATCAGCATGTTCTGAGCGAATTGAGCAAGGGTTTTCAAAAGTATATCGGCGTTATTTAGTCTCTTCTTTGAAAAAAAGCGCTCTGCACAAACACCGCCTGCTTAAAGGTGAGCTTGGGCTTTCTTATCAACGTATTAAGCGCATCTCCAAGTTGTATGAATTTGATGAGCTGATTACTGCGCCCTTACATGGTTTTGAAAGTGCGCAGAGCTATTATCAACGTTGCTCTGGTATTCATCGATTACAAGAGATCACCTTACCCTTGCAGATCATTCATGCCAAAGACGATCCCTTTATGACCCAGGCGGTGATACCAAGTTTCATTTTACCCGATAACATCGACTACCAGTTGTTGGAGCATGGCGGCCATGTTGGGTTTATCTCAGGGAGTTTAACGAAGCCAAATTTCTGGTTAGAACACGTTCTCCCCGATTATTACGAAACATTAAAGCACGCACCATCCAATCAAAACCACGAATAGGCCACTATGATCATTCCTTGGCAGCAAATAGAAAACGATACTTTAGAAAACCTTATTAAGGAGTTTGTCCTTCGTGAAGGAACCGATTACGGAGAGATTGAATGCTCTTTGCAAGATAAAGTTGAACAGGTAAAAACGTTACTTAAAAGTGGCGATGCGACGGTTGTGTTCTCAGAGTTGCATGAAACAGTCGACATAAAAATGCGTGAATCGCTATAGCCTTCTCGCTTTTCGTTTCACTCACCTTACTGGCGTAGACCTTTCCATTTGGCATGCTATAGTGAAACGCTAACGTTAAGATTTATTGAATACTCAACAAGTAAGTTACATTTACGACAAGGTTAGTCATGTCAGCAAAACATCCTATTATCGCGGTAACGGGCTCTTCTGGAGCAGGAACCACCACCACATCAGAAGCGTTTCGCAAAATGTTCAATATGATGAACGTGAAACCAGCTTGGGTGGAAGGTGACAGTTTTCATCGCTTCACTCGACCAGAAATGGATGTGGAGATTCGAAAGTCCAGAGAACAAGGTAAACACATCAGTTACTTTGGCCCGCTGGCCAACGACTTTCCTACCCTAGAGGAATTTTTCCGTACTTACGGTAACGAAGGAACTGGGCAGGTACGACGTTACCTTCATACCTTCGATGAAGCGGTGCCCTATAACCAAATGCCCGGCACCTTCACACCGTGGCAAGATTTGCCTCAAGACTCAGATGTGCTGTTTTACGAAGGACTGCATGGTGGCGTTGTCGACGGGGATGTCAATGTTGCCCAACATGTTGATCTACTCATAGGCATGGTGCCGATTGTGAATTTAGAGTGGATTCAAAAGTTTGTTCGAGACACGCGAGACCGTGGCCATTCACGTGAAGCCGTCATGGATTCGATTGTGCGATCTATGGATGATTACCTAAATTATATTACCCCTCAGTTTTCTCGCACTCATATTAACTTTCAGCGCGTTCCTACAGTTGATACATCAAACCCACTTAACGCAAAAGGCATCCCAAGTCTGGATGAAAGTTTTGTCGTCATTCGTTTACGTGGCATAAAGAACGTCGACTTCCCATACCTCCTCGCTATGATTGATGGCTCATTCATGTCACGACACAATACATTGGTGGTACCAGGTGGGAAGATGAGCTTTGCGATGGAACTGATTGCAAGACCAATCCTACAGCAGCTGATCGAAACCGGGAAAATTGGATAAACGCTCATCAAAGAAGTCGATTACTTTTCATACCGTGATCATGTGCACATTTTTGCGTAAAATAACCGCGCACAGAAGCGATTAAAATCAAGAAATTTGAAGTAAAAAAGGATACTATTCTTAACCGAGATACTAGATAGCTTGTAGCATGAATAACGTGCTCTTATCCTAAGCAGGCTTATTTTAGGCTAGCTGACTGTATGGAAAGCGACAAGCACACCGCGGAAAGCGACAAGCACACCTTCAGAGGAAGTGAGATATTATGGTTTTAGGTAAACCTCAAACAGATCCAACACTAGAGTGGTTTCTTTCACACTGTCATATTCATAAGTACCCTTCAAAAAGCACGCTAATTCACGCCGGTGAAAAAGCCGAAACGTTGTACTACATCGTTAAAGGTTCTGTAGCGGTACTGATCAAGGATGAAGAAGGTAAGGAAATGATTCTTTCTTACCTAAACCAAGGTGATTTTATTGGCGAGCTAGGCTTGTTTGAAGAAGATCAAGAGCGTACTGCATGGGTTCGTGCTAAATCTCCTTGTGAAGTTGCTGAGATTTCTTTCAAGAAATTCCGTCAACTTATCCAAGTTAACCCAGACATTCTAATGCGTCTTTCATCACAAATGGCTAACCGTCTACAAGTGACAAGCCAAAAAGTGGGTGATTTAGCCTTCCTAGATGTGACTGGCCGTATTGCACAAACGCTTCTTAACCTAGCAAAACAACCTGATGCAATGACTCACCCTGACGGCATGCAGATTAAGATCACTCGTCAAGAGATTGGTCAAATCGTTGGCTGTTCTCGTGAGACCGTTGGTCGTATCTTGAAGATGCTAGAAGAACAGAACCTAATTTCTGCACACGGTAAAACTATCGTTGTATACGGAACTCGTTAATTTCTAATGATTAGAAATTGATAAAAATTAGAAAGCCACCCTCAGTAATTTGGGTGGCTTTTTTATGTCTATCGTTTTTTATATTGTCGACCACAAATCAAAACGAAAAACGGTTCTATTGGCTATTAGTACTTTTCACTTAGCTATTATAATACTTTGTACTTAGCTATCAGTACTTTCAAAAATCTTATCGGCTGAAGCTGCCACAAAACCCGTGTAAAGTTCACCATTTGCCATCGGATAACGCTTGGCAAACTCGTAAAAGCCACCTGGGATCGATTTAGTGCCATCGCTAAATGTCACCTCGACCTTATCGGCCATCGTCGAAGACTGCTCAAGCAACACCTCTGGTGAGCCTTTCACTTCGCCACCCGATTCATTTATCTTAAAACCCGCTTGGCGAAGATGATCGTTGACGTCTTTCACTTCTGAAAATTGATTGAGTTGATTCACACTCACAGTAAAGTGATTGGCCCCATAACCATGGGCCGCTAGCCATGCTGCATATTCACTCTCGCCGGCTAATGTTTGATAATCAGTATCACTTAGATCCCAAAGACGCCCACCAAACAAGAATTCATGACCTTTCAGCTTACTGTGATCCACTTGCTCAACAAGCTTAGCAACGATCTGTTGTAACTCACTTGAACACTCATCCACTTTAAGCTCACTAATAAACACTTTCGGTTGCTTCGGGTCAGGGTGTTCATAGTGTTTCGCGACGAGTTTTTTACTCTCGAACTCATAGTCACCGCATGCCACGTACCCAACATCCAAAAATGGCTTCGCTAACGTAGCAATACCAAGACGAGAAGAATTGAAGGTCCTCAAGGCGATATGGTCATTAATCAAAACGTCCTCTTCGCGCAGCAATTTATGCACAATCTCAGCCGATGGGCACAGACGCTCAATATAATCATTCCATAAAGCCGTAAATAAAGTATCCGGTGTCATAACGAGTCCTTAATTCGGTGATGATATATAAATAGAAAGTTACAGTTCAATCCCTGGGCTAAACGTCGCTGGTAATAGAGTTTCGTCGCCTTCCATTGAAGCCATTGGATATGCGCAGTAGTCAGCAGCGTAATAAGCACTTGGTCTTAGATTACCTGACGCACCAGGGCCTCCAAATGGTGCATCACCACTGGCCCCGGTCAACTGTCTGTTACGGTTCACAATACCAGCACGAATGTGGTCAACAAAGTAATCCCATTCGCTGTCGTCAGTTGAAATAAGCCCCGCGGATAATCCAAAGCGAGTGTCGTTAGCCATCTCTACTGCACGTTCTAAGCTGTCATAGCGAACGACTTGCAATAGCGGCCCAAAGTATTCTTCATCTGGTAACTCATCGACCGCAGTCACATCGATGATACCTGGTGAAACAAAGGCCGCTTCCCCTGCTTTGGCTTCTACCAGACTTTCGCCCCCAAGAGAATGAAGGTGAGCTTGAGCGTGCAAAATAACCTTAGCGGCATCCATCGAGATTTGAGGGCCCATAAACGGCGCAGGTTCAGCAAAAGGGTGATCCACTTTTATTTTTCTGGTGGCTTCAACAAGACGACCGAGCAATGCATCCCCTTTCTCTCCTTGCGGAACGTAAAGGCGACGGGCACAGGTACAGCGTTGACCTGCACTGATGAAAGCAGACTGAATGATGGTATAAACCGTCGCGTCAACATCCCCAAACTGCTCAGAGATCACCATTGGGTTGTTTCCACCCATCTCTAGTGCCAGCATTTTACCTGGCTGACCTGCAAATTGGCGGTGTAATACGTGCCCCGTATTGGCACTGCCGGTAAAGAGCACACCGTCAATGCCTTTGGAATCTGCCAGAGCAATCCCCGTTTCTTTGGCACCTTGAACCAGATTAAGCACACCAGCTGGTAAACCTGCCTGTTGCCATAGCTTCATAGCAAACTCGCCCACCCACGGCGTTTGCTCTGAAGGTTTAAACACCACCGTGTTTCCCGCTAGCAATGCTGGCACGATGTGACCATTTGGAAGGTGGGCAGGGAAATTATAAGGCCCGAAAACGGCCATCACACCTAATGGTTTATGACGCAGAACGATTTGGTTTCCGGCGGCTTCGCGTCTCGCTTCCCCTGTACGCTCATGGTATGCACGGATTGAGATAGCGATCTTTCCAGCCATCGCGCCAGCTTCGGTACGCGTTTCCCAAATAGGCTTGCCGGTTTCTTTAGCAATAATCTCAGCAATCTCTTCACTGTGTTCTTTTACTTTCTCGGCAAAAGCTAACACCACTTTCTCTCGCTCAGCAAAGCTTCGATTTTTCCATTCAACAAGGGCGGTTCGAGCCGCAGTGACCGCCGCTTCCACCTGAGCGGGAGTCGCGCTATCACCTTGCCATATTTGCTGGTTGTTGTATGGGCTTGTTGAAACCATCGCATCGCCTTGTCCAGCGATCCACTCGCCACCAATCCAATGAGTCATAATGAAATCCTTGTACATTTTTCTGAGAAAATTAGGTTACCGAAGAAACAAATTACGGATAAAAACCGTTACTGGGCGAGCATACGCACATAATCATCCTGAGAAACCTGCAATGCTTTAGCAACATCAGACGCTAATATCACCGTGTTACTTGCGTGGTCATACGCTGCTTTTGCTGCGGTGGCACGGAAGTTCTCAAATGACGTATTTGATATTAAGTAATGATCAGCACTTGTGTGCTCTGAAATCACGACCTTGGCTCGAAATGAGTGACGTACTGACTCAATATTTCGAGCGTCACACTCTACGGTAGGGCCTGCATCAAAAATATCGACGTAGTTTCGACAGGTGAAGCCCTCACGCTCTAGCAGTTTCAGTGCTGGCAATGTGTTGTCATGAACTTTACCAATCACAGCCTGAGCTTCTTTACTCAGCAAGTTGATATAGATTGGCAGCTTAGGCATCAGATCGGCGATAAAGCCTTTCTTACCAATACCGGTTAAATAATCGGCCATGGTGAAGTCAATCGAGAAAAAATGCTCCTGGAGCCATTGCCAAAATGGGGAATTTCCTTCGTCATCGGATACCCCACGCATCTCCGCGAATATGGTTTTAGAGAATCGATGTGGGTGTTCCGCCAGCATCAAGAATCGACACTTAGACATCAAACGTCCATTCAGCCCACCACGAAAACTTGGTCGTAAAAACAGCGTGCAAATTTCGGTACAGCCCGTGTAGTTATTACCAAACGTCAGCAATTTAACCACGTTATTCACGCCCAATTTAGGCGATGCGTGCACCACAGTACTGATGTGGTAGGAATAAAAAGGCACATCCCAACCGATAGAAGCTTCCACTCCTGTACAACCTGCCACTTCACCACTTTCACTATCAAAGCCGACCATTAGGTAGCCTTCATCCCCCGGCTCTGTCACGTCGCCTTTTGCAAAGCTGTATTCAGAGTGTTGGATACGATTAGTCAGTAGTTCTTCGTTAACAGGAAGAGATGTAAAACCGTGACCTGATTCCACTGCACAAGTATGCAAGGCATCGTAGTCAGACATTGAAATGGGACGAATAACCAGCATCGAAATTCCCTCCTGATGCAATAGGGGCTAAAAAGAGTCTCTAGCCCCTGAACGGTATTCAGAAGAATACATATAGGTTGTTAACTTATTTCGAGGTTAACGATGCGATTGCCGCATCAAGCTTAGCAAGCCCTTCTTCGATCTCTTGTGGAGAAATCACCAAAGACGGCGTAAAGCGAACAACATTAGCACCCGCAACCAACACCATAAGCCCATGTTGACCTGCTGCCACTAATACATCACGAGCACGACCTTGCCACTGCTCATTAAGTGCAGCGCCTAGTAACAAGCCTTTGCCACGTATTTCTGCAAAGATTTGGTACTTATCATTAATCTTAGCCAATCCTTGACGAAAGAGCGTTTCACGTTCTTTAACACCCGCTAATGTTTCAGGCTGACTGACAACATCAACCACGGCTTCTGCAACAGCACAAGCAAGTGGGTTACCGCCATAAGTCGAGCCATGAGTGCCCACTTTCAGGTGCTCAGCCAACGCTGCTGTGGTGAGCATTGCGCCAATAGGGAAACCGCCACCGAGTGATTTCGCCGTGCTCAAAATATCCGGTGTGATACCTAACCCTTGATAAGCATAGAAATCGCCGGTACGGCCATTGCCGGTTTGAACTTCATCAAAAATAAGCAGAGCGTTGTATTTATCACACAGCTCGCGAACCGCTTTCATAAATTCGTTCGTCGGAGAGATGATGCCGCCTTCTCCTTGAAGTGGCTCCATCATGATGGCGCAAGTGCGCTCCGATATACGCGCTTCTAGTGCCGCGATATCATTGTATGGTAAATGCGTAATATCACCGGGTTTTGGGCCAAAACCATCTGAATAAGCCGCCTGACCACCCACAGTCACGGTGAAGAAAGTACGACCATGGAACCCTTGTTCAAAGGCAATGATTTCTGATTTTTCAGGGCCATGGACATCCGCTGCCCAGCGACGAGCAAGCTTGAGTGCCGCTTCATTGGCTTCCGCACCCGAGTTAGCAAAGAACACTTTTTCAGCAAAGCTAACCTCGGTCAGTTTTTTAGCCAATCGCAGTGCCGGCTCATTCGTCATGACATTACTTAAATGCCAAATTTTATTACCTTGTTCTGTTAGTGCGTTGACCATAGCTGGGTGACAATGACCTAGACAGCTCACCGCAATACCACCAGCAAAGTCGATGTACTCATGACCTTCTTGATCCCAAACTCGCGCGCCTTCCCCTTTTACTGGAATCATTTCCATTGGGTTATAACAAGGCACCATCACCTCGTTAAATAATTCGCGTTCTACCTTTTCTTTCCCTGAACCAAAATTTTCAGCTGTCATTGCACATTCCCTCTTAACACGACCAACAAGCAGTTCTGCGTATTACCCTCTCAAAGTGAAGGAATATAAAATTTCGCATATTTACTGCTGCAGCATTGTATTTACATTCAATTAACCATTTCAATAGTGAATTATTCTTTTCAAGCGTGGGCTCATCCACAGATAGTCACTACACATGACTATTTATGCATCAAGTCGGTTCTTTTATGAAGCTTTTTTTTAAATTGAATCTATAAGGAGGGCAACAACTCAAGCGTATCAAGGTGATAAGCAAAAACAGGATATATGTTGCGAATAGTTTTTCACTGACTCATCAACGCAAATAATATGAAAGAAATGTTAAGAAAAGTGATCACGGTCAGATCGAACGATCCGCCTAGCGGGCTAAGAAGTTGGCGAGTAATTCGTGGCCTTGCTCTGTTTTGATCGATTCAGGGTGAAATTGAACCGCATCGATGGGTAACGTTTTGTGCTGATATCCCATAATTTCATCGATGGAGCCGTCGGAAAGTGTGGTCCAAGCGGTTAATTCAAAACAGTCTGGCAGGGTGCCATTTTGTACCACTAACGAATGGTATCGAGTGACCGTTAGGGGGTTATTTAAGCCACGAAAGACGCTGCGATTGGTGTGAGTAATTGGGGATGTTTTGCCATGCATGACCTGTCGAGCACGCACGACGTTTGCACCAAAAACCTGGGCAATGGCTTGATGCCCTAAGCAAACCCCCATAATAGGCAACTGACCGGCAAAGTGCTCGATGGCAGCAAGAGAGATACCCGCTTCATTAGGCGTACAAGGGCCAGGGGAAATAACAAGGTGTGACGGCTTTAACGCTTCGATTCCAGCCACATCAATCGCATCATTACGCACAACCTTAACCTCTGCACCCAATTCACAAAAATACTGGTACAGGTTATAGGTAAACGAATCGTAATTATCGATAATCAATAGCATGGCAACAATACAGCTCAACACATTGAAACACTTTAGAGGGCGGTATTGTGCAATACCAAGTAGGAAAGGCAAGTATTAACGCTGAAAAAAATGAAATAAGGCCAGTAAACACTGGCCTTAACGTTTTACACTTGAATGAGCTAGACGCTAAGAATCACGACGTCGCCACATCATCAGACCGAACATCGACACTAATGCGCCCAGGCCAAATGAACCTCCCATCTGTAACTCTAGAACGGCAGGATCATGGTCAGATGAACGGTAGTGATCTTGGTACTTCGGAAAATCACCTTTAAACTCTTCGTTGTAATCAAACAGCGTCGATTCTCCACCATTGATATGCCAATCTGTCGCGTCCACCACTTTTTCTGCTAAGCTCTCACTGATCAGTAAGTGATCTAAAGCACCGACTTCATCATTGTATGAGTAACTCCAGCTTTTTGGATGGTGCATCTCAACCGCATTGATGTAACCGAAATTCTTGGTGATCACAGCGCCATCATCACCAAATTGTGGTTCACCCGCAATAAAGGTATTACGTGCCGCTTTGATCTCTTTGCCGTACTTCTCAGCACTGTAATCGGTAAGGATAAGCATTGGATCTTCCTTACCATACGCATTCATATCACCAAGAATGACTTTGTGCCCTTTGATCTCTTCCAGTGCTTCACCTAACGCAACCACTGCAGCAACTCGGAAGTTTTCACACGACCCTTGCTTGTCGGCGTCAACCCCGCCTTGACCGCCTTGCTCAATCGGAGCCGCATCTTCCCAACATTTTGAGCCTTTCGATTTAAGGTGATTCACTGCAACGGTGATTTTCTCTTTCGTTCCTTTCACTTTAAACGTAGGAGCAAGAGAATCACGTTGATAGTTTTTACCACTTTCAATCACTTTGCCCTTATCATCGATCACTTCAGGTGCTAGCTGACTTGGCATCGCAATCACGCGGCTCTGTTTTAGCTTCACCGCCTTACTGCGATAAATCACACCCGTAGTAATGACATCGGTCCCAATGGAATCTAGATGATTGGTCTCACCGTCTTGATTCGAATCGATCGCCACAAATTTATAGTGATCTTTTTGTTTCGGGATACGCAAGTTAATTTGATCGACGAGTTGCGTAATCGCTCCGCTGGCACCAAACCCATTGTTTTCAATTTCCATCAAGCCAATGATGTCGGCATCAAGCAACAAAATAGCATTGACGATTTTTTGCTGTTGAACTTCAAACTCTTCGTAGCTATTTGCACCGCGGTTGTCGCCATGTAAATTCGCATCACCACCAAATGGAGAATTGAAGTAGTTCAACACATTGAACGTCGCGATACGTAAATCCCCTCGATTCATTTGAGGGCGTTCAGTACGTGGATCGTTGCGAACAAAATTATCACGGCTCAATTGATTGGTCGCAATGAGTCGATACTCGCCGTAGCTGTAACTTAAAACACCTTCTAGCCCAATAATCGAATCATCGATGCGAATGTAATCTTCCGTTGACCCATTTTGATCGATATCTGTGCGGCCAAAGTCTGGATAGTACGGGATCTGTCCGTTGGGGGCTTTCTGATCGGTCTCAACAAATACTCGAGCCAGTTTATTACGCTGATTTTGCTCATTCGCTTGCTCAGAGCCTGCCGCATACAATTGGTTTGGCTGCATATTAATTTCACCTTGCGCCAGCACCATATTGTTACGACGCCCGGCATAGTCATAGCCAAATGTACGCGTCACACGCATATCAAGCGCTTCTGTGGTTTTGACTAACATGCCTTCATAGCGCTCTAGAGTTTGTTCGAAATTCTCATCGCTTTCTAGTATTTCAATGGCAACCGCTGAAGGTGCCGTTTGGTCACTGACCTTAATCCAGTTGTTGTTTTCCACTTTGAGTTGAGTATGGCTGTAATACTCTTGGACCTTACCTTTGACACAAACAATATCACCAGCCACTAAGTCTGATTGAGATGAATTAGTATGAACAAACAATCCTTCCGATGTGCTTGAATTATAGTCGTCATTCAAGGCCTGAAGATAAAACCCTTTCGTCAGCCCTGTGGTCACCGCCGTCACCACACCTTCGACGAAATATTCCTCATCCGTAATATATGGGTAGCCGCTGATAAACGGAGAGCTAGCCCCTTCTCCTTGGATATCTTGAATAGCAGTAAAGACGGGCGTTGAATCGTTTTGAGTACAAGCAAAGGCTTGTGGCAATTCAACCGCTTCCAACGCCCCTAACCCTTCAATATTGTCAGTGGCTAGTGCCACCCATTGAGATGCTTGGTAAGTGGTAGAAGGGGTCAGCTCGGCACGAACCAAGGTCACATCTTTACCCCAATCGACATCACCCATAATGCCTAGCATGTCATGAACACTGCCATCAGCTTTGAGCAGTGCTATCGGGTCATCACCATTAAAGTTCACCACTGAGCCGTTATTCTCATTGGTGACATCTTGTATCGCCTGGCTTGCGCTTGAGTGAGAAATGACTAAGACTTGATTCGCCTCAATCACTTTGCCGGCAAGAGACAAAGTGCTTCCCCATGAGCCATTACCATTGCTCGATTTAGCCAATTGAAAGCCATCTAAACTCACGGCGGTATCACCGGTGTTGGCAATTTCGATGGCTTTGTTGTAACTGGTGCCTTCCACATATTGAGAAAGAATCACATCAGCGAGTGCGGGTGCAGCCAGCGTTGAACCCACCACAAGAGCAAGCAAGCTACGTGTAAATTTGGTTTCCATTATCTACCTCTGAGTACCATCAAGAATGTCGTGTTGCATTTAAGATGGTGTTCCATGTCACGTTAATTGAATTGTCGTTTTTATTTTGCCCGCTCAGTGTTGGACTTTTATGTAAGCAATAGAAACATTCACCCTATTTATCGAGATCTCGATCTCATATACAAATCAAATAGCTGAATGGAGCGCATGCTTTCAACAAGCAAAGTAAACGGAAAGAGAGGATTGGTGGGGGCCTGTAGATAACTGATGGATTTATAAATAAAAAAGCCCTTAGCATGGCTAAAGGCTTTGAACAATCACGGTGCTATTGTCGTTATAGAATCAACGAAGACTCAGCATTCGTTTATGGGCGGGCAACAAAACCCACCGCTTCGTACGCTTTTTTCAGTGTCACAGCAGCGCGTTCTGACGCTTTTTCTGCACCCGCTTTCATTACTGCGTCCATGTAAGCACGATCAGCACGGATCCGGTGGTATTCAGATTGAATCGGCTCAAGCATCTCTACCAATGCAGCGCCCACATCTTTCTTAAATGGCCCATACATTTCAACGCCTTTATAGTCAGCCTCAATCTCTTCGAACGTTTTACCCGTTGCCGCAGAGTACAAACCCATTAGGTTCGAGATACCGGCTTTGTTTTGCCAATCATTAGCGATACGTGGTGGCGTTTCAGCATCGGTCTGAGCTTTATTGATCTTCTTGATGATCGACTTAGGCTCTTCTAGCAGAGTGATTACATTCTTACGGTTATCGTCTGACTTAGACATCTTCTTAGTCGCATCTTGCAGGCTCATTACACGAGCATTCACTTGTGGAATGTACGGTTCTGGCACTTGGAAGATTGGCGTTTCAGGGCCGTAGATGTTGTTAAAACGAGTCGCAATATCACGCGCTAACTCTAGGTGTTGTTTCTGATCGCTACCTACTGGCACTTGGTGAGCGCCGTAAAGCAAGATATCTGCTGCCATCAACACAGGGTAATCGTATAAACCTACATTTACGTCGTTTGAGTGACGTGCAGACTTATCTTTAAACTGAGTCATACGGCTCAGTTCACCCATTTGAGTGTAACAGTTAAGAAGCCAACCAAGTTGAGCATGTTCTGGGACGTGTGATTGAACAAATAGCGTGCTCTTCTTTGGATCAACACCAACCGCAAGACAGATGGCCAATGCGTCTAGAGTCGCCTCATGCAGCGCTTTTGGATCTTGACGAACCGTAATGGCGTGCAGGTCGACAACACAATACTGACAATCGTAATCATCTTGCATCTGCTGCCACTGACGTAGAGCACCCAAGTAGTTACCGATACTAAGTTCACCTGATGGTTGAACACCACTCAATACGATGGGCTTGCTCATGCTAATGATTCCTTTGACTTCATAATGATTAATTAAAAAAACCGTGTCGAATTGATCAACACGGTTTTAGCAGTGTACTCATTGGCAAGTATATTACTAGAGGATTGTCGTAACTTTTCTGAGCTTTACGCTGAAACGAGAACGACTTCGAGCAATTGACCAATATCATCAGCCACATAGTCAGGGTTAGACGCAGAAATCGGCTCACCGTGGTTATAACCATAGGTAAGACCAAATGAATAGCAACCGGCGTTTTTGGCGGCTTTGATATCATTACTCGAATCCCCGACCATCAGCATTTCATCCGCTTTAACGCCATGTTTTTCTAGCAACCAGTTTAACGCCATCGGATCCGGTTTTTTGTTCGCGAAAGTATCGCCACCAATGACATCAGTAAAGTACTGAGCAATATCATGCTGAGCCAGCACGTCCGGCACAAATTTCGTCGGCTTGTTGGTCACGATAGCCATAGTAAAGCCCGCTTTGGAGAGCGCCGCGAGGGTCTCTTTAACCGATGGATAAAGGTGGCTCAGCTTATGACCCCCTTGCTCATAAAAGTCATCAAACAAGATGCGGGCTTTACGGCGAGTCTCTTCACTCAACTCTGGATTCACGATTAAATTCTGGCTGAGGGATCGGCCAATCAGTATGTCTGCACCGTTGCCAACATAATCACGAACTTGTTCTTCCGTTACAGATGGGAAACCCAAGGCTTTGACAGCAAGGTCAGCAGCGATCGCCAGATCTGGCACGCTATCTAACAGAGTTCCATCTAAATCGAAGGCAATCAGTTTTATTGAGCTTAATGGCATCTTACTTTCCTATTTATTATGTTCGTCTTAAAGGTTGAGCTACAAGACGTAAAAAAGGGGGCAATGCGCCCCCCTTAATTTAAATTTTTGGTTTTAGGTCAACAGACCTTAGTTCTACTTTTATGCGTTAACTTTTGCAAGCTCAGCGCGCATTTCGTCAATGACTTCTTTGTAATCAGGACGACCAAATATTGCAGAACCTGCAACAAACATATCGGCGCCGGCTTCAGCGATCTCTCGAATGTTATCGACTTTAACACCACCATCAATCTCTAAGCGAATATCACGGCCAGATTCATCAATCATCTTACGAACAGAACGAAGCTTATCAAGAGTATGAGGAATAAACGATTGACCACCAAACCCTGGGTTCACCGACATCAGAAGAATCATGTCGACCTTATCCATAATAAACTCAAGACAAGACAATGGGGTTGCAGGGTTTAATACCACGCCCGCTTGGCAACCATGTTCTTTGATAAGCTGTAAAGTACGATCAACGTGCTCAGAGGCTTCGACATGGAACGTAATCATCGTCGCGCCCGCTTTCGCGAAATCTGGGATAATGCGATCGACCGGCTTCACCATAAGATGAACATCGATTGGTGCAGTGATGCCATAGTCTCGCAATGCTTTACAGATTGGCGCACCGAACGTTAGGTTAGGTACGTAATGGTTGTCCATCACATCGAAGTGCACAACATCGGCACCGTCTGCGAGTACTTTTTCAACGTCTGCGCCTAGGCGAGCAAAATCCGCCGATAAAATGGATGGAGCGATGAGAAAATCTTTCATACCTAGCCTCTATGTTTAAATTCGTACTTAAATGCGTGCTTAAAATACCTAATGGGATAAACAACCAAACGGATACATAAACCGTTCAAATCGCGAGTTAACTAAAACGGGGATTGAACAAGTTTCGCGCGCAATTCTACATAAGCCAGTCGTGAGATCCTAGTGCTTAAAGTGATTTGTCTGCGATGTGATTTTGTTTTTCATAAAACAGCGCAAGTAGCTCATCGACTTTATTGCGCCCAGCGCCATTCCGACTGATGGTTCGTTTTACTTTCACGGTGTTGAGTTGTGCTCCGTGATAAAGACGACGAGTCAGCGTTGTATCATGGTTGGAAATCAATACCGGAATACCGCGCTCATAAGCGGTTTTCTCAGCGATATCCGCTAGAGCCGCTTGGTCGTCAAGTGAGAACCCATTTCCTGCGTATGAGGTAAAGTTGGATGTCGTCGACAATGGTGCATAAGGAGGGTCGCAATAAACTACACAGCCTTTTCGAGCCCGTTTGAATGTCTCAACGTAACCTTCACAGATAAAGGTCGCTTTCTTTGCTTTTTGCGCAAAAAACTCTAGTTCAGCTTCGGGGAAGTACGGTTTTTTGTATGACCCAAACGGCACGTTAAACCCACCTTTTTTGTTATAACGGCACAAGCCATTAAAGCCAAAACGGTTCATGTACAGAAAGGCCAATGAACGATACATCACATCATCGGTTGCATTGAATTGAGCGCGTACGTCTAAGTACACCTCTTTTTGATTATGGTGTGGAGTGAACCAACGTTTGGCTTCTGAAATATAGAGCTCGGGTTGCTCTTTTAAGAGATTGTATAAGTTAATGAGGTCCGGGTTAATATCAGCCAGCAGGTATTGCTCAAAATCTGTATTAAGGAAAACGGAACCAGCGCCAATAAAGGGCTCTATTAACTTACGAGCAGGAGGCAGGTGATGCTGAATATCTTCAACGAGGCCATATTTTCCACCCGCCCATTTTAAAAAGGCACGCTGCTTTTTCATTTACTGCTCTGTCTATCCACCACAAAATAAGGCTGCGAAATGTAACATATTTTCGCATTAAGCTCAGCGTTATTTCTCACGATCGATTTCTCTATGAACCTGACTCATTGATTTCGCCCAAGGCCCAAGTTCACGCAGCGCTTCTGGCAGTGTATCGACGGCGTCTCTGGCAACCTGAATCGTTGGGTAGTTTTCATAAGTCACAATATACCACTCGATGTCATTTCGCATGGTTGGATAAACACGAACTTGATCTTCGATAGCGTACTGCTCGATAAATTCTTGGACTTCGGTTAACGAGTTCATGGCGGCGAGTTGGAGCGTGTAACTACGCGGTGAAAATGCCTTCAATGCCTCGCGAGAAAATGAGAATGTGATGATTTTTTCACTCGGTGCGGATTCGGCTTCAATCACAGATTCTGCTTCAACACCCTCATCGGCTTGTTGCTGAGCGTCTGTAATGGCATTGTCAATCGTGCTGGTGTCCGCCGGTTTATCATCTAACAGGGCATCAACCACATCCGAGTTAATCACGACACGTTGCTGATCATCATCAGCGAGCCCTACACTTGCCGTTTCGTCCACCACATCCGGTGGGAGCGACATACTGTCATCAATCGCACCTTGGTAGCTAGGATCAACAAGTTCAGCACCACCTTGGTTTTCATTGGTAACCAACTCGCCATCCATCGTCGTAACCGATGAAGACACACTAGGAAGCGTTGGGATAACGGTCTGTTCAAGGCTATCGGTTATCTGTTGCGCTTTCTCATCGGGTGAAGGCTGGCTAATCATCCAATAGTAACCACCACCAATAATCAACAAGAGTAAAATAATGAGTGCAGCAATTTTGCCAGGAGAGCCGACAATTGAACGAATGATGATACGTTTTTCCACTTTATGATCTCCTAATGCCATGATTGCACCCGGTAAAGGCGGGGTCTTTTTGTACACCTGACGAACTCGTTTTTCTAGATTATCATCCACATATCGAATGACAAGAAATTCAAAGAACCGCTCCGCCTCTTCTGAACGTAGTGAATCAACCTCTAATTCAATCGGTTTGTGCTCTTGCCCGTAGCTTAAACGGGTTAGCAAACCCTCGATGCTATTGGATTTAGCAAACAGAACGACGTTAATGCTCCAATGGGGATTGCTTTGCGCTTCAAGAACCAACATCCACAGTTCTGAAATAAACGACTCGGTCAATAAGTGGGCATCATCAACCACAATGACGAGATCACAAGGTTCGCCTTCTAAGATTTGCTCAAGGCTATCAACGAGGGAATCTTGGGGGCTAAAAAGAGAGTTGGAAATGATCTGATTTAAAATAGTAGAACGGCGTTGAGAGTCATCTTGATTGGGGTGACACATCAGCAATGACTGATTTTTATCTTGCGCCCAAGCTTCTAGGTAACGTTGCGCCAACCACGATTTTCCCGCACCAATCTCACCACCGACGGTGACAAGATTGGAGCCGAAATTAGTCAATAGCTGTAAACGCTCTAGCAACTCGGTTTGAGACTCTAATTCCAACACACGTGATTCATGCGTTAAACTCATTAGGCCGTCCTACTGACAGAAGACTGTCTATAAAATAAAATTATATACTACGACAAAAATCAATGGCTTGCTCAAGTACAGATTCAGGAACACCTTTAACGACTTCAGCACTACCGATACTGGTGGGTAGCACTAAGCGAAGTTCTCCGGCCAATACCTTTTTGTCTCTCATCATGTGCTTCATAAAATCACCAAAAACCATGCTTTCTGGGGTATGTACCGGCAACTTTGCATTTTTAAGTATAGAAATGATTCGCGTAACTTGCTGCTCAGAAATCAATCCTTGCAGTTGTGCTGTTTTCGCCGCCATAACCGTACCCGATGCAACCGCTTCCCCATGCAACCAATTACCATACCCTAGTTCCGCTTCAATGGCATGACCAAATGTATGACCCAGGTTCAATAAAGCACGAATACCCGACTCTTTTTCATCCTGAGCGACGACTTCAGCTTTGATTTCACAGCAACGAGATATTGCATAATTTAATGCTTCTTTATCAAGGGCGTAGAGTTTATCTAAATTGATTTCTAGCCACTCAAAAAAAGCGACATCGTAAATGATGCCATATTTGATCACTTCAGCAATGCCCGCTGCAAATTCACGCTCAGGCAGGGTAGCTAAACAGTCGGTATCAATGATGACAGATTTAGGTTGGTAGAAGGCACCAATCATATTTTTGCCAAGTGGATGATTCACCGCCGTTTTCCCACCGACAGAAGAGTCGACTTGCGATAATAATGTCGTAGGAATTTGGATGAAGTCCACACCGCGCTGATAGCACGAAGCAGAAAAGCCAACAAGGTCACCAATCACACCACCACCCAGTGCTACCACAACCACATCGCGGCTATAATTGCCTTCTAACAGAAAGGTCATGACTTGATTAAAGGTATCGAGGCTCTTGTATTGTTCACCATCGGGAAGTTCGAGTAATGAGGTTTCACAACCAAGCTGCTTAAACTGAGCCAAAATTTGGTCGGCATAAAGCGGAGCAACGGTCACATTACTGATAACCACTACTTTCTGATAAGCAGAGAATGCTTGATCGATATAAGAAGAAAAAAGTTGTGCCGAATTATTAAATAATCCGGCACCGATAGAGATTGGGTAGCTTCGCTCGCCCAAACTGACCGTAATCCGTTCCATGGTTTGCTCTCCGATAAAAAACGACTTAACGTTCTTCTAGCATTTTTACGATCTGATTGGCTACTACTTTTGCACTCTGGTCATCGGTACGAACGGTATAATCCGCTACTTCTTCGTAGAGGTTATTGCGCTCACCCGCCAAAGATTCTAATACATCTCTCGGATTGTCCGTTTGTAGCAACGGGCGCTTCTTGTCGCGATTTGTACGCGCAAGTTGCTTTTCAATTGTTGTTTCTAGGTAAACAACAATGCCACGTGCAGATAGACGATTACGGTTATCCTTACTATTTACAGAGCCGCCCCCTGTCGCAAGAACAATGCCTTGCTTGTCAGTTAGATCATTGATGACAGATTCTTCTCGCTTACGGAAGCCTTCTTCGCCCTCAACATCAAAAACCCATGCGATATCAGCACCTGTGCGTTCTTCAATAACTGTATCTGAGTCTAAAAACTCCATATGCAGTTGTTGAGCAAGGTGTCTACCAATTGTACTTTTGCCGGCGCCCATTGGGCCAACAAGAAAGATATTGCGTTTCTCAGCCATGTTTTTAGCAGTAATTTACAACGTTAATTCAATGACATCGCCACAAGAGTAACCTGAAATTTTCAAGTCTTATAGTTGCTTGTGGCACCTATTCCTCACAGATGTTTCGTGATAAGACCCGAAATTATCTAGATCTGATGACACTAATGCAACTTTATTTTTTGTTGATCGCGATTATTTATTCCCCACTACTGGAGAATTACTTTCGGAGTCACGAAAATTAGCAGTTCACTTTTGCCTTTTTGTTCATAAGTTCGGCGGAAAAGCGCCCCCAATAATGGTAGATCACCAAGCAATGGCACTTTATCTACCGAATTGGTGGTGCTGTGCTGGTAGATTCCACCGAGCACCACGGTTTCCCCATTATTGACCAGTACTTGAGTTCCAATTCTTTGTGTGTCAATCGCCACCGCCTCCCCGGTTCCCGTCTTAACGATTTCTCCCGGCCTGTCTTGAGTCACACTTAAATCAAGCACTAAACGATTGTCTGGGGTGATTTGAGGGGTGACTTTCAAACTTAAGACCGCTTTTTTAAATGCCACGGTCGTTGCGCCACTAGACGAGGACTCTAGATACGGAATTTCGGTGCCTTGCTCAATATAGGCTGGTTTTTTATTGGTAGTAATCAAGCGGGGGCTAGAAATAATCTCAGCCTTCGATTCACGCTGTAATGCCGACAGTTCAAGATCAAGTAACATGTCTGAGCCTAATTTGGCCACTTGAAACGCAATTGATGAAGCATTCGCTGACGTCGCGCCTAAATTAACATTGAGAAAGTCATCAATGGGCAACTCATCCCCCGCCAACGCGCCTACTTGCCATAAGTTACTTTCTATCGATCCCCCTGCGGTATTATTCCCATTGGTATGAGTAAACCCCCAACGAACACCGAGCTCATCCATGTTGCCTTCATTAATGGTCACTATGCGAGCTTCAATCTGCACTTGCTTTACAGGAATATCAAGTGAAGAAACAATGTCACGAATAATCTCAATATTGTCAGGCAACTCGCGAATCAGTAAAGAATTGGTTCGTTCATCAATGCTGATGGAACCACGATCAGACAGCATGCTCACAGGGCCATCTCCGCCAATCATATCGGCAATATCAGAAGCTTTAGCAAAGTTAATTTTGAGAATGTCGGAAGAGAGATCGCCTAACTCCTCAGCAAGGCGGGATTTTTCGAGTTTTTGCTGTTCTTGCAAATCAAGCTCTGCGGTTGGCGCGACCAAAATAACATTCCCTTCTACTCTTTTATCCAGCCCTTTGACTTGCAAGATAATATCAAGAACCTGTTGCCAAGGCACCCCGTCCAAGCGCAAGGTAAGATTACCGGACACCGAGTCAGACACGACTAAGTTGAATGCGTTGTAATCGGCGATGAGCTGCAAGACATTCCTTACCGGGATATCTTGGAAGTTTATTGAAATCAGCTTGCCTTCTTTTTCGAGTAGACTGGCCTGCTTGGGCTTTTGAACGGCTTTGGCTTGAGTCACCACAACGTCAAGATACTTCCCTTTCAAACTGTAGTTAAAATCATAATCACCACTGATGGACGCCACCAACAAAGTACTCGGCTCTTTACGAAATACCTCAATATTCTGCACCACTGTGCCGAAGTCTTTGACATCGAGTAGATACAACTGCTCATCACTGACATCGGTTTGCAGTAGCTCAATACTCAGCCCTTCTTGCACCTTCTGCAAATCAACAACCGAAGATGGACTGGCTAGCTCGATAATTATGCGTGCGCTTTTGTCACCATCCACCCGAAAATCAATGCTTTTCAATTGATTGGTGTCAGCTGCCAGCACATTAACACTGAAGAGTAGAATGCTCAGTAGAGTGACGGTGAATAACGAACAAACTGTCGCTATTTTCATTGTTAATCCTTTAATCATGATGATATCTCAAACAAATAATTCTATTTAAGAGCAAGCTTGACGTTACGCTTACTCCAGCAACCTAGGCCATCGGGCAGCGTTTCATTAATCAACACATAATGAGATGTCACTCTAGTGACTCTGCCGTTATTAAGACCAATAAACTGACCCTCACTCACGTTGATCACTTGACCTTTAGGCGTTTGGACGAGCGCTGACACGCTATTCGCACTCCCCATGACGCCTTTTAATCTCAACTTACTCATTGGATAGCGTTCAAGCGGCCCTGATTTGGTTCGCTTTGGGGGTTGCCAACAATCTTTTTTAACCATCGCCTGCTCTTGTACCAGTGCTGCACTGGGTAAAAAAAACGGCTCACGAAGCTCGGTACTCTGGTAAGCGGAAGCTTGAAACATAATCACGGGCTCTAGGCGAACAACCTCTTTACGGGCCTGGGATTCAATGGCCTGAATATACTCATCGATCGAGTCATTGTTGGCTTGGCAACCGTTCAGAAAGCCCGCGAAGAGAAAAAGAAAAAAACCATTAGCCTTCATCTTTGACCTCCGCTTTGAATTGATAGGTATAAGCGCGGACCCGAAAATGTAATGTGCTGCTTTCTTGACTCACTCGCTGCCAATCAATGTCTTCAAGAACGATGATTCTTGGTAAGTTCGCAATGGCCTCTGAAAAATGACCGATGTTGTCGTAACTTCCCGTCAATTCAAAGTTGAGAGGCAACCGATACAAAAACGTCTGATTCTGCCTTTGGCCCCAATCGATACGAGTAAAGGTCAGTGAATTCTTTAAACCAAATTCATTGACCGATGCCAACATGCTTGCCAACTCTTTCTGTTCCGGTAACTGACGCAACAGGTAATCGTATCGCTCTTCTAGCTCATCAAGCTGAGCACGTAATACGGGTAGAGTGGCCGCTTTATTGGCTTTTATTCGCAAGGTTGACTTCAGTGTTTGCTCTTCATCTTTCAATACTTCAAGCTGTTCCATTTTAGGTAAAATATAAAACCAGCCACCGACTCCCTGTAAGAGAATAAGGAGCAGCAGCAATACCAACATCTGAGGCAATAAAGGCCATTCTGTCACTTCATCGATGTCCAGGTCTCGAAAATTAACCATGCAGAACCCCCATACCATCTAGCTCTTCAACACAGTGATGAACATTCAAGATCGCTAAGCACATTGCACGGCGGCGTTCTTTATCGGCTATCTTTTCACTCGGTATCTGGCCACTTAGTGTCTTGCTACTCGGTCTCATTTGGCTAATACCATCATCGAGAGGACGTTCATCGGTCACTGCAATGCGAAAAGACGCTTCGAAAGTCTGATAGCTTTGACCAAAACGCTTTTGATCATGGATGATAGAGTGCATTGAGACATCTTCTAAAAATGCAGACTTTTCGAGATTATCGAGCATCGTCGCCAGATGCGCAGTGCTATCGCTGATCCCTTTCATCTCTATTTCATTACCCTTCATTTTTATCTTGTCGACGTACACCCCTTCCGGTACCAACTTCTGTATTTCAACCATAAATTCAGTACTTCTATTGCGCGAGGATTGCAGTTCTTCCACGACAGATAATCGAGTGAGTAATGCCGAATGGTCTTGCTCGGTTAGCTTCAGCTCATTGATTTTTTGATCGAGTTGTTCAATGTATCGGGTAAAATAGTTAATTCGCCCTTGCTGTTGATTAAGTTCAGCGATGAAGTACCAACCGGCCACATATTGCAGTAAAAAAGAGACCAGAAGTGACAGCACGATCAAGCTGAAAAATCGTTTTTTGTGTTTTTTACGCTTCTCATCTCGCCACGGTAGAAGGTTTACGCTATAAAGCATGTTGAACCTCCAACCAATCGTGACCTCTCATTGCGATTCCCACTGCGGTATTAAAACCATGCAAATCACTATAATGATGTGGCTTTCTAGTCCGTGAGCGCCCCAACAAAGCGAGAGGATTTAGAACCTGACATTCAATACAAAGCCTACGCTGAATTTCCTCAACCAACATTGGCGTTGTCGCGCCGCCCCCAGATAACCAAATCCCTTTGACTGATGAATCACCGTTCACGGACAGCAACATTTGTATTTGCCGCTGAATTCGGTCAATCATCAACTGATTAAATTGATCCGTTTTCTGCTCAAGTAAAGAACCCATCGATGACGGATCTTGATCCATGTATTGTGTACCTAGGGCAATCTCTTTACTAAAATGAGCCTTATTATCAAAGTCCATACACAAAGATGTTTGGGTGTAACCAACATCCACCAACAACCAATCTGGGTGGGCTGTCTTTTTTGCCGCCTGCCGCCAAACGCTCACTAACCCATGAGCTTGAACATCACACACTAACGGAGAAAATCCGGCTTTTTTGACTGAATGGTAACGACTGTCAACCACTTCTTTTTTAGTGGCATAAACTTGATAGGCAGCGGTCGGCGTTTTGCTGTCGTTATCAACCCGAACAAAGTCCAAACGGAGTTCTTCGATAGGAAAAGGGGATTGATGGGAGAAGCCTTGATAGATGGCAAACTCTGTCTCACGCTCATCAAGATCGCTATCAATTTGCAGTAATTTGCTGATCACTGCGTTATCAGGGATCGCAATCGCGACTCTTTTACTCCAAATGGGGAGAAATTTTCGTAGCTCTTTTAACTTATTGACAATTTGTTGATGATTAACGGTGTGATTATCAGAGAATACATCACCTGAAATGGGCAATTCTTTAAAACTTACGATTGAATAGTCATCACTTGCTGGCTTTAAGACCACGGCTTTAATACTATAGTGGCCAATATCTATACCAGTTATTAATGGTTTACCCATGTGTTTTGCTCCAGTGGCTCTATTGACCAACAATAGAGATCGTTGCTAGCGTTAGCACCGTCATATAAAACTAAGTTATTTTTTATTTTAGAATACAAGGGGTTGCTCTTTGGCTACCTCTACTAATCAGGGATTCTTCGGTGAAGTTCATAAAGCGACTATTTATATTCACATTGGTTTGCATGATTCTTGGAGTCAGTACGATCATTGGTTTCTACTTTTACGTAAAACCTGATCTACCAGACGTAGAAGAGTTACGACACGTTGAGCTTGAAGCTCCGATGCAAGTATTCAGTCAAGATGGCAAATTAATCGCACAGTTTGGAGAAAAACGCCGAACCCCCGTTGAATATCAAGATATTCCTCAGCACTTAATTGAAGCCCTCATCGCGACCGAAGACAGCCGTTTTTACAGCCACTACGGTATTGACCCGATTGGTATTGCTCGTGCCGCCGTCGTCGTGGCGATGTCAGGATCAGCAAAGCAAGGGGCAAGTACGATCACTCAGCAACTGGCACGTAACTTTTTCTTGTCTAATGAGAAGAAAATAATAAGAAAGATCAAAGAGATATTCCTGGCAATTAGGATTGAACAATCGCTAAGCAAGCAAGAAATCATGCAGCTATACGTTAACAAGATTTTCTTGGGCTATCGCTCTTATGGCTTTGGCGCCGCAGCGCAAACCTACTTCGGGCGCGATCTCAACGAGCTAACACTCAGTGAATTAGCCACGCTTGCCGGCATGCCAAAAGCGCCATCGACCATGAACCCGATTTACTCGCTTGAAAGAGCCACGAATCGACGTAATGTGGTACTGCGACGCATGTTCGATGAGAATTACATTACTCAAGGCGAATTTGATGACGCGAGAGCTGAAGTCATCGAATCGCGCTATCACAGTGCAGAAATAGAACTGAGTGCGCCGTATGTGGCTGAATTAGCACGCGCTTGGATGGTTGAACAACATGGCGAAGCCGCTTATACGCAAGGTATGAGCGTTTACACCACGGTTGATTCTAAATTACAAGAGGCCGCCAATAAGGCCGCGATTGATAATCTCCTGGCCTACGATGAGCGTCATGGTTACCGAGGCGCAGAAAAAGTGGTATGGACAAAAGCGCCAACACTGAACACTGCTCAAGAATTTCGACGTCACCTAGCAAAAGAACCGACTTATGGCGCATTGCTGCCTGCCATCGTCACTGATATTCAAGGCAACACCGCGTCTATTTGGGTGAAAAATCACGGCCCGCAACAAGTCGAATGGGCGCAAATGAATTGGGCTCGTCGCTTTTTAACCGATGACCGCCAAGGTCCAGAACCAAAGGCAGCCTCAGATATTTTATCCGTGGGTGAACAAATCTGGGTACGTAACACCGCAGAACAGGCCGATCCGATCCTTGAAAATGAAGTGAATTCAGAGATTGCCTCTGACGATAGCAATGACGACATTGCCAAACTCGGTATTGAACCTATCTGGCGTTTAAGCCAAGTTCCTAATGCCAATACGGCTTTTGTAGCGATGAATCCAGAAAACGGCGCTATTTTGTCACTCGTCGGTGGCTTTAACTTCGTGCACAACAAATTTAACCGCGCCACTCAATCGGTTCGACAAGTGGGCTCCAGTATTAAACCATTTATCTATGCCGCAGCAATGGATCAAGGCATGACTCTGGCGACTCTAGTGAACGATGCTCCGATCAACCAGTGGGACAAAAGCCAAGGTACCGCATGGCGCCCTAAAAACTCACCACCAACCTATACAGGCCCGACTCGCGTTCGCATTGGTCTAGCACAGTCTAAAAACGTCATGGCGGTTCGCGTGTTAAGAGCGGTTGGCCTCGACGAGACTCGCGAGTACTTAACCCGTTTTGGATTTGATATTGATGAGCTTCCCCGCTCGGAGACGATAGCACTTGGCGCAGGCAGTCTCACTCCGGTGAAAATGGCCCAAGGCTACTCGGTGTTTGCTAATGGCGGTTATTATGTCGACCCATTTTATATTGGCCGTGTAGAGAGCCGATTTGGTGACATTGAATGGCAAGCTACTCCAAAAACAATATGTCGCGAAAACTGTGAAATGCTCACTACCCCTGACAGTGATAGTAGCAATGAATTTATGGAGCAGGATGTCGACCTTAATCAACCTCAATATGCACCGCAAGTTATCTCTGAACAAACCGCATTCTTAATGCGCGAAATGATGTACAGCAATGTTTGGGGTGGCGGCAACTGGCGTGATGGTACAGGGTGGAACGGTACAGGGTGGCGAGCACAACCACTCAAACGCCGAGATATCGGCGGTAAAACCG
>NZ_AJYQ02000015.1 GCF_000287055.2 Vibrio genomosp. F10 str. ZF-129 | reverse complement strand
TTTATTTGCCGCTTAGCAGAGCGTTAGTTTGCTTCAAAGAATAGGGAAGTATCGTGGAAGAAAAACGAATTAGTATTAGACCAGCAAAATCAAATGAACTGGAATCAATCCATGCTTTGGTTACTTCAAACGATGCATGGACTCAGTTTAATGGTCCATATTTTCCGTACTCTCACCCTTCATTAAAGCAGTTTGAAAAGTCTTCGTTTCAACGGTTACTAGTCGGCTCAGATATACAGTTAATCACTGTCGATGATACTCCGATAGGGACAGTCAGTTGTTATTGGGAATGTGAAGAAACTCGCTGGCTTGAAGCTGGTGTGGTGATCTACGATTCCAAATTCTGGGGGCAAGGTATCGCTGCGTTGGCTCTTCCTCAATGGATATCATACTTGTTCAAAAATAACACAATCGAAAGGGTCGGTTTGACAACATGGTCAGGCAATCCGCGCATGATGTCTCTGGCGCTGAAGTTGGGTTTTCAACAAGAAGCAAGGCTAAGAAAAGTACGTTACTATGAAGGCGAGTATTACGATTCAGTGAAATATGGGGTGTTGCGTTCGGAGTGGCAAGAACGCAACTAACAAAGCATTTAAGAGTGATTCGCAAC
>NZ_AJYQ02000014.1 GCF_000287055.2 Vibrio genomosp. F10 str. ZF-129 | reverse complement strand
TCGATAGTGATGGTGACGATTCCGTCATGATGCCGCTTTCGGTGACCATTGAAGATGATCTTCAGATCATGCAGGGAAACAACCTGACGATAACAGAGCCTAGCGCTTCTGAAGTTTCAAGCGGTTCAAATGCGGCTAATCCAAGCACTGAGACTATTGAACTTATTTCAGCTCAAGGTGCTGATGGTGCAACGATTACCAAGTTTACCTTTGGTGGCGGTGATTCTATTGCCCTAGATCCTGCGATATCTGGCGAACAATCTTTTGATTTTGATGAGGGTACTTTATACATCACCCTTAGCGGTGAGCTGCGTTTTGAGCCGAATCGAGATCTAGACCATTCCGGTGGTGATATCACGAAATCCATCGTAGTGACCTCGAGTGATGGCGATAAAGATGAAGTCACGGCAACGGTATCGCTCACGATTGAAGACGGGGCAAATCCTGAAATCACCGAAGTACCGACGGTTTCTCTCTCTGAATCTGCACTGGCTGATGGTTCAGCGCCTAATGGCACGCCAGCGAGTGCTTCTGTGGTTAGTAGCTCAGCTTCCATCACTTACACAGAGGGCAGCGATGATATCAAGCACTTTGAAATTGCCATTAGTGACTTTAATCCTGATGATACGCTCAAGTCTCATGGTTTAGTGGTTAAGCTTCGAGAGAACCCTGAGGATTCAGGGGAATACCTCGGATTTACGGTGGATTCGTCAAATCAGGAAACACCAGTATTCACACTCACGTTTGATAATTACGGTGATGCAAACAGCACAGACAAAGGCCTTTATACCTTTACCCTTATCGAAGCGCTTGATCATCAAGACGGTTCAGATAAGAACACCGTTGGTTTTGTTTTACCTATTTACGCGGTAGACACTGATGGCGATGTTTCGGCGAAAAAATCTCTTTCAGTGACGATTGAAGATGACGTGCAAACCATGCAGGGCAGCAGTCTCACTATCTCAGAACCGAACGCTGATGAACTCGCTTCTGGTGCGAGACCAAGTACCGACACGATTGAACTCATTTCTTCACAAAGTGCGGACGGTGCAACCATTACTCAATTTACCTTTGGCGACAGTGATCCTATTTCACTTAATCCAACGGTTTTAGGTGAGCAGTCTTTTAATTTTGATGAGGGCACCGTGTTCATTACCCTCACGGGTGAATTACGATTTGAGCCGAACCGAGACCTAGATCATGTCAATGGTGATATCAAAAAATCTATCGTGGTTACTTCAAGTGATGCTGATAAAGACCTCGCAACGGCAACGGTAGAACTCACGATTAAAGATGGTCAAGACCCTGAAATTACTGAGATACCTGTGGTGTCTTTATCTGAATCTGCGCTTGCTGATGGCTCAGCACCCAATGGCACGCCAGTGAGTAGCTCTACTGTCAGCAGTTCTGCGTCAATAAGTTACGCTGAAGGTGGCGATGATATTAAGCACTTTAAACTAGCCACCAGTGACTTTAATTCTGATGAAACACTCACGTCGAATGGATTAGTGGTTAAGCTTCGTGAAGAGCCTGATGATTCAGGGGAATACCTTGGTTTTACTGAAGGTCCGTTAGGTCAACAAACACCAGTATTCACGCTGAAGTTCGATAATTATGGTGATGCAGACAGCACTGACAAAGGCCGTTACACCTTTACGTTAATCGAAGCGTTCGATCATGCGTTTGTGCAAGGAAGTAATCTACTCAATTTCGTCCTACCCGTGTATGCGGTCGATACGGATGGTGGCGTCTCAGATGAAAAAAATCTGTCAGTAACGATCAAAGATGACGTGCAAACGATGCAGGGCAGCAGTCTGACAATCACAGAGCCATCTTTGGATGACTTGAGTGTTGGTGCGGCTAATCCAACAACCGATACCATTGAGCTAATTTCTGCTCAAAGTGCTGACGGTGCAACCATTACTCAATTTACCTTTGGTGGTGGAGATGCTATTTCACTTAACCCAACGGTGTCTGGTGAGCAGTCCTTTGATTTTGATGAGGGTACATTATTCATTACCGTTTCGGGTGAATTACGATTTGAGCCGAACAGAGATTTAGATCATTCCGGTGGTGATATCACGAAATCCATCGTTGTTACTTCAAGTGATGCTGATAAAGACGTCGTAACGGCAACGGTAGAACTCACGATTAAAGATGGTCAACTCCCTGAAATTACTGAAATACCTGGGGTGTTGTTATCTGAATCTGTGCTTGCTGATGGCTCGGAGCCAAATAGCGCACTAGTGAGTAGAACCGAGTCCATTGAATATACAGAGGGAAGTGATGATGTTAGCCACTTCAGAATC
>NZ_AJYQ02000013.1 GCF_000287055.2 Vibrio genomosp. F10 str. ZF-129 | reverse complement strand
ATTGATAGGTTTAAATTGTTAAAGAGCGTTCTTCTTTTGTGATTTGCATCACTTGGAAGAGGCGGCCATTCTAGCGAGATAATCTTCAGTGTCAAACACTTTTTAAAATTTTCTCTTTTTGCTTTCTAGCCTTGTTGACCCTGCTTGTTAGCCCGTAAGCCCTTGCTGTGTCAACGAGGAGGCATTATAGAGATCGAACTCACATTGGCAAGTGTTATTTGTGAAAAAATGCAAAAATACGCACTTTAAGTGCTAATTTGATCCAAGCGGTTATTTATCATCATTTACGCAGATCAAATATACACCTTATCCCCAGAGTTATGCACAATGCGTATTTTAGAGTCAATTTTCAGGCATAAAAAAAGCTGCCATTGCAGCTTTCTCTTTATTGAATGATTAAATTCCAGAACCATATTGTTCGCCATCATCTTCATGAAGGCCACATTCTCTCTTTAATCCAAAGAAACGGGTTTCTTCTTCATTCATTCCAGGTTCCCACTTTTTAGAAGTGTGGGTATCACCCACTGATAGATAACCCTCTTCTCGAAGTGGGTGATAAGCCAAACCGTGCTTCTCTAAATAATAGTGCACGTCTTTATTTGTCCAGTCTATTACCGGTAAGAACTTGAAAACACCATTTTGTAGCGAAAGAATAGGCAGATTTGCTCGGCTACTGGACTGCTCTCGTCTTAGCCCTGAAAACCATGTTCCCACTTCTAACTCGTCCAACGCTCGACGCATTGGTTCGACTTTATTCAACTTATTATATTTTTCTATTCCCTCTATACCTTGTTCCCATAGCTTTCCGTAACGTGCCTCTTGCCAATTGGGGCTATTTGGAGCTCGATATACTTTAAGGTTGAGTGTTAACTGTTGGCTCAATTGATCAATGAATTGATACGTTTCATTAAAAAGGTAACCTGTGTCCGTTAATATTACGGGAATATCTGGATCAGCTTGCGTTACTAGATGCAGCATCACCGCAGCTTGAATACCAAAACTAGATGAAACAACGTGTGTTCCCTCTAAGTTATTCAAAGCCCATTTAACACGCTGTTGCGCAGTTAGCTTTTCTAACTCGGCATTAATTTCAGCAAGACGGAGAATTTGCTCCGTCTTAGTTAATGAGAGCAGTTCTGCTAACTTCAGTTTTGAAGCTACAGAATTAAGCATAAAGATCCCTCTTTGATACAAAGACTTCTTCTATAATGCCAGCACGAATCGTAAAGTCACCGAAGCCTTCGTTTTCTTCACGCTCTGTCGCCCATCGACCGACTAACTGATCTATTTCTTCCAAGATTTGTTTGTCAGTGATGTTCTCTTTATACATTTTAGGAATTCGCGTACCCGCTCTGTTGCCGCCTAAATGTAGGTTATAACGATTAGGTGCTTTGCCCACTAATCCAATTTCAGCCAACATAGCTCGGCCACAACCATTAGGGCAACCTGTTACCCGCAAGATAATGTTGTCATCTTTTGGTAGCTGATGCTTTTCTAGAATAGCTTCAACATCAGTCACGAACTGAGGTAAGAAACGTTCAGCTTCCGCCATCGCTAATGGACAGGTAGGAAATGCAACACATGCCATTGAATTTTTACGTTGTTCACTGACGGTGTCATCCATCAAACCATGGGCGCGTGCAATCTTTTCAATCTTCGCTTTTTCTTTCTCTGGTACGCCTGCAACAATCAAGTTCTGATTCGCTGTCATGCGGAAGTCACCTTTGTGCACTTTCGCAATTTCAGCTACACCTGTTTTTAGGGGTTTACCTGGGAAGTCTAATAAGCGTCCATTTTCGATGAACAATGCAAGGTGATGTTTACCATCGATCCCTTCAGCCCAACCAATACGATCGCCACGCCCTGTAAATTCATATGGGCGACTCTCTTCAAAATTAACACCTGCGCGTTTTTCAACTTCCGCTTTGAACACATCAATACCGACTCTATCGAGTGTGTATTTGGTTTTTGCGTTTTTACGGTTAGATCGGTTACCCCAATCACGCTGTGTAGTCACGACCGCAGCGGCTACCTCTAACGTTTTTTCTAGAGGAACAAAACCAAAATCATCCGCTTTACGCGCATAAGTCGACATGTCACCGTGGGTCATTGCTAATCCACCACCCACCAGCACATTAAATCCAACAAGCTTTCCGTTATTCGCAATCGCGACAAAGTTAAGATCGTTTGCATGGACATCAACATCATTCTGAGGAGGAATCACAACCGTTGTTTTGAACTTACGCGGTAGATAATTGCTGCCTAAGATAGGCTCTTCTGTTGTCTCTACTTTTTCGCCATCAAGCCAAATCTCGGCATAAGCACGAGTTTTTGGTAGTAGATGCTCACTGATCTTCTTCGCCCACTCATACGCTTCTTGATGAAGTTCAGATTCAACCGGGTTCGTTGTACACAAAACATTTCGGTTAACATCACCGGCAGTTGCAATGGAATCGATACCAATGCTATTCAGCGTCTGGTGCATCAGCTTGATGTTTGGTTTCAATACACCGTGAAATTGAAAGGTTTGACGAGTCGTTAAACGCAGACTTCCATAGCTGGTATTTTCAGTTGCAAACTTATCAATGGCTAGCCACTGCTTCGGAGTAATAATCCCACCCGGCATACGTGCACGCAGCATGACATTATGCAGAGGCTCTAATTTTTGTTTCGCACGCTCGGCTCTAATATCGCGGTCATCCTGCTGATACATCCCATGGAAACGAATCAATTGGAAGTTATCTGCCGTAAAGCCACCGGTAATTCGATCTTGAAGATCCTTCTCTATCGTACCGCGCAAGAAATTACTCTCACGCTTCAAACGTTCGTTGTCTGCTAATGGACCAAGCACTTGACCCAATACTTCTTGCTCTTGCTTGCTCATTAGTACACATCCCTTTGGTAACGTTTGTCTTTGCGTAAGTTGTTAATAAATGCCTCAGCATCGTCTCTCGACATCTTCCCTTGCTGCTCTGCAACTTGAATGAAGGCTTCATGGACATCTTTCGCCATGCGCGTTGCATCACCACAAACATAGATGTACGCACCCGCTTGTATCCATTGCCAAACTTGTTCCGCTTGCTCAAGTACTCGGTGCTGGACGTAAACTTTTTCATGTTGATCACGACTAAAGGCGACATCAAGCTGCGAAAGAAGACCTGACTTCAAATACTTTTGCCATTCAACTTGATACAAAAAGTCTTGGGTAAAGGTTCGATCACCAAAGAATAACCAGTTTTTTCCTTCTGCTTCTCGGTTGTCGCGCTCTTGCATAAAGCTTCGGAAAGGCGCAATACCCGTTCCTGGACCAATCATAATCACCGGAGCATTATCATCTTGAGGAAGTTTGAAGTTATTGTTGTTTTCAATAAACACTTTAACTTCACCGCCTTCTTCCAATCGTTGCGCTAAGAAACCTGAAGCGCCGCCGAATCGAGATTGTTCACCTTTTTGATATTCAACCAGACCGACCGTCAAATGAACTTCTTCATCGACTTCACTTTGGCTTGATGCAATGGAATACAAACGAGGCGTCAATTTTCGCAGTAGCCCGACGAATTCATCAGCAGACAACTTGGTTTTCTTTTCTGTAAGTACGTCAACGATTTGTGTGTTTCCTGCGTACTCACGTAGCTTATCTTTATCTTCCACCAGCTTTTGGAGTTTTTTACTGCCCGACAACTCTGCAAACTTAGTTACAAACTGAGGGTTTGACGCTGTGATTTCGAACTTGCTAACTAAAGCGCTATGAATAGAGAGGCTTTCACCATCAACATCGACACTCTCAACACCAGAAAGGCCCACTTTCGACAGAATTTCATTGGCTAAATCAGAACTGTTTTCATACCAAACACCCAACGCGTCTCCGGCTTGGTAAGTAATACCTGAATCTTCAAGATCAATCTCGATATGACGAACGTCTTTGCCTGAATCACGACCGGTGATTTTCTGGCTCGTTAGCAAGCTCGCTGTGTATGGATTCTGTTTCGTGTATTGTGAATGAGACGAAGCCTGACCAACAGGCAATTGAACGACGTCAGCTTCCGTACCCGAAGAAAGATCTTCTTGAAGAATATCTAACGCTTTAGTACGCCACTCTTTGGCTTCATTCTCGTAGTCCACATCGAGATCAATGCGATCAATAAAGGCCGTCGCCCCTTGTTTCGATAAGTAAGCATCGAAGTCTTTACCCGTTTGGCAAAAGAATTCGTAGCTTGAATCACCCAAACCAATCACCGCGTATTTTAGATTCGGTAACTTCGGCGCTTTCTTCGATTGTAAGAACTCGTGCAGCTCAATGGCGTTATCTGGTGCTTCACCTTCACCATTGGTTGAAGCGACAATAATGACATGCGTTTCTTTCGCGAGATTCTTGCCTTTATAATCACTGGCATCAAATAGCTGAGATTCAACCCCTAATTGCTTTGCTTCATGCTCTAACGCTTCAGCAACACCTTTCGCGTTACCAGTCTGAGAAGCAAAAATAATAGTGAGTTTTCCGGCTGGTTTTGCGGCTACAACCGCTGCAGCTTGTTCAATCGGCGCAGAAGCTGCATTACTTTGAGTTTGGCTTAATCCCCAAAAATACCCACTTACCCAAGCGAGTTGATTGGCTGATAATTCAGAAACTGTTTGTTGAAGCTGTCCAATTTGCTGCTGATTAATAGGTGCAGTAAATGCAGCCTGATCATTGGCTGAAGTGTTTCCAGATAACACTTCCTTTTGAGAGGACTCTTTCTTATTTAAAGACATGGTCACGACATCCCTATTCATTGCGTGCCGATAGATTAACCACTCTTGCTAATAACAAGAAAGAATAGATAAGTATGTTTTATAACTTTTTGGAAGATGGAAAGTAAAAAGTGGGTTATTTGGATTCAATCCTAACCTGAGAAAAGCCGACAGCCATTGCGGACTTAGAAGCGAGATCCAAATCCATATAGTGGCATTCACCACCCTGTGAATCGGTCAACAAAACAAAACCGCCTCTAGCGTGACGAAACTCGACAACCCAACTGCCTTCCTGCACTGAAGGCTCAATAATCGCCTCGACCAGCTTATGATCTCGGTACAAACATCTCAGCTCTGTAATTGTCATACCATCACGCACCTATCGTCTACACAACATAATCATCCTTATTAAGCATGGTAGATTTTGAGCATTCTGCTAAAAAATAGGCCCGTTATATAGCCATTAGATATAAAAAACGCCACTTAATGAAGTGGCGTTATTAAAAAGCAGTGTGAGGCTGAACTAGTACTGAAACTCAGCACCTAAGAACCAGCCGTTAGCAAAGATAAACTCTTTATGATTTTCAACATCAACAGTGAAATCATCGGACTCAATATCAATCACACGATAGCCGCCTTTAAGTGCTAGTTCACCAGAAGAGACTGGGAGTCGGTATTGCATACCAGCAATGAAATCGGTTGTTTTGAGGCCCTTACTGTCTCCAAAGTCGACCTGGCCAATCACATCGAAGTGGGTATTTGGCACATTGATTAACGCTTTTCCAAACCAATTCCAAGTTAACTCGTCGAATGACTGAGGCGCACCATTGGCTCCAGAACCGATTGGAGCAATATATTTTGAATTTGAGTACTGACTGAATGCCACGCCAAAATCAAAGTCCATCAGTTCATGGTCAAAAATGGTGTAGTAAAAGGTGTAATCGTATTTATCAAATGCTATATAGTCAGCATCGATTGTTGTATAGCGGAAGCTGACATTGGGTAAATATGGCAGTTCATGCTCAAGAGCAACGCTAAAAGAAGGAACCTGATCGTCATCTTTACGAACTTCATTCACTTTGGTGCTTCCCCACCACATATCAGCGCCAAGGCTAATACTGTATGGCGATTGTGCATTCACCACAGGTGCGCTAATAAGCATTAATAAGCCTGATAAGCCTAATCCCAATCCCCGAATATTCATCCTTCTGATCCCTACTTTAACTGTGTGGCGTCGACACTAATAAAAATTATCGAAGGATGATAGCACATTCGCCTAGCGTATTAACTGGAAATAATTTGAGATTAACGTGGGCTATAGACATGATTTTTGAAAAACCAAACACCAATAGCGATGACGATCAACCAAGGGATCAACTTAAATACAACCCCCACCATGCCTAAAACAGCCAACACAATAAAGGCTATAGCGGTTGCCGCAAATACGGACATCATAGTGAGGCCAGTCACCAATAGCGTTGCAATAAATACCAATACAAAAATCAACTCAAACATAATCACACTCCTAATATCGCTTACCTACAGTATTCCTGGTATTCATTAATGCAGATATCGAGCCAAATATTTTTTATATTAAAAATCAGATAATTAAAAAGAAAAAAGGTGAGAAGAACATAAGCCTTCTCACCTTTTTATATAAATAGGTAAATTTCACCCACTATGTTGGTTAATTTTACACATCGAGTTCCGCCGGAATTTTAGCTAATGCGGCTTGCACGACCTCAACTCCAGAATCTGGTTTATGCGCATTCTCACTGATGTATCGACGCCACTGACGTCCACCAGGCATTCCTTGAAACAACCCAAGCATATGGCGCGTAATATGACCCAACTTAGCGCCGTTAGATAATTGCTGTTCTATATAAGGTAGCATCGCCTCTACCGCTTCACTGCGCTTCATGACCGGCTTATCCAAGCCAAAAATCAACTGATCGACTTGAGCCAGTAAATACGGATTTTGATACGCTTCGCGTCCAACCATAACGCCATCTAAATGTTTTAGATGGATTAGTGTTTCTTCTAACGTTTTCACACCACCATTTACTGCGATGGATAAGTGAGGGAAATCTTTCTTTATTTGGTAAGCTCTATCGTAATCAAGCGGGGGAATTTCTCGGTTCTCTTTCGGGCTCAAACCGCTCAACCAGGCCTTACGTGCGTGTATCGTAAACTGCTCACACTTCGCCTTTTCTGACACTATCGAAATAAAGTCGGTCAAAAACTCATAAGAATCTTGATCATCAATACCAATACGCGTTTTGACGGTTACCGGAATATCAACCACATCGTTCATTGCCGCTACACAATCAGCCACCAACTGTGGCTCGGCCATTAAGCAGGCACCGAAGCGTCCATTTTGAACTCGGTCGGATGGGCATCCTACATTCAAGTTGATTTCATCATAGCCCCGTTCTTGTGCTAGCTTAGCGCACGTTGCTAGATCTGTTGGGTTTGAACCACCAAATTGAAGCGCAACCGGGTGCTCTTCTTCGTTATAAGCAAGAAAGTCCCCTTTACCATGAATGATCGCGCCGGTTGTGATCATCTCGGTATAAAGCAGGGTTTGACTTGTGAGTAATCGGTGGAAGTATCGACAATGACGATCGGTCCAATCGAGCATGGGAGCGATTGAGAACCGGGATGATGGATGCATAGTTAAAATCTCTATTATGTTCAGGGTTTTAGCCATACATTCCATTACGGCAAAACAATATTAACGAATGACGCTTCTGCTCACTCTATACTCACCACAAAAAACAGTCGAAGTACAAAGAACCGTGTTCGTTTCGAGGAACGCGATTATACATAGAGCTTACGACTGCTTCAATTAAGCACATTATAAACCGTCAGTAGATACGCTTAAAAACGATAACACTTCTTACTTGGTCTTTATGTCTGCGAGCGTTTCCAAGCTCACAATCAACACCGACTTCATTTGTTCTTAATTCTTTAAACAAACCGTCACATATTCACTCTATGGTCATCTGCTAGATATTCATGGAGGAAATATGACCCACTTTAAAACCACCTTAACGATACTCTCTTTGGTTGCCGCTAGCCTAACCGGGTGCTCAAGCCAACCAGACTCTCGTAACCAGAGCCACGTCAGGGGCACATTCCTGAACGAAGCATGCCAGCCTTTGGTTAATGCTAACATTCCATCGACATCGCTAAAGGGTATTCGCTTGGTAGGCACATCCATCACCAACGCGCCATTTGCCTCTTCCGCGGCTGAGATAGTCAGTTATGACGCTTGCTCTGACAGGTTGTATGTCGTGAACGCCCAAGACAAGAAAATTGATGTTTTAGCACTTAGTCGTGATTCCATACCGACCTCGGTTGGGCAAATCGATTTACAGTCTGCTGGAAAACACAATGGTATTGAAATAGGGGCGGCAAACAGTGTTTCCACACACAATGGGCTGATCGCGGTTGCCATTGAAAATAAGAAAAAACAACGTAATGGCATCATTGCGCTCTATCGTTCTGATTCCTTAGATATTATCAACACCTTCCCAGCCGGAGCTCTGCCAGATATGGTCAGCTTTTCTAAAGATGGACGCTATATCGCTGCTGCGAATGAAGGGGAGCCAAATTCAAACTACTCAATCGATCCAGAAGGCAGCATTACCTTGATCGATTTAAAGCCCGGGCTTGAACACGCTATCGTCACCCAAATCGACTTTAAAGATTTCAATCAAGGTGAGTCGAGATACTCTGAGCTAGGTGAAGACGTTCGTATTTCAGGGCCCAATGCCAGTGTTGCACAAGATCTTGAGCCAGAATACCTAACGTTTGCCGACAACGGTAAGCTGTACGTAGCAATGCAAGAAAACAACGCGATTGCCACTATTGATGTTCAGTCCGCCAGCATTGAAAAAATATTTGGCCTTGGCGGTAAATCTTGGGAAACATCCCAGCTTGATGCTTCCAATAAAGACGGCATTATCGGAAATCTACACGCTTACCCTATGCTCGAAGGGCTTTATATGCCAGACAGCATCGCGAGCTACACCATCAAAGGAAAGACTTACATCGTTACCGCTAATGAAGGGGATGGCCGAGAGTATGGATTTGATGCCACTCAAAAGCAGTGTGATGATGATGGTCACAAGTGGGATGGAGACGACGACCAAGACGCCTCTGACTACAACACCAAACAAGCGTTCTGCATTGCTTATGTCGATGAAGTTCGAGGCAAAGATCTGAAAGTAGCCAGTAGCCACCCACTCGCAACAGCGCTCAAAGACAAAAACCGACTTGCTCGCCTAAAAATAATTAAGCCGCAAGAAGTGTTAGCTGCAGATGCAAAAGTACAAACCTTCGGCGCACGTTCATTTTCCATTTGGAGTGAGTTTGGGGAACCTGTGTTTGACAGCGGTGATGACTTTGCTCGTATCGTCTTAGCACAAGATAAAGCCAACTTTAATAGCACCAACGACAGTAACCAAAGCGCTGATAATCGAAGTGATGATAAAGGGGTCGAGCCTGAAGCCATTGAGGTCGCGGTGATTGGAGAGCGAGCTTATGCCTTCATTGGTTTAGAACGCCAAGGGGGAATTATGGTCTACGATGTCACCATTCCTACACACGCCAAGTTTATCAACTACCTCAACAATCGCGATTTTATACAGCCAGTCTGTAGCGAAGTTGATGACGGAGATTGCAAGAGCGGCCGCTATAATCCGAAAGCTGGGGATCTAGGGCCGGAATCTATCGAGTATTTCTCTCGTAACGGCAGCCATTACATTGCTGTCAGTAATGAAGTCAGTGGGACCACTTCTGTTTATTCATTAACGTTCTAGAACTAATTCATATAGTACAAACGCGTATAGAAACGTGGTAACGCTACCATCGCTTTACCACGTTCATACCCTCTCACTTTCTTGCAGCATAACGCTTCTATCATGCATTCCTCAGCTCGTTACCTCATAATCCCCTTCATTTATAACTAATCTGCCGTGTATTTTCACATGCCCCTAATCATTGACGCGGCTCTAGAGCACTGATACATCACCAGGCTACCTGCATCCAACGCAATAGAACTATCGTAAGTCTTTGACCAATGATGTATAAGATTGATTAACATGAGAAGGGAAAACGTATATGCGATACAATAAGTTAATGTATGAAATTTCCCACAAACGACATAAATTATTTTATGTGAAACCATATTCGTCGAAAAATGGTATATTATTAAATTAGTCCAATGGTTATGGTGATGAGTTTGGACCAAAAGTTATTAGAGCAAGTTGAAAGCATTTGTATGGCACGCGGTGTCAGGCTGACTCCTCAAAGGAAAAGCGTTTTTAAGCTCATTTGTTCAAGTAAAAAGGCTTCCAGTGCCTATGAATTACTTGAAGAGTTAAAAAAAACCGAGCCGAGAGCCAAGCCACCAACGGTTTATCGAGCCCTTGATTTCTTAATGGAGCAAGGTTTCATTCACCGAGTGGAATCAACAAATAGTTTTATATCCTGTTGCTCATGTAATGCCAATAAGCATTACTCTCATTTATTGATTTGTGACAGTTGCAATAACGTTATCGAACTACAAGATGATAACCTTATAAGCTTGTTAGCAAAGAACGCAGAGAAGCATAACTTTAAGATTTCTAATCATGTTATTGAATCTCATGGAATTTGCCAAACATGCTCCTCAAATGTAGATATTAAAATATAGAAGAAGGCTATGCGCGCTGAATTTGTAAACCCGTTTTTAGCATCATTAATGAATGTACTAAAAACGATGGCTTCACTAGAGTTGAAACCACAAAAACCTCGAGTTAAGAAAGACGAAATTGCCCGTGGTGATGTGTCTGGTTTAATCGGGATGGTCGGAGATAAAAGCCGAGGCTCTATGTCGATCACTTTTGATGAAGACCTAGCTCTTGAGATCATGCAAAACATGCTAGGTGAACGACCAAACGGCTTAAATGAAGAAGTCACCGATATGGTGGGTGAAATTACCAATATGGTAACCGGTGGTGCAAAACGAATCCTCGCAGAAAGTGGCTTTGATTTTGACATGGCAACCCCTGTCGTTGTTTCAGGAAAGGGCCATACCATTCGTCATAAGTGTGAAGGCTCTATCATCATTATGCCTTTCACCTCTCAATGGGGTAACGCATTTATTGAGATTTGCTTTGAATAGAAATTCTTATCAAAAAAAAGGTTGGCCTTATGCCAACCTTTTTATTGTGTGTCATAAAGATAAAAACCAAGCCTATGATTAATAGTGCTTGGTTTTTTGTTCTACTCGGCTTTAAGCTTTCAACGCTTTAAATGCGTTGATTAGACCGTTCGTTGAGCTGTCGTGAGAGGTTACTTGAGCATCGTCAGCAAGCTCAGGAAGAATTTGGTTTGCGAGTTGCTTACCAAGCTCTACACCCCATTGGTCGAAGCTGAAGATGTTCCAGATTACGCCTTGAACAAAGATCTTGTGCTCGTACATCGCAATTAGGTTACCTAAAGAGCGAGGCGTGATTTGCTTAACAAGAATAGAGTTCGTTGGACGGTTACCTTCAAATACTTTGAAAGGTACAAGCTCAGCCACTTCTTCAGCTGTTTTGCCCGCCGCTAAGAATTCAGCTGCCACTGTCTCTTTTGTCTTACCGAAAGCCAGCGCTTCAGTTTGAGCAAAGAAGTTAGACATTAGCTTCTGGTGGTGATCAGAGGCTGGGTTGTGGCTGATAGCAGGAGCAATAAAGTCTGATGGGATCAGTTTAGTGCCTTGGTGAATCAGTTGGTAGAAAGCGTGTTGGCCGTTAGTACCAGGTTCACCCCAGATGATAGGACCTGTTTGGTATTCTACTGGGTTGCCTTCACGGTCAACAAACTTACCGTTTGATTCCATGTTACCTTGCTGGAAGTAAGCCGCAAAACGGTGCATGTACTGATCGTAAGGTAGAATCGCTTCTGACTCAGCGCCATGGAAGTTGTTGTACCAAACACCAATAAGCGCAAGAATCACTGGAATGTTGCTTTCAAACTCAGTTGAAGCAAAGTGGTTATCCATCTCGTGTGCGCCATCTAGTAGCTCAGCGAAGTTATCGAAGCCAACAGACAGTGAGATAGAAAGGCCGATTGCAGACCATAGTGAGTAACGACCACCAACCCAGTCCCAGAATTCGAACATGTTGTCAGTATCAATACCAAACTCAGCGACCGCTGTTGCATTAGTTGATAGCGCTGCGAAGTGTTTAGCAACGTGTGCGCTGTCACCCGCTTCAGCCAAGAACCAATCACGTGCAGAGTGCGCGTTCGTCATTGTTTCTTGAGTGGTGAATGTTTTAGAGGCCACTAGGAACAGCGTAGTTTCTGGGTTCAACGGCTTAAGTGTCTCAACGATGTGAGTGCCATCAACGTTAGAAACGAAGTGCATGTTCAGGCGAGTTTTGTATGGCGTTAGAGCTTCAGTCACCATGTATGGACCAAGGTCCGAACCGCCAATACCGATGTTGACGACATCAGTGATCTCTTTACCTGTGTAACCTTTCCACTCACCAGAAACGATACGGTGGGTGAACAGTTCCATCTTTGCTAGTACTGCATTAACGGCTGGCATAACGTCTTTGCCATCAACCATTACTGGCTTATCGCTACGGTTACGTAGAGCCGTGTGAAGTACTGAACGACCTTCAGTCTTGTTGATTGCATCACCGCTAAACATAGCTTCAATTGCAGACTTAACTTCAGTCTCGTTTGCAAGAGCGAATAGGTGCTGCATAGTCTCAGCGTCGATTAGGTTCTTAGAGTAATCCACTAAGATGTCTGAACCGAAGCGAGTAGAAAAGCTCTCGAAACGCTTTGCATCTTGAGCAAACAGCTCTTTCATATCCATATCTTGTGCGGTTTCAAAATGCTCAGTAAGCGCTTTCCAAGCTTGAGTTTCTATTGGGTTGATATTTTTCAACATGCTGTCAATTCCGATGTTACAGTTGGTTTTATTCTATTCCATCGCGTTGCACCGTTTTCGTCTAGAGCGCAACCAAATGGTAGAATCCCCGATTAAGCAAAAATAATGTGTTATTCAGTCGATAACATTTATCAAGATTGTAATAAATTTTCAGTTTCCGATTATGACTCAGCTTAATGACACCGACATTGAAGTAGGTCACGTAAACAAGGCGTTCTCAAAGAAACCATGTTTACATAAGGCCTCAAGCCGATAACAATCCATAAACGATTCAACTTTTACTATAGGACACCCTATGTGGTTTCAGAAAAACATTCAACTTTCTGCAAAGAAAAAAGGGTTTCATCTTATTACTGATGAAATTGAACAACAAATCCCTGAGTTGAGCGCTTTTTCCGTTGGTTTGATGCATGTGTTTATTCAACATACATCCGCCAGCTTAACCATCAATGAAAACGCAGATCCAACCGTTCGTAGTGACATGGAAGCGCACTTTAATCGCTACGTCCCAGAAAAGGCCCCCTATTACCGACATACCTATGAAGGCGATGATGATATGCCCGCACATATAAAATCATCCATTTTAGGTCAAAGCCTTTCTATCCCGATTCATAATGGGAAACTCGCCATGGGAATGTGGCAAGGTATTTATTTAGGTGAGCATCGTCACTGTGCTGGCAAACGCCAAGTGGTTATTACGATTCAAGGTGAGCAGTAAGCAGTAAGCAGTGTCCACGGTAAGCAGTAGCTAAACTGAGTCGCTAAAACAATTCGCTTAAACCATTAGCTAAAACGAACAGCTAAAACGGTTGATTAATCATCACTCTAAACAGGCTCTCTTCAGACCCTTTAGCGACTTCAGCGCGAACCACAATACCTTCTACTTGGAATCGTATTGCACCACCAGCACTCCATTTCATATCAGTATGGAGTGTTTTTAAATCATACTCATCAGCGACTCGACCTGCATCAACAAAGACAACCCATTGCCACCAAGGTAAATCATAATAGTTAATAACAGGTAGTGATCCTAATGGTTGCCACTCAGGCAATATGCGGTACTCTGCTGAATAGTGGATGGCAGAGCGACCATGATAACGACCACCTGTATAGCTTCGTAAGCGATACAATCCGCCTAAACTGATGTTCTCATGCTCTGGAGGTCGAGCACAATTCTGTGGGCCATCACAATCATTCCAACTTGGTGTATCGGCAGTGTAAAAATCAAACGCCAATACTTGTTGATCAAAAATGTCACCAAGCGGTCCTAGTGAAAAATATTGGCTGTTCTGCAACTCCACCTGGTTCCAGCTGTCTTCATCTACCCAATTGTCTGAGCCCATGGTAAGAGAGACTTCGGTATGGGATCCTTTTGTGGGGTTTCTCGCGTTATCTCGATTATCCCAATCGAAAGTAAAACGGACTCCTTTTGCAGCTTCATTTTCTTCAATCGTATTCGTTAGCTTTCGAGATGTATAAAAAGGAACAACAGAAAGAGAAGTGACACCAGATTCTAAAGGGCTGGCAAATGACACCTCACGCTGAGGCTTGAACATACCCATGTAACCTTGATCTTTTATCGCCCCCCAGGGAAGAAGGAATTTAAATTCAAGTTCATAATTTTCTTCAAAGCCATCAACAATCGTTTTATTTAAGATAGACGATTCGTTGTTGCCCTGCTCTCCCAAATAGTAAGGAGCCTGGTTAAGTTTAGCTTGGTAAAGCTGGGTGCTAAACAGCAAGTTATCGCTTAAAGCGTAGTTATGAGCAGAGAGGAAACCCACATAGCTGCCTTTGTCGGAATATAAACCCATACCAAATAAGGCCGCCTGAGGCTGCCAAACACCTTTGGCAACACCTGCGGCACCGACACTAAAACCTAACGTTTCAGTGCTAAATATAAAAGGGACGAAGGCAGAATCTTTTTCTTTGGCGGAAACGCTAGCGACAACAGAGAGTAAAATCATCGCCAAAACATGGGGCAGTAATCGAGACATAGAACCTACTTTTTGTATTCCATCGCAACACGAGAAGTCAACTTTGTCACAAGCTCATACGCTATCGTTCCAATGTGGCTCGCCACTTCTTCCGCAGACAAACCATCGCCCCACAGAATCGCTTCATCACCGACTGAATCCAAAGCATCAGGCCCAAGATCAACGGTCAGCATATCCATAGAAACACGGCCAACGGTAGGCACCTTACGGCCACCCACTAGCACAGGCGTTCCATTGGGCGCCATTCTTGGGTAGCCATCGCCATAGCCGATAGCAATCACCCCAACTTTGGTATCCCTAGAGCTGGTCCACGCAGCGCCATACCCAACACTTTCACCGGCTTTCACTTCACGTACAGCAATCAATGGTGAGGTTAAGCTCATCACAGGTTTAAAACCCAGTTCAGTCGCTGACTTATCTTCGAATGGAGACACACCATACATGATGATGCCCGGCCTCACCCATTCGAGTAAGCTGTCTTTCCAGGCAAGCAAACCAGCAGAAGCCGCAAGAGAACGTTCGCCTTCGCAGCCACTGGTTAACGATAAAAACAGCTCGATTTGTTGTTGGCTAACCGGGTTATCCAGTTCATCGGCACAACCAAAATGGCTCATGTAGCGCAGAGGTTTCGCCACGTTAACGCACGCCTTTAAACGAGAAACGAAAGAGGAATACTGCTCAGGCCGAACACCAAGACGGTGCATTCCACTATCAACTTTTAACCAAACAACAACGGGAGAATCTAAGTTTGCCTGTTCGAGCGCCTGTAATTGCTCTTCGCAGTGCACCGCGGTTTGGATGTTATTCGCCACCAAAATAGGTAGGTCTCCAGAAGAGTAAAAACCTTCTAGTAGCAAAATAGGAGTAACAATACCGGCCGCTCTTAACTGCAATGCCTCTTCAATTCGAGCCACACCAAATGCATCAGCCGCATGAGCTGACTTGGCGATATGACATAAGCCATGACCATAACCATTTGCCTTAACCACAGCCATCACTTTGCTCGACGGCGCCTTGGTTTTAATCCGTGCAAGGTTATGCTCTAACGCCGCTAAATCTACACTCGCGGTCGCGGCTTTCATGTAACTCATGCTATTACTCGTCGTCAAAAGCGGGGCCTGCATAATTGTCAAAGCGTGAATACTGGCCTTGGAATGTCAGACGTACCGAACCGATTGGGCCGTTACGCTGTTTACCAAGGATAATTTCAGCAATGCCTTTCAGTGCGCTATCTGGGTTATAAACTTCATCACGATAGATAAACATGATTAAATCGGCATCTTGCTCAATCGCACCAGATTCACGCAAATCTGAGTTAATTGGGCGCTTGTCGGCACGTTGCTCTAGGGAGCGGTTCAATTGCGACAAAGCGACAACAGGGACATTTAACTCTTTAGCCAGCGCTTTTAACGAACGAGAAATCTCCGAGATTTCGAGAGTACGGTTGTCTTGCATGCCTGGTACTCGCATTAATTGCAGGTAATCGACCATGATCATACTCAGACCGCCTGAATCACGTGCGATACGACGAGCACGAGAACGCAATTCTGTTGGAGTAAGGCCAGAACTGTCATCGATATACATGTTTTTTTTCTGCATCAGAATCCCCATGGTAGAGGAGATTCTAGCCCAATCTTCATCGTCTAATTGACCCGTACGAATTTTGGTTTGATCGACACGAGACATAGAAGCGAGCATACGCATCATCAATTGTTCTGCCGGCATCTCTAGTGAGAAAATCAACACTGGCTTATCTTGATCCATAGCCGCATTTTCACAGAGGTTCATGGCAAACGTTGTTTTACCCATAGAAGGACGTGCTGCCACAATGATTAAGTCAGAACCTTGCAAACCTGCGGTTTTTTTATTCAAATCATTAAAGCCAGTACTCACACCGGTTACGCCGTCTTGAGGTGATTTGTACAGTATTTCAATACGTTCGAGGGTCTTCTCTAGAATATTATCGACACTTTGAGGGCCTTCATTTTCTGTGGTTCGCTCTTCGGCTATCGCAAAGACTTTACTCTCCGCTAAATCGAGCAAATCTTCAGAGCTACGGCCTTGTGGGTCATAACCCGCATCAGCAATCTCATTAGCAACACCAATTAAATTACGAACCAACGCACGTTCTGCGACAATATCGGCGTATGCATTAACATTGGCAGCACTTGGCGTGTTCTTAGCAAGATCCGCTAAATAGGCGAACCCACCAACATCTTCAAGCTGTTCTCTGAGCTCCAAAAACTCGGACAAAGTAATAAGATCGAGAGGTTTACTGTCGTCTAAAATTGATTTTGCCGCCTCAAAAATTAATCGGTGCGGGCGGCTATAAAAGTCATTGGCTAGAACCTTTTCGGCCACAGAATCCCAACGTTCATTATCCAACAGCAAACCGCCAATAACCGATTGCTCTGCTTCTAATGAATGAGGAGGCACCTTGATTGCATCAACCTGTCTGTCTGCGTTGATTTTTTTTCTGTAATCCGTTTTCTGGTCTGCCATTTTTTTGCTCAACTTCTTTTTTATTGCCGCTATTATAACGAGAATATCTCATTTGTAATTAAGTTAGAGAGTGTTTGTATTTTACTTAAGTATAATTAACCAACTGCTGACGAAAGCATACAACGTCTGACATAATATCTACTCTTCATTTTCCCCCTAGAGGTTCCGAGTGCGTAAACTTTGGTTCGCTTGCTTTTGCACGCTAACAACATCACTGGCTTATGCAAAGGAAGCAACACCAAGCCCTACCCAAATAGAACTCCCTTCTCCTTGGAAATCTGAGATTGAATTTGGTTACCAGGCCCATAACGGCAACTCCGATTCGCAATCGCTGAATTCAAGAATGAACGCCGAGTATACCTCTGGGCGTCATCGTAGCAGTGGCGAATGGAAATTTCACATGCTGTATAAAGATGGCGAAGAAGATAAGCGTCAATCAACTTATACGGCGCAAAGTGATTATAAGCTAAGTCCAAAAACCTATCTGTATGGGAGCTTCAAAGGCATAGAAACACGGTATAGCGCCTATTTCAAAGATCATACGTTGTCAGCAGGATTGGGTTATCAATTTACCAATACCGAACAGTTAACCATCGAGTTAGAACTTGGCCCAGGCTACCGCTATCAAGAGCCCAACTTAGACGAGATAAAAGACGATGACATTATCTTTCCCGAAACAGTACAAGAAGCGATTTTTCGAGGAAATATTAATGTCGATTGGAATGTGATTGATAACTTAACCCTGTCAGCCGATATCACGACAGTGACAGGCTTGAGCAATACTCGATTGGATACCGATTTTAGTATGACCAACAATATTACTGACGATATCGCACTTAAATTGGCTTACTCGCAGCAATACCACGATAAAGTGCCAGAAGGGCTGAGTAACTCTGACAGTATCTTTTCGGTTAATTTATTGTTTGTTTTTTAGTGCGGTTTATTGTCTGGTCGTGTCTCTTTTCTACACCGATTTTTTTGTCTCCGCTCTATTCATTCTATTGTTTAATACCCTGTATGCTCTACGCATTGTTTTAGACATAAAAAAACACCGGCCTAAGCCGGTGTTTAAAATCTTCTTAACGAAGAAATCGTCTAGATACTGAAATTACTCAGCAGCAACAACTTGTACTTTCGCTGTAGCAAAAACTTCAGAGTGAAGTTGGATGCTTACGTCGAATTCACCAACGTTGCGCAGAGCGCCTTCAGGTAGGCGTACTTCGCTCTTAGCTACTGCAACACCTGCCGCTGTAATAGCGTCAGCGATGTCACGAGTACCGATAGAACCGAATAGTTTACCTTCATCACCCGCTTTAGAAGCGATAACAACCGCTTCTAGTGCAGTAACTTTATCAGCACGTACTTGAGCAGCAGCTAGCTGTTCAGCAACTTTAGCTTCAAGCTCAGCGCGACGAGTTTCAAACATTTCAACGTTAGCTTTCGTTGCCATAACTGCTTTACCCTGTGGGATAAGGAAGTTACGAGCGTAGCCAGATTTAACGTTTGCAGTATCGCCAAGAGCACCTAGGTTACCGATTTTATCAAGTAGAATAACTTGCATTATTTAATCCTCTTTCTTAATAAAACGACCGTTTACTGATGCTTATCAGTGTACGGTAGAAGAGCTAGGTAGCGTGAACGCTTGATAGCACGAGCTAGTTGACGCTGATATTTAGCACTTGTACCAGTGATACGGCTAGGTACGATTTTACCAGCTTCAGTAATGTAGTTTTTAAGAGTTGCTACGTCTTTGTAGTCAATCTCTTGTACGCCTTCTGCAGTAAAACGGCAGAATTTACGACGACGGAAGAAACGAGCCATGGGCTATCTCCTGATCTTAAATTTGAGTTATGTTGTCAGCATGCAATACTAATTTTCCCACACCATTTCGGCCGGTCTGGTAAGCGACAAAACCGCTAACCTTAATATTACTGCCTTGAACTAAGTTCTGAGTTATTGCTTTTGACCCTTGCCCACTGATAACTACCGGCATACGACAATAAACTTGTCTGGGTAAATCAGCTTCTACCATGGTGGAACGATGCTCTAACCAAAAACGGCAATGAGCGATACCAGCAGGGCTTTGGCTTCGAATTGGTTCTTTGACGACAGAGCCGCTAAGTTCCATTCGATTGGTCATAAGTTAATTACTCAGCAGCTGCTTCTTGGCTAGCTTCTGGACGATCTGTACGCTCTTCACGACGAGGAGCACGCTCAGCACGCTCTTCTTTTTGCTTAAGCATAATAGATTGTTCAGTCACAGCACCTTTAGTGCGCATGATCATGTTACGTAGAACTGCATCGTTAAAACGGAAAGCAGTTTCTAGCTCGTCAATCACTTCTTGACCAGCTTCAACGTTCATAAGAACGTAGTGAGCTTTGTGAAGCTTGTTGATTGGGTAAGCCATTTGACGACGACCCCAGTCTTCTAGACGGTGGATAGTACCGCCAGCTTCAGTGATAGAACCAGTGTAACGCTCGATCATGCCAGCAACTTGCTCGCTTTGATCAGGGTGAACCATGAATACGATTTCATAATGACGCATTTGGTTGCTCCTTACGGATTATTAGCTTCCACGAGTGGCTCGGTCGTCCAGAGGAAGCAAGGAACTAAAGATAAATGACCGAGAATTAAGGACGGCAAATGGTACAGAAAGGAAGCAAAATAGGCAAGAAAAATGTGAGATTGATACGCAAGGATAGATGTAGGAAAGAACCGGCACCAATGACTAAAGTGGCTGATATGAGCTAAGTCGTTCAAAGTATTGGTTTTGAACCACTTAACTCGACCCTGTAAATAACTCAGTTATCGACTCGATTTAATCATCTTCATCAATAAACTGCGCTTGTAGGTAATTTTCGATTCCAGTGAGCTCAATTAAGCCCAACTGTGTTTCTAACCAGTCGACATGTTCTTCTTCATCTTCCAAAATTTCTTGGAACAGATCACGAGAGACATAGTCACGGACATCTTCCGCATAAGCGATAGCGTCTTTTAGATCTGGAATAGCAGTCATTTCAACGTTCAGGTCACTTTCAAGCATTTCTTTGACATTCTCACCAATCATCAGCTTCCCCAAGTCTTGAAGGTTCGGTAGCCCTTCTAGAAATAGAATTCGCTCTACAAGATGATCAGCGTGCTTCATCTCATCAATTGATTCATGGTATTCCTTATCAGCGAGGTGTTTTAGACCCCAATCTTTGTACATACGTGCGTGAAGGAAATATTGGTTAATGGCAACGAGTTCATTACCTAGGATTTTATTGAGATGTTGAATGATAACTGGATCGCCTTTCATGGCTACGCCCTCCTCTGTGGTTCTATTAACTGTAGAACCAATCGGAAGAGAGTCAAAGTTTGAAAGCCATTTTACTGCCTTGGAGACTCTTTAACTTGCTTGCTTAAATTGAATCGATAACGTGTCATCGATAATTTCTTTTGTTGCACGGACACATTTTCCACACTGGCTTCCCAATGCTGTACATTTTTTTATACCTCGAATATCTGATATTCCTTCTTCAATGACTAATTTCTTAATCTTTTTATCAGAAATACCATGGCAGATACAAATGTACATACGACAACCTAACTAGAAAATTCAAACCTAAATATAAATAAGAACCGTTACTATTACCAGTCGCAAATGGAATTTATTTAGACAAATTCGTTATAAGAAAATCATTTTTATTGTAGGCATAAAAAAGGGAAGCCTAAGCTTCCCTTCTTGATACGATGTTTGCTCTTTTTAACTAATTAATTAGTCAAAGATTTTAGCAACAACACCAGCACCT
>NZ_AJYQ02000012.1 GCF_000287055.2 Vibrio genomosp. F10 str. ZF-129 | reverse complement strand
TCGTGGCGGACGTAACGATTACGATTCACTCATTGAAGATGCGAGCGATCAATTGCGTGCGGCCGGTCTGCAACCTGATGAGATTTTCATCCGTGATGCTCAAACTCTGCAAACCATCACAAATGACACCGTTCAAGCTGTCATTCTGATGTCTGCCTTCTTAGGGCAAGCTCGACTCATCGATAATCAAGTTGTCGATTTAGTCACAGAGACCAAAGCAGACAACAAGTCCATTAACAAAGATGAGCAAAGCCAAGATACTCAGACTGCTGAATCAGAATAAACTGCCTGAAAGCACTCAAAAAGGTCGACATGTTATGTCGACCTTTTTCATAGAAGCAGAAGATACCGATGGAAAAAAGCCAGCTCTAGCTTCTTAAACCAATGCCTCGAGTCACCAGGTAATGCGCTACCGCATAAAGCCCAATAACAAACGCGATTAAAACCCCAAAAGAAGTCACGATATCAACGTCTGACACCCCTAAGAATCCGTATCGAAATGCATTAACCATATACACAATTGGGTTTATTTTTGACACGCTTTGCCAAAATTCGGGTAGTAAGCTGATGGAATAGAATACCCCCCCTAAATAGGTTAATGGCGTCAAAATAAAGGTTGGGATAATCGAAATATCATCAAAGGTTTTAGCAAACACGGCATTGATCAATCCGCCAAGAGCGAACACCACCGACGTTAAAAACACCGTCATGACAATGATCCCCCAATGTTCAACCTGTAAATCCACAAAGAACAGAGAAACAAAAGTCACAATCGCACCCACTAATAGCCCACGGGTGACTCCGCCCATCACGAAGCCCGCGATAATGACATAGTTTGGTACAGGCGCGACTAATAGCTCTTCAATGTTTTTTTGAAATTTGGCACTAAAAAACGACGAGGCAACATTAGAATAGGAATTGGTAATGACCGACATCATAATAAGCCCAGGAACGATGTATTCCATGTAGCTAAAGCCATTCATTTCACCAATTCTCGCACCGATAAGATTACCAAAAATGATAAAGTACAGTGTCATTGTTATTGCAGGCGGTACAAGCGTTTGCACCCAAATTCGGGTAAAACGATTCACTTCTTTGGTCACTAAGCTGCAAAACGCTGTCCAATAAATCTGATACATGATTATTGCTCCTTAGCTTTAGCTTTAGCTGAAGCTTGAGATTGAAGTGAAGCTTGGTTTTGCGATGACGCTTTCGATTGATCTTTCACGATATTAACAAAGAGCTCTTCTAGACGATTTGCTTTATTGCGCATAGAAAGTACTGTGATACCTTGTTCGGTCAGCTGACTAAAGACATGATTCAAACCCTGAGACTTATCCAGTTCGATCTCAAGTGACCCATTGTCTAATCGTTGTGAATTAACACCACTCAAAGGATCTAATGCCGTGACACCTTCAAGGTCGAGAATAAACGTCTCGACTTGGAGCTGATTTAACAACGCCTTCATCGTGGTGTTTTCTATCAACTCACCTCGGTTAATGATGCCAATATTACGACACAGCATTTCCGCTTCTTCCAGGTAATGCGTGGTCAAAATAATGGTAATACCCTGCTCTTTGTTGATGTTTTTTAAGAACTCCCACATGGAGCGACGCAGTTCTATATCAACCCCCGCGGTCGGTTCATCGAGTATCAGTAACTGTGGCTCATGCATCAGCGCACGGGCAATCATTAGTCGGCGCTTCATGCCTCCCGATAGGTTTCGTGCACGTTCGCTGCGTTTTTCCCATAAATCGAGTTGAGAAAGGTACTTTTTCGCTCTTTCTTTGGCGAGTACTCTTGGAACACCGTAGTAACCCGCTTGCTGTAGAACGATCTGCTCTACGGTTTCAAATGGATTAAAATTGAATTCTTGAGGAACCAAACCCAGGTTTTGCTTAGCCAGCTCTAGATCGCTATCGATATCAAAACCGAAGACTTTGACCTTACCTGAGGTTTTATTCACTAGCGATGAAACCACACCGATGGTGGTTGATTTGCCAGCACCGTTGGGACCAAGTAAGGCGTAAAAATCCCCTTTTTTGACATTTAAACTGATGCCTTTTAGAGCCTCAAACCCACCGGCATAAGTTTTTCGCAACTGTTCTATTTCTAATGCGTACATAATATGACATTGCTCTTTTGGTTTTATGGCTAACACATGACGCCGATGCGTCTGTTTTTCAACCCAACACCCAATATAAATTATCACTCTGCATAAGAAAACAAAGGCGCTGCAATAATATCGCAGCGCCTTGTAATTAATCAGTACAATCTTCTGAAATAAACCACTTATCTAAACGAGAGACACTGAGGTTTCATCAACATCTACATGCTTTAACGCGGCCTTTAGAGCCTCATACCTGAACGAATAGGTATTGTTTTGAGAGACCAAATCAAGCACATGAAACTTCTCTAATTGTCGGCGCGTGTGTTCGTTAGGACAAAGCAGTAACACTTCACATTCGGCGTCTTTTGCATCTTTAATTGCGTTTTCAAGAGCCAGTCCTACCGTGACATCAATCATTGGGACGTCGGTAAGGTCCAAAATCATCACTTCGTAATCAGAGATACTATTGTGCTGGCGAGAGATCGCTTTTGATACGCTGAAGATCATCGGTCCTGATAGATAAAAGAACAGAACCTTACCATTCGCTCGGTCAAGCAACCCTCTTTCACTATCGGTCAGTGGTACATCATTTTCATCGGCATCACTGATCGCTTTAACTTGTCTTGCTTGCTCTAGACTTAACCGCTCAATAATAAGGATATTGGAGATAAATACACCTAAACCCACCGCAACAATCAAATCAACAAATACCGTGAGTAACATGACGCCATACATGATCGCCATGCCCTGTACACTGACTTTGTGGGCGCGCTGAATGAAACTCCAGTCGAGAATATTAAATCCGACATAAACCGCAATACCCGCTAATACGGCCATCGGTATAGGTTCTGTCAATCCACCAGCCACCAGCACGACCAACATCAGTACCAGAGCTCGAATAATGCCAGAAAGCGGTGAACGAGCGCCAACCTGAATGTTCGTCACAGTCCCCATGGTCGCTCCCGCGCCAGGCAATGCGCCAAACAAGCCTGAAATCATGTTCGCCAACCCCTGACCTCTTAGCTCTTTGTCTGAGTCATGATCTTTACGCGTTAACGAGTCGCCAATAACCGCAGTAAGCAAGGTATCAATACACCCTAGCGTTCCCAATACTAAGGCATCAATCACCATTTCCATGAAGATGTCAGCGTTAATATGAGGAATGACCAGGGAAGGCAAACCAGCAGGAATCACACCAATACGTCGAATGTCATCGGCATCAAATAAAACCACTGAAACTAGGGTAACCGCAATCAGCGCCACTAGCTGAGCCGGCACGTATTTTCGATATTTTTTTGGAAAAAAGAACAAAATCGCAAGCGTTGCAAGGCCTAAAAATAGCTCACTGAATTTTAAATTGGCGAACGTTTCAGGAAGCGCATTTAAAGTGCCTATCACCCCACCAGAAGGAGCGGCATACCCCAATAATGGAGAAAGCTGCAAGATGATTAAAATAACACCTATGCCTGACATAAAACCTGAGATGACGCTGTAGGGCATTAAAGTAATGTATTTTCCAAGTTTCAATGTCCCTAACAAGATCTGAAATGCCCCTGCCATCATGACAACGGTAAATGCCATCGCCATTCCGGTTTCTGGGTACTTCGCCATCATACTGGTCAAAACGGCTGTCATGATCACCGTCATTGGCCCGGTAGGCTCTGAAATTAAACTCGTAGAACCACCAAACAATGCGGCAAAAAAACCAACAAAAATCGCTCCCCATAAGCCAGCCTCCGCGCCAGCGCCTGAAGCGACACCGAATGCCAACGCTAAAGGAAGTGAAATGATAGCGGTGGTGACACCACCAAATATGTCGCCTTTTAAGCGCATGTCTTCAAATCGATTTCCAAACAAAATTCAGATCCCTGCTGATACAAAAACAATTCACATCACTTTATCAAATAAAGTTAGTATTTTTCACCTTTATTAACATTAATCTTAATAATCCTTCCGCACCTGCCTTTTATAAGTATGTGAAATTTCTTGATTTAGCTCATTAGACAAGTCGGTATGACACTATTTTAACAGATAGAAATTGTAACATTGTGTATAGTGTGGCGAATGATAGAAGGGAAGTAAGATGCCAGAAATAAAACAGCTCTTTGAAAACAATTCAAAATGGTCGGATTCCATCACCTCAGAGCGCCCCGAGTATTTCACTAAACTCGAAGAAGGACAAAACCCCGGCTTCTTGTGGATCGGCTGCTCAGACAGTCGCGTTCCCGCCGAGCGATTAACCGGATTGTATTCCGGCGAGTTATTTGTTCACCGAAATGTTGCCAACCAAGTTATTCATACCGATTTAAACTGCTTATCCGTTGTTCAATACGCTGTGGATGTTTTGAAAGTGAATCACATTATCGTTTGTGGTCATTATGGCTGTGGCGGTGTTAATGCCGCTATCGATAATCCTCAGCTTGGTCTCATCAACAACTGGCTACTGCATATTCGTGATTTGTACTTAAAGCACCGTAACTGGTTAGGTGAAATGCCCCAAGCCGCACGAGCAGATAAGCTGTGTGAAATTAATGTAGCAGAACAAGTGTATAACCTTGGGAACTCAACGGTATTACAAAGCGCTTGGGAACGAGGCCAGCATGTAGAAATTCATGGGGTGGTTTACGGCATCGGAGATGGAAAACTCTTGGATTTAGGCGTTAGATGCTATAGCCGAGAAACGCTTGAGGTGTCGTATCAAGCAGCAATGGCCAAGATACTCAACAATGGTCACAAAACAAACGGATAAATGAACAATGCTCATCAATAAAATGCTCACCAAATTAGGTGAGCATTTCTCGTTCTGATCAATTATTCCTGCGGAACAACCTTACCAATATACGGAAGGTGGCGATATTTCTGTGCGTAATCGATACCTACACCCACCACAAATTCATCTGGGATAGCAAAACCAATCCATTTAGCATCAACTTCAATTTCACGCTTTACTGGCTTGTCTAGTAACGTGCACACTTCGATTGAGTTTGGCTCGCGTAGCGACAAGATTTCAATCACTTTGCTTAGCGTATTTCCGGTATCAATGATGTCTTCAACGAGAAGAACATCTTTACCTTTAATATCATCATCCAGATCTTTCAAGATTCGAACATCGCGGCTACTTTCCATCGTATTGCCATAGCTAGACGCCGTCATAAAGTCGACCTGGTGCGTAATATCAATGGCACGAGCAAGATCAGCCATAAAAACGAATGATCCGCGCAACAAACCAACCATAACCAAGTTTTCACTGCCTTGGTAATGCTCGGTAATTTGCTTGCCTAGCTCTTTTACTCGTTTCTGAACTTCCAATTCAGAAATCATAGGTTCAACTGTATGTTTCATAGCATTCTCAATTAATCGGTGATGACAGAATGACAAAGCCTTTTGGCCCACATCAAACGCTGAATTTTGCCGCTATAGTACCACTCCTCTCTTTGTGAGTTAAATTTTTCATTCTTTCTCATTTATTAGAGGGTCTATAAAATTAAGCACATTGAATCTAATCACTATCCACATTATTGACTATTATATAAGCATAAATCATTGACCAACCTCATATGCACCATTACACTCATTGTGTTATTTAAATAACAAAAACAACATTAGAGCAAAGACTCTAAGTGCAACTTTAATAAATACAATACGTCAATTGGTAAGGAAAAAACGATATGGACTCTATAGCAAAAAGACCACGAACAAGGCTGTCTCCACAAAAGCGTAAATTACAACTAATGGAAATTGCATTAGAAGTATTTGCAAGGCGCGGAATTGGGCGTGGGGGGCATGCTGATATAGCAGAAATCGCGCAAGTCTCTGTCGCAACGGTCTTCAACTACTTCCCAACACGTGAAGATCTTGTCGATGATGTACTCAACTACGTAGTACGTCAGTTTTCAAACTTTTTAGCTGATCACATCGATTTAGATTTACACGCAAAAGATAACTTACGTAACGTTACCGGTGGAATGGTGAATCTTGTTATCCAAGATTGCCATTGGTTGAAAGTATGGTTTGAATGGAGTGCGTCAACCAGAGACGAAGTATGGCCTCTGTTTGTGTCATCCAATCGTACTAACCAAATGTTAGTCAAAAATATGTTCATCAATGCAATCAATCGTGATGAAGTGTGCAGTGACCACGATCCTGATCATCTCACTAATCTATTTCATGGCATCTGTTATTCATTATTTGTTCAATCAAACCGCCTCCAAAGTGAGGCTTCGATGGAACAACTCACCAACAGCTATTTAGATATGTTGTGTATTTACAACCACGACAACCAACAATAAGTTACGGCTAACCATAAAAAAACCGCTGAATCCATCAGCGGTTTTTTTATTATTTAAAGCGCTGATAGATTCAGCGCCTTAGTGTTATTTTCTTTTCACTGCTTTGGCATTTGGTAGGTCAGTAATCGTACCTTCAAACACTTCGGCTGCTAAACCAACTGATTCATGCAACGTTGGGTGAGCGTGAATCGTTAACGCGATATCTTCCGCATCACAACCCATCTCAATCGCTAGACCAATCTCGCCCAATAGTTCACCACCATTAGTACCAACGATAGCACCACCAATGACACGGTGAGTTTCTTTGTCGAAGATAAGCTTAGTTACACCATCTGCACAATCTGAAGCGATTGCACGACCCGATGCAGCCCAAGGGAATGATGCAGTTTCGAAGTTAAGACCTTCTTCTTTCGCTTCTTTCTCTGTTTTACCAACCCACGCGACTTCTGGCTCAGTGTACGCTATAGAAGGAATTACTTTAGGATCAAAGTAGTGCTTCTTACCTGAAATAACTTCAGCGGCCACATGCCCTTCATGCACACCTTTATGTGCAAGCATTGGTTGACCAACAATATCGCCTATCGCATGAATATGAGGAACGTTAGTGCGCATTTGCTTATCGACATTAATGAAACCACGTTCATCAACTTCAACACCCGCTTTCTCAGCATCCATCAACTGACCATTTGGTACACGACCGATAGCAACAAGAACGGCATCGTAACGTTCAGCTTCAGCTGGCGCTTTCTTGCCTTCCATTGAAACGTAAATGCCGTCTTCTTTTGCTTCAACAGCCGTTACTTTGGTCTGAAGCATTAAGTTAAATTTGTTTTTGATGCGCTTGGTGTAGACTTTAACAATGTCTTTATCAGCCGCAGGAATCAATTGATCGAACATCTCAACAACGTCAATCTTAGAGCCTAGAGAGTGATAAACCGTTGCCATTTCAAGACCGATGATGCCGCCACCCATGATAAGCAGTTTCTCTGGTACTTCTTTTAACTCTAGCGCATCCGTTGAATCCCAAATACGAGGATCATCATGCGGAATAAATGGCAGTTTAATTGGACGAGAACCTGCGGCAATGATGGCATTGTCAAAGTTCACCGTCTTCTTGCCGTCTTCGCCATCAACTTCGATAGAGTTAGGGCCAGTAAACTTACCGAAGCCATTCACTACCGTGACTTTACGCATCTTAGCCATACCACCAAGACCGCCAGTCAATTGGCTAATCACTTTTTCTTTCCACAAACGAATCTTATCAATGTCAGTTTGAGGCTCACCAAATACGATACCGTGCTCTGCAAGTGCTTTTGCTTCTTCGATAACTTTTGATACGTGAAGCAGTGCTTTTGATGGGATACAACCCACATTCAGACACACACCACCAAGAGTGCTGTAACGTTCAATAAGAACGGTTTCTAGACCTAAGTCTGCACAGCGGAATGCAGCCGAGTAACCAGCAGGACCTGCGCCAAGTACTACCACTTGGGCTTTAATTTCGTTGCTCATGTTGACCTCTTGTAGTCATAATCCCTAACAGGCTAAGTAGGTATTGATTTTAATTATTTAACATTGGTGCATTTAAACCATGATTTTCAGACCACAAACAGTTTACAGAGATGTTAATGATGTGAAAAGTAAATCAATTTAGCCTGTGAGCTAGACAACAATTCATTTTTTTCAGGCCGAGATTTATGCTCAAAACCTGTAATAAATTGTCATTAATTTGTAGCAAGAGCGACACTAAGGCCGCTCTTCTATTGTTATCGTTCTATAGTACCAAGCGACGGATGTCGGATAGAGCACCATTTAAGAAGGTAATAAAGCGAGCGCCTTCTGCACCATCGATCACTCGGTGATCGTATGACAGTGATAATGGCAACTGTAGGCGCGGTTTAAACTCTTTACCGTTCCATACTGGCTTCATTTCAGACTTAGATACGCCTAGGATACCGACTTCTGGCGCATTGACGATTGGCGTAAATGCCGTGCCGCCGATACCACCAAGGCTAGAGATGGTGAAACACCCACCTTGCATATCTGCCGCTGTTAGCTTACCAGAACGTGCTTTCTTAGAGACAGCCATTAGCTCTTCAGATAGCTCGTAAATGCCTTTCTTGTTCACGTCTTTGAAGACTGGAACAACAAGACCATTTGGCGTATCAACCGCGATACCCACGTTTACGTATTTCTTAAGAATGATGCTTTCACCATCGTCAGAAAGAGAAGAGTTAAACGCAGGGAATGCTTCTAGTGCCTTAGCAACTGCCTTCATGATGAACACAAGTGGCGTGATCTTCATGCCAGTATCTTTCTTCGCTTCGATTGCGTTCTGTTCTTTACGGAATGCTTCTAGCTCAGTGATGTCAGCGTTGTCCCACTGTGTAACATGAGGAATCATTACCCAGTTACGGTGCAGGTTAGCGCCAGAGATCTTCTTGATCTTAGAAAGTTTCTGAACTTCCGTTTCGCCAAACTTGCTGAAGTCAACTTTTGGCCATGGTAGTAGACCAAGAGCAGAACCGTCACCGCCTTTGCCAGATGCTGCAACGCCAGACTCTAAACGCTTCAGTGCATCTTTCACGTAAGACTGAACGTCTTCTTTTAAGATGCGGCTCTTACGGCCTGTGCCTTTGACCTTAGCAAGGTTAACGCCAAATTCACGAGCGATACGACGAACAACCGGTGAGGCGTGTGCATACTCATGGTTATCTTGGAAATCGCCGGTTGCTGCTGGAGCCGCCGCTTCTACTTTAGGAGCCGCTGCTGGAGCTGGAGCTGCCGCTTGTGTAGGAGCGGAAGCTGCTACTGGAGCCGCGCCTTCAACAACAAACGTCATGATTAGAGAGCCCGTTGACACAGTATCACCAGCGGCAATCTTGATTTCTTTAACCGTACCAGCGAATGGTGCAGGCACTTCCATTGATGCTTTGTCGCCTTCAACAGTAATCAGAGATTGCTCTTCTTCTACTGTATCGCCAACCGCTACCATGATTTCAGTGACTTCTACTTCGTCACCACCGATATCAGGAACGTTCACTTCTTTTTCAGCCGATGCTGCTGGAGCCGCTGCAACGGGTGCCGCCGCTGCTGCAACTGGAGCGCCTGAACCCGCTGCTTCACCTGTTTCTACAGAGAAAATCATGACTAGAGAACCAGTCGATACTGAGTCACCAGAAGCGATCTTGATTTCTTTAACGATGCCAGCGAATGGTGCAGGAACTTCCATTGACGCTTTGTCGCCTTCAACAGTAATCAGAGATTGCTCTTCTTCAACGCTGTCGCCGATAGCTACCATGATTTCAGTGACTTCAACTTCATCACCGCCGATATCTGGAACATGAACTTCTTTCAGTTCTGTAGCCGATGCCACAACAGGAGCAGCAACAGTTGCCGCCGCTTCAACTGCTGGAGCAGCCGGTGCTGCTGCAGCACCTTCCGCTTCGAAGATCATGATTAAAGAACCAGTAGACACTGAATCGCCTTCAGAGATCTTAATTTCTTTAACAACACCCGCTTGAGACGCAGGAACTTCCATTGAAGCTTTATCGCCTTCAACAGTGATCAGTGACTGTTCTTCTTCAACCTTGTCGCCAACGTTAACTAGAATCTCAGTAACTTCAACCTCATCAGCACCAATGTCAGGTACATTAATTTCGATTGTCATGTTTTGCTTCCTTAACTAATGTCAGTCTTATGCGTATTGCGGGTTAGTTTTGTCAGTGTCGATACCGAACTTAACAATCGCTTCTGCAACAACAGATTTTTCAATATCACCACGTTTAGCCAATTCAGTCAGTGCCGCAACAACAACGTAGCCAGCGTTAACTTCAAAGTGACGACGCAAGTTTTCACGGCTATCAGAACGACCGAAGCCATCAGTGCCCAGTACTTTGTACGACTCAGCAGGAACGAAAGCACGGACTTGTTCAGCGTAGTTTTTCATGTAATCCGTAACGGCAATAGCTGGCTCGCTGCCAAGAACTGTCGTGATGTACGGTACTTTATCTTCTGCTTCTGGATGAAGCATGTTGTCACGCTCAACGTTTTGACCATCGCGAGTCAGTTCGTTGAAAGAAGTCACAGCAAAGACGTCTGATGCTACATCGTATTCTTCGCTTAGAATGACAGCAGCTTTACGTGCTTCATTCATGATAGTACCAGAGCTCATTAACTGAACTTTAGACTTAGAACCTGCGTGAGATTCAAGCTTGTAGATACCTTTACGAATGCCTTCTTCAGCGCCTTCTGGCATTGCTGGCATTGCGTAGTTCTCGTTCATTACTGTTAAGTAGTAGTACACGTTCTCTTGCTCAGGACCGTACATGCGACGAATACCGTCTTGCATGATAACCGCTAGCTCGTAAGCAAACGTTGGGTCGTAAGAGATACAGTTAGGAATCGTATTCGCTTGAATGTGTGAGTGACCATCTTCGTGTTGCAGACCTTCACCGTTTAGCGTTGTACGACCGGCAGTCGCACCTAATAGGAAACCACGTGCTTGTTGGTCACCTGCTAGCCATGCCATGTCACCAATACGTTGGAAACCAAACATCGAGTAGTAGATGTAGAATGGAATCATTGGCAGATCGTTGGTGCTGTAAGACGTTGCCGCAGCCACCCAAGAAGCCATTGAACCAAGTTCATTGATACCTTCTTGTAAAACCTGGCCCGATGTTTCTTCTTTGTAGTAAGAAACAACGCCGCGATCTTCTGGTGTGTACTCTTGACCATCTGGGTTGTAGATACCAACCTGACGGAACAGACCTTCCATACCGAACGTACGCGCTTCATCACAGATAATAGGAACAATGTTTTTACCAATGTTCTTATCTTTAAGTAGGATGTTTAACGTACGGACATAAGCCATCGTTGTAGAGATATCACGTTTCTGCTCACCCAGTAGAGGGGCAAATGCGTCTAGCTCAGGAACTTTGAACTCTTGAGTGAACTTAGGCAGACGCGCTGGTGTGTAACCGTGAAGTGCCTTACGACGAGCATGCATGTATTCATACTCAGCGGTGCCTTCTTCAAGCTTCAAGTAAGGAAGCTCAGACAATTTCTCATCTGAAAGAAGGTCTTCTAGGCCTAAGCGATCGCGTAGGTGTTGGATATGTGTCATATCCATTTTCTTCACACCGTGTGCAATGTTCTTACCTTCTGCTGCATCGCCCATGCCGTAACCTTTAACCGTCTTAGCTAGGATTACCGTTGGCTTACCGCTTGTCTCTTTCGCATTGTTGAATGCCGCGAACAGTTTAGACGAGTCGTGACCACCACGCTTAAGTGCGAAGATTTCATCATCGGTCATGTCAGCAACAAGCGCTGCTGTTTCTGGGTACTTACCAAAGAAGTGCTCACGGACATAAGCGCCATCTTTAGATTTGAATGTTTGGTAGTCACCATCAACAGTTTCGTTCATCAGTTGAAGAAGCTTACCTGTGGTGTCTTTTGCTAATAGAGCATCCCAGTTACTACCCCAGATAACTTTAACAACATTCCAACCTGCGCCTTTAAATAGACCTTCAAGTTCTTGAATGATGCTACCGTTACCCATTACCGGACCGTCTAGACGCTGTAGGTTACAGTTGATGAGGAAACATAAGTTGTCCAGTTTTTCACGAGAAGCGAAAGAGATCGCACCGCGTGATTCTGGCTCATCCATCTCACCATCACCTAGGAAAGCGTAAACTCGTTGAGCCGTCGTATCTTTCAAGCCACGACCGTTCAAGTATTTCAAGAAACGCGCTTGATAGATCGCAGAAATTGGACCAAGCCCCATAGATACGGTAGGGAACTGCCAGAATTCAGGCATCAATTTAGGGTGTGGGTAAGAAGGAATACCTTTACCATCCACTTCTTGACGGAAGTTATCTAGCTGCTCTTCAGTTAGACGACCTTCAACGAATGCACGAGAATAGATACCTGGAGATATGTGACCTTGGTAATACACCAAATCACCGCCGTCCGTCTCATTTGGAGCACGGAAGAAGTGGTTGAAACATACTTCGTAGAATGCCGCTGCTGACTGGTAAGAAGCCATATGACCGCCAAGGTCTAGGTCTTTCTTAGAAGCGCGCAATACAATCATGATTGAGTTCCAGCGAATGATTGAGCGAATACGACGCTCAAGTGTTACATCACCTGGATAAGCGGGCTCTTGCGCTGCTGGAATAGTGTTGATGTAGTTCGTGTTAATGCCCGTTGGCATATCTACACCGTCTAAACGTGCTTTATCTAAAACTTGCTCTAATAAAAACTGAGCGCGCTCTACACCTTCTTCACGAACAACTGATTCAAGGGCCTGTAGCCAATCTTGAGTTTCTACTGCGTCTACGTCATGCTTCATGTCAGACATGGCGATCTATCCTTCTATTGGTTGGATTTTAGATAAACTGTCAAAAAGCCGTACTATGACGACTCTTTGCCTTGTTGAATTCTGCGTAATGAACGCTCTCTTCGAGATTCTTCACGCGTGATGTCCAACAATGTTTCTTCGATATAAGCTAAATGTGAATGAGACATCTCACGTGCCATTTCAGGCTCACCAGAGACAATAGCATCCACAATATTCGCTCTATGTTTACTTACTTTTTCGACCACTTCATCGCGGCGATGTAACAACTCTAAATTCTGTAAAATATTCTGTTCTAGCAACGGGCCAAGACTACGAACAATGTGCAACAACACCACATTATGGGCCGCTTCCGTCAAAGCCACTAAAAACTTCATAACGGCACTGGCTTCTGCTTCAATGTTTTTGTTGCTTTGTTCTTTGGTGATTATGGCTAAACATCCCTGAATTCGCGCAAAATCTTCATCGGTTCCGCGCAACGCAGCAAAGTAAGCTGAAATCCCTTCCATTGCATGCCTTGCTTCAAGCAAATCCAGCTGAGTTTCAGAATGACTCGATAGTAAATTTAGCAGAGGATCCGAAAAGCTCTTCCAAATACTTTCACTAACGAACGTTCCCCCGCCTTGACGACGAGTTAATAACTGGCGTGCTTCAAGACGTTGAATCGCTTCTCTAACCGAAGGTCGAGACACATCGAATTGTTTTGCTAATTCACGCTCAGGAGGCAGTTGCTGCCCTGGAGTTAAAGAGCCTTCTGCGATCAAACGCTCTAGTTCTTTCTCGATAACATCAGAAAGTTTTGGCTGACGAATCCTTTGATAAGCCATATTGATTGCTACCCTTAACTCCAAGTAAATTGGTATTACCAATTATTTATTGGGGTGAAAATTAACATATCAAAAACGTCACTGTCCAGCACTTTATTGATTCAGGTCAATAAACAGAGGTAGTGGTAACAAAACCATAACTTGCAATATTCATTTACAAAAACTATCTGAACAATATTGGTCAGACCAATTAAAGATTAACCAAATTAGCGTTGTACCAATAAACCGAGTGGGTGATTGAATGCCGACAAAAGAGCATTAAAAGCAGTATCAAAGACGAGAAAAAACGAAGGAAACAGAAGGAAACAGAAGGAAACCAGAGCAACATTGATAACAATCACTCTGGCATAAGTTCAGGTTAGTTATATAGCTTCAATATAATCAATCATTAACTGAAGAGATTGGTTCCCTCTAAATTCATTGATATCGAGTTTAAACGCCACTCTTGCTGTTTTTACCGATGCATCAGGCCAACGCTTAAGATCAATATTAAAGGCAATGCCATCAACCATGATGTTTGTAGGGTGCCCTTTGTAAAGAGGTTCCAACATCAGTTTTAGGTGTTTTTCCCCCACCAGCTTCTGGTGCAATATTTTAAACTCACCATCAAACATGGGTTCAGGGAAGGCTTGCCCCCAAGGCCCACCAGCCCGTAATGATTCAGCCGTGTGCATAGAAAATTGCTCAGGCAGCAGCTCCCCATCAGACAAAATCACCCCTTTTAATGCGTTATCATCGAGTTCTTGTTTCACCACTTGATCAAACAAACGGGAAAAGCGTTCAAAGTCCGCTTCAGCAATACTCAAACCGGCCGCCATAGCATGACCACCAAACTTAGCAATCAAACCTGGGTTCTGCGTATCAATGCGGTCAAGAGCGTCTCTCATGTGTAATCCCGGAATCGAACGACAAGATCCTTTGATCATCCCTTCTCCGCCATCGGCGAAGGCAATCACGGGTCTATGGAATTTCTCTTTAATACGAGAAGCCAAAATGCCGATCACTCCTTGGTGCCAATCTCGCTGGAACAGAACTAAACCATGGGGCAATTGCGTATTGTCACCAAATTGTAAGCGCTCACAAAAGGCCATCGCCTCTTGCTTCATTCCCTCTTCAATCTCTTTACGAGTTTGATTTAAGCCATCCAACTCACTGGCCATGCGTCTTGCTGCGTGAATGTTGTTACACATTAATAGCTCAACACCAAACGACATATCATCTAAGCGCCCTGCCGCATTGATTCTTGGCCCTAAGGCGAAGCCAAAATCGGTGGCAATCAGTCGATGTGCGTCTTTTTTCGCCACTTCAATGAGTGCTTGAATGCCGGGTCTGGCTTTACCTGCTCGGATACGCTGGAGCCCTTGGTGAACCAAAATTCGATTGTTTTCATCCAAAGCAACCACATCCGCGACCGTGCCCAGCGCCACTAAATCGATCAGCTCCATCAATTTAGGCTCAGCCATGTTGTTCGCATTAAACCAGTCTAGCTTTCGCATTTGTACGCACAGGGCCATCATCAGGTAAAAAGCCACCCCAACACCCGCTAACGATTTAGAGGGAAAATCGCAGGATTCTAGATTGGGGTTGACCATCGCGTCAGCAATTGGGAGTTCATGACCGGGTAAGTGATGATCCGTCACCAGCACTTGAAGACCTTTTTCTTTGGCATAACGAACCCCTTCTATTGAAGAGACACCGTTATCCACCGTCATGATCACTTCGGCCCCCAGCGTTATCGCCTGATCAACCACTTCAGGGCTTAATCCGTAGCCGTCTTCAAAACGGTTAGGCACCAAGTAGTCGACATTACTGCAACCGAGCATGCGAAGGGCCAAAACCGATAACGCTGAGCTGGTCGCGCCATCGGCATCAAAATCTCCGACAATGATAATGCGTTGATTGTGTTTAATCGCGTCAAACAGCAGCTCAACCGCAAGCTGAATACCATCCAGTTTCTGATAGGAATGGAGAGCTTTGGCGGTTTTATCTAATTGCTTAGCCGAACGAATGCCACGATTAAGATAAATTTTCTTAAGCAGTGGATCCATGGGTTCAGCAAGAAGAGAGAGATCAACATCAGGGCGACGAAGAATTTCGATCATAGATACGCACTTAGCAGGCGATGATTCGCCTGCTCCTTGTTATAAATGAATAGACTTAGCGTTAATGAGATAATGATTACTGAGCTTGTAACTGCTCTAGCAATTTAGCGGGTGGTAAGTAGCCGCCAATCATTTCTCCACTCGGAAGGAATATCGATGGTGTTCCGCTGATGCCTAATGATTTTCCTAGTGTGAAATGCTTCACCACGGTGTCTAAACACTGACCAAAGTTGGCGTTTTTTTCAGGGAAACTGCGGTTAATTTTAGCGTCGTGCATCGCGGCTTTAGGGTCATCAGCACACCAAACAGCGGCCATTTGCTCGCCAACTTCTGAACGAGGCCCCTGACGTGGGTACGCCATGTAACGCACCGTGATGCCTAGATCGTTATAGCCATTCATTTGGCTATGTAATCGTACACAATACCCACACGTGGTATCGGTAAAAATAGTGACCACGTACTTCTCGTTATCGGCCTTAAACTCAATAACGCTGTCACTGAGTGCCGCAAGTTTTGCTGCATTCAATGGCGCTTGACGCTTGGCAAGGACATCTTCATACCCGCCACCGGCTTTGTGCTGGTAGAGCGTCCCAGACATAAAAAATTCACCATCGACAGAAGAATACAACACCCCGCCACTGGTTTGAACTTCGTATAGCCCCGCAATTTGAGTCGGTAAAATATCCAACACCTTCAGCTGTAGTTTGGCGAAATTGTTGATGATCTTCTGTTTCGATTCATCCGTTAAGCTTGTTTCTTCAGTCGCTAGCGTTGGTTCTAAAGCCACTGCTTGTTGAACTTCCGCTTGAACGGTTGATGCTTCTTCGGTCTTAACCACTTCTTCAGCATTACAAGCCATCACAAAAAACGGCAGTGTCAGTATAGATAGTCGGCGTAATACGCTCATTAAAATCACCTTTATATTAAGCCCTAGGATGGTGCTCACTATGAATTTTTTTTAGCCTTTCAGTGGCGACGTGGGTATAGATTTGCGTCGTCGATAAATCACTGTGGCCCAATAGCATTTGTACAACGCGTAAATCGGCCCCGTAGTTGAGCAAATGAGTCGCGAAGGCATGCCTTAATACGTGCGGAGACAAAAGCTCGGTATCAATCTCTGCGATCACCGCATAATGCTTTATCCTATGCCAGAATGTCTGACGAGTCATCTGTCTCGCACGGTTACTTGGAAAAACAACGTCTGATGTTTTCTCACCAAGTAGTGTAGACCTTCCTTGCTCTATAAAAGTTTCAATCCAATCAACAGCATTTTCTCCCATCGGCACCAAACGCTCTTTTCCGCCTTTGCCTGTTACGCGCACAACCCCTTGGCGTAAACTGAGATTTTCCATCGTCAGACTCACCAACTCTGTAACACGTAAACCTGTCGCGTACAGTAACTCAAGCATCGCTTTGTCTCGAAGCTGTATCGGATCATTAGGATCCGGCGCTTCTAATAACGCATCCACTTGTGCTTCCGAGAGATCTTTGGGTAAACGCTGCGGCAACTTAGGGCTCACCAGTAACGCACTGGGATCATCTGCTCTCACTTTTTCACGATGTAAATATTGAAACAGACGTCGAATAGCAGACAGCATACGTGCCCGTGACGTCTGTTTATATTCCTTGCCCACCAGCCAAGCTTGGTACTCTTGTAGACCTGACAGATTGATCGCATTCAAGCGGTAATTGTGTTCATCCATCCAATGCAGCAGCTTTTGTACATCCGTCCGATACGACAGTAACGTATTTTCAGACAATCCTCGTTCCATCCACATAGCGTCGAGAAACTGCTCGAGAATACCCTGTTCTGGCGATTGAGGGCCTTGATTAGTCGAGTTTAATTTTGACACGGTAAACCTCTTTAACAACAACACGTTCAGGTTATGTGAGTCCTGACATTAAAGCCACAAATTTGTCCATTTGATGAAATTCTAACTGCATTACTGGTGTGTTTATGGTTAAAATCCCTCATCGCACATCAAGACTATAACATTATGAAGATTGGTTTATTTTACGGCTCAACAACTTGCTACACCGAAATGGCAGCGGAGAAAATACGCGCTATTATTGGAGAGGAGCTTGTGGATATTCACAATATCAAAGAGAGCCCTATCTCGCTGATGGCTGATTACGACCTGTTAATTCTCGGCATCTCCACTTGGGACTTCGGTGAAATCCAAGAAGATTGGAGCGAAATATGGCAAAAAATCGCTGGCGTGTCGTTAAACGGCAAGTACGTAGCACTATTCGGCTTAGGCGATCAAGAAGGCTATGGCGAGTGGTATCTCGATGCGATGGGAATGCTTCATGATGAAATACAACAAGTGGGTGCGAACCTCATCGGATACTGGCCCAACCAAGGTTATGAGTTTGAAGCCTCTAAGGCTCTAACTGAAGATGGCTCCCACTTTGTTGGGCTAGCGCTTGATGAAGACTCTCAATACGAATTAAGTGATGAGCGTATTGCTACTTGGGTCGAGCAAATCCTTGTTGAGTATCAAGCCGCACTGTAACTAGGGCGTGTTGATCAACGCTGCTAACTTTCTCCAATCGAATGACAATCCAGGATCGGTTTTTCTCAACGGGGCGATATATTGATGCCCCGTTATTCTCTGTTTGGTGATATTTGGATAGCTCTTCATGAGTTCTTTGGTGAGCAAAGCCAGCGACTGGTACTGTGCCTCGGTATAAGCACTGTAATCATCGCCTTCTAATTCAATGCCAATGGAGTAATCATTACACTTGCTCCTTCCTGCAAACGACGAAACGCCTGCATGCCATGCACGTTGTTGAAAAGGCACAAATTGAATCACCTTTCCTTCGCGATCAATCAAGCAGTGCGCAGAGACCCTCATGTTCTCAATCACTTTGAAAAATGGATGGTGTGACGCGTCTAATTTACCAGTAAAAAACTGCTCTATATAGCCACCGCCAAACTGGCTAGGCGGTAAGCTAATATTGTGGATCACCAGTAACGATATATCACTGGGATCTTCTCGGTGATCGCAATGAGGCGATGGTAACGACTTGGCCTTTGCATACCAGCCTTGCTGATCAATCATTGAGCGTTCCTTATTTAACGATTCTCCCTTCGATTTTATCCATTCCGAGATGAAAAGCGAGATTAATGGCTGAATTTCATTCCGACTCCGAGTATCATGCCCCCTCCCCTAAGCCAACGATTAAATTTGCGATGAAAAACACACATAACAGCCAACAACGTCTTGATTATTTAAAAACGCAACTGCCGACAGAAATCACTCGCGCAGTCGCAGAAACACTCAAAGAAGATTTGGGTGGTTCGATTGATGTCAACGCTGATATTACCGCAAGTTTAATTCCTGAAGACGCGCACAATGTGGCCACGATTATTACTCGTGAACACGGTGTATTTTGTGGTCAAGCATGGGCTGACGAAGTCTTCAAGCAAATTGGTGGCACCGTCAATATTGAGTGGCACGTAAAAGACGGCGACACCGTTGAGCCAAATCAAACTCTTTGTACTCTTTCTGGCCCATCGCGCGCATTGTTAACGGGCGAACGTAATGCTATGAACTTCATTCAAACACTGTCGGGATGCGCAACGGTAACGGCAACCTACGCCAAACAATTGGAAGGTACGGATTGTCGTTTGCTTGATACACGAAAAACCATTCCTGGCCTGCGCAGCGCACTAAAATATGCCGTCGCGTGTGGTGGCGGCTACAACCATCGTATTGGCGTGTTTGATGCATATTTGATCAAAGAGAATCACATCATCGCCTGTGGCGGGATTGAACAAGCCGTAAAAACAGCCAAACTGCTCAACCCGGGTAAGCCTGTTGAGATCGAAACTGAAAGTTTAGCCGAACTGCAATCGGCGATTGATGCGGGTGCTGACATCATCATGTTAGATAATTTCACCACCGATATGATGCGCGAAGCGGTCAAACTAAATGCAGGACGTGCAGCACTTGAAAATTCAGGCAACGTAACACTAGACACCATTCGTGAGTTTGCTGAAACCGGTGTTGATTATATTTCCGTTGGCGCGCTGACGAAACATTTAGTGGCATTGGATTTATCAATGAGATTCCAAGCTTAGTCGTTATTTAAGTTCCATCGATTTAATATCTATGACGTATTGTTAAAGAGAGGCTTTGTCTCTCTTTTTCCGTTTATTATCCGCGTTCAATCTCACCCCTCTCACTTTATATGCCACTCGTCGAACATTTCTGCAGTGTGAATGTAATACAGGTTTAACTTCAACTATTTGCCTCGCGCTAGCCTTTTTAGTTTATTTCTAGTTCTCCGGACTCTCTTTACTCTTTCTGCACCCTTATACATCGCAATAATGGAGAACATAATGAAAGCGATTAATAAGAAACAGAAAGGCTTTACCTTAATTGAATTGATGATTGTTGTGGGAATTATTGGAGTGTTGAGCGCAATTGCCGTCCCTGCATATCAAAGCTATCTTTTAAAAACGGAAGCTAATACAGCCGTAAGCATACCTAGAGCTCTACTAACAAATATTGATTTATATATTCAAGAAAATGGTAAATTCCCAACAACTGCTCAAATGGATAAAGTCGGGGCTGCCAGTAATATGAGTGCTATGGGAACAATCGGATTTACGCCAACAGCCGATGATTCAGCTACAGGGGATGTATTATTTACTATAGGAAGCACTGCTTCTTTAAAAGATAAAAAAGTCAAATTTGCTAAATTAGATAGTGGGTGGAAATGTACTCATGATACAGGACAAACGTTAAAAGGATGTGAGCAAGGCACAATCAATTAATGCTTACCAACCTCCCTGCCATCTTGCGCCAGGCTGACTTAATCAGCGTGGTGCAAGAGCAAAATATCATCGAACACGTGATCGCTTCGGGCATGTCGGTACCCGAAGCACTGCTTGATCTCGAGCTGTTCGACCACCATCAACTCACTGGCCACCTAAGTGCACTCTTTGGCCTAACGCCCACACCATTATCTCAATTCGACTACGCTACGTTGTGTCACTCGTTGGGGCTTAGGGCACTGATCAGCCGTTATCAAGCCCTGCCCCTACAAAGTGATGGGATGGTGCTTTCTTTGGCTGTTTCAGACCCCACCCGCAGCGAAATAGAAGATGAATTTCGCTTTGCGACAGGGTTGCAAGTTGACTTGGTATTGGCCGACTTAAACGACCTTAAATCCGCGATTCGTCGTTTATACGGTCAGACAATGACCACATCCACCTCATCAACTAAAGACATCAGTCAGGACGAACTGGCCAGTCTGGTCGATGTCACAGAAGATGAAATACAAACGATAGAGAACCTCAGTCAAGACGATGCGCCTGTGAGCCGCTTCATCAACCAGATACTGCTCGATGCGGTGAGAAAAGGCGCTTCAGATATTCATTTTGAACCTTACGACGAGAGCTATCGCATCCGCTTACGTTGTGATGGCCTATTGGTGCAAACCCAAGCACCCGCAAATCACCTCAGTCGCCGCCTTTCTGCACGGCTTAAGATACTCGCAAAGTTGGATATCTCTGAACGTCGTTTGCCACAAGATGGGCGAATCAAGCTTCGGCTCAATGAAACAACGGCCATTGATATGCGCGTTTCGACATTACCCACGTTATGGGGTGAAAAGATTGTATTGCGCCTACTCGACAGCAGCAGTGCTAGCCTTAATATCGATAAACTGGGCTACAGTGACCAACAAAAGCAGCTCTACCTCAAGGCACTCAAGCAGCCACAAGGCATGATCCTCATGACGGGGCCAACGGGCAGTGGCAAGACCGTTTCTCTGTATACGGGGCTGAGCATCCTCAACACCCCTGAAGTGAACATATCAACCGCAGAAGACCCCGTTGAAATCAATCTATCGGGCGTGAATCAAGTTCAGGTTCAACCTAAAATTGGCTTTGGTTTTGCTCAGGCACTTCGATCTTTCTTACGACAAGACCCTGATATTGTGATGGTGGGTGAAATTCGTGATTTGGATACCGCACAAATAGCAATAAAAGCCGCCCAAACTGGCCACCTAGTGCTCTCCACATTACACACAAATTCCGCCTCTGAAACCATTGTTCGCCTCGGCAACATGGGCATTGAAGGTTTTAACCTGGCTTCTTCGTTAAGCCTAATTATCGCCCAACGCCTTGCTAGAAAGCTTTGTTCCCATTGTAAAATACCGCATTACCAACCCGCTGAGTTTGACGTATCTCGGTTTGAAGCATCTCAGTTTAAAGCATCGTCGTTGGACACATCGTTATTTGAAACACTCAACCTCTCCCCAAACGATACCCTCTTTAAAGCTAATCCTGATGGCTGTAACGAATGCAACGCTGGATATTCAGGAAGAACGGGAATTTACGAAGTGATGCCATTCAACCATGAATTGGCTGATGCGGTGATAAAAGGCGCATCCATGATTGAAATTGAATCACTAGCAAAATCACAAGGTATGCAAACGCTGCAACAATCTGGCATAGAAAAACTGAAACAGGGCATTACCAGCTATGCCGAATTGCAAAGAGTGCTCTACTTCTAAACTATTTGGTAAAAAAATTTAGGCTTTAAATAATTCCATTTAAGTCATTCTTTTCCGAGTAGTTCAATTCCAAGCATCCAGTTCCATACCGTTTAAGCTATGTACAGAAAGAGGCCATCGATGATAAAAATCAAACAAATGCAATTGAAAAACTATCGTTGGAAAGGCCTGAATACGTCCGGAAAGCGCGTGTCGGGGCACATGTTGGCTCTGTCGGAATTGGAAGTGCGAGATAAGCTCAAAGATCAGCACATTCAAATAAAAAAAATTAAGAAAGGCAGTATCTCTGCTTTTACACGAATATCCCACCGAGTCAAAGCCAGAGATATTACGGTCTTGACCCGTCAACTTGCAACCATGTTAGGGACAGGCGTTCCTATCATACAAGCGCTCAAACTGGTGGCCGACAACAATCGAAAAGCAGAAATGAAGTCGATATTGTCTCAAGTGAGCAAAGGTGTTGAGGCTGGCACTCCGATTTCGAAAGCACTTCGCACAGCCAGTACTCATTTTGATTCATTGTACGTAGATTTGGTCGCAACAGGTGAGCAATCAGGGAATTTATCCGAGGTTTTTGAAAGGCTCGCGACGTACCGAGAAAAAAGTGAGCAGCTCAGAGCCAAAGTCATTAAAGCGTTGATCTACCCGACTATGGTTGTACTGGTGGCTTTAAGTGTCTCTTACCTGATGCTCACGGTCGTTATTCCAGAGTTTGAGAGCATGTTCCAAGGATTTGGCGCTGATCTTCCTTGGTTTACCCAACAAGTACTATTGCTTTCCCACTGGGTCCAAGCGTATGGCTTAACCCTGGTTTTAATTTCTATTGTCTTAGTGCTACTGGTAAAAACCCTACGAAAAAAATCGTTTCGAGTGCGCTTGTCGACCAGCCGACTCGGGCTTAAAGTCCCTATTATTGGCGGCGTGTTTTCTAAAGCGGCTATTGCTAAATTCAGTCGCACACTGGCAACCAGTTTTAGTGCCGGCATTCCAATTTTAACCAGCTTGAAAACCACCGCTAAAACATCTGGAAATATCCACTACCAAACCGCTATCGAAGCCGTGTACAAAGACACCGCCGCTGGCATGCCGATGTACATTGCCATGCGAAACACCTGTGTTTTTCCTGAAATGGTTTTACAAATGGTGATGATCGGAGAAGAGTCCGGCTGCCTAGACGACATGCTCAACAAAGTGGCGACCATCTATGAATTTGAAGTCGACAACACGGTGGATAACCTAGGTAACATTCTCGAGCCATTAATCATCGTATTCTTGGGGACAGTGATTGGCGGGCTTGTCGTTGCAATGTATTTACCAATTTTTAACTTAATGAGTGTATTAGGGTAGTATTAAGCTTTAGTATTATGAAGCCTGAGATACGATCAGCGTTCATCCACTTTACATAGATAGCATTGCATCACTGATCGTTAAATTTTATTGTCTGTACCGACAATCTTCATCGTTCCACGACTGAGTAAAACTATGCAAGTGCTTGAGCTATACCCTTGGTTATTTACCACTTTTTCTGTCGTTTTTGGCCTGATTATTGGTAGCTTTTTAAATGTAGTGATCCATCGGTTGCCAATCATCATGGAGCGCGAGTGGCGCCAGGAGTGTGCCGACTCCTTCCCTGAATACAAGATTACACCGCCAGAAGGGCATTATTCTCTTAGTATTCCTCGCTCAACCTGCCCAAAGTGCCAGACCCAATTACGCCTCATCGATAATATCCCAGTTCTCAGCTGGCTCGCTCTCAAAGGGAAATGTCATAAGTGCAATAATGCGATTTCTGCTCGGTACCCGCTGGTCGAACTGTTGGCCGCCTTAATGAGTGGCGCTGTTGCAGCTGTTTTTGGCCCTAGCTACTTTACGATTGCACTTATCCTGTTCACTTTTGTTTTGATTGCTGCCACTTTTATCGACTTAGATACGATGCTGCTACCGGATCAACTGACACTTCCTTTGGTTTGGTCTGGTATTACACTCGCACTATTTCAAATAAGTTCTGTGCCTTTGCAAGATGCCGTGATTGGGGCCATTGCTGGATATCTATGTTTATGGTTGGTTTATTGGGGTTTCAAACTACTTACAGGCAAGGAAGGCATGGGGTATGGCGACTTTAAGCTCCTCGCTGCCCTTGGTGCCTGGCTTGGTTGGCAATACTTACCCATGATTATTCTACTCTCTTCATTAGTCGGACTCGTGTTTGGCGTTATTCAGTTAAGACTTCAACAAAAGGGAATAGACAAAGCCTTTCCGTTTGGCCCTTATCTCGCCATTGCTGGGTGGGTGAGTTTAATGTGGGGTGAACAGATTATGGCGTGGTACTTTCGTTCATTTTTAGGCATATAGCTATTTTCAGAATGTTGTATGTAAGCGCGTGGTTCTTTTTCAGTATGATCTTTTTTGTCGGTATTTAACTGACTTATAGAAAAGTTCGGTCATAGAGAAATTCAGTTGTGGGGAAGGTAAAATGGCCTATGTAGTCGGGATAACAGGTGGCATCGCCAGTGGAAAGACCACGGTGGCGGATCTGTTTCATCAGCATTTCGATGTTGATATTGTAGATGCTGATATCATTGCGCGAGAAGTCGTTCGACCTGGTAGTGAGGGCCTACATGCCATTATCGCTCATTTTGGACCCGACATCGTAAATAGCAACGGCGAGCTAAACCGTTCTCAACTGCGCACCAAAATCTTCTCTCAACCCAATGAAAAACAGTGGCTCGATGATCAACTTCACCCGTTGATTCGCAAAAAAATGGAGAAAGCCGTCAATGCAGCCAACTCTCCTTATGTGCTGTTGGTAGTGCCATTACTGGTAGAGAATAGCCTTCAATATATGACGGATCGAATCCTTGTTATTGACGCTGAAGAACACACTCAAATTGAACGCACGATGAAGCGCGATGGTGTTTCTAGAGAACAAGCCCAATCGATCCTATCCGCACAATCAAGTCGAGAGAAACGACTGAGCTTTGCCGACGATGTGATTAAAAATGATGCAGAAAACAAAAAAATTATGCTTCAAATCACAGAATTACATCAAAAGTATCTAGCTATTAGCACTCAAAATCGTGAGAATAACAAAGAGACACACGAAGGCGATAGTAATGACCACCCATAGATTTGAACATCCTCTCAATGAGAAAACGCGTATTTATTTGAGAGTAGAAGCCCTGCTCAACCAACTCAAAGTGTCCTCTCAGTTTTCAGACGATCTTCAGCATTTACTTTTCTTTCGTTCTCTTTTCGACTTGTTGGAAATCTTCGAGCAAATTCAGTTAAAAAGTGAGCTAGCAAAAGACATAGAAAAGCAGCGACTGGCTTATAAAAGTTGGCTCAATGTTGAAGGCGTCGACCAAGCTATGCTGCGTGATGTACTCAATGAAGTTGACGAGGTTCATGGCAGCTTAATGACCGCGGAACGGTTTGGTCAATCCTTAAAAGAAGACCGATTCATTAGTACCATTCGTCAACGTTTCAATCTGCCAGGAGGATCATGTTGCTTTGATTTGCCTGCATTGCACCATTGGCTCCATTTGCCTGCCACCCATAAAGAAAGTGATACTCATGCTTGGCTCAAGACGCTGGCTCCTCTCTCTGATGCCTTAACTCTCTGGCTCAAGTTGGCAAGAGAAACGGGCTATGCTAAATCTCAACTGGCGACGAATGGGTTCTTTCAAAGTGATGCTGAAGATGCCAACATTCTAAGGCTTGAAATCCCATTACAGTATGGGGTTTACCCAATGATATCGGGCCATAAAAATAGATTTGCGATTAAGTTTATCGATTTTAAATCAGGTCAGGCTTGCACTCAGGATATTCAATTCTCCCTTGCCGTCTGTAGCTAGCCATCGAGTTATCTAGTAATTAAGATCAGCGGAAGCTCGCGTTCTCTCAATCATTTTTGAGTCTAGAATCATCGACCTAAAATCAGGTTGCAATTACACGATCAACGCTCGACAATAACCAAGTATCAATAACCACATAACAATAATAGCAAACACTTTTATATGAGACTGACCCATGTCTAAAAAAATCACGGTAGTAAAATGTCCAAAATGCAGTACGGACGTTGAATGGGGAGATCAGAGCCCATTTCGTCCATTTTGCAGTAAACAGTGTCAGATGATTGATTTTGGCGAATGGGCCGATGAAGAAAATGCGATTGCAGGCGCGCCAGACATGTCAGACAGCGATGGATGGTCGGAAGATCCATATTAAAACGAACGGCTAACGGCTAACGGCTAACGGCTAACGGCTAACAAATTTTGAAGGTTGGTACTATCTGTATCAACCTTTTTTGTACGTTCGAATACCCTCACTAGAGGATATTTTACATTTGAGCGAAGGGATTATTCTTTCTGCTGAGAAGGTAGTGTGGTGTTTATAAGCATAAATGAGCACTGACGACGAAAGCGGAAAGAAAAGTCGCCAACACAAACTGGAAATATAAAAAAACGGAGCCCATGAGGACTCCGCTTTTCTTATGAGAACGCTAGTTATAGCATTACTTCTTAGTAAGTTTCTCGCGGATACGAGCTGACTTACCAGAACGCTCACGTAGGTAGTACAACTTGGCACGACGTACTGCACCACGGCGTTTAACTTCGATGCTATCAACCATTGGAGAATGTGTTTGGAATGAACGCTCAACACCTTCACCGTTCGAGATTTTACGAACAGTAAATGCAGAGTGTAGACCACGGTTACGAATAGCGATTACAACGCCTTCGAAAGCCTGTAGACGCTCACGGTCGCCTTCTTTTACCTTAACTTGAACTACTACAGTGTCACCTGGAGCAAATTTAGGTAGGTCTGATTTCAGTTGCTCTTCTTCAAGAGCCTTGATGATGTTACTCATTTTTTAAATTCCTAGAATAAACTGATACTTAATAAAATAGGTTACTGCTTACTTTTTACTAGAGCGATACGCCTTAATAAATTCGGCCAGTAATTGTTCCTGTTCGTCAGTCAGAGCTAGGTTTTCCAAGAGCTCTGGTCTTCTAAGCCAAGTACGGCCTAGCGATTGTTGTAATCGCCAGCGACGAATGTCCTTGTGGTTACCCGACATCAATACCGAAGGCACTGATTTATCGTCTAACACTTCAGGGCGCGTATAGTGAGGGCAATCTAACAGGCCATTAGCAAAAGAATCCTCTTCTGCTGACGCGAAATCACCCAATACACCCGGTATAAACCGCGATACTGAGTCAATCAACGTCATGGCTGGAATTTCACCACCCGTCATTACAAAATCACCAATTGACCATTCTTCGTCAACTTCAGATTGTATAATACGCTCATCTACCCCTTCGTATCGGCCACAAATAAGAACGAGGTTCTCATTGGTTGCCAATTCTTCAACCCCTTTTTGATCGAGTTTTCGACCTTGAGGTGAGAGGTAAATAACTTTCGTCTTTCCCGGTGAGGCTTTCTTAGCGTTATGAATGGCATCGCGCAAAGGCTGAACCATCATAAGCATTCCTGGGCCACCACCGTAAGGTCTATCATCTACAGTGCGATGTTTGTCGTGAGTGAAATCACGAGGATTCCATGTCTCTACCGACAAAAGACCTTTTTTAACCGCTTGACCTGTTACTCCAAAATCCGTAACGCTGCGGAACATTTCAGGAAACAGGCTTATAATGCCAATCCACATGTTTTCACCAATATAAACTTGGTTCTATTCGCTCAGTTACTTAGAGTTAGAATCCAGGATCCCAGTCAACTTCGATCCGTTGAGCTTTGCGATCAACTGATTTGATCACTTGCTCTTCAAGAAACGGGATTAATCGTTCCTTTTGTCCGAAAGCATCTTTTAGATTTGCCTTCACTACAAGAACATCATTTGAACCGGTTTCCATGACATCAGTCACTTTACCCAAATCGTAACCTTTCGTGGTGACAACTTGCATTCCAAACAATTCACGCCAGTAGAATTCTTCTTCTGACAATTCTGGTAACGATGCCGGGTCAATAGCAATTTCGAAATTAGTCAGTAAGTGCGCTTCTTCGCGAACTTCCAAACCAGCTAGTTTTGCTACCATAGCTTTACTATGACGCTTCCAGCTTTCTACTTTGTATTCTACCCACTCGCCCTTTTGTTTAATAAACCAAGGACTGTAATCAAAAATACTCTCAGCATTGTCTGTGTAGGAAAAAACTTTAAGCCAGCCGCGAATGCCATAGGTAGCACCAAACTTGCCCATAACAATTTTTTCGTTTTGCTCACTCATTGTTTCTTTTCCTTTCATCGACATAAGCTAATTTTCTAATAATAAAAATTATAGAATTAAGCCGCTTTTTTAGCGTCTTTTACTAGCTTAGCTACGCGGTCAGATACAGATGCGCCTTGACCAACCCAGTGGTTAACGCGATCTAGATCTAGACGTAGGCCTTCTTCTTGACCAGTAGCAGTAGGGTTAAAGAAACCTACTTTCTCGATGAAACGGCCAGTTGCTGCATTGCGGCTGTCCGCTACTACGATTTGATAGAATGGGCGTTTTTTTGCGCCGTGACGTGCCAAACGAATGGTTACCATGTCGTCCTCTTTGCTTTCTCAAAAATAAAATTAACCCCAATAACCGTACACAAAAGTGACAGTTTGGGGTCTCGTGCCAAAATAAAGCCTCGGAATTTTACTCTTATTCCGAGGCTTTGCAAGACATTTAGCTACTTTTTCGCCACCACAAATAGTCAACAGAATTTGTGATTTAGATAACAGCTTGATAATAAAGTTGGCTTAAAGTTTTGTTTGGTGAAAAAGAGACTAACGACCAAATGGATTGAAGCCACCGCCTCCGCCCATTCCACCCATGCCGCCCATTCCACCACCGCCCATCATGCCTTGCATATTGCGCATCATGCCTTTCATGCCGCCTTTTTGCATTTTCTTCATCATTTTCTGCATTTGAGTAAATTGCTTCAATAAGCGGTTTACGTCTTGCACTTGAGTACCAGAGCCGGCTGCGATGCGTTTTTTACGTGAACCTTTGATAAGTTCTGGGCGTTTGCGCTCTTTCATCGTCATTGAACAAATGATCGCTTCCATTTGCTTAAACATTTTATCGTCAACTTTATCTTTAACGTTGTCGGGTAAGTTACTCATTCCTGGTAACTTATCCATCATTCCCATCATACCGCCCATATTTTGCATCTGGCCTAGCTGTTCACGGAAATCTTCTAAATCAAAGCCTTTCTTCTCTTTAAACTTCTTAGCTAGCTTTTCCGCTTTATCGGTATCAACATTACGCTGCAGATCTTCAATGAGAGATAATACGTCTCCCATTCCTAGAATACGTGAAGCAACACGATCCGGGTGGAAAGGTTCTAGTGCATCCGTTTTTTCGCCAACACCTAAGAATTTAATCGGCTTGCCAGTAATATGACGAACAGACAGCGCTGCACCACCACGGGCATCACCATCAACCTTGGTTAAAATAACCCCGGTCAGCGGTAACATGTCACCAAACGCTTTAGCCGTATTGGCTGCATCTTGACCCGTCATCGCATCGACAACAAATAAGGTTTCGACTGGATTAATGGCCGTATGGAGATCTTTAATCTCAGCCATCATCTCTTCATCAATCGCTAAGCGACCTGCGGTATCGACAAGAAGCACGTCGTAGAACTTTTTCTTGGCATGATCAATAGCAGCATTCGCGATATCGATAGGCTTTTGATCTGCTGAGGATGGGAAAAAATCCACGCCCACATCACCCGCTAGCGTTTCTAGTTGCTTGATCGCCGCTGGGCGATAAACATCGGCTGATACGACCAAAACTTTCTTTTTATCTCGTTCGCTCAGTAGCTTCGACAGCTTACCAACACTGGTTGTTTTACCTGCACCTTGTAAACCGGCCATCAAAATAACAGCAGGAGGCTGAGCGGCAAGATCAAGGGCTTCATTAGACTCCCCCATCACGGCTTCAAGTTCTGCTTGAACGATCTTGATGAACTCTTGACCAGGAGTGAGAGATTTAGATACCTCTACACCTACCGCCCCTTCTTTAACGCGCTTTACAAAGTCACGAACAACAGGAAGCGCTACGTCAGCTTCCAATAGCGCCATACGAACTTCGCGTAGCGTCTCTTTAATATTATCTTCGGTCAGGCGACCTTTACCGCTGATATTTTTCAGCGTTTTGGATAATCGATCGGTTAAATTCTCAAACATCTCTCTACTCTTCGCTATCAGGCGACAAATTATCACGAGTATACATTAGCCATGGATGGAGTCATACCCGTTGTCATACCCTTCTTTGGTTTTGATATCTCATCTATTACAATTCGATCTCACTATACGATAGCCCACGCGCTTGATGCAGGTTATAATTCCTTAATTCAACGACAAAACTTGTGGTATTGATGGATAACTTAATCGCGGTTACCTCTGCAATTTTATATGCACTTTCGATCGCAACGATTGTTCCTGGATTGGTGCAACAAACTGGCATTCGTTCCAAAACTGTTTTTATAAGCGCAGCAGGCGCACTGGCCTTTCACGGCTTGTTATTAAGTGATCTTATTCTTGATGGCGGCGGCCAAAACCTCAGTATTCTTAACGTTGCCTCATTAATTAGCTTTATTATCTCTCTCGCGATGAGCGTCGCTATGCTCAAAACAAGACTGTGGTTTTTACTGCCTGTCGTCTATAGCTTTTCAGCCTTAAACTTAATGGCGGCGACGTTCTTATCCAGCGCCTTTATTACGCATCTAGAAAATGATCCAAAGTTACTCTTCCACATTTCATTAGCGTTGTTTGCCTACGCCACACTGTCCATTGGAGCCTTGTACGCGCTTCAACTAGCCTGGCTTGATCATAAACTCAAAACGAAAAACGCTTTTGCTATTAACCCTAATTTACCGCCTTTAATGATGGTAGAGCGCCAATTATTTAAGATTATCTTAATTGGAACATTACTATTAACCGGCACACTCGTTACTGGGTCCATCTTTGTTCAAGATATGTTTATTCAAGGCAAAGCGCACAAAGCGGTTCTGTCTTTTATCGCTTGGGTGATATATTCGACACTGCTGTGGGGACATTACCAAAAAGGCTGGCGAGGACGAAAAGTCACTTGGTTTGCCGTCGCTGGCGCAACGCTATTGACGCTAGCCTACTTTGGAAGCCGTTTCGTCAAAGAAATCATTCTTACTTAACTAGAGTAAGTTACTCTTCTCACTACTTTTAAACCGAATGACATGTTTTTTGCTTAATTGACATTCTACGTATCTTCGGTCATAAATTAATCTAGGCACAAAAAGGGAAAATTTAGTTTGGACGACATCTCCACTGTTTTTTTGTTCACGTTACTTGGCTGTTTACTGCTTATCTCAGGATACTTTTCAGGCACAGAAACGGGAATGATGTCCCTTAACCGCTATCGGCTAAAGCACTTAGCAGGTACCGGACACAAAGGCGCAAAGCGGGTTGAAAAACTGTTAAACCGACCCGATAGACTCATTGGTCTTATCCTGATTGGCAATAACTTAGTCAACATTCTGGCTTCAGCCATCGCCACAATCATAGGAATGCGCTTATATGGTGATGCTGGTGTCGCTATTGCAACGGGCTTACTGACTTTATTCGTCTTAGTGTTTGCTGAAGTGACCCCGAAAACCATCGCAAGTCTCTACCCTGAGCGAGTCGCATTTACTAGCAGTATCTTCCTCTCAATTTTAATGAAAGTTCTTTCCCCTCTGGTCATTTTAGTTAACTTTATTACCAATGGATTCATCCGATTATTAGGGGTAAGAGCTGATCATAATAAAGAAGAACACCTCAGTTCAGATGAATTACGTACGGTCGTCAATGAAGCGGGTAACCTTATCCCACAGCGACACCAAGATATGTTGGTCTCTATCCTGGATTTAGAGCACGTAACCGTAAACGACATTATGATTCCAAGGAACGAGATCACAGGCATCGATATCAACGATGACTGGAAATCCATCGTGCGTCAGCTGACTCACTCTCCCCACGGAAGAGCGGTACTCTACCGAGATCAAATCGACGAAGTCGTCGGGATGTTGAGACTTCGTGAAGCGTACCGTTTAATGCTTGAGAAGAATGAATTTAATAAAGAGACATTGTTACGAGCCGCTGATGAAGTCTATTTCATTCCAGAAAGCACGCCACTTAACGTCCAACTGCTTAAATTTCAGAGAAACAAACAGCGGATCGGCCTTATCGTTGACGAATACGGTGATATTAACGGACTTGTGACACTTGAAGATATTTTAGAAGAAATTGTGGGGGAGTTTACTACCTCAATCGCACCAAGTTTATCTGATGAAATCACGCCTCAAGTCGATGGTAGCTTCTTCATTGAAGGCAGTACCAACATACGTGATATAAATAAAGGGCTGCAATGGAAACTTCCAACCGATGGGCCTAGAACACTAAACGGTTTGCTTCTTGAGCACTTAGAGGATATCCCTGAAAGCCACATTAGTATTCAGATATCAGGGCACCCGATGGAAATCATCGAGCTGGAAGAGAACCGAATTAAATTGGTTCGAGTGTTTCCCAAATTACGCAAATAGCTTTTAACCGCAAATAGCTTTCAACATTGCGATAGAAAATAAAAAGCCTTGAGACAACCTCAAGGCTTTTTTTTACGTAAGAATGTTGGTATTAGTCTACTTTCAGCTCTTTTAGCATCGCTTCTGGCAACGCTAGCTCATCATTTTTATTGACTAAGATGCCTGCTGCAATGATGTTTTTTGCAATATCTTGGGCTTGAGATAGTGAATGCATTGCCGCGGTACCACATTGGTACTCATTAAGCTCAGGGATCTTGTTTTGATCAGTGACCTTCAATACATCTTCCATTGCCGCTAGCCAAGCCGTAGCAACCGCATCTTCACTCGGTGTACCTATCAGGCTCATGTAAAAGCCCGTACGACAACCCATTGGAGAGATGTCAATAATCTCGACAGAATCACCATTCAAGTGATTACGCATGAAGCCCGCGTAAAGGTGCTCTAATGTGTGGATGCCTTCTTCTGAAAGAATATCTTTATTGGGTGCAGTAAAACGTAGATCAAACACCGTAATCGTGTCGCCTTTAGGCGTCTGCATTGTTTTTGCAACACGCACTGCAGGTGCATTCATGCGAGTGTGGTCGACGGTAAAACTATCTAATAACGGCATTACTTTTTCCTCTGTCATTATGGTGTACAAACGGTTTTTCGTTCGTATCACTTATTTGTTCTTTATGTTTTGCTTACCAGCGTTGAGCGAGGTGAGAGCATTACACTATTTTAAATATGAGAAGTAATTCTCTAAATACTCATCAAAGCTCTCTGTATCTAGGCTCTCTTGATCGCGTTGAGCTTGTACAGAGCGAATGACTTCCTGCTCCATTAACTCTTGTGAGTATACTTTATATTGATGCTGCTGGTACTGCTCTCGATATTTCATGCCAAGACTACACCCAAGCTGACCAAGCCCACCCTGCTGTTTTGTCTGTTCAAGTAATTGGCCTGAAATCGTTAGCTCAGGGTTATCAATCCACTTAATCAACTTTTCACAAACATCTTGATATGCACGACCGCCTTGAGCGCTATCCATAGACTCGGCAATCAAAATGAGATCATCAAATACGCGCTTAGCCCATTCTTGCAGCTGTAAACGTTCTCCACGGCAACCTATCTGTAATTCGAGACCGGTTTTACGCCCTTCTAGAATGACTTTGTTCCAGTTATCTCTCCAACATTCCAGCTCACAGTTATCCATTGGCTCAGAATCGGTTAACGTTGCCCAAGTCAGGAAGAGGTCTAAAAAGCGCACTTGCTCTTCAGTAATACCAACAGAACTGAACGGGTTTACATCTAATGATCGGACTTCAATGTATTCAACCCCTGCTCGTGCTAACGCTTCAGACGGTTTTTCATCACTTTTGGCCACTCGTTTCGGACGAATAGGAGCATAAAGCTCATTTTCAATCTGTAGAACATTGCTGTTTAACTGTTGGTACTTACCATCCACTTTTACACCAATGTCAGCAAACTCGTCTGAAGGGGTGCGTATCGCTTTATTCAGCCCTTCTAAATACTGGTCTAAGCTATTAAAGCCAATTCTAAGTATGCTTTGCGCGCTGTTGGTATAACCTAGATCACTGAGTCTCAATGCGGTTGCGTGGGGCAAATACAGTGTTTGGTTAATATTTTCAAAAGGCAGCTTCGTTTCTCGACCTTTTAAGAAAGATGAGCATAACGCTGGAGAAGCACCAAAGAAATATGGTATTAGCCAACCAAATCGGTAGTAATTACGGATTAAACCAAAATAAGCATCTGATTTACTGGCTTCACGTTCTTGCTGTGGTTGCTCACCAAACAGAGCATCCCAATACGATTCAGGGAATGAAAAGTTGAAGTGTACACCCGAAATAATTTGCATCAGGCTACCATATCGATGCTTCAAACCTTCTCGGTATAAGGTTTTCATTTTTCCTGAGTTTGACGTTCCATAGTACGCTAAGTTTATGTCGTCTTCAGAGCTGACGTAGCATGGCATTGAAAGAGGCCACACTTTTTCATCACCAAGTTTAGTTTGAGCAAAATGATGAATGTCTTCCAGTTGATACAATAACGTAGAGACGTCATTTGAGACCGGAGTAATGAACTCGAGTAACGATTCAGAAAAATCGGTTGTAACCCATTTATTTGAATACGCTGATCCTAATCCTTCGGGGTGTGGCGTTGTCGCAAGGTGGCCATCAAGGCGATAGCGTAACGTCTCACGCTCTACACCACGTCCATATTGCTTAAACACTTCCGGTTTTTTAGCTATTAATTCTAGCCTAGCAGCAAAATCAGTCAAAATAAGGGTCGCTTATGTTCATATTTAACACACCAAAGGGTAAACCCATTACGACTCTGGCGCTAAATAAGTGATTAGAATTAGAGCGGAGATATCCGCCCCTTATTAATGTGTACTCTAACGGATGATTTCAAGCTCTTCTATCGGAATATCCAATTTTTCTAACTCCGATTTCAGGCTTTTCGCATCACCGACAACAATTATTTGATAATCGCTTGGGTCAAACCATTTCGCTGCCAATGTGTTCAGCGTTGCTTTATTCACCGTATCTACGATTTGATTTCTCTGCTCAAGATAATCTTCATCAAGACTGTACGTTAATATGTTTCTCAATAGCGCCGCTTTTTGGGAAGGCGTTTCATATTTAAGTGCGTCTTGTTGGCCCACCGCTAAACGAAGAAACTCCAGCTCATTTGCCGTCATACCTTTGTCGCTATAGAGCGCTAACTCTTTTTGCATCTCTTGAATGGAAGCCAAGGTGGTATTGGCTCTGACTTGAGCACTGAACACGATGACACCGACTTCTCTGTTGGAGGCTAAATAACCACTCGCACCGTAGGTATACCCTTTATCTTCACGTAAGTTTTGATTGATACGGCTGTTAAAGTTTCCAGCTAAATTAAAGTTGGCCAATTGAGCCAAATAAGCTTCGCCGGTAGCATCAAATGACATGCCCTTTCTTACCAGTCTGACAAGACTTTGAGGAGCATGTGGTTTATCAACTAAATAAAGCTTCTGTTCAGTTAGAGGGGTAACGACCTGAGGTCGAAGAAGTGGAGAGGCTTCCCCTTGCCAGTTTGATAAAAATGCTAACTCTCGTTTGATCTCTTTCTTCGTAACATCACCCACTACCACAATCTGAGCGCCATTCGGAGTGTAGTGTTTTTGATAAAACTCAGTCACATCCGCCAGCGTTATACTCGATACAGACGCTTCAGTTCCATCGCTAGAGCGAGAAAAAATGGATCGTCCAAAGACCACTTGTCGTGTCGCTTGTGATGCCAGCCAATTAGGTGTCTGATGACGATAAACGATCCCTTCCATCATCTGCTGTTTGATTCGATCAAAGTCCTCTTGAGCAAACTTAGGGGAAAGCAACACTTCTTCCACGATCTTGAGTGTGGGTGTGAGGTTTTTCGTTAACGTTGAAATACTCAGAGTGGTCGAATAAGTGCCGGCACTAACGCTGATATCGCTCCCCAGTTTATCCAGTTCAGCCTGAAGTACCTCAAGAGTCCGGTATTGCGTACCTTCTCCCAGTAAGGAAGCCGTTAGATTAGCCAACCCTTCCTTTCCTTTGGCAACATGCCTTTCACCCGCAGGCAAATAAATTTCGATCTGCACAGTCGGTGTTTCACTGGTCACGGTGCCTAGCAGCTCAGACCCATTGTCAAAATAGAGCTCATACAAACTCGGCATTTGGGCTTTCACTCCACCCGCGACTAAAGGCATGACTGAGCGATCAAAGTTATCTTCTGCTTTGCGCAGCTCTAGTTCATTGTCTGAGATTTTTTGGTAACCTGGAAGCGTACGTTGTGCCGGTGTAAAATCGGCCTCTCTGACAGTTAAGTCCATTTTGCCTTTCGGGATAACACTCAAAGTCACCTTCGGCTTGCCTTCGATGTAGTCTTTAAAGGACGCCATTATGGATTCAGGAGACACCGCATTAATTTGCTGTAATCGAGTTTCAATGCGATCTGGCTGGCCATAGAAGGTTTGGTTCGAGGCAAGCTGAGTGACTTTCCCGCGCACACTTTCGAGTGCGAACACCGCATTCGCTTCAGCCATTCCTGTAATCTGATCTAACCTTGCTTGTTCAACACCTGTCTTAGCAAATTCATCAAGAGTCGCCAGTAATTCCTCATAGAGAGGGGTTAAATCACCATTGTCGCCCGATGTACCCATTGCATACACGTAGAACGTACACGCCAACTCAGCACAATCTTGAAATGAGCCAGCATCAACCGCTTTTTGAGTTTTAACTAAGCGTTGATATAGCAGGCTATTTGCGCCACCGCCGAGCACATTAGCTAAAGAATCGAGTGAAGCTTGCTGAGCATGGCCTCGGTACTCGGTAGGCCACCCTATAACGACCATAGGTTGCTGAATACGATCCTCAAGGGTCAAGTATCGATCTTCCGTCAATATGGCCGGTTGTTTTTCCGCTTTTTTGACCTCTGGTCCTTTGGGAATTGAGCCAAAATACTGAACGATCCACTCCAGAGTCTCATCTTGATCAATATCACCACCGATGGTGATCACCGCATTATTCGGGCCATACCAACGCAAAAAGAAGTCTTTGAGATCATTGACATCCACACGATCAAGGTCTTCGACATACCCGATAGGTTGCCACGAATATGGGTGTCCTTCGGGATAAATGGCTTCTCCCATTCTCTCCCACATCAGGCCATATGGGCGATTATCGTAACTCTGTGCTCTTTCATTTTTTACTGTATCACGTTGAATTTCAAACTTTCTTTGGGAAACTGCATCCAGTAAAAAGCCCATTCGATCCGACTCTAACCAAAGAACTTTCTCAAGTTGATTGGACGGAACGGTTTGAAAATAATTCGTTCTATCTCGATTTGTTGTACCGTTTAACGTTCCCCCTGCCTCAGTAATGATCCTAAAGTGCTCCTGATCACCGACATTTTCGGAACCTTGGAACATCATATGCTCAAAGAAATGCGCAAAACCCGACTTACCAACATCTTCACGGGCTGAGCCAACGTGGTAGGTCACATCTACGTGTACAAGCGGATCAGAATCATCTGGGGATAAAATAACCGTTAACCCGTTCTCCAATTGATACTTAGAATACGGAATCATCACCTTGCCCGATGTCGGTTCGACTTCTTCAATGAGAGTAACGCCTTCTGGCAATGACGAGAAAAAAGGAACGGAAGGAATTGTATAGCTCGAACAGGCTGTAATAGTAAGGAGTGAAAGCGCCCCTAACCAAATGTTTCTCATGACATTTCCTTAAAAAAAACCAAAATAAATGGCGGATAATAGGCTATAACGAAGCGCTTTTCCGATCAAAATGAGTGCAAAGCAGGGCAAGAATCGCATTCTTAACCACCCCGCAGCCAAGCACAAAGGGTCGCCAATAATGGGCAACCAACTAAATAATAACGTCCAGTAGCCATAACGATTCAACCAGCGAATGGCTTTATGACCATGTTTTTCTTGTTGAGTTCGATTGGGTAGCCATAAACCTAGCCAATAGTTCGTCATCCCTCCAAGAGTATTACCTACAGTGGCAACCAAAATGATCACTAGAGTGGAATATTGATTAAGGCTTAACGTAGCAATTAAACCCGCTTCAGAGCCTCCGGGTAATAGTGTGGCACTAAGAAAACCACTGATAAAAAGCACCCATAAGGCCGAATCAGAAAACCACAGAGCAAAGCTTTCAAAGACACTGGTAAAGATGTCTAACACTGCATATCAAGTAGCACCTTGCCCCGCGTGCGCCCGGTTTCAACCTGCAAATGGGCATCTTGCGCTTGGGTATAAGGGAAAATTTGTTGAACCTCTGTTTTCAAGAGCCCAACACTGACCATATAGAGCATGGTATCGAGTTGTTCAGGGTTTGGATCCACAAGCATTCCTGTTGCTTTGAAGCCTAATAGCTGAGCTTTCTCACAAATCAGTTCCGCACTCAATGTTGGAACAGTCACCACTCTGGCACCGTCTTTTAAGCACTTCAAAGCATCAAGCGCTGCATCACCACCGACGAGGTCAATCAACACATCGACTTCTTCCACTCTCTCTGACACGGGAGCAAATTCATAGTTGATGGCATGGGCGCCCAGTGTCGCCAAATAGTCAAGATTAGCTTCACTGCATGTGGTAAACACTTCGGCTTTTGCGGCTACAGCAATTTGCACCGCTATGTGTCCAACCCCGCCAGCACCAGCAAGAATGAGGACTCTGTCTCCTTCAGCAACTTCGGCTTTATTCAATGCTTGAGCTGCCGTTTGCCCCGCCAAAGGAAGCACGGCTGCGGCTTCAAAAGTTACCGCATCGGGCACTAGGCTTAGTTCGCTTTCTGGAACACTGATATACTGGCTATAGCCTCCCCCTCTAAGTGGGAAACCAATAAACCCAGCAACCGTTGCCCCTTCTTTAAATCGAGATGCACCTTCTCCTAATGCGGTGACTTTACCTGCAATATCGTAACCTGGCACCCAAGGGAGATTATCTTTATTTTCCGCGGCAGCCCAACCCAGCCCAGCGCGTGTTTTAACATCAATAGGGTTTACGCCAGCAAAGGCAACTTTAATCACCACCTCTCCAGGCTGAGGCTCAGGCACTTGAGACGTAATGGTAGCGAGAACCTCTGCTCCACCAAAACGGGTAATTGCGATTTGCTTGTTTTCCATCTGTACTATCCCCTATTGAAAAAAGAAAAGGATGCCGAAGCATCCCTTTGAATATATAACATTTCTTTCAATTAAGTGAACTATTAGCTCGCAATTTCACCATCAATTGACTCAGTGATGACTTCTTAGTCTGCTAATCTAGCTCATCCACTGAACTAGCCAACCAATGCCAGTAGAATACCTGCCGCAACCGCAGAGCCAAGAACACCAGCAACGTTAGGACCCATGGCGTGCATTAACAAAAAGTTTTGCGGGTTTGCTTCCAAGCCAACTTTATTCACGACTCGCGCAGCCATAGGAACAGCCGAAACACCAGCTGCGCCAATAAGCGGGTTAATGTCTTCTTTAGAGTATTTATTCAGCACTTTCGCCATTAAAACGCCGCCTGCCGTACCAATACTAAATGCCACCGCGCCAAGTCCAAGAATCCCTAATGTTTCAAGGTTCAAGAACTCTTCAGCTTGCAATTTAGAACCGACACCTAGCCCCAAGAAAATGGTCACAATGTTAATCAGTTCGTTTTGAGCGGTCTTAGATAAGCGGTCAACCACACCCGCTTCTCTCATTAGGTTACCCAAACAGAACATGCCGACCAGCGGTGTTGCCGATGGAAGGAACAAGATCGTCATTAACAGTACCGCGAGTGGGAATAGCACTTTCTCGGCTTTACCCACATGACGTAACTGTGCCATTTTAATCTTACGCTCTTCTGGCGTTGTCAGCGCTTTCATTATTGGTGGCTGAATGATTGGAACCAGCGCCATATAACTATACGCAGCGACCGCAATAGCGCCCAGTAAGTCTGGTGACAGTTTACTTGCTAAGAAAATCGCAGTTGGGCCATCCGCTCCACCAATAATCGCAATAGACGAAGCATCGGCCATCGTAAATTCCATACCAGGAATATAGTTCAGTAAAATGGCACCAAATAGGGTAGCGAAAATACCAAACTGAGCGGCTGCACCTAACCAAAGCGTTTTAGGGTTCGCAATCAGAGCACCAAAATCGGTCATTGCGCCTACTCCCATGAAAATGAGTAGTGGGAAAATCCCTGTTTCGATACCAACGTAGTAAACGTAGTAAAGCAACCCGCCCGGATCGGTAAACCCAGCGTTAGGTATGTTAGCCAGTACAGCACCAAATCCGATAGGCAACAGCAATAGAGGTTCAAAACCTTTACGAATGGCTAAAAATAACAACAAGCAACCAATGAGCATCATGCACAGTTGACCGAACTCGAAATTTGCAATCCCTGTTTCAGACCATAAGGTCATCAATCCTTCCATGGTACTCCCTTACGCCAAGCTTAATAATGGTGAGCCTACAACGACAGAATCACCTTCTTTAACATGAAGATCTTGGACGATACCACCACGTGCAGCTCGTACTTCTGTTTCCATCTTCATCGCTTCTAGGATCAATAACACATCCCCTTCAGCCACTTGAGCACCCGCTTGAACGTTGACTTTAAAAATATTACCCGCCAGAGGCGCAGGAACGGCTTCAGCATTACCAGAAGGAGCACTTGCCTGTGCTGCTACTGGAGCCGCCACGTTAGAAGCAACAACAGAAGTCAACTCACCTTGAGGGCCCACTTCGACGTCATAGACTTGACCGTCAACTTTTACGCTGTATGTCTCTATGCCACCTTGAGGCGCGCTAGCGACAGCTTTAGGTTGTGCCGACTCTAAAGTTGGAGCAGGTTCAAAGGCTTCTGGGTTACGACGGTTTTTAAGGAACTTCAAACCCACTTGAGGGAATAGAGCGTAAGTTAAAACATCGTCCACCGTGTCTTCAGCGAGAGAGATACCTTCAGATTTCGATTTCTCTAAAAGCTCAGTAGTCAGTGATTCCAGTTCATTATCGAGTAAATCAGCAGGGCGACAGGTGATCGGATCTGCACCGTCGAGAACTCTGGCTTGCAAAGCTTTATCCACTTCAGCAGGCGCTGCACCATACTCACCTTTGAGTATACCTGCCGTCTCTTTGGTAATGCTCTTATAGCGCTCTCCAGTCAATACGTTAATGACGGCCTGCGTACCAACAATTTGCGAGGTTGGTGTGACAAGAGGGATATACCCTAGCTCTTTACGTACGCGAGGAATCTCTTCAAGCACTTCGTCCAGGCGATCCGCTGCGCCTTGTTCTTTTAGCTGACCTTCCATGTTGGTGAGCATGCCGCCAGGCACTTGAGCAATTAGAATGCGAGAATCCACACCTTTAAGTTGCCCTTCCCACTTCGCGTATTTTTTACGGACTTCACGGAAATAAGCAGCAATAGGTTCAATTTGATCGAGTTTTAAGTTTGTATCGCGATCAGTGCCTTCAAGCATAGCCACTACCGTTTCGGTTGGGGTATGCCCGTAAGTACAGCTCATCGAAGAAATCGCAGTATCTAAAATGTCGACACCCGCTTCAACCGCCTTAATAGCTGTCGCGGTTGAAAGACCCGTTGTTGCATGACAATGCAACGCCAACGGCACATCACAAGACGCTTTGATACGTGATACAAGTTCTTCCGCTTCATAAGGTTTCAGCAGGCCAGCCATGTCTTTAATACACAGAGAGTGACAACCTAGGTCTTCTAAGCGCTTCGCCAAATCAACCCAAGTATCCGTGTTGTGCACAGGGCTAGTCGTGTAAGACATGGTACCTTGTGCATGCGCACCTACATCAACCGTTGCTTTAACGGCGGCTTGGAAGTTACGCACATCGTTCATTGCATCAAAGATACGGAACACGTCCATGCCGTTGGTATGAGCACGCTCAACAAACTTCGCAACGACATCATCACCGTAATGGCGGTAGCCCAGAAGGTTTTGCCCACGCAATAACATTTGCATAGGGGTATTTGGCATCGCTTTCTTTAACTCTCGTAAGCGTTCCCAAGGGTCTTCACCTAAGAAACGAATACAAGAATCGAACGTTGCACCACCCCAAGTTTCTAGGGACCAGTATCCGACTTTATCCAACTCTGCCGCAATAGGCAGCATATCTTCAATACGCATACGCGTAGCGAATAGTGACTGATGGGCGTCACGAAGGACCACATCCGTAATTGCTAGTGGTTTAGACATGCTCATTAACTCCTTTTAATCCTTTAAAAAAACCTATTTTGCTGTAGAAGTCCGATATTGATGTACTGCCGCTGAGATTGCCGCAACAACCTTAGGACTAATCGCAGAAGGATTTGATTGAACTGTATTATTTTGATTGGGCGTAGCGAATGATTCTGGCACTTCTGTTGGCACCAGTTTAGACATCAAACGAACGAGATATACTAGAATAGTTAGGAAAATAAAGACGACAGCCATCCCTGTTAGCATAAGGGTTGCAGCGTCTCCTAGCAGGCTTCCAATGTTTGTCATGTTGCTTCCTTTCTATGTCATCCTGACAATTGTTTGTCGAATAATTCCATAATTAATCTCGACAAGTGGTCTAGGATTATCTCGATTGGTAAAAGATTGTCAATTTTGTTTAATCAACTCTTAATGATAAAGCACAAATTTGGTTAATATTTTACCGATCATATAACATAACTCTAAAAAAATGGGCTTTTTAGAAGATTAAACTAGTCGTTTAGAGGACATTAATCGAAGAATGAATTGAATACTGAGATGCAGATAAAGAAAATGAAATTTACATTTAAAAACAATAGGTTGTGATTTTAAAGTTACAAGAATGATAACGAGATGTTAACAAAAAAGCCTCGCTAATTAGCGAGGCTTTTGTATAGTGGCGCGTCCTGGAGGATTCGAACCT
>NZ_AJYQ02000011.1 GCF_000287055.2 Vibrio genomosp. F10 str. ZF-129 | reverse complement strand
GTACAGAAAGGCTGATCAGAAATGACGAGGTCTTCTTCCTTTCCAACTTGGTATTTTTACGCGCCTATTTTCTTCTGAATATATCTCTGTTTTTGACGTTAATCACATCATAAATGGCTATGTTAACTAACCTATATTGTTCCTTAAACAAGGAGGGTCTACTTACTTATCACCCTCACCTAAGTTGGTTTGTTATTTTTTAATGTGACTCTTATCTGGTTTTTTTACCTGCCTTGATTGCCCATGGTGGTTGATGTTTCTGTTTTGTTAATTCTAAATCGTATATTATTCTTGGTGAATTATTCAGTGTCGTGTTTTTATGATCTGCGGATTTGAGATGAGCTTTTAGCGTATAGTGCTGATATGTTCAGTGCTGGTGCGGTATGCACTAAATTGGTATTACCAATATTAAATGCAGTTTATCCGCATAACTATCTACACACATTGCTTCTTATCTGCACGGTATCGACTTTTTATCCTCTATTTGTTGCTTTTCTGTGAGTTTTTTGCCAAATTGATGCCCTTGTTAATTGTCAGAATAATATACTGACAAGAATGGATTCAATTTGTATCAGTATGTTTGCGCGTAATACTGGTATCAGACAGGGCAGAAAACTGTCAAAGCAGTAGAGGTCTGATAAATGTCGCTATTAGAAGTTAAAAACCTTCGTATTGAGTACCCATCTCGTCATGGGGTGCACGCTGCGGTTAAATCACTTTCGTTCAGTATTGAGCGAGGCGAGATTGTGGGTGTTGTTGGTGAATCTGGAGCCGGTAAATCAACCGTAGGTAATGCCGTTATTGATCTGCTTAGCCCTCCAGGCTTGATCGCCGATGGAGAGGTGTTTTTAGATGGAGAAAAGGTTTCAGGCCTGACTCCTGAGGAGATGCGAAAAGTTCGCGGGTCGAAGATTGGTTTTATCTTCCAAGATCCTATGACCTCACTCAATCCTTTGTTTACGGTTGAGCATCAGCTAACCGAAACCATTCATGCCAATATGAAAGTAACAGATGAAGAAGCGTATCGACGTGCTTTGTCTCTTATGAATCAAGTGGGTATTCCGCAGCCAGAAAACCGCTTGAAGCAATATCCTCACCAGTTCTCTGGTGGTATGCGTCAGCGTGTGGTGATTGCGATCGCTTTAGCGGGTGAGCCGGATTTAATCATTGCCGATGAGCCGACAACGGCACTGGATGTTTCCATCCAAGATCAGATTCTCACTCTTATTCGCGATCTTTGTATTGAGAAAAATGTAGGCTGTATGTTGGTAACACACGACATGGGCGTGGTTTCTAACGTGACGGATCGTGTTGCGGTTATGTACCGTGGGGACTTGGTTGAGTTTGGGCCAACGGATAAAGTGCTGGGTAATCCTGATCACTCGTATACGCGAAGCCTTATTTCTGCAGTTCCTCGTTCGGATAGAAAGCTCGATCGCTTCCCACTGGTCAGTTACATCGAAGAAGCCCATGAAATGGCGCCGCTTGATGTGAAAAACCACTGGTTGGGTCAAAGCCAGGATCATCGTGACTACACGGGCTCATTATTGAGCGTTGAAAACGTTAACTTACGCTTTGTGACGAAAGATTCGTTATTTGAAAGTCGTCGTGAGTTTGTACAGGCATCAAACAATGTGAGCTTTGATGTTATAGAGGGTGAAACCTTTGGATTGGTGGGCGAGTCTGGTTCAGGTAAGTCGACAATTGCACGTGTTATTGCCGGTCTATATGCACCAAATTCAGGCAAGGTATCGTTTGAAGGCATAGACTTAACCGCGCTGAAATCTGAGAAAGAGCGTCGTCCTCTTCGTCGTCAAATGCAGATGGTGTTCCAAAACCCATACACCTCAATGAACCCACGTATGAGAGTGTTTGACATCATTGCAGAGCCTATTCGTTTCCATAAATTGACTCGTAACGAAGCCGAAACTCGTCAGATTGTTCATGATCTCCTCGATCATGTTGGTTTAGGCCAGATGGCGGGTGTGAAGTACCCACATGAATTTTCGGGCGGTCAGCGTCAGCGTATTTCTATCGCTCGTGCACTGGCGACTCGTCCTCGTTTACTTATCTGTGATGAACCCACTTCTGCATTGGATGTGTCCGTTCAAGCTCAAATTCTAAACCTGCTGAAAGACCTGCAAGATGAGTTAAATCTCACCATGCTGTTTATCAGCCATGATTTACCGGTAATTCGCCAGATGTGTGATCGCGTTGGTGTGATGCAAATGGGTAAATTATTAGAAGTGGCACCAACAGAGCAGCTGTTTAACAGCCCTCAGCATGAATACAGTAAGCACCTCATTTCCTTAATGCCTGAATTTACAGGTTTAAGAGAAGACGCTAAAACGGCATAAGTCGTTTCGAATGCCTTATGAGTGGATACACATCACTCATTGGTATCGAAGAACCAAGTTTGTTTGAACATAACAAGCTCACTTGGACACAAATAGCAGATGCAAACACAACAACAGGGAATGTGATTCCCGCATAAGGAGTTATGCAATGAAAACCATGAAAAGCAAACTAGTCGTCGCAATGATGGCTGCTGGTCTTAGCCTTAGCGCTATGGCTGCAGATATTACAGTTGCGTATGACGCCGATCCAGTATCATTGGATCCGCAAGAGCAACTGTCTGGCGGCACAATGCAACTGTCTCACATGGTGTTTGATCCACTAGTACGCTTTAACCAAAATATGGAATTTGAGCCACGTTTGGCTGAGTCTTGGGATCGTGTTGATAACGAAACCATGCGCTTTAACCTTCGTAAAGGTGTGAAATTTCACTCGGGTAACGATCTGACGGCTGATGACGTAGTTTGGACATTCCAACGCCTTAAAGCTTCTCCAGACTTTAAAGGTATCTTTGCACCGCTTCTATCGGTGACAAAAGTAGATGATTTCACTGTTGAAGTGAAAACAGATGGTACCTACCCTCTGATTGAAAACGTTGCAACTTACATCTTCCCAATGGACAGCAAGTTCTACACGGGTACGACAGCTGACGGTAAAGACAAAGCTGAGCTTGTGAAGCACGGCAGTTCATTTGCATCGACTAACCTTTCTGGTACTGGCCCATTTGTTGTAAAAACACGTGAGCAAGGCGTACAAGTTGAATTTGAACGCTTTGACGGCTACTGGGATACACAATCTCCAGGTAACGTAGATAACATTAAACTTGTTCCTATCAAAGAAGACGCGACGCGTGTTGCTGCTTTATTGTCGGGCGGTGTTGATATGATTGCTCCTGTTGCGCCAAATGATTACAAGCGTATTCAAGATGCGGATAACGTTGAACTGTTCACTATGCCTGGTACGCGTGTTATCACATTCCAAATGAACCAGAACAGCAACCCTGCATTGAAAGACGTGCGCGTTCGTCAAGCGATTGTGTATGCGACTAACAATGAAGGTATCGCTAAGAAAGTCATGAAAGGCGCTGCGACGGCTGCTGGTCAGCAAAGCCCTGTTGGTTTCTCAGGCCACAATGAAGCACTAGTGCCTCGTTACGATCTTAAGAAAGCCAAAGCTCTGATGAAAGAAGCGGGTTACGAAAATGGCTTCTCATTATCAATGATGGCACCAAACAACCGTTACGTGAACGATGACAAGATTGCTCAAGCAACAGCGGCAATGCTGTCTAAAATCGGCATCAAAGTTGATTTGAAAACCATGCCTAAAGCGCAATACTGGCCTGAGTTTGATAAGTGTGCAGCAGACATGATGATGATCGGCTGGCACCCAGATACAGAAGATTCAGGTAACTTTACTGAATTCTTGGCAATGACGCGTAACGCTGATACAGGTAAAGGCCAGTATAACTGTGGTCATTACTCAAATGCAGAAGTTGATGCATTGGTAGAAGCTTCAAACAAAGAAACTGATTTAGCAAAACGTGGCGTTATGCTGAAGAAAGTGGAAGAAATATTGTACAACGAAGCAGCGTTCGTTCCTCTACACTGGCAAGATCCGTCATGGGCTGCTCAGAAAAATGTAGAAATTGGTCCTATCATCAATGGCATGAACTTCCCTTACTTTGGCGACCTAGTTGTTAAGTAATTGAAGATGTCAGCACCCAATCTGTGTCGATAAAGACACCGGTTGGGCGCTGATTATTATTTGGGTGCTTAACTTTGTTTCAGTCGAGTTAGGTGCCATTTTTCAGGCTGAAATCTTTCATTTTTTGAAAGTCATGGAAAGTTATTAAAGGGGCAAGGGATGTTTACGTTTCTGGTCAAGCGCCTGTTTCAGGCACTGATAGTGATGTTTGTGATCAGTTTAGTGGCGTTTGCCATCCAAGATAATTTGGGTGATCCGTTACGCGAACTTGTTGGGCAGTCGGTTTCCGAAGCTGAGCGTCAAGTTATGCGCGACGAGCTAGGTCTGAATGATCCCTTCATTACAAAATACACGCGATTTATTAGCGCCGCCTTACAAGGTGACTTAGGTACATCTTACTTCTTCAAGCGACCAGCGGTTGATGTCATTTTAGACAAGTTGGTTGCCACATTAGAGCTCGTCTTTGGTGCGTCTCTAATCATTGTCTTTTGCTCTATTCCTTTGGGTGTGTATTCCGCCATTCACCCGAAAAGTGTGTTTACTAAAGCGGTCATGGCATTCAGTAGTATTGGTATATCCGTTCCTGTTTTCCTTACTGCGATCATGTTGATGTATGTATTTTCGATTGAACTTGGTTGGTTACCTTCTTACGGGCGAGGCGAAACCGCGAATGTCCTGGGTTGGGAATCGGGTTTCTTTACTGTTGATGGCCTTCGCCATTTAGTACTGCCATGCGTTTCTCTAGCATCGATCATGCTGCCATTGTTCATTCGATTAGTTCGCTCTGAAATGCTTGAAGTACTGAGCTCTGAATACATTAAGTTTGGTAAAGCTAAAGGCTTAGCCCTAAATAAAATTTACTACCAGCACGCGTTGAAAAACACCATGTTACCGGTATTGACCGTGGGTGGTGTTCAAATCGGTACTATGGTGGCTTACACCATTTTGACTGAAACCGTATTCCAATGGCCAGGCACAGGCTTTTTATTCTTAGAAGCCATCAACCGTGTTGATACACCACTTATTACCGCTTACGTTATTTTCGTTGGGCTAATATTTGTTGTGACTAATACAATCGTAGACTTGCTCTATGGCGTGATTAACCCAACTGTAAACTTAACGGGCAAGGGGTCTTAAAGATGAATGAAGTAGCCGCAGCTCCGAGTCGTTGGGAGCGTTTTAAAAATTCAGACATTGTTTACTATTTCTTGCGTGACAAAGTTGCCATGACGAGCTTTAGTATCTTTATGGTGTTCTTGGTGCTTGCGTTGGCCGCACCAATTCTATCGCCTACCGATCCTTATGATCTCTCTTCCATCGACATTATGGATTCAGAGCTTCCACCTTCTTGGATGGAAGATGGGGATGAGCGTTTTGCATTGGGAACCGATGAGCAAGGGCGTGATATTTTATCGACTATTCTATACGGTTCACGTCTATCGTTGACCATTGGCTTTTTAGCCGTTGGCTTACAACTGACGTTAGGTATCATTATTGGTTTGTCAGCGGGTTACTTTGGTGGCCGTATTGATAACTTTTTGATGCGTTTTGCTGATGTTCAGCTCTCTTTTTCAACCATGATGGTTGCCATCATTGTATCCGCCATTTTCAAAGCAAGCTTTGGTAGTGACTTCTATAGTCAATATGCGGTAGTGATGCTAGTGGTGATTATCGGTGTGGCTGAGTGGCCACAATATGCCCGAACCATTCGTGCATCAGTATTAGCGGAAAAGAAGAAAGAGTATGTCGAAGCAGCACGCGTGATGGGCTTTAAAGCGCCACGCATCATGTTCCGTCATATCTTACCGAACTGTTTATCGCCGATTTTAGTTATATCAACGGTTCAAATAGCGAATGCCATTATGTCTGAGGCGGCGCTGTCGTTCCTAGGGCTTGGCCTTCCTGTTGATCAGCCGTCACTCGGTGCATTAATCAGTATCGGTTTTAACTACATCTTCTCGGGTGCTTGGTGGATTACAGCTTTCCCTGGTTTGGTCCTTATTACGCTTGTTTTGGTGATTAACCTATTGGGTGACTGGTTACGTGATGTATTCAACCCTAAAATCTACAAAGGGTGATCAGAGACGATTGATTTTTTTCCGAAAATCTAACTAAACTAGAGCCGTAAGATATTACGGCTCTTTTTTTGCATTCAATTTAAGCTATTCCAGCCCCAACGAGCCAATCAAGGCACGACGATTTAAGGTTAATAGAAGTATGGATACGACGTTAGTAATCAAACCTATAATGCTCGGATTGAAACTCCTAAGCATGGCCGTCATGGCGTTTCCATTGGTATCGCATTCTGTTTCGGCGGAAGAATTTTTATGTGATGCGACGCAAGCCTCGACGAATGAACTACCTGTTTTGGATAAGAGCTGCCCTATCGGAAAAGGGTTATGGGGCAATCAAAAACCGAAAGGAGCTCAATCGAGTTATTGGATTCAGTGTGGTGTGCTATCAAAACCTCTTTCATTAGCGAAAGCCAAAAGTATTTATCAACATATCTCAACCGATGTTTGGTCAAAGCCTGAAGATAAAGGATATCGCTGTCTTATCGGGCCTTATGATGACTTTTCAAACGCGCGGACAGAGCTTGCGAAAGTGAAGACGGAGCCTGAGTACAAAGAAGCGTTTATTCGCGAGGTGACTAAATCTAAGCAAGCAAGTAACACCAAGCCAAGTAAAGACACACAAACCAACCCCACACCTAAAAAAGAACGTACCGTAGCCGCCGCTAAGCCATCAGCGACAGTG
>NZ_AJYQ02000010.1 GCF_000287055.2 Vibrio genomosp. F10 str. ZF-129 | reverse complement strand
TCTAGGTGAGCGCGCTCCTCCATATTTCAAAGAAGCGGTCTTAAAGAAGTTAAAGGTCAATAATTCCACTCGGTTTTTAACCTAACGAATTACTTGCTTAATGCTTTAAACGCTCCACTTCGGTGGGGCGTTTAAAGCGTGTGACAAATTCTTCAAATAATACGCGTTGTCTAATGCGAAGGTGAAACATGAATCAATACAGTGACATCATAGCGCTGTGGGTCGTCATCGAATCAGAAACATGGCTTTAGAAATAGACTCTTTCTAGGTGTGTTCAATGGCTTCGATACGTCTCTTATCCATTTCAGTTCGGATCTCTTTGCCATTAAAACCATCTGAAATAATATCTTGAACATTGACACTTAACGCCGCTTTATAAGCGGATTCAAAAATAGCCTTTTGAGGGTAGTCAATGTCTTCAAACCCTGTTCTTCCTCGGCTATCAGCCATGCAGCACAGTAAAATGTCATTGAGCCTTTCTGGCTTGCGCCATACATCAAATTTATTGAGTATTTTAAGCTTGGTACTGGCTTTTAATTCATCGGCTCGATGAATGTTGGAATGCTGTTCACAGACAAGTACAGCCAATTCTTTAAACTCATTGGGTACACGAACTCGGTTGCAGAGTGTTTTGATCAGTTTGATACCGGTATGGCAGTGCATTTTATGGCTAGGCCACTCTTTTTCTGGTGTTATTCCTTTACCTAAATCATGTACTTGCGAAGCAAAGCGCACCGGTAATGAAGGGGAAAGGAGCGCCGCTTGTTGGGCCACCATCAAAGTATGTATTCCGGTGTCTATTTCTGGGTGCCACTTTTCTGGTTGTGGTACACCAAATAGGCGAGATATTTCAGGAATGACAACGTTCAAAGCGCCACATTCTTGTAAGACGGAAAGAAACTCCTGAGGATCATTGGTCGACAATGATTTATGCCACTCTTGCCAAACGCGTTCCGCGGTTAGCTGTTCCAGTTCACCAGAGGCGCTGATGGTTTTCATCAGTACCATGGTTTCAGGAGCAATGGAGAAATCAAGGTGTTTTAGTTTTGCGGCAAAACGAGCCACACGAAGTACTCTGAGAGGATCTTCAGTAAAGGCATCAGAGACGTGACGTAAGATCCGCTGATCTAAATCTTTTTGCCCGCCGTAAGGGTCGATGTAGTTGCCTTGCTTATCTTGCGCAATGGCGTTGATGGTTAGGTCTCGTCGAAGGAGATCCTCTTCTAAAGTGACGTCAGCAGAGAAATAACACTCGAAGCCTTTGTAGCCAGCGCCTGTTTTTCGCTCTGTACGAGCAAGAGCATGCTCTTGTTTTGTTTTTGGGTGGAGAAACACAGGGAAGTCTTTTCCAACGGCGCTAAACCCTTGAGCGAGCATTTCATTAGGGCTACTGCCCACGACAACCCAGTCTTTGTCATAGACATCGATATTGAGTAATTGATCGCGGACAGCGCCACCGACTAAGTATACTTGCACGTTAAACCCTTAAATGTTTTGTTTGCCATTGGCGTTTACTGTGAGTGATGGTACTTTCTTAACCCACTAATTTATAGAGATGAGAATGATGTATCACGACTTTTTTTCTTTTAGCCAACCGCCATTCTCCATTGTTCCCAATTCTCGTTATCTATTTTTAAGCCAACGCCACAAAGAAGCCATTCAGCACTTAGAGGCGGGGTTGGGCGAAGGTGGTGGATTTGCTATGCTCACCGGAGAGGTTGGTACAGGCAAAACTACGGTCGCAAAAGTGATGCTCGCCAACCTAGGCATTGAGACAAAAGCGGGGCTTATTCTTAATCCCACATTCTCTGATGTTGAACTTCTCGAAGCGATTTGTGATGAATTTTCGGTCCCATACCCTAATGCGGCCTCTTTGAAGCAATTGAGCCAAGCCATTTACCAGTTCTTACTGGCTAACCATGCGCAAGGTATTCAAACGCTACTGGTGATTGATGAAGCGCAGCATTTGGCAGCCGATGTATTAGAGCAACTGCGCTTATTGACTAACCTCGAAACGGACAGTCATAAATTGCTCAAAGTATTGTTGATTGGCCAACCAGAACTTCAGGAAAAACTGAAAGTCCCTCAACTGCGTCAACTGGCACAAAGAATTACAGGTCGCTATCACTTGCTGCCTTTAACGGTCAAAGAAGGCGTTAAGTATATACAGTTTCGTCTTGAAACTGCTGGAGGCGATAGCTCACTGTTTCCGACCAACGGAATGAAGTACATTTCAGTTCAAACGCAAGGGATCCCAAGACTGATCAACCTGGTGTGTGATGCGGCGTTGAAGTCCGCGTATCAGTCGGGAATCAAGCAGCTCAATCTGTCTCTTATTCAGCAGGCTTGTAACAACGTCATGCTATTTCAGCCTTCTTTTGCAGTCACTGACCCAATACCCTCTGTGAGCCGTTATCGTCCCGTTATGATCAGTTTAACCCTTGGTATTATCGCTTCTTTGGGTGTTTATTGGTGGGCGCCTCATGATTTAGATAAGCTGATAGATAATGAGTTTGCAACGGAATCTGTTGTTATTACGCCCCCAAAAATAACTCGGGAAGTTTTCTCACCTAACTTAGAGCAACTGCTTATGCAGTCATCAAGCTTAGAGCAAAGTATTGCAGACTTGTATCAGGTGTGGGGATACCAAGCGAGTGTGCTCGATCAACTGTGCATGCCCTCTGAATCGGCGTTTCGACTTTTTAACTGCGAATATAAAGACGGTGTTTGGGAGGACTTGCTCGCCTTGAATATGCCTGTTGTGCTTCATTTAGATATAGGACTAAACGGAAGCTATGCAGTTCTTTATCGGGCACATAATGATGACACTATTGAGCTGTTATTCAACGATCAAAGAGTACGTTTCGATCAGCGTTGGCTTAAATCAATTTGGACTGGAAGGTATCATTATGTTTGGCGATCAGAATTTCAGCAATTGTTAAAAAAAGGCATGTCGGGTGAACCTATTTCTCAGCTGGATAGCAAACTGTCTGCATTGCTAGGTGAGAGCGCGAGTAACTCATCAAGTTTCGATGAAGGTTTAGAAAGAAAAGTAAAAGTGTTTCAACGCTGGCAGGGTATAGAAGTGGATGGTATTGCAGGGAAACAAACTTTAAAAGTACTGGAGTTACTGACTCAAGAAAGCGCCCCTTCATTGCAAACGTCAACGGCTAAAGAGCTGAGCTCGGTTGCTTTAAAACGTTCAATGATTCGCACTGCGATGATTGACACTTCGATGCTTCGTTTAGCGAAAGCTAAGTCTGAAGCCGTCATACCTAGTCGATTAGCACTAAAAGAGAATCACTGATGTCTGAGATATTAAAAGCACTGAAAATTTCAGAACAAAATCATCAACGATATGAAGCTTTGCCCAGCCACAAACAGAGTGCTTCCTCTGCTTCACCACCAAGGGTATCAATACTGATGGTCGTGACGAGTTTTATTCTGCCAGTGGCGCTAACGGCGACTTGGCTTGGTTATAGCGCTTACCACAATCAAAACCCGAAGAGTTCGTCAGAGATTCAGGTCATTCCTGACATTATTGAGGTTGAAAGTGGCTATACGGTATTGCCTAACTTACCGATTAAAACCTTAAAAACCACCTACCGCTCAGAGGAGAAAATCTCCGCCGTAGAAACGATACAGACCTTTCCTAGGGGTGAAGAAGGTGCGAATGCAGAAACAAGTAATACAAGAATCGTGGGGCATGCCACGCATGAAGAGAAAGCGGAAGAGACAGATGCTTTAGCTCTTGAGCGTTTGTCTGAACTCGACTTAAGTCAGTTTTCACCCGAGATCGCATTTAGAGTGCAGTCTATGTTGTCGAATGAAAAGGGGGGCTCTCCGTCCACAGAGGCTTTTAATGCTAATACCCAAGATACTTCAAGTCAGGACCTGAGTATCAGTTCCGTTAAATTGGTACAAAGTGGCGCTGACTTTCAAGGGTTGCTACCTGCGATGAACTTTCAAACTCATGTTTACTCAAGTAAAGTCGACAAACGCTGGGTTAAGATCAATGGTAGTGAATTTGTTGAGGGCGATAAGATAAACGACTTAGTGACTCTTGTTGAGATAAAGCAGCGATATTGCATGATCAACTATGAAGGTCAGTTGATTGAAATTCCTGCCCTGTACGACTGGAAAGGCTAGCTGAATAGGTTTGATAACTCTTTAAGTGGCAGTTAGCCATTCTCAATCAGTATATTAACGGCTGTTGAGAAAGCACTGCGATTAAAAAATAATGCGATTAAAAAAGGTCACTGATGTGACCTTTCTATAAATGTTGCGTGGATTCACTATGAACTTAGTTCAAATCAATTAAGCCCAGCCGTTTGGTGATTTCTTACGGCGAGGGATAATGTGCGGAAGTAGCAAGCCAAATAGCAACCCCCCGCCTGCGACACCACCACCATACATAAAGTATTTAAGTAGTAGGTCTTCTTTTTGTGTATCGATACGAGCGCGCAGTTCACGAACTTCGGTTTGAGAAGCCGTCAGTTGTTTACTGATATCACTGTAATTTTGTTCAAGTTCAGAAATTTGTTGATTACGCACTTCAAGAGAGTCAATCAGTCCTGCTTTTTCGCTATCAGCATTATCTCGAGCGTTGGAAAGTTGAGCTTTAACCGTGGTCAGTTCTTTTTCAAGTCTAGGCAAACGCATCGCCATACTTTCTTGGCGTGTGACAAATCGAGTTTCAACCCAACCTTTGCGGCCTTTCGAATCAAGAATTTCGCTGTATCCGGTATCTTTATTGGATGAGAGGAGTTTCACTTTATCACCAGCATCTATACTGCCAATAATACGAAACTGATTATTGGGTCCTGAGTGCATGTAAGTAAACAGTTTATCAGCGATGTAGCGGTCTTGAGCAAAAGCTGCGGGGATGGCCATTAGAGAGACCAAAACCATGCAAATCAGTTTTTTCACAGTAAATCCTTTAACAATCTAGATGATATTAATATTTCTATTGAACAGATAGTATGAATTTTCGCTGGGCCATGCAACAAAGAAGGGAGGCAAAGCCTCCCTTTCTGTGCGTTTGAGTCAATAATGACGTTACGCTTACAAATCAAAAACTCAGAAATTAAATAAACATGGCTTGGATTGCATAGAAGAAGACTACTGCCAGCAATGCACCCGCTGGAAGGGTAACAATCCAAGAAGCGACAATATTACGAACTACGCCTAAGTTTAGTGCGCCTATACCGCGTGCAAAACCGACACCTAATACGGCACCAACAAGCGTTTGCGTAGTCGAAATCGGTAGGCCTGTTCCTGATGCAAGAACAACCGTACAGGCTGTCGCCAATTGAGCGGCAAAACCTCGGCTTGGTGTTAGCTCTGTAATACCAGTACCTACGGTTGCCATAACCCGACGTCCAAGGGTTGCAAGGCCAATAACAATGCCGAAACCGCCAAGAGGAAGAATCCACCATGCGATCTGAGTCTTTCCTGTGATTTCACCCATGTGTTGAACCGTCGAAACAACCGCAGAAAGAGGCCCGATGGCGTTAGCTACATCGTTTGAGCCGTGTGCAAATGCCATCGCACAAGCGGTGATAACCATCAACACGGTGAAGATACCTTCCACACCAGCAAAGCCATGATCGTCTTCGCGGTTTGCAAATTTCTTTTGAATATAAAGGTAGCCACCCACCATGATGAGTGCAGAAAAACCAGCTGACCACATCCAAGCCTCACTATTACTTAGATGTAACCCAACGTGTTTTAAGCCCTTTTTGATGGTAACCAGCGCAATCACCATTGTTGTGATGAACATATACACAGGAACAAATCGTTTGGCGTTAAAGAGTGGATTCTCTGTATCAAAAATCAGTCGCTGCGCGCTGACAAAAATCATGTAAGCAAAGAAGCCAGATATGAGTGGGGTGATGAGCCAACTACCCACGATACCTTGTACAGAACCCCAGTCGACGGCTTCTGTGCCCACAGAGACACAAGCAAAACCAATGATGGCGCCTATGATTGAGTGAGTGGTTGAAACAGGCCAGCCCATGTAAGACGCGACCAATAGCCAGGTGCCGGCTGCCAGTAGGGCAGATAGCATACCGAAAACTAAAACATCAGGTTGATGAGCAAATAAATCTGTATCGATTACGCCTTTGCGAATCGTATCGGTTACTTCACCGCAAGCAAGGTAAGCCCCTGCAAATTCAAAGATCATAGCAATGATGATTGCTTGTTTCACTGTAAGTGCTTTTGAGCCTACAGAGGTGCCCATTGCATTCGCAACGTCATTTGCACCAATACCAATAGCCATTAGTAGACCAAAAGCTGCTGCAATAATAATTAGAAGCGTGCCGTGGTTAGCAATGATATCCATCGTAATACCTAGTTGTTTAATAACAAGCGGAACAAAATTTAGACGCGACAAACCCATCAGCGATGAAAATACTCATCGCCTAATTTGTCGTGTTTAATTTAGCTCTTCGTTAAAGGGTTACTTGTGATTTAAGAGCGAGAAAGCATAACTTCAAGACGCGCACCTACACGCTGTGCTTGATCGGCAATGCCACCAACCCACTCTAGAATCTTGTATAAGAACATAACGTCAATTGGGTTATATTCCGATTCAACGGCCATTAACTGCTGGCGAAGCTGAACCTGAATGGTATCAGTATCGTCTTCAATCAAATCAAGTTGATTAATCATTTCTGCAACAAGCGTCACTTCACGGCCCTTAAAGCCTGTCTCTAATAGTTCATCCAACTCATTAATTACTTTCTGAGCTTGATTGGCTGCATCGAGACAACGTTTAACATAAACGATGAAATTCTCTTGAAGAGTTTCAGGAATCACCAAACGACGACCGTAAACTCGGCCAGAAATGTCTTTGGCTAAATTGGCAAGCTTGTCTTGTTGAGTCAAAAGCTCAAGCATGTCGGTACGATCGACAGGCATAAACAAACCGCGAGGAAGTTTGAGGCGAATTTCACGCTTTAGCACATCAGCTTCTTTCTCTAAATGAGAAATTTGAGCACGAATTTCTGCTGCTTTTTCCCAATCACCTTTTGAAGAAACTTCAAAAAAGTTAACCAGATGAGAGCAACACTCATTAACGCACACTACGTGGCGCTGCAAAGGCTTAATAGGGGACTTTGCAAATAACCCCATTATCGTATTTACTGGCATGGCCATTCAACCTGTTAAATATAACCTAAAAAGAACATACACCATTTCATGGCGAAATGTTGAACGATGGCTATAAAGGCGCGCATGTTACCCCATTAAATCACTCATTAAAACTGTTTTAGATCATCATTAAGGTGATATTTCTTTCTTGCCCAGTAACGATATTGGCAATATCCTGTTGATATCTGCTTTGAAAGGTACAGTTATGGAAACCGAGATAGAACTGAAGTTTTTTGTTTCACCCGAATTTTCAGAAATCTTAAGAGAAAAGATCGCTGACATGAAAGTGCTTCAGCACAGTAGCCGAGAGTTAGGAAATACCTATTTTGATACGCCAGATCATTGGTTACGTCAGCATGATACCGGCTTACGCATTCGACGTTTTGATGATGTTTTTATTCAAACGGTAAAAACAGCAGGTCGTGTTGTTGCAGGGTTGCACCAACGACCGGAATTTAACGCTGAGCATACTTGTAACTCGCCACTACTTTCATTGCACCCTCAAGATATTTGGCCCCCACAGCGTGACGTAGATACGTTACAGGAACAGCTTATCCCTCTTTTTTCCACCAATTTTAACCGAGAGCAATGGCTCATTGGCATGGCCGATGGCAGCCAAGTAGAAGTCGCGTTTGATCAAGGTGACGTGGTTTCTGGTGACAAGCACGATCCTATTTGTGAAGTCGAATTTGAATTGAAATCAGGGCAAACAGATGCTCTTTTTACCTTAGCTCGTCAATTTAGTGAGCATGGTGGTATGCGCCTGGGAAATTTGAGCAAAGCCGCTCGAGGTTACCGATTGGCGTTGGGGTATACAGCCGATGAAGTGAAGCCTCTTTCTTTAGTTGAAACGAATCGCACTGACAGTGTTGAGTCTTGCTTTGTAAATTCGTTAGAGCATGCATTATCCCATTGGCATTACCACGAGCAAATATACTCAGAACGCGAATCTATTCAGGCGCTGCATGAAATTCGCCATTCATTAAGCTTTATACGTCAGACACTGACTATTTATGGAGGCATTGTTCCTAGACGCGCCAGTGCCATTTTGCGACAAGAATTGAAATGGTTAGAGCAAGAGTTAGATTGGTTAAAGCAATATGATTACCTCGATGATTTATTAGAAGACAAAGGCCATGTACTTAGAAAATTAGAAGCGCGTAAGTTTCTCGTGTTTGAGCTGCAAGAAGTTCAAAATTCGTTGCCAACTCGAGAGGATGTGATGACATTGCTCTCTTCAGCCCGCTACACGGGAATTTTACTCGATTTAAGTCGGTGGATTTTAACCCGAGGCTGGCAACCGTTTCTTGATGATAAAGCGCGTGACCAAATGTCACACTCAATCTCTCCATTCTCTATCAAGCAATTAGACAGAACTTGGGCTGAGTTGATTGAAGCTTTTCCTCCTGAGCGAGCATTAACCAGCTTAGAATATATTGAACAGCAGTATCGATTGATGCGTAATCTTTATACAGGGGTTGGCTTTGCCAGCCTTTATGACGCGGATGAACGCAACAGTTTCCGCCTCCCTTGGGCAGATTTAATGCAAGGTATTGATGATCTTCTGATGCTGAAACCATTAGAGCGATTGGTTGATAAGCTTGAAGGCGATGAAAAAGAGCAACTTCAACGTTGGTTGGGTCGTCAAGAAACGTCAATTTTGCATGCCATGGAGCAAACCCGTTTAATCAGTGTCGAGGCTGAACCATACTGGCAACATTAGGCAGAGTTGCAGACGGCAAAAAACATACAATAGAGTGCAGAAGTGCTCTATTTTTTTGCTTAAATAGATCAACGGTTCTAACTGGTTCAGAGCTTATGGAGCTGTGCTGAATCGTTTCGTGCTACTGGCTGGTGTTATCCGAGTCTTTGGTGTTATCGAGTGGCGCAGATTGTTCAAGTTTCTCTAGCCGCTGAATAATGATTTGTTGCTGTAAGACGATCTCTTCTAATAATCGGTGCTTGTTTTCTTGTTGTTGAGCTTGCTCTTTCGAGGGGGAGGTGATCATTGAGGTAATTAAGCCTGATATCATACCAAATAACCCTACACCACAGATGATCAATACCGCAGCCACGACCTTTCCTGCTTCTGTCACTGGGAAGTGATCACCATAGCCCACGGTGGAAATGGTCACGAGCGCCCACCACAAAGCATCACCGCCTGACTGAATGTTAGCGGTCGGCTCTTTGCCTTCAATAAACAGCATGACACTCGAACCTATCGTCAGTAAAAACACTAATAGCAATAAAATTGAGGCTAAGGTTGTTTCTTTTCGATCAGAAAATAACTGACTAAAGACATATCTTCCCGATCGAATGACCAAGATAATACGAAGGATCGAGAACAGACGAGCGTACCGAAGTGGTTCAATCATTGGTAGGCTAGCAAGGAAATCAATCCAGTGCGTTTTCATGAATTGCACTCGGTCTGTGGATCGGATCAAATCAATCGAAAGTTGCAGAATGAAAATACTACAGATTAAAGTGTCCAAGCCGATAAGTACTTGACGAGTTTCAGGATTGATCGGCATAAACAATAAGCCCGAGATCACAAATAGCGCCATAAAAGACAGTATCAGTGATAATAAGCTCATGGGTCTTGTATCGTTTTTGATATCATCTTTATTCATACGAGGCTCGAAATAAATTAGCAACTAGGGCTAATGCGTTAGTTGAAAGCAATGCACTTAATATACATGAGTCTATTTAAGATTTTTATCCTATATTGAGTGCGACGTTATGCAAAATATCAATAATAATCGTGGAGAACGGACAATGGCTAGTATGGTATTCAAACCATGGGAGCGGGTAATTACCAATACTCGTTTAGTTCCAAAGATGATTTTACTCATGGTGATCAGCACGGTGTTGATCGTTTGCAAACAGTTGTGGGATGCAAGTACGTTTCATAATGCTCTTTTAGTCGCCACATCAAGCGCAGACGTTGCCCAACAACATTACGAAGCTTATTTGGTTCAGGTTGTGTGGCAAACGGTTATCATGATTGCCTTCTTTATTGTCATATTGCTGGCTGCCGCTCGAATTATGCTGCGCCAAACACAGTATTTGAATGATTCGATCAAGCAGATGGCCAACAAAGATCTCTCGATAGAAATCGCTATGGATTGTAAAGATGAATATGGCGATGTTGCACGCGAATTGGAAATTACCCGTCGACAATTGCAAGACATGATTAAAACACAAGTCGAGTCCTCACAAGAGCTTTCAGCACTGACTGAAGTGATGACACTGAGCATGTCTGAGACAAAAGAGTCAACGCAAGAAGAGTTCAATGAGATTGATCAACTCGCGACGGCAATGAGCGAAATGAGTTCAACGGTTCAGACGGTTGCTGATCATGCACAAAATGCATCTGCGCTAACAGAAAGTGCCTCCGAACAAGCTCAAACGGGTCAGCGCTTTGTACAAGACAGTGTGACAAAAATGAGTGTATTGGCAAAAGACATCAGCGCTTCTGCTGAAGCCGTGAACCAAGTCGAAAATAGTGTGGATGCGATTGGTAGCGTGGTTGGCACAATTCAAGGTATTTCAGAACAAACCAATCTATTAGCATTGAATGCCGCGATTGAAGCCGCACGTGCTGGCGAAGCCGGTCGCGGTTTTGCTGTTGTTGCGGATGAGGTTCGAAACTTAGCCCAGCGAACCCAACAAGCAACGGTTGAAATTCAAGAAATGATCAGTCAATTGCAAAGCAGTGCTACCTCAGCGGTAGAGTTAATGGAAAAAAGTGTGGTCGAAGCGGCGGAAGGTGTCGAGTTGGTGACCAATGCAGGCACTGAGCTTGACGGTATTGTTAGCCAAGTAACGCAGATTAATGATATGAATTTCCAAATAGCGACCGCAGCAGGCCAGCAGAGCAGTGTGGCAGGTGAAATGGATCAAAATCTAACCAATGTTAGAGAGCTTGTTGAAGCCTCGGTACTTGTTATCGGCGAGTTACTGGAAACGTCTGAAATCATGCAAAATAATGCCGAAGAGTTAGACCATAAAATAGCATCATTCAAAGTCTAAACTCACGTTCTGATGATAAAAACGCTCACTAAGTCTAGTGGGCGTTTTTTTATGGCATAAGTTTGCTATAACTGTGTTTGGTATAATGAGTTTTTGTAGAATGCACCCAAGATCAGTACAAGGAAGAATCATGTCGTTGCCCCCTTCACTTATTTCAATTTCAGATTCTGTATTTGAAACACTAATGACTAATAAAGCCTTTGAGCTATGGCCCAAAGAGCGACTTGATGAACTGAGAATCATAGCAGGATTGAGCCAGTTTATTGCTGATGCTCTGCCGCGAGATGAAGGGTTAATTCAAGCCTTGCCACAGATGCTCGAAGATAAGTCGCGATACGCTAATTATCGTGAAAACCTGAGGCAACGATTATCGCAATGCAGCGATGAAGCGGCTGGGCATCGAGTGCTGAGGAAATTTAGAAACAGTGAAATGACGTACATTGCTTGGCGGGATTTTTTGGCTTCTTGGTCACTTGAAGAGAGCCTAAAACACCTGTCTGAGCTAGCGGAAGCGATGATCTTTGAAACTTATCAATGGCAATATCAGGTTTGTTGCAATGAATGGGGAACACCTTGCAATAGCGAAGGGGTTGCTCAACCGATGCTGATCATCGGTATGGGTAAACTTGGGGGTGGAGAGCTTAACTTTTCCTCTGATATTGATTTGATATTCACTTATCCAGAAAACGGAGAAACCCAAGGGGCGAGGCGAAGCATTGCTAATGCTCAATTCTTCACTCGTTTGGGGCAAAGAATCATTAAAGCGCTTGATCAACATACCTTCGATGGTTTTTGCTATCGGGTTGATATGCGGCTTCGTCCTTTTGGAGAAAGTGGCCCATTGGTCATGAGTTACGCAGCACTTGAAGATTATTATCAAGAGCAAGGGCGAGATTGGGAACGTTATGCAATGATCAAAGCAAGGGTCATGGGCAGTGAAATGTACCCAGAATATCAAGAGCTAAGACAGATGTTACGGCCATTCGTGTTTCGTCGTTACATCGATTTCAGTGCGATTCAGTCATTGCGCAGAATGAAATCGATGATCAGCAGTGAAGTGAGACGCCGTGGACTGACAAACAACATTAAGCTTGGCGCTGGTGGTATCAGGGAAATCGAGTTTATCGCTCAAGTCTTCCAGCTCATTCGTGGTGGGCGAGAGCCTAGTTTGCGCGGTCGAGGCTTGTTAGAAACACTGCAAGCTATTAAAGAGCTAGCGCTGCTTGAAGAAAAAGAGGTGAATGGATTATCGGATGCTTATCTATTCTTGCGTCGAACAGAGAACTTGCTTCAAGCCATGGGAGATAAGCAAACTCAAACCTTGCCCGATTCAGATATTGATCAGTTAAAACTAGCGACGGCAATGGATTTTGCTAGTTACCCGTTATTAACGCAAGAGATTTCGTTACACATGTCGAATGTGCATGAGGTATTTGAAAATCTCATTGGCCAAGACGAAGAGCAATGCGATGTGGTCGCTGGGCATTTTCATGAACTTTGGGATATGGCCGCCGAACAAGATGTGGTTGAAAGCATTTTGCAAAGTGACTTAGCCCAACAAGAGGCCGAAATTCTTGCTAAAACGATTTATCAGTACAAGAAAGACTTGGCGAAGAAAACGCTCGGACCGAGAGGCAGAGAGGTATTAAATCGATTAATGCCGAAAGTGTTTGCTAGTGTTTTTTCTCATAAAGATGCCCGATTTGGTCTTTCTCGAGTGCTGCATTTGTTGCATAAAATTGTTACTCGGACAACGTATTTAGAATTACTCGATGAGCACCCAGCGGCTCTGACACAATTGGTTCGCCTGTGTACTGCAAGCCCTATGATTTCAGAGCAACTTGGGCGCTACCCAATCTTACTTGATGAGTTGATTGATCCACAGCAGTTGTACAACCCTGTGGAATTGGATTCATACAAAACCGAATTAAGAGATTACTTAGCCCGTATCCCAGAAGATGATATGGAGCAGCAAATGGAAGCGTTGCGCCAATTTAAACAAATTTGTATTTTGCGTATCGCGGCGGGGGATATCGCCGGTGTCTTACCCGTTACTGAAGTGAGTGACCATTTAACGTATTTGGCTGAAGCTATCGTGGCGGCTGTGATCAATCAAGCATGGCAGCAAATGGTGGAGAAGTTTGGTGCTCCAACTCACGTCCAAGACCGTGACGGAAAAGGTTTTGCGGTCATAGGCTATGGAAAAGTGGGAGGATGGGAGCTTGGCTACAATTCGGATCTTGATATTGTCTTTATGCATGATTGCCCAGTCAACGTGTATACCGATGGCAAGAAGGAAATCGATGGAAGGCAGTTCTATCTTCGCCTTGCTCAGCGAATCATCCACATTTTTTCTACCAGAACGGCATCTGGCATTTTATATGAAGCGGATACTCGATTACGCCCATCTGGGGTTTCTGGCCTTTTGGTGAGTCCAGCAGAAGCATTTGACGAATATCAGCACAACGATGCCTGGACCTGGGAGCATCAAGCCCTTGTGCGTGCAAGGATGATCTATGGGGATGTGCCTCTTCATCAAGTGTTTGCAAAAACCCGGAAAGATATTTTGTGTTTGCCTCGTGAGAAAGAGACACTGAAGAAAGAGGTCGCGGACATGCGTGTGAAAATGCGCGATCATCTTGGTGGTAAAAAAGCGGGGCGATTTATGCTTAAGCAAGATCCCGGTGGAATCACGGATGTTGAATTCTTAGCGCAATATTTGGTTCTTAATTACAGCCATGAAAAACCTAAGCTTTCTCGTTGGTCGGACAATATTCGTTTGTTTGAATCCATGATCGCTCAAGGTGTGATGGACGAGTCACAAGCGATGGGGTTAATCAAGGCATATACCGAAATGCGCGACCAAATACATCACCGTAATCTACTGAACTTGGAGGCGGATGTGGCAGAAGATAAGTTTACTCAAGAGCGTGAAGTTGTTATTCAAGCCTGGAAACAGTGGCTCGAATAAAGATGGGGATGGCATTGAGAGTCGGTACAAATATGAGCCGAGAGTTTAGTGATAAAAAACCTTGTGTTAAACTCGGCTCAGTTACGAATTTTGGAGATCCACAATGAAACCAATCCTACCTGATTACAACGATTCAGGCGTTCTTATCATCGGCGATGTGATGCTTGATCGTTACTGGTATGGTCCAACCGGGCGCATTTCACCTGAAGCGCCTGTTCCTGTGGTGAAAGTCGAGAACAATGAAGAGCGTCCTGGTGGCGCGGCTAACGTAGCCATGAATATTGCTTCATTGGGCGGTCATGCTCACATTATTGGCTTAACCGGTAAAGATGAACCCGCTCAAGTATTAAAAAACACTTTAAGCTCACTGAAAGTAAAATGTGATTTTGTCGAGCTTGAAGAGTACCCAACCATTACTAAATTGCGGGTAATGAGCCGTGGTCAGCAATTAATTCGCCTAGATTTCGAAGATAAATTTGAAAACACAGATCCCGACTTAGTGTTGAAGCGCATGGAGCAAGCGTTACCCAATGTACGCTCTGTGATCCTGTCAGATTACGCTAAAGGTGCGTTGGAACACGTTCAGACCTTTATTCAAAAAGCGCGCGCTGCCAATGTTCCTGTTTTTATTGACCCGAAAGGGGCAGATTTTGAACGTTACCGTGGTGCAACACTACTGACGCCAAATATGGCCGAATTTGAATTGGTTGCCGGTCGTGTGAAGTCGGAAGAAGAGCTTGTCGAAAAAGGCCTTGCACTGATCGAAGAGTTTGATTTTGAGGCACTGCTCGTTACTCGTAGTGAGCATGGAATGACGCTGCTGCGTAAAGGTCAAGACCCGTTTCATTTGCCAACGCTAGCCAAAGAAGTGTATGACGTGACTGGCGCTGGTGACACCGTTATTTCTGTGCTCGCAGCTTCAGTTGCAGCAGGTAAACCTTTAGATGAAGCTTGTGCGTTGGCTAATGCTGCCGCGGGTGTAGTCGTTGGGAAATTAGGGACATCGACACTCTCTATTATTGAGTTGGCTGAAGCGATTCATGGTAGTCAAGATACGGATTATGGGGTGATCACTGAGGCTGCGCTGATAGAAGCGGTAAAACGTGCGCGAGCGAAAGGTGAAAAAGTGGTCATGACTAACGGCTGTTTCGATATCTTGCATGCGGGACATGTTTCTTACATGAACCACGCTGCGGAATTAGGTGATCGTTTGATTGTTGCGGTCAATACGGATGAATCTGTTAAACGCCTCAAAGGCCCTAGCCGACCAATTAACCCGACTGATCGCCGTATGGCGGTGTTAGCAGGGTTAGGTGCGGTTGATTGGGTTGTTCCATTCAGTGAAGATACACCTCAGCGATTAATCTCGGAAGTCCTACCAAGTTTATTGGTAAAGGGTGGCGATTATAAGCCGGAAGATATTGCTGGTGGTGCAGAAGTCATTGCGGCGGGTGGAGAGGTCAAAGTGCTGAATTTCGAAGATGGCTGTTCAACTACTGAAATTATTGATGCGATTAAAGGTGGGCGTGGCTAATCGAATATGCTGTCCTTTTGACGGTTAAGCTTTTCCACTCAATAAAAAACCGCTGATAAACAGCGGTTTTTTTGATCTTATAAGAAACCTAGATCTATGAATAAACTAGGTTGAAGGTTTTAGCCCTGCATTGACGTCCATGACATCTTGTTCACTTAGCGTACCGACTGCTTGGCGCAGTTGAAGAACGCTGATGATGTAGTTGTAACGAGCGTCTGATAAGTTTCTGTTCGCATCGTAGAGACGACGTGTTGAGTCGAGAACATCAACAATCGTACGTGTACCCACATCAAAACCCGCTTCTGTTGCTTCTAATGCGGAGGTTGCCGATACTACCGTTTGCTCATACGCTCGAAGTGCACCGATTGAAGCGCTGATGTTGTTGTTAAATGCGCGAACATTTTTGACAACGCTACGATATGTCGCTTCTAAATCTTGGCTTGCTGCGACGTAAGCAAATTCTGCTTGCTTAGTTTGAGAGGTAACATTACCACCCGTGTACAAGGGTACAGAAAGGTTTACACCAATGTTGAAGTCATTGTTGGTATAACTATTTGAAGTGCCGTTAATATTTGAATCATTTCCGTAGCTATAGCCACCATCTAAGGTAATAGAAGGTAAGTGGCCAGAACTGGCTAGAGAAATATTATCTCTTGCTACGTCTTGTGAGATACGCGCAGTCAATAAGCTTAGGTTCTTCTGCTCAGCTTCTTCAACCAACGCTTTCACTGGTGTTTCAGTTTTGCTTGCTGAAAAACGCTCGGTATCTAGAACGTTAAGATTTGAGTGCTCTCTCCCTGTGATTTCTCGTAGGTTTTCATAGCTATTAATGAGGTCGTTTTCTGCTAGGACCTCGTCAGCAAGAACACCATCGTATTGAGCTTGGGCATCATGAACATCGGTAATGGCTGATAGGCCCACTTCAAAACGCTGTTTTGTCTGCTCTAATTGACGACCCACGGCGGCTTTTTCAGCGCGAACAAATTCAAGATTGTCTTGAGCACGCAGTACTTCGAAATAAGAGGAAGAGACACGAAGAATCAGGCCTTGCTGCTCGGCTGCGTATGCGGAATCTGCACGACGGGCTGTTTTCTCGGCGGTATCGAGCGTCACCCAGCTTGAACGATTGTAAAGTGATTGAGAAAAATTCACCCCAGCGCTCAGTTTATCACTTTCTCTACCATCTTGATTACTACGATTAACGTTATAACCCGCAGTTAAATTGATTTGAGGAAGCAAACTACTGCGGCTTGACGTCACCGCTTCAAAAGCAGCATCACGTTGTGCAGCAGCACCTAAAAGTTGTGGGTCATTTTCTTTTGCGTGATTGTAAATGTCAGCAAAGGTATCAGCGAATGCAGAGGTACTCATGGCGCCAAGTGCCGCACTGATGAATACAGGTAGCAGTTTTTTCATTGTGTTCATTCCTGCCTAGAATATAAAGAGGGTATCTAAAGCAAAGTCTACCCTAAAGTGATGGTAATTTACTCGAATTTTTGCATATTTTTACAGATTGCTGTCAGGCGACTCAATATTGATAATCTTAACTAAAATAAATTTATAAATATCATACGAATATTTGATAACTATCCTTGGTGCTTAGAGGCAACTCTAGGTAAAATGATGACGACGACAACATAGAGGTGCTTAGATGCGAGACTCAAACAGGTCACTGACTCGCTTTACTCCTAGTGACGTAAAGCTGTTATCAAAAAAAACGGTCTTTAGCGGTTTTTTTAAAATGATTAAATACCAGTTTAGTCATCGACTTTTCGATGGTGGTTGGAGTGAACCCATCGAACGAGAGATGTTTGAGCGTGGGCACGCCGTCGCTGTGTTACCTTATGATCCCACGACCGATCAAGTTGTCATCGTCGAGCAAATTCGTGTTGGCGCTCTTGAACATCGTTCTCCTTGGCAATTAGAAATAGTCGCGGGGATTATTGATGAGGGTGAAACGGCCGAAGATGTGGCTCGTCGAGAGATGCTTGAAGAAGCGGGTGTTGAAGTGGGTCAATTGGAAAAAATTACCGCATTTTATCCATCCTCGGGTGGCTGCTCTGAAAAATTAGACGTTTTTGTTGGTGAAGTCGATGCATCAAAAGCGTTTGGTACACATGGCCTTGAACATGAAGGTGAAGATATTCGCGTGCATGTGATGTCTCGAGAAGAGGCGTATCAAGGCGTACAGTCGGGAATGTTTGAAAATGGTGCATCTATTATTGCTCTTCAATGGCTGGAGCTTAATCACCGAGATATTGTCTCCAAGTGGCGATCAAAATGATCAATAAAACGTATCATGTTGATCTCGCAGAGTTGATGCGTGTGTATGAGACTAACTATGCGAAACTCAATGCGCTGTTGCCAATTGATGCAAAGGTTGGTGATATTCGTTGTTATAAAGCCGCAGCAATGACGTATCAATTGCAAGTGTGTGAGGTCACAAAGTACACAACTTTAGTGGATGTTTGTCAGAGTGATGACGTTCCAATATTTCCATTACCTAAAATGTCTGTCAGGCTATATCACGATGCCCGAGTAGCAGAAGTTTTTTCTAGTGAGCATTTTGGGCGAGTAAAACCACGTTATGATTATCCAAACACTAGAATGATGCAAAAAGATGAGAAAGCACAAATCAATCGTTTTTTAGGAGATTGGCTGACATTTTGCCTGAAACAAGGCATTAGCCAAGATCCCATTAATATTAATCATTAGTCATGTAAATTTTCAGGTTTTGATTTTGAAATTGTCCCCAAGTCCAGCAGAAGTTTCACCGATTAAGCTGCTACAAATTACCGATACTCATTTGTTTGCGCCTGCGGACGGTGACCTTCTAAGCGTAAATACCTTAGACAGTTTTCAGGCTGTGGTCTCTATGATTCAAGATTCTGGTGTTAACTTTGATTCTATTTTGGCGACGGGAGATATTTCTCAAGATCATAGTGTCGAGTCATACCAGCGTTTTGCCGAGGGGATTGCGCCACTCAAACAGCCTTGTTATTGGCTGCCTGGTAATCATGATTATCAGCCGAATATGGGCACAGTATTTCCTTCCCCTCAAATTCAGCATATCGAGCACTTATACATAGGTGAGCATTGGCAAGTGATCATGCTTGACTCTCAAGTTGTTGGAATGCCTCATGGGCGCTTGAGTGATCGGCAACTGGATTTATTGGATGAAAAATTGAGTGCTAACCCTAATCGTCATACCTTAGTGTTGTTGCATCATCATCCGATTCTAGTGGGCAGTGCTTGGCTAGATCAGCATACGTTGAAAGACAGTGAATTGCTCTGGCAGGTACTTGATAGGCACAGTAATGTTAAAGCCATCTTGTGTGGCCATGTTCATCAGGATATGGATCGAGAGTTCAACGGTGTACGCGTTATGGCGACACCATCAACGTGCATTCAGTTTAAACCTAACTCCGATGAATTCGCTCTAGATAAGCGTGCTCCTGGGTGGAGAGAGCTTGACCTGTACGATGATGGGCAATTGGTGACTCAAGTGCAGCGTTTGCCTAATGATCGATTCTTTCCCGATTTCACTGCTGGCGGTTATTAACGATGCCTTCATCTAAAAGACCCTTGTTACTGTATATCCACGGTTTTAACAGTTCACCTCAGTCGCATAAAGCCAAGGTGATGAAGGAGTATTGCGCGGCTAACCGGCCGGATATTACGCTGGTTACTCCGCAGCTTCCTTGCTTTCCCGAAGAAGCCGCCCATTGCTTATTAGCTTTGATTGAAGAGTACCAGGCCGATTATGACATTGGGTTAGTGGGAAGCTCTCTTGGAGGTTATTTATCCACTTGGTTGAATGAAAAATTTGGCTTTAAAGCGGTATTAATTAACCCTGCGGTTAAGCCTTACGAACTGCTGGTGGATTACTTAGGTGAGCAGACTAATCCTTATACTCATGTGCAGTATGTTTTGGATCCGATTCATATACAGCAGCTAAAAACGTTAGATGTTACTTCTATCGCGAACCCTAAAGATTTTTGGCTGTTGCAACAAACTGGGGATGAAGTTCTTGATTATCGTCAGGCTGTTGAACGGTTTGCTTTCTCGAAACAAACGGTTGAGCAAGGTGGTGATCACAGCTTTGTTGATTTTGAACGATACCCAGCTCAAATTATTGAATTTCTCGCTTTATAGAATACTCAACAATCTTTTTTGTCTCTTTTTCGTGCAGAAGAGACGAGTTGTGATTTAGAAAGCTATTAATTTAGGTTTTCTTTCTTCCACTGAGGGAGGAGTCATAATTTTACCTGTTACTTACCTATCTCTCTTGACATAAGAGGGCCACTTCCAGACTATGTTCTACCTATACTTTTGTTGTTGTGAACGCTGATTGTTTCAGCGATTTTGTCACTTTTTACGCAAAACGCTCATATGTGCTTCTGATGGCATTTGAACTCGCGAGCCGTGTTAAAGGTCTCTTTACACCAATAGCAATGTAATAACTTAATTATCTACTAAGTATATTCCGTATTATGACTGAACAATATAATGCTGGAGCCATTGAAGTTCTCAATGGCTTAGAGCCAGTACGTCGCCGACCAGGGATGTATACGGATACAGCGAGACCCAACCATTTGGGTCAAGAAGTTATCGACAACAGTGTCGATGAAGCGCTAGCCGGACATGCCTCAAAGGTACAAGTAATTCTTCATGCTGATCAATCTTTGGAAGTCATTGATGATGGTCGAGGCATGCCTGTCGATATTCACCCAGAAGAGAAAATCTCGGGGGTTGAACTTATCTTCTGTAAGCTCCACGCCGGTGGTAAATTCTCCAACAAAAACTATCAGTTCTCTGGTGGTTTACACGGTGTGGGTATTTCGGTTGTTAACGCGCTATCAAAACGTGTTCAAGTTACGGTACGCCGTGACGGCCAAGTCTATGAAATGGCGTTTGAGCACGGCAATAAAGTGGAAGAACTGACCGTCACGGGGACTTGTGGTCGTCGTAACAAAGGCACCAGTGTCCATTTTTGGCCAGATACCAGCTATTTTGACTCAGGCAACTTCTCTGTTACTCGCCTTATCAATAACCTGCGAGCAAAAGCCGTTCTTTGCCCTGGCCTAGAGATCACCTTTAGTGACAAAGTCAATGGTAATGAGCACAAGTGGTTCTATGAAGATGGCTTAAAAGACTACCTGGCTGAAGGCGTGAAGGGATACACCGTTATTCCTGAAGTCCCTTTTACTGGTGAGTTCTCGGCGGAAACAGAAGCGGCTAACTGGGCCATTATCTGGCAACCAGAAGGCGGTGATATGATCACCGAAAGCTACGTCAACTTGATTCCGACTGCGCAAGGCGGTACGCACGTTAATGGTCTGCGTCAGGGCTTGCTGGACGCGATGCGTGAGTTCTGTGAATTCCGAAATTTGCTGCCTCGTGGTGTGAAGTTAACCGGTGACGATGTTTTTGAACGTTGTTCGTATGTCTTATCGGTTAAAATACAAGATCCGCAATTTGCAGGCCAAACCAAAGAACGTTTGTCTTCTCGTCAAACCGCGGCGTTTGTCTCTGGTGTTGTAAAAGACTCCTTTAGTTTGTGGCTCAATGAAAAGCCTCAACTGGCGGAGCAACTGGCTGAAGTTTGTATTGCAAACGCGCATCGCCGTATGCGTGCTAGCAAGAAAGTTGTGCGAAAAAAAGTCGCCTCAGGTCCTGCATTACCAGGAAAACTGACCGACTGTTCAGCGCAGGATTTAAGTCGTACGGAAATCTTCTTCGTGGAAGGAGACTCAGCGGGAGGCTCAGCCAAACAAGCTCGAGACCGTGAATTCCAAGCGGTTATGCCACTGCGCGGTAAAATACTCAACACTTGGGAAGTTTCTGCCGATCAAGTGCTCGCTTCGCAAGAAGTACACGATATCTCGGTGGCATTAGGGATTGACCCTGACAGCGACGATCTTCAAAGCCTACGTTACGGAAAAGTCTGTATTCTTGCCGATGCGGACTCGGATGGTTTGCACATCGCCACGCTTTTATGTGCGCTTTTTACTCGTCACTTCCGAGCCTTAGTTGAAGCGGGGCACATTTATGTCGCGATGCCGCCACTCTTCCGTATTGATTGCGGAAAAGAAGTATTTTACGCCTTGGATGAAGATGAAAAAGAAGGGGTGTTGGAGCGTTTGAGTAAGAAAAAAGCCAAAATTAACGTACAGCGATTCAAAGGGTTGGGTGAGATGAACCCTCTCCAGTTGCGTGAAACAACCATGGATCCAAACACTCGACGTTTAGTTCAGCTCACTATCGATGACAATGAAGCAACCATGGAAATGATGGATATGTTGTTAGGTAAGAAGCGTGCTGATGACCGCCGCTCATGGTTACAAGCTAACGGCGATATGGCAGAGGTTTAATTAATGTCCACAGAAATTACTTATGATGGCGTAGAACAGTTGCCAATGCGCAAGTTCACCGAAGACGCTTATCTGAACTATTCAATGTACGTCATTATGGACCGAGCGTTACCTTACATTGGTGACGGTTTGAAGCCTGTTCAGCGACGTATTATTTACGCGATGTCAGAGCTTGGCTTATCGGCGTCATCAAAATATAAAAAATCGGCGCGTACGGTTGGTGATGTACTTGGTAAGTACCACCCTCATGGTGACTCGGCGTGTTATGAAGCCATGGTATTAATGGCTCAGCCGTTCTCATACCGCTACCCATTGGTTGATGGCCAAGGTAACTGGGGTGCGCCCGATGATCCTAAATCGTTCGCAGCCATGCGTTATACCGAAGCCAAACTGTCTAAGTTTGCCGAGGTATTGCTGGGTGAATTAGGGCAAGGCACGGTGGAGTGGCAACCAAACTTTGATGGCACGATGAAAGAGCCACAAATGCTGCCTGCTCGTCTGCCGCATATTTTACTTAATGGTATTACCGGTATTGCGGTGGGTATGGCAACCGATATTCCACCTCACAATGTGCGTGAAGTGGCGAGTGCTGCGATCCACTTACTGGATAACCCGAAAGCCGAACTCAACGATGTGATGGGCTTTATTCAAGGCCCAGACTACCCGACAGAAGCTGAAATTATTTCACCGCGAAGCGATATAGAAAAAATTTATCGTACCGGTCGAGGCAGCATTAAAATGCGTGCGGTATGGCACAAAGAGGGCAATGATATTGTCATCACTGCGTTACCTCACCAAGTTTCAGGTGCGAAGCTTCTAGAGCAGATTGCGGCGCAAATGCGTGCGAAAAAGCTCCCTATGGTCGATGATCTTCGTGATGAATCGGATCATGAAAACCCGACTCGCATTGTGATCGTTCCTCGCTCTAACCGTATCGACTGCGATCAGTTAATGAACCACCTATTTGCCTCTACGGATCTTGAGAAAAACTTCCGCGTTAACCTCAATATGATTGGCCTGGATGAGCGTCCTCAAGTCAAAGGATTGGTTCAGATCCTGAATGAGTGGATCGAATTCCGTCGCACAACGGTGCGCAGACGTTTGCAATATCGCTTAGACAAAGTCCTTGCTCGATTGCACATCTTAGAAGGTTTGTTGGTCGCATATCTTAATATTGATGAAGTGATTGAAATCATTCGTACAGAGGACGAACCTCGCCCTGTACTCATGAGCCGCTTCAACATTACAGAGACGCAAGCGGATGCCATTTTAGATATTAAACTGCGTAATTTAGCGAAATTAGAAGAGTTTAAGATCCGTGGTGAGCAAGATGAACTCGCTAAAGAGCGTGACAAATTAGAAAAGCTACTGGGTTCTGAGCGTCGTCTTAGTACACTGATTAAAAAAGAAATTCAGGCTGATGCGGATAAGTTTGGCGATGATCGTCGCTCTCCACTGATTGAGCGTGCGGAAGCTAAAGCGCTTACTGAACGAGACCTTGTTCCAAGTGAGCCGATTACGGTTGTGCTTTCAGAAAAAGGCTGGATTCGTCATGCGAAAGGGCATGAGGTGGATGCTGAAACACTCAACTATAAATCAGGTGATAATTACTTAGCTCACGCCCGAGGAAAGAGTAATCAGCAAGCGGTGTTCTTTGCGAGTGACGGTAGAAGCTATTCACTGGAGTCGCACTCTCTACCTTCGGCTCGTAGTCAAGGAGAACCGATTACTGGTCGCTTGAATATCAGTGTGGGCAGCTCGATGCGCCAAGTGATTATGGGTGAGGATGATCAGCTGTGGTTAGTGGGGTCCGATGCCGGTTATGGCTTTGTTTGTAAAGGCAGTGATTTATTGTCAAAAAACAAGAGTGGCAAAGCCTTGGTCAACCTTCCTCAAAACTCGGAAGTATTACCACCGCATACCGTTGGCAACCTAGACTCTGATGAGATTCTTGCGATAACGAACCAAGGCCGTATGTTGCTTTTCCCGATCAAAGATCTTCCTCAACTGGGTAAAGGGAAAGGGAATAAGATCATTAATATTCCTGCTGCAAAAGCCAAAGAGCGTGAAGAGTTTGTTTCTCACCTAATGGCATTACCTCAGGGTGCTTCTTTAACCATTTATGCAGGGAAGAGAAAGTTGGGTCTTAAGTCGGCTGATCTCGATAACTTTAGAGGTGAGCGTGGTCGTCGAGGCAGTCTATTGCCAAGAGGCCTGCAGAGAGTGACACGAATAGAGCTGGAAGCCGATACTGAGCCAGAGGCTTAATCAAAGCGGTATTCTCTAACCGCAAAAAAGCCCCTGTATTTTATATAGGGGCTTTTTTGCGGTTAGAACGCCTTATTTCGCTTCACATCACTGCTTAACTTAGATTACTCACGATTATCTTCAGCAACGGTAACGGGTAACGTTATCTCTTCACCTTTGCGTAGTAGCATAATGTCAATCGTTGTGCCTGGTCGTAAATCTGTCACGATATCCATAACGCTTTGTCTGCCGTTGATTTTATGCCCATCGATTTTCAATATAATATCTTGGGCTTCGAAGCCAGCTTTTGCCCCTGGTCCATCAGGATCCAATCCAAGTACAACAATACCACCTAGGTGCTCACTCCCCAGTAATCGCGATGTTACCGAGTTGATGTCTTGCCCATCGATACCAATGTAACCACGGATGACTCGCCCATCAGCAATGATTTTATCCATAATCTTATGGGCTAATGGGTAAGGTATTGCAAAAGAGATCCCATACGTTTCAAGATCAGTTGCTTGCTGGAAGGAAGCGGTATTGATTCCAACGAGTTCACCTTGGCTGTTAACAAGAGCCCCTCCAGAATTGCCCTGATTGATTGCGGCATCGGTTTGGATAAAAGCTTGGCGACCATCCGCACTAATTGATGAGCGGCCCGTGGCTGAGATGATACCAAACGTGGTGGTTTGCCCAAGGTTGTATGGGTTGCCTATGGCAAGAACCACATCACCTACTTTAGCTGCATAATTTGTGTTTTGAGGGATGATAGGAAGGTTAGTTCCTTCTATTTGTAAAATGGCAATATCTGTGCGGCGATCTTTGCCGACCAACTGAGCGGCAGCGACTCGTCCATCTTGAAGAGCCACAATGATCTGATCGGCCTGAGCAATAACGTGATAGTTCGTTATGATATAGCCTTTCTCACTGACAATAACACCTGATCCTAGCCCCTGAGTCGAAAGCTTAGTGCGATTATCTTCGGTGTACTTTCTACTGTAAATATTGACGACGGCTGGTGCCGCTTTTCTCACCGCGTCATTGAACGAAAGCTGAAGTGTTGAAAAATTATCTGTTGTCGAGGGAAGTACTTGTGGCAGAAAATTAGTACGTAAAGAAGGTATTGCCAGTAATAAAATGAGTGCCGTTGCCAAACCTAATACAACCGAACGTAACATGAAATTCAGCATACTGTCCTCAAAGTGGGTGGAAGTCTTTGTGATAATGGGTGTTTTTAATGCTTGCTGTCGAAGCATAGCATCAGAATGCTAAATAACAAAAAGGCGATACTCAAATGGTATCGCCTTTTATTAAGGTCATCTCACGATTTAATCGATGAGTTTATCGAATCACAAGATAGATGGTTCGATCCCCTCGTTGGATATTGAGTGCGAGAATACCCGGTTTTTCATCGATAACTGCACGAAACTCCGCAATGTTTTTAACTCGCTTTCTATTAACACCAATAATAATGTCATCGACCTGAAGTTGGTAGGCTGCCGCAGAGGAACCCTCTTCAATACTTGTTACCTTGATTCCTGGAATCGTATCGTTGTCTGTTGTATTCGTGAATTCAGCACCAGTTAGTCCCGGGTGGAGCTTTTCTGCGGGTGTTTTACTGGTGGTTTGCTCTCCTAGAGTGACCTCAAACGAGAGCGTTTTTCCATCTCGCACAACGCCTAATGTTAACTGTTTGCCTGCACCCAATGTCGCGACTTTTGCACGTAACTCACTAAATGTATCGATTTTCTTACCATTAATCGTGGTGATAATGTCACCCGCTTTGAGTCCAGCATCGTCTGCCGCACTGTCAGGTATGACTTGATTAACAAAAGCTCCTTTACTTGATTCGTAGCCTAATGCTTCTGCAAGCTCTGAAGTGACTTCTCCACCTTGAACACCAAGCATGCCGCGTTTGACTTCACCAAAATCAAGGATTTGCTCAGTGAGGTTTTTCATCATGTTGGCCGGAATAGCAAAGCCGATACCTACATTGCCGCCATTGGGGCCCAATATGGCGGTATTAATTCCAATCAACTCACCGTTGAGATTAACGAGTGCACCGCCCGAGTTACCGCTATTGATCGCAGCATCGGTCTGAATGAAATTTTCGAAGTTTTCCAGGTTCAGCCCACTTCGACCTAGTGCCGACACAATACCTGACGTGACGGTTTGTCCGAGACCAAACGGGTTGCCGATCGCCACCGCGAAATCGCCAACTCGCAGTTTGTCTGAATCAGCAAGTTGAATTTGAGTCAGATTCTTTGCTTCTTCAAGTTTAAGTAAAGCAATGTCTGACATTTGATCGCCACCGACAAGTTCAGCATCGTACTCTCGGCCATCTTTAAGTTTGACGCGAATGGTTTCTGCCCCATTAATGACGTGGTAATTAGTCACTATATGCCCTTGTTTCGCATCGATAACCACACCGGAGCCTAAGCCTCGAAATGGGCGTTCTTGTATTTGGTCGGTAGGGAAGTCTGGGCCGAAAAAGAATCGAAACTGTTCAGGTAGCTGCTGGCGTGAAACTTGAGTCCCTTCTACCGCAATGCTCACGACTGCAGGGGTCACAGCTTCTAGCATGGGAGCAAGGCTGGGCAGAGGCTGCTCGTTAATGGATAGCGGTAAGGCGGCCGTTGCCGGCAAGGGAATGATGATTGAACTTAAGCTGATTGATAAGGCGGTTAAGGTAAGCAAAGGCTTTTTCATCTGATTACTCCAATTAGATTAAGACCTACTTTTCAATATGTGGAAGAAAACTTGAAAAGTAGGGACCAGTCAGAGATATGACTAAAAAACATCAATTTAGTTCCCATTGAATTGGGACTCAAAGTTAAGAGGCTTTCGCTGTCAGCACTTCTTTAGAGTGAATGATCTCCTTTTCTGCATCGGTAAACAGTCCAGTCGAGCCCTTAGCATAATCTTTAGGTGGTTGGTCTGTTTCTATCTTATCTGGCGTCGTATTGTTTTCGTTCTGAATCGTTATCTGTTTAACAAATGGGTTATCTTGCTCTGGTTGATGTGGCAAAAGCTCTGCTGATGTTTTTGCCATATGCTGATAAAGCTTCGTATAGTCTTTGCCTAATGTATCCAGCATTTCGGCGCTTTGAGCAAAATAGTCGGTCAGTTCTTGCTTTTGTTGTTCGAGAGCGAATTTTGTTGCGTCTAGGTCTTTTTGTACTGTTTTTTGTTTTTTATATTCAGGTGTTGTGAAGCGCCCAAAAAGCCCCCCTATTACAATACCAATGACTAAACCTACAATAGCGTAAATCCAAGGCATAATAGCTCCTTATTAACTGAGGAATTAACATGTCTGTTACCAGTTGGTTACACATGTCTAGGGGGCATGTTACTATGAGCGGAAGGTCCAATAAAGAAAAATACGATAATTTTAATGGCTGTGTTTGAAGGAAGTGTTCTTGTTATGACACCAAGACAAAAGTATGAGAAAGATATAAAAGAACATGGTTTTCAAAGAGATGAAGCCCAGTTTCTAGCGGTTGAAGCATTAGATAAATTGCATCACCAAATTATTGAATATCTCAATGCACCTAAGGTCTCACTGACCCGTTGGCAAAAACTGATGGGAAAAAAAATAGACTCTCCTGTTGTTCCTGATGGTTTGTATTTCTGGGGGGGAGTGGGTCGAGGTAAGACCTACCTGATGGATTCATTTTTTGATTCATTACCCAGCGAAAGGAAAATGAGAGTCCACTTTCACCGCTTCATGTATCGTGTGCATGACGAGCTTAAAGGGCTAGGGGAAGTGAGTGATCCGTTAGACCTTGTGGCCGATAAATTTAAACAAGAAACCGATATTATCTGTTTCGATGAGTTCTTTGTTTCAGACATTACCGACGCCATGATTCTAGGTACTTTATTTCAAGCCTTGTTTAAGCGAGGAGTGATCCTAGTCGCGACGTCGAACATCCCGCCGCATGATCTGTATAAGAACGGACTGCAACGAGCACGTTTCATGCCTGCGATTCATCTGATAGAAAAGCATTGTGTCATTATGAATGTTGATAGCGGTATCGACTACCGGTTAAGAACACTAAAGCAAGCCGAGATATATCATTACCCACTTGATAAAACAGCCAACGAAAACCTCTATTGCTATTACAAGCAATTGGTAGGAGAAGATAAGCCTATTCAAACGTCGATAGAGATCAATAACCGAGCGATGGATGTGATAGAAGCAAGTGATGGTGTACTGCATGCGACATTTGGCCAATTATGTAAAAGTGCTCGTAGCCAAAATGATTATATTGAACTGTCTAAAATCTATCACTCTGTGCTTTTAGCGGATGTTGAACAGATGGGCGCAAATTTGGATGATGCTGCTCGGCGGTTTATTGCATTAGTCGATGAATTTTATGAGCGAAATGTAAAACTCATCATTTCAGCTGAAGTCGCTTTAGAAAACTTGTATCAAGGGCAATTTCTGGAGTTTGAATTCAAGCGTTGTCAGTCAAGACTAATTGAAATGCAAAGTCATGATTATCTGGCCAAAGAGCATCTCAGTTAATCTGAAATTCGGTCTATGGCAGTAGGTTAAAAAAAATTGTGATTTTGTTCAAAAAGAGGTGATTTTTTCTTCGCTCTTCTCTATAATCCTGCGACCTACCGTTACTGCTGGCCTCTAGTTGTAGAAATTTTTATGGCTATGCCGAGAGTTTCCAACACTCGAAGGGGTGATGTATGGTGCTCTTAGACAGTGGGAACTTATTGTTCCTTAAGTGTAATTTTTTTTAATAGGTAATTATTAGCATGAAAACTTTCGTTGCTAAACCAGAAACTGTAAAACGCGACTGGTATGTTGTAGACGCTGAAGGCAAAACTCTTGGCCGTCTAGCAAGTGAAATCGCTTCTCGCCTACGCGGCAAGCATAAAGCAGAATATACTCCTCACGTAGACACTGGTGATTACATCATCGTTGTTAACGCTGAGAAAGTGGCTGTAACTGGTAACAAAGCTAAGGGTAAGGTTTACTACCGTCACTCAGAGTTCCCAGGTGGTCTTAAAACTATCACTTTTGAAAAGCTAATTGCTAAGAAACCAGAAATGGTTCTTGAACTAGCAGTTAAAGGTATGTTACCACGTGGTCCTCTAGGCCGCGCGATGTACCGTAAGCTAAAAGTTTATGCTGGTGCTGAGCACAACCATGTTGCTCAACAACCAACAGTACTAGACATCTAAGGGGATTATGAAAATGGCAGAGAATCAATACTACGGCACTGGTCGTCGCAAAAGCTCAGCAGCTCGTGTTTTCATCAAACCAGGTTCTGGTGAGATCGTAATCAACAAGCGTAGCCTTGATGTTTACTTCGGTCGTCCAACTTCTCGTATGGTTGTTAAGCAACCTCTTGAGCTAGTTGAACTAACTGAGAAACTAGACCTATACATCACTGTTAAAGGTGGTGGTATTTCTGGTCAAGCAGGTGCTATCCGTCACGGTATCACTCGCGCACTAATGGAATACGATGAGTCTCTACGTCCTGCGCTACGTGCAGCTGGTTACGTTACTCGTGACGCTCGTTGCGTTGAACGTAAGAAAGTTGGTCTACGTAAAGCACGTCGTAAACCTCAATTCTCTAAGCGTTAATTTTTCTTTTACAGAAAAGTTCACGCTCCAGTTTTACGACTGGAATTGTGGTTCAAAGCCTGGCTATATGCCGGGCTTTTTGTTTTTTTACATCTATAAATCCCCTTTATTATTATCTCTTAAGATCTTTTCTTTTTAATTCAGCTTCTTTTGTGACCCAGCATAGGCTTTGCCCTTTGAATGTTACAAAAAGGTAGCTTTATCTTGTCAAAAAGTAGGGTTTTAATTATCATTTGCCATCAAATAAATATAATTAAAACTTTAATTTGTTAGCCATGCTCTGTAAGCGGAATAACAACTATCCAAAGGGAGCAAATGGGAGAATGTTTGGATGAGCAATGCGCCTTTAAATAACGGTCGTAGACGTTTCTTGACTGCCACAACTGCGGTTGTAGGTGGTTTAGGGGCAGCTGCAGTCGCCGTTCCTTTTATTAAATCTTGGAACCCAAGTGAAAAAGCGAAAGCTGCTGGTGCCCCTGTCGAAGTTGATATCGGTAAACTCGAAGAAGGGCAAATGGTTCGTGTTGAGTGGCGTGGAAAACCTGTATGGGTAGTCCGCCGAGCTCAATCGGTTGTCGATGGCTTAAAAGCTCTGGATGATCAATTGCGTGATCCAGTGTCTGGAGAAGAGCAGCAACCAGCCTATGCACAAAATGCTTACCGTTCAATTAAGCCTGAATATTTTGTTGCCGTCGGTATTTGTACGCACTTAGGGTGTTCGCCTACTTACCTACCTGATAGCTTCAGTGAACAGGTTCAAGGGGTTAAATCTGGTTTCTTCTGTCCTTGTCACGGCTCTAAGTTTGATATGGCAGGACGAGTATTCCAAGGTGTACCTGCACCACTCAATCTAGTTGTACCGCAGCATATGTATTTGAGTGAAACCAAAATTATGATCGGTGTTGACGACACAGGGGAGGCATAATGCAAGCGCTACTAGATTGGGTAGAAAAACGTCTACCAGTGATGGATTCTTATAAAAAGCATCTATCAGAATATCCGATGCCAAAGTCGTTCAACTTTTGGTACTTATTTGGCTCACTAGCGATGTTAGTGCTTGTTAACCAAATTCTAACCGGTATCTGGCTAACCATGAACTACGTTCCTTCTGGTGAAGGTGCGTTTGCTTCCGTTGAGTACATCATGCGCGATGTGGAATACGGCTGGCTATTACGTTACATGCACTCAACAGGGGCGTCAGCGTTCTTTGTTGTTATCTATCTGCATATGTTCCGTGGCTTGATTTATGGTTCTTACCAAAAACCTCGTGAGTTATTGTGGCTATTTGGTATGTTGATCTTCCTAGTGCTCATGGCTGAAGCCTTTATGGGTTACTTGCTGCCATGGGGGCAAATGTCCTATTGGGGTGCACAGGTAATCATTTCCCTCTTCGGTGCGATACCGGTTATTGGCGATGATCTGACGCTTTGGATTCGTGGTGATTACGTTATTTCTGGTGCGACACTAAACCGTTTCTTTGCTCTCCATGTTATTGCACTGCCTATCGTTCTACTTCTATTGATCGTATTGCACGTTCTTGCTTTGCATGAAGTCGGCTCGAACAACCCTGATGGTATCGAAACTAAATTACCAAAAGGCTCGATGGGCGATGACTACAAAACGCAGTTTAAGTTCCACGAGAACTACACTAAAAAATACGATGTCATCGATTCTATTCCTTTCCATCCATATGGAACGGTTAAAGATCTAGTTGGTGTCGCAGGCTTCTTGTTCTTGTTCTGTTATGTGTTGTTCTTTAATCCAGAGATGGGCGGTTACTTCCTTGAACCACCTAACTTTGAAGCTGCTAACCCTTTGAAAACGCCAGAGCATATTGCTCCAGTATGGTACTTCACACCATTCTATGCGATTTTACGTGCGGTCCCAGATAAACTTCTTGGGGTGGTCGCGATGGGCGCATCGATTGTTGTGCTGTTCCTTCTACCATGGTTCGATCGTTGTAAAGTGCGCTCTTACCGTTACCGTAGTAAGCTTCATCTACTGAATATTATTCAGTTCACTATCAGCTTCATTGCACTAGGTGTATTGGGTGCGCTTCCAGCGACTGCATTATATACACTAATGGCACAAATCTTTAGCTTAGGTTATTTCATGTTCTTTGTTTTGCTATTCTTCTACAGCAAAAATGAGGCGACGAAACCGTTACCAACTAGGGTGAAATTCAAATGAAGAAGTGGATTGTAATTTTATTTGCATTGTTGCCATCTCTAGCATTAGCGGCTGGCGGGAATGTACATTTAGACAAAGCGAACAATGATTTATCTGATCAAGCTTCATTGCAAAATGGCGCTAAGTTATTCATGAACTACTGTTTTGCTTGTCATGGGACTCAGTATCAGCGTTATGAACGTGTTGCGAAAGACATCGGCATTCCTTTGGACCTCATGAAGGAAAACCTGATGTTTGATCCTGAGGCGAAAATTGGTGACTTGATGGTAAGCGCCATTCCTCAAGATTCTGCAGCGAAGTGGTTTGGTGGCCCGCCGCCTGATTTGACATTAGTTGCTCGTGTTCGTGGTACTGATTGGTTATACACCTACCTACGCTCGTTTTACACGGATTCAAGTCGCCCATTTGGCGTAAACAACATCGTGTTCCCTAGTGTTGGTATGCCTCATGTTTTAGAAGAACTACAAGGCATTCCTGAACCTGTTTACGAGACTAAAATCGTTGATGGTGTAGAGCATAAGACGGTTGTTGGTGTTAAGACGGATGGTTCTGGCGAGTTAAACACTGAGGAATACGACTCAGCGGTTCGCGACCTTGTGAACTTCTTAGAATACTCGGGTGATCCGGTTAAGTTAGAGCGTCATGCTCTAGGTTGGTGGGTGATGGCTTTCTTAGTGATCTTCACTATTGTCGTCGTGTTGCTTAAGAAAGAGTATTGGCGTGATGTGCACTAATTGTGCTATAATGCCACGCTGATTTTTAATTTTGTTTAATGGAGGCTAAGCCTCCATTATTTTTTTGTATCTGTAAGTATGCTGGAGGGCTCCATGGCTGTAGCTGCGAATAAACGTTCTGTGATGACTCTGTTTTCAAGTGCATCTGATATGTATAGCCATCAGGTTCGTATCGTCCTTGCTGAGAAAGGCGTAAGTGTTGAAGTTGAGCTTGTTGACGAAGCAAATTTGCCTAACGAGCTCATTGAGCTAAATCCTTATAAGTCGGTACCAACATTGGTTGACCGTGAGCTTGCGCTGTACGATTCGAAAATCATTATGGAATATCTTGATGAGCGTTTTCCTCATCCACCATTGATGCCTGTTTACCCTGTTGCTCGTGGTAATAGTCGTCTGATGATCTATCGCATAGAGCGCAACTGGTACAGCCTAGCTGAGAAAGTGGTTAAGGGTAACGCTGAAGAAGCTGAAAATGCTCGTAACAAACTGCGCAATGATTTACTAACGCTGGCGCCTGTATTTGCAGAGTATGAGTACTTCATGAGCGAAGAATTTAGCCTGATCGATTGTTACCTAGCACCATTATTATGGCGCTTACCTCAACTGGGTATTGATTTGATCGGCCCTGGCTCAAAAGAGCTTAAAATCTATATGAGTCGAGTATTTGAACGTGATTCTTTCTTAGCTTCTTTGACTGAAGCTGAGCGTGAGATGCGTTTAAGCCGATAGTTATTGATGGATATTGAAAAAATGACACCACGCCGACCATATATGCTACGCGCATTTTATGAATGGTTAGTGGATAATGACTTAACACCTCACCTAGTGGTTGATGCAACTATGCCGGGTGTTCGAGTACCTGAAGAATTTATTCAAGATGGCCAAATCATCTTGAATATTGCTCCTAGAGCGGTTGGTAACTTAGAACTTGGTAACGAAGCGATTACCTTCAGTGCTCGCTTTAGTGGCCGTCCTCATTCTGTGATAGCGCCTTTGTATTCTGTACAAGCCATCTACGCAAGAGAGAATGGCGCTGGAACGATGTTTGATCCAGAAGAGGCGTATCTTGATTCTGAAACCAAGGCTGCTGAAACAATGGCTGCTGAGGACTTAGAAAATACTACTTCTATGGGTGTCAGTGGTTTGTCTTCGGTTCCGACTGAAGCATCTATAGATGTTGAAGATGAGGCTAGCCCGTCAGATGAGCCGCCTAAACCTAAAGGTCGCCCTAGTTTGAGAGTGATTAAATAAAAATAGAAAAAGCAGCTTATTAGCTGCTTTTTTATTGTCTTGTGTTCTTTGTTGCCTGCTACAGACCGTCTAAATTAGTCCACATTTTGGAACGCTCTGATCACTTGTTTTACCCCAGAGATATTACGTGCAACCTCTGTTGCTATGTCCGCATGTTGTGGAGACACATAACCAAGTAAAAAGACTTCTTTGTCTTCTGTAATGACCTTTACTTTAATGCCATTTAACTCTGTGTTAGTCAAAAGTGCCGATTTAACTTTAGTCGTGATCCAACTGTCATTGCTTATTGCTGTGACTGATAACGGCTCATTAATGCGAACTTGATTATGTAGGGTTGTGACTCCTTTTAACTGTTTTGCTTCTGCTATGAAGGCATCGAGATCGGATTGGGTTTTAGCTTGCCCCATTAATACGACAGTCCCGTTGTGAGAGCTTGCAGTGATACGCAGTTGTCCACGAAATGGTGCTTTATTGCCAAGGCCCGCCACCTCAAATTCAATATTGTTGTCATTCCAAATTTCTTTGGTACTTCGTGTGTCTGTAATAATGGTTGCGGTTGTTGCTGCGCCTGCGACGAAAACCCCAGCACAGCCAGACAGTGAGATTAAGGTCAAAACAACAGCCAAATAGCGAAATATAGTCATAATTACTCTTCGTGAGCTGGAAACAATACCTGATCGATAAGATCGCATAAACAGTGAAGTGTCACCATATGAACTTCGTGAATTCGAGGAGTTCTGTGAGACGGAATACGAATTTCAACGTCATGCTCTCCGAGTAATCCCGCCATTTCCCCGCCGTCTTTACCGGTGAAAGCAATAATAGTCATGTCACGAGTTACCGCAGCTTCCATCGCTTTAATGATATTCTTGCTATTACCACTTGTGGAAATAGCCAACAAAATATCACCAGCTTGACCAAATGCTCTGACCTGCTTAGAGAAAATTTCTTGGTAGTGATAGTCGTTAGCGACGGCGGTGAGCGTTGTATTGTCCGCCGTTAGAGCCATGGCTGGTAAGCTTGGACGCTCAGTTTCAAAGCGATTTAAAAGGCAAGAGACGAATTGCTGAGCATTTGATGAGGAACCACCATTACCACAGCAAAGAATCTTGTTGCCGTTGAGTAGGCTAGCAACCATTGCTTGTGCAGCATGAGTAATTGCATCCGGAAGTGCTTCGGCTGCGGCAATTTGAATTTGAATGCTTTCAGTGAAGCTATCTTTAATGCTATCGAGCATCGGTTATCCTTGGGTGATTGCGTTTTTAATCCATTCGATCTGCTTACCTTGCTGGTGAATAGCAATAACATCAAAACGGAGATCGGTTTGCTCAACAGAGCGATTTGTTTTTAAAAGCCAATAATGGGCTGTTTTGAGTAATTTGGCGACTTTGCTCGGAGAAACGGTTTCAGCTGCGTGACCGTAGCGTTTATTTTCACGGTAGCGAACTTCAACAAAAACGATGGTAGTACCGTCTTTCATAATGAGATCGATTTCCCCGCAGCGAGCGGTGAAGTTTCTCTCAATAACCATGAGACCGCAACCTTCTAGATGATTTTTAGCGACAGTCTCATAGTGTTGACCTTTGTCTCTGCGGCTAAAGAGCCCCATGCTCAGCCCAGCTAATTTCTCTTTGCACAATGCAATTTTCATCGATACGCAGAAGGCCTGTTTGGCCTTGGTAGCTATGATCTGGCATGATCTTCATTTGCGGTAATTGATCCATCATATGATAAGCATCAATGCCAAGCGCTTGAAGGCGGCGTTCAGAGTTTGAATCTTTTTCCCATAGCTGTTCCATTTGAGCCATTAAAGGCGTGTCTTTTTGAAGCAACAGCGGTATATCACTGTAGGTGATACCCGTCAGATCTTCATACTGCTTATTGCCACTGTTACTACGAGAGTTGGAAAACAATTTTGGTGGCTTTGTATCTGGATTAATCGCAACTTCAATAAATGGCTTAATCAATGTCAATTCAGGCCCGCTAGCGACAATATAGACCGCATCGATATCGCGACGGCTGCGAGGTTGGCTTTCTAAAGGTATCGCCAGTAGCCCCTCAATCTGAGCAATATGCTGTTGGCTATCTTGCAATCCAAACACCGAGTTAATGTTACGTTGAAGCTGGCGCTTGTCACCAAACAGGTTAATAGCCACCTTGTTATCATTAAGCTTTTCCCATTCCGCAGTAAACGCTTCGCTCACTCGTTGACCAAGCTTGCCTTGCGGCGCTAAAACTAATGGGTATTGATAACCTTGTTGGTGTAAGTATTTTGCTGCTTGAGCGACTTCTTGCTCCGGAGAAAGAGCGATGTAGCAGGTGCCTGTTCCTATTTCCAAGTTATCGGGAATATTGAGCGCTAAGGTTGGAATGTGCTGGCTTAGATTGGTTTGAATTTCTTCCAGTTGCTCTACATTATCCTTTGTTAAAGGCCCAACAATAAAATCGATACGCTTCTCAACTAATATGGCTTCAAGTTCAGTTCGTTCGGTTTTATTGGTGTCGACGATAGTGAGGGTCGCTTGTCCATCACGATTTTCGTCATTCATCATCGCCATGATAAAGCCGTCACGGATTAACTGAGCTTGTTTTGAAAACTTACCCGAAAGAGGAAGTAAGATGGCCGTATTTTTTGGTTTGGTTATTTCTAAATCCAATACGTCTTGAATCGCTTGTGGAGTATACATCACGGCTGGGTGTGTTGGGTTCTCTTCAAACCATTTCTCAAGACTGTTTTTAAGCATTGGGATGCTGTTCGCGAGCGTCTTCATATAAACGCTCAGCTGAACCCAACCGTCAATGATCTCTTCACTTTCTGAAGCGCTTAAAAGCGCCATCTGATCCGATTGATAACGTTCAAGGTTGGTCCAGATTAAGTTGGCTGTTTGCTGCTGTTCAATCTCATCTTGGTAGTCACTGAGGTAGACAAGCTCTTTACTGGCTTCAAAAAATCTTGCTTGATTGGTGTATAAGTCTGCTCTGAGTTGGTAGTAGTCAACCCATTGCTGGTCTGGTAACGACCATTGCTTTTGAAAGTTGAGTTGTGACAATGCCTGTTGATATTCACCAACACTGTTAAGTAGCTCAGCGCGTGACAGTTGCCATTCCGACTGTTGCAGCTCATCCAGGGGAAGCTTAACGATTCTCTTTGATAGACGGTTAGCCAGATCGATATCGTTACTTTCAATCGCGGCTTTAAACGCCATGATTAACCAGTCTCTTTGAATCGAACCTTGTGCACTGTCTGCCTGCATTAAATAGCTCTCAGCCGATTGCGCAGGATCTTGCAAAATATCAACATAGGTCGGTGCTGAAGGTGTAGATGAACACGCACTCAACACGATTGCGAGTGCAACAGGTGTGAGCAAGCGTGGTACACTGATTCTCTTATGGTTCTTCATAGCCATGCATTCTTATACTTGTAAGTGTAAAATTATCTCTATATTAATCGTTGAAGTGATGGTAAACAAATGACAGACAACAAAACATTGCCAGCAGAGATCCCAACTCTCTATATTGTTCCGACTCCAATAGGCAATTTGGGTGATATTACCCAGCGTGCCATCGATGTTTTATCAACCGTCGATGTAATTGCCGCTGAAGATACTCGCCATACGGGTCGATTACTCGCTCATTTCAACATTAAAACTAAGACCTTCCCGTTGCATGATCACAATGAACAGCAAAAAGCTCAAGTATTAGTTGATAGATTATGTGAAGGGCAGTCTATCGCATTAGTGTCTGATGCGGGTACGCCTTTAATTAGTGATCCAGGATACCACCTTGTGAATCAATGTCGTCAAGCAGGTGTAAGAGTTGTGCCTTTACCGGGGGCTTGTGCTGTTATTACCGCACTCAGCGCGTCAGGGCTTCCATCGGATCGCTTTAGCTTTGAAGGCTTCTTACCGCCAAAAAGCAAAGGCCGCAAAGATAAATTTTTGGAAATCGCGAAAGCAGAGCGCACCTGTATCTTTTACGAATCTCCTCACCGAATCTTAGATTCTCTTAGCGATATGCTTGATATTTTGGGGCCAAACCGAGAAGTGGTGCTGGCTCGTGAGATCACTAAAACTTTTGAAACCATTAAAAAGCTGCCTTTAGGTGAATTAATTGAATGGGTAAACAGCGATGAAAATCAGCGCCGTGGTGAAATGGTGCTGCTTATTCATGGCTTTAGAGACAATGCCGAAGAAACCATGCCAGACGAAGTCACCAGAACGTTGACCATTTTGACGAAAGATTTACCCCTTAAAAAAGCGGCGGCAATGACGGCTGAAATCTATAACTTAAAGAAAAATGCACTGTATAAATGGGGTTTAGAGCATTTAAGTTAACCTTCTTTTTGTGGTTGAATAGTAATCGATGTGGTTAAAGTGCAAGCAGGGCATGGTGTGTTTTTGTTAGAAAGCTTACAAAATGTTCATTTGATGACATCTTCCTAGACAGGCTTTACGCTTATCTATACAATTCGCCTCGGAGTTGACTGGGTAATCGCTGCTTCATTGATGTCCTTCGGGAGACTGATGGAGGGGAGGAACGTCCGGGCTCCATAGAGCAGGGTGCCAGGTAACGCCTGGGGAGCGTGAGCTCACGACAAGTGCAGCAGAGAGAAGACCGCCGATGGCCTCATTTCTTCGGAAGAGGCACAGGTAAGGCTGAAAGGGTGCGGTAAGAGCGCACCGTGCGTCTGGTAACAGTTCGTAGCAAGGTAAACTCCACCCGGAGCAAGATCAAATAGGCCCTCACATTGCGCTGCTCGCGTATGGGGGCGGGTAGATTGCTTGAGCCTGTGAGCGATTGCAGGCCTAGACGAATGGTTACCGCCGCGAAAGCGGAGACAGAACCCGGCGTATGTGTCAACTCCACCAATTCGAAACCCATCATAACGTAGCGTTGTGATGGGTTTTTTGCTTTATATTGACGAAAATTATTTTGTTAACACTAAACTTGGCGCAATATCACGAGATGTTTTGCGCAAACAGTAGCGATAGCCTGTGAAATCAGTACACTGATGTGTATCTGTATTTTGTGTTAATCGCTTTTAGCCCAAGCTTGATGAGACCAACATGACTGAACCATTCCAACATATTTCTGTTTTACTTAATGAGTCGATTGATGGACTCGCCATCAAACCCGATGGTACCTACATAGATGGTACTTTTGGGCGTGGCGGCCATAGCCGAACCATTCTATCTAAGTTGGGAGAAAATGGTCGTTTATTCAGTATTGATAGAGATCCACAAGCGATTGCTGAAGCGAAGAAAATTGATGATCCTCGTTTTACTATTATTCATGGCCCATTTTCAGGGATGGCAGAATATGCCGAACGTTATGATTTAATAGGAAAGGTGGATGGTGTTTTGCTTGATTTAGGCGTGTCATCGCCTCAACTGGACGATGCCGAACGTGGCTTTAGTTTTATGAAAGATGGCCCCCTCGATATGCGCATGGATCCCACCGCCGGTATTTCTGTGGCTGAATGGATCCTCAGTGCGGATTTAGACGACATTACTTGGGTTATTAGAGAGTTTGGGGAAGACAAACATGCTCGTCGTATTGCTAAAGCGATCGTCGCACATCGTGATGACGAAGAGAAAGAACCGCTCAATCGAACCAGTCAGTTAGCGAAATTGATCTCTGAAGCTGCACCGAAGAGCTTCAAAGAGAAAAAACATCCTGCGACTCGTGCATTCCAAGCTTTTCGAATTTATATCAACAGTGAGTTAGAAGAGATCGATACCGCGCTGAAAGGTGCTGCGAGTATTCTTGCACCACAAGGTCGTTTATCTGTGATCAGTTTTCACTCATTAGAAGATCGTATGGTGAAACGTTTTATTCGTAAAGAGAGTAAAGGCCCTCAAGTTCCTCATGGCATTCCTTTAACTGAAGCGCAAATCAGTGCTCTAGGCTCCGCAGATTTGAAGCCGATAGGCAAAGCCAATAAGCCAAGTGAAAGTGAGGTAGAACAAAACCCTCGCTCACGCAGTTCAGTATTACGTATCGCAGAAAAACTGTAACGATAATGAGCAGTCGCACACCTAATTTAGCTAAGCTTATCGTCACCGATTTATTGGGTGTTGGTCGGTTGCCTTTGTTGATGCTTGTCTTAATATTTATTAGTGCGATGGGGGTGGTGTTCATTACGCATCACTCCCGACAATCCATATCTGATAAAAACACCATGTTGATCTATAGAGAACAGTTAGCCAATGAGTGGCGAAACCTTATTTTGGAAGAAACGGCATTAGCGGAACATAGCCGAGTGCAAGAAATGGCAAAGCAAGAGCTAGAGATGCGCCGCCCTGATGCTGATAAAGAAGTGATCATTAATCTACAATGAAAACGAAAAAGAGTTCGGTCTCCCCTAAGCCCAGCAAATCTAAGTCCGCTAAATCTAAGCCCAAAACGGATGCTCCTTTGTTGATCCGTTGGCGCTTTTATCTATTGCTGGTTTGCGTTGTTGCCTGCTTTTCTGTTTTGGTGGCTCGTATTGGTTACATTCAAGTGATTGAACCTGATAACTTGATCCGACAAGGTGATCTGCGCACCGTGAGAGCTAAGACGATTCATTCCGCGCGTGGAATTATTTCCGATCGTAATGATGAACCGCTCGCTGTAAGCGTACCTGTCGAGGCAGTCTGGGCTGATCCTGTGGCTATTTTTAAGGGCAAAGGGCTCGAAGACCTTGATCGATGGCACGCATTGGCCGATGTCCTCGGACTTGATCGTCAAAGCTTGGTTAAGAAAATTAAGAGTAATGACAAGCGTCGATTTATCTATCTTCAGCGGCAAGTCAGCCCTGCAATGGCCAATTATATTCGTGAGCTCAAGCTACCCGGTGTTGGGCTAAAGTCGGAATCAAGAAGGTACTACCCAGCAGGTGAGGTTAGTGCTCACTTAGTTGGTGTGACTGGCATCGATGGTCACGGTTTAGAAGGGGTAGAACGAAGCTATGACAAGTGGCTGACTGGTGAGGCTGGCAAACGAATTATCCGTAAAGATCGCTATGGACGCGTGGTTGAAAATATATCGCTAGAAGAGCATGAAGAAGGAAAACCTTTAGAGCTCACCATCGATCAGCGCTTACAGGCTATTTCCTACCGAGCCATTAAACAGGCGGTTGCCGATACCAGAGCAACCTCAGGATCGGCTATTTTGTTAGATGTAAAAAGCGGCGCAGTTTTATCGATGGTTAATGCGCCATCTTACAACCCGAATAACCGCTCAGATTTGCAATCATTTAAAATGAGAAACCGAGTGATCACCGATGCGTTTGAACCCGGATCTACCGTTAAACCTTTTGTGGTTTTAGCGGCTCTTGAAAATGGTTCAGCGACAAAAGATACGGTGATCGATACGGGCAACGGCATCATGCGTATTGGTGGTAGTCGAGTGGTGGATACCTCAAAGGTAGGAAAAGCGAACTTAACGACGATATTGCAAAAGTCGAGTAATATAGGTGTTGCAACATTGGCTTTGGATATGCCGCTTGAAGCGCTATTAGGTATGTACAGTTCGGTCGGTTTTGGTGAAACGTCGGGTCTTAACCTGGTCGGTGAAACGTCGGGTATTTTTCCCAACAGACGACGCTGGTCAAAACATGAAATCGCCACGCTCTCCTTTGGCTATGGGTTAACCATTACCCCTCTTCAGCTGGCTCATGCTTATGCGACCTTGGGAAACTACGGCGAATACCAACCTATTCATATTATCGAAAACAATCAGCAAGACCTTTCTAGACAAGTCATTGATAGTGATAACGCTCGCTTAGTGTTGGAAATGCTAGAAACGGTGACCCAACCTGGTGGAACAGCGACAAGAGCGGCCGTTCCTGGTTATCGAATTGCAGCTAAAACAGGGACATCACGTAAAGCGGTGGCGGGTGGATATGGCGATGAATACTTTGCGTACACAGCAGGTATCGCTCCAGCGAGTAACCCAAGACTAGCCCTAGTTGTGGTGGTTAACGAGCCACAAGGTGATAATTATTATGGCGGTTCGGTTGCAGGCCCCGTTTTCTCTGAGATCATGAAAGGTGCGTTACAGATATTGAACGTTGCACCCGATGAAAATCAATTTAAAAGTCATTAGCTAAGAGATAAATAGCATGAGTTCTGAAATTACACTTGGTGAGTTACTAAAACCTTGGATTGAGTTGTCTGACTCAACCCTTCATCACCTACCAGTCACTCACTTAGAGCTGGATAGTCGTAACGTTTCTTCTGGCGATGTTTTCGTGGCAGTGAAAGGTCATCAAGTGGATGGACGACGTTACATTAATGCTGCCGTCCAACAAGGCGCTTCATGCGTTATTGCTCAAGCTTGCGAACTAAAGTCTCATGGTTTGATTGAGGATATTTCAGGTATCTCAGTTATCTATATCAACGATCTAGATACTTTTCTCTCTCCGTTAGCGGGGCGTTTGTATTCTGAAAAGCCAAGTTCTCTTATCGGAGTGACAGGGACCAACGGTAAGACGACCATTACTCAATTGATCGCTCAATGGCTTGGGCTTATCGACCAATCAGCAGTGGTGATGGGCACAACCGGCAATGGATTTTTAAACGATTTACAACCCGCGATGAATACCACGGGGAACGCGATTGAAATTCAGCATACACTTCATCAATTTGCACAGAAAGGCGCAGACTATGCCGCGTTAGAGATTTCATCTCATGGGTTAGTTCAAGGTCGAGTCAGTGCCTTGCCGTTTTCTGTCGGCGTTTTTACCAACTTAAGTCGTGATCATTTAGATTATCACGGGACGATGCATGAGTATGGTGAAGCGAAAAAAACACTCTTTACTCAGCACCAATGTGGTACAGCGGTCATTAACATAGATGACCCTGTTGGTTTGGCGTGGTGTGATGAGTTTGCTAACGCTGTTGGTGTCTCTTTATCGCTTTGTTCCGATGTGAAAAATACGGTTTTCGCCACGGACGTTAAGTACCAAGAGTCAGGGATTACGTTAACTTTCTCGGGTAAGTTTGGTGATGGTAGCTTTACCGCCCCATTGATTGGTGAATTCAACGCAAGTAATCTTTTATTGGCGCTAACCACCTTATTGAGCTTGGGCTTTGATAAGCAAGCTTTGATAGAAGCGGCTGAGCACATTACGCCTGTTTTAGGCCGTATGGAGCTGTTCAGTGCGGCACAAAAAGCCAAAGTGGTGGTGGATTATGCTCACACGCCCGACGCCCTTGAAAAGGCACTGCTGGCGCTAAAAGTTCATTGCTCAGGCAAACTATGGGCGATTGTAGGTTGTGGCGGTGACCGTGATACAGGTAAGCGACCAATGATGGCAAAAATCGCTGAAACTCATGCTGATCACATTATTTTTACGGATGACAATCCACGCAGTGAATCGCCTCAATTGATCGTTTCAGATATGCTTGCAGGTCTTGATAACCCAGATGACGCTTATGTTGAGCACAACCGGTATCTCGCATTGCAATACGCGTTATCACAAGCTGATGAGAACGATATTGTATTATTGGCTGGAAAAGGGCATGAAGATTATCAAGTGATGGCCAATGAAATCGTTCACTACTCCGACCGAGAATCAGCACTGCAATTATTAGGAATAACATCATGATCTCAGTTTCTTTATCGACATTAGCGGCCGTACTGAATGCACAGCTAATTGGCCCGGACGCTGTGATTGATCAAGTTTCAACGGATACAAGGAATATTGAATCCGGTACTTTATTTATTGCGCTTGTTGGAGAGCGTTTTGATGCGCACAACTTTGTTGGGCAAGCGGTTGAAAATGGCGCTTCGGCATTGATCGTCAGTCGACCATGCGATGTGGATGTACCGCAGCTGCTAGTGGAAGATACGAAGAAAGCATTAGGACTCGTCTCATCGTGGGTTCACCAACAATGCCAAACGCCGACGGTCGCTATTACGGGCAGTTGTGGAAAAACAACCGTGAAAGAAATGTTGGCGGGCATCTTGTCGAATCGGGGGCAAGTCCTTTATACCGAAGGGAATTTTAACAATGATATCGGTGCACCGCTGACGCTGCTTCGATCAAAAGCCAGTGACGACTACGCGGTGATTGAACTGGGCGCCAATCATATTGGTGAAATTGCGTACACAACTGAGCTAGTGAAGCCTGATATTGCACTGGTTAACAATGTGGCTGCCGCGCATCTTGAAGGTTTTGGCTCTATGGATGGGGTGAAAATCGCGAAAGGTGAAATCTACCAAGGTCTCCCTAAAAACGGGGTAGCTGTCATCAATTTAGACAGCAATGGTGGCGCCTATTGGGATGAGGTTCTTTCTGATAAAAGGTTGGTCACTTTCTCGGTCATCGACAGCAAAGCTGATTTTTTCGCTTCTGAGATCTCAATAAATGACATGGGGGCGGCTCAATTTTTGATGCAAACGCCGCTTGGCAGTATAACTGTTCAGTTAGGGATTATTGGGCAACACAATATTGCGAATGCACTGGCGGCTTGTGCATTGGCAATTGAGTTGGGTATTGACTTAGAAACCATTCAACTTGGGTTGCTTCATTTGCCTAACGTAAAAGGCCGAGTCGAAGCGATTGAAGTATCGGAATCGATCCATTTAATTGATGACAGTTATAACGCTAGTGTCCCAGCCATGCATGCCGCTGTTGATTTGTTGGCCAGTTTTAAAAGCCCGCGTTGGTTAATTTTAGGTAATATGGCGGAGTTAGGTAGTGAAAGCCTTGCACTTCATCGCCAAGTCGGTGAACATGCAGCCCGATTTAATTTTGAGTACGTTTTAACGTATGGCGAAGATGCCAAAGTGATCAGTGATCTCTGTAATGGTCATCACTTCGAAACACATGAACGTATGAACGCATACATTGAGCAGCAACTAGAACAGCATAATAAACGACACCACACACTATTGGTCAAAGGCGCAAATAGTGCGGGGATGAGTAACATTGTGGCTGCTTTGAAGGAGAACCATTCATGATTATTTGGCTTGCAGAGTTATTTCAGCCTTATGTGTCTTTTTTCCGTTTATTTGAATACCTTTCATTTAGAGCGATTGTTAGTATTTTAACCGCGTTAGGTCTGTCTCTTTGGATGGGCCCTCGACTTATTAAACGCTTGCAGATGTTACAAATAGGCCAAGTCGTTCGCAACGACGGACCCGAATCTCACTTTAGCAAACGAGGTACGCCAACCATGGGCGGCATCATGATCCTTGCTGCCATTATTATTACCGTCTTGCTTTGGGCTGACTTAACCAACCCTTATGTTTGGGCTGTCGTTGGAGTATTAGCCGGTTATGGTGTCGTTGGGTTTGTGGATGATTATCGTAAAGTCGTTAGAAAAAACAGTGATGGATTGATTGCACGCTGGAAGTATTTTTGGCAATCAGCGATTGCGCTGGTGGTTGCATTTGCATTGTACTGGCATGGCAAAGATACCGCTGCCACCCAGCTCGTTGTGCCATTTTTTAAAGAAGTCATGCCACAGCTGGGCTTGTTCTACATCGTATTAACCTACTTTGTGATTGTGGGGACCAGTAATGCGGTGAACCTCACGGATGGCCTTGATGGTTTAGCCATTATGCCGACTGTCCTAGTCGCTGCTGGTTTTGCTGCTATTGCTTGGGCAACAGGTAATGTTAACTTTGCTAATTATTTGCATATCCCACACATCCCACTGGCGTCTGAATTGGTGATTGTTTGTACGGCAATTGTTGGCGCTGGGTTAGGCTTTTTATGGTTCAATACTTATCCTGCTCAAGTCTTCATGGGAGATGTGGGTTCTTTAGCGCTTGGCGGTGCATTAGGTACTATCGCGGTATTGGTTCGTCAAGAGTTCGTATTGGTCATTATGGGTGGTGTTTTCGTGATTGAGACGTTGTCTGTCATTCTACAAGTGGGTTCATACAAGCTTCGTGGGCAGCGAATCTTTCGCATGGCACCAATACACCATCATTATGAATTAAAAGGTTGGCCAGAGCCGCGTGTTATCGTTCGCTTTTGGATTATTTCAATCGTGCTTGTTTTGATCGGTTTAGCCACACTTAAAGTGCGTTAATCATTTTGTAGCAGATGTACTGACTATTATGGATAAAAAATGAATCCGTGGGATAAGGTTGAAAATGTTGTTGTAGTGGGCCTTGGTATTACTGGGCTCTCTGTGGTTAAGCACCTTTTGCAAGTATCAAAACCACTTTCGATACAGGTGATTGATACTCGCTTAGAGCCTCCGGGCGCCGCTGAACTGCCGCACAATGTTTCGCTTCACAAGGGCGGTTGGAATACGTCTTGGCTCCAAAATGCGGATCTTATTGTCGTCAATCCGGGGATTGCACTTGCAACCCCTGAGCTGCAGCAAGCCTCTCTTGCAGGCATTAAGCTGGTTGGAGACATTGAACTCTTTGCTTGGCAAGTGGATAAACCGGTTATTGCGATCACAGGTTCAAACGGAAAAAGTACCGTTACCGATCTTTCTGGGGTGGTTGCTAAAGCATCTGGGTTAACTGTAGGTGTTGGTGGTAATATTGGTGTTCCAGCGCTTGATCTGCTTCAGCAAGACGCGGATCTCTATATCCTAGAGCTGTCCAGTTTTCAGTTGGAAACCACTTCTAGTCTTCATTTAGCTGCGGCTGCATTTTTGAATCTTTCAGAAGATCATATGGATCGCTATGAAGGAATGCAGGACTACCGCGAGGCTAAAATGCGTATTTTCCAACATGCAGAACAGTGCATTGTTAATCATCAAGATAAAGCCACGTACCCTGTCGATTCGAACAAATCTTTAATCACGTTTGGATTAGACAGTTTGAGCGACTACTGTTTAGGCCAATTTGAAGGCCAAGAGTACTTGATGGCCAATGGTAAACCGGTGATTTCGACAACAGAGTTAACACTTGTTGGGCGTCATAACGTGGCTAATGTTTTAGTGGTTTTGGCATTGCTAGAACAAGTGGGTGTTAATATTAATAAAGGGCTCTCTGCGCTGAAGTCTTACAGTGGCCTGACTCATCGGTGTCAGCTCGTCGCTGATAATAGAGGCGTTAAATGGGTCAATGATTCTAAGGCGACGAATGTTGCGAGCACCGCTGCTGCGTTGTCGGGTTTAGATTGCAAGGGCACGCTTTATTTGCTTGTGGGTGGAGACGGCAAAGGAGCCGATTTTTCAGAATTAGCCGATATACTCGGCCCAATGAATGTCCAACTTTGCTGTTATGGTGCCGATGCTGACAGGCTGTTATCCCAGCACCCATCCGCTAGAAAGTATCAAACTATGAATGACATCATTGCTGAGATATCTCCAAAACTGGAACAAGGCGATATGGTGATGCTTTCCCCGGCCTGTGCCAGTTTCGATCAGTACTCGAACTTTATGGCGAGAGGGGATGCTTTCATTGAGTTGGCATCGCAATACGCGTAATTAAGACAAAGGAAAAGCATGCAAGTTAGGCGTATTTTATCGGGCGTACATGAATGGTTTTCGCAAACAGCGCCTGAGCCGTTGTTTGATCGTCAATTGGTCTGGATTTCTCTTGGTCTTATGTTGACTGGTCTAGTCATTGTCACATCGGCCTCTTTTCCTATTAGTTCTCGTTTAACCGATCAGCCCTTTCATTTCATGTTTCGTCATGGCGTCTTTTTATTGCTCGCTTTGTTTACCTCAGCGATTGTGCTTCAGGTACCGCTAAAAAAATGGCTGCAATACAGTTCGCTGTTACTGGGTGTTTCTTTTTTCTTACTTATTGTTGTGTTACTGATCGGTAAGTCGGTCAATGGCGCATCACGCTGGATCCCTCTTGGGTTATTTAACCTTCAACCTGCGGAAGTAGCCAAACTGTCGTTGTTTATTTTTATGGCCGGTTACCTTGTCAGAAAGCAAGCTGAAGTGAGGGAGACATTTTTTGGCGGTTTTATGAAGCCTATCATGGTGTTTGCTGCGCTGGCGGTTTTGCTACTAGGTCAGCCAGATCTTGGTACCGTCATAGTGATGTTAGTGACTTTATTTGGCATGTTGTTTATTGCTGGAGCTAAGTTATCTCAGTTTATCGCCTTAATGGTTGCGGGAATCATGGCCGTCATTGCTTTGATTATTGCAGAGCCCTATCGAATGAGGCGTGTGACGTCATTTTTGGACCCTTGGGAAGATCCTTTCGGGAGCGGCTATCAGTTAACTCAATCACTGATGGCATTCGGTCGAGGTGAATGGTTCGGACAGGGGCTAGGGAATTCCATTCAAAAGCTGGAGTACTTGCCAGAAGCACATACCGATTTTGTGTTCGCGGTATTGGCTGAGGAACTGGGCTTCATTGGTGTGGTTTTGGTACTACTACTCATTTTTAGTCTGGTTCTTAAAGCCCTGTTTATTGGTAAAAAAGCATTTGAAAACAACCAACTGTTTGGTGGTTATTTGGCGTTTGGTATTGGCATCTGGTTTGCGTTTCAAACTCTCGTCAATGTCGGGGCGGCTTCGGGTATCGTTCCAACCAAAGGATTAACGCTGCCACTGATCAGTTACGGTGGTTCAAGCCTCATTGTTATGACTGTTGCTGTCTCAATTTTATTGAGAATTGATCACGAATGTCGGCTGCAGTCTGTCCCCAAATTAAATTTAGAAAAAGATGATAATGAAAAAGAATAAACGATTACTGGTGATGGCTGGAGGGACTGGAGGACATGTTTTTCCGGGATTAGCCGTGGCCAAGAAACTTCAGCAACAGGGCTGGGATATTCGTTGGTTAGGCACGGCTGACCGTATGGAAGCCGATCTAGTTCCAAAGCACGGTATCGAAATTGATTTTATCAAAGTGAAAGGGATTCGAGGCCAAAGAATGGTGGGTCTTCTTCAAGCACCATTTCAAATCTTGGCGGCGATATTACAGGCTCGAAACTACATTAAAGCTTGGCAACCTGACGTTGTACTTGGTATGGGCGGGTATGTAAGTGGGCCTGGTGGCATTGCTGCCTGGTTGAGTGGTGTCCCTGTTGTACTTCATGAACAAAATGCCGTTGCGGGGCTAACCAATCAGTGGTTGTCCAAGATTGCCAAAAAAGTATTTCAGGCGTTTCCTGGTGCTTTTCCTGATGCACAAGTTGTCGGTAACCCAGTACGAGAGGATGTAGCGGCCATTACGGATCCTGAAAGTCGCTTGGCAGCGCGTAGCACCCCAATTCGGATACTTGTCATGGGCGGAAGTCAGGGAGCACGAATTTTAAATCACACCTTACCGGAAGTGATGGGGCAACTCGGTGATCAGTATCAGATCCTTCATCAAGCCGGGCGAAACAATCAAACCGACGTTAGCGAGCTTTATCAACAGCATCATGTTGCTAATTTTGAGGCGGTTGATTTTATTGATGATGTTGCAGCGGCGTATCAATGGGCAGACTTGGTGGTTTGCCGATCCGGAGCCTTAACGGTTTCTGAGCTTTCAGCCGCTGGAGTCGGGGCGATTTTTATCCCATTCATGCACAAAGATCGCCAGCAGGCACTCAATGCCGATCATTTGGTAGAATGTGGCGCTGCGAAAATGATAGAACAGCCAGAACTCACGGTAAAAAAACTGGCTGACATGATTAAAGAATTAGACCGACCAACATTGTTAAAGATGGCAAGCAACGCGAGAGGTGCTGCGATGCTTGAAGCGGATCAAATCGTCGCCGATGCCATTATTGCCCTGAGTAACTAACGAGATAAATCTATGACCATTAAACATACACAAGATCTAGCCCAAATCAGAGCAATAGTCCCAGAGATGCGTCGCGTAAAAAGCATTCATTTCATTGGTATCGGTGGTGCTGGTATGAGCGGTATTGCAGAAGTTCTGCTCAACGAAGGTTACCAAATCACAGGGTCTGATCTTGCTCAAAACCCTGTCACTACAAGGTTATCTTCAAAAGGCGCAATGGTTTACATAGGCCATCAAGCAAGTAATGTTGAAGAGGCCAGTGTTGTTGTTGTTTCAACCGCCATCAACGAAGAGAATCCAGAGATTGTTGCGGCTCGTGAATTGAGGATTCCGATTGTACGACGTGCTGAAATGCTGGCAGAACTCATGCGTTTTCGCCATGGTATTGCTGTTGCTGGCACTCATGGTAAAACCACCACTACAGCGCTCGTTACGCAGATCTATTCAGAAGCGGGCTTAGATCCTACGTTTGTTAATGGTGGCCTGGTTAAAAGTGTTGGCACCAATGCTCGCCTAGGTTCTAGCCGGATTTTGATCGCTGAAGCCGATGAAAGTGATGCCTCATTTTTACATCTACAGCCTATGGTCAGTATTGTGACAAACATCGAAGCGGATCACATGGATACCTACGGTGGTGACTTTGAGGTATTAAAACAGACCTTTATCGACTTCTTACATAATCTCCCATTTTACGGTCAAGCTATTGTGTGTATTGATGATCCTGTAGTGAGAGAGTTGATTCCACGTATTAGCCGCCAAGTCATTACTTACGGCTTTTCGGAAGACGCTGATGTTCGCCTTGAAAACTATCAACAAAATGGTCAGCAGGGTAAATTCACGGTGGTACGAAAGGGTAAAGCAAACCTTGATATTACCTTAAACATTCCAGGTCGACACAATGCATTAAATGCATCTGCTGCGATAGCCGTTGCCACTGAAGACGATATTGGCGATGAAGCGATTCTTTCTGCCATGATTGGTACTGAAGGTACAGGTCGCCGATTTGAGCATTTAGGGGAATTTGATACTGGCCGTGGTCAGGCCATGCTTGTTGATGATTACGGACATCACCCAACAGAAGTTGATGTTACGATAAAAGCGGCAAGAAGTGGCTGGGAAGAAAAACGCCTGGTGATGATATTCCAACCGCATCGATATTCACGAACTCGTGATTTGTATGATGATTTTGCGAATGTTCTCGATCAAGTTGACGTGTTGCTGATGCTTGATGTCTACCCTGCTGGAGAGCAGCCTATCGCAGGGGCTGATGGCCGTGCCTTATGTCGCACGATTCGTAGCCGAGGCAGAATCGACCCTATTTTCGTCGCTGATACAGAATCATTACCTGCTGTTTTAGCGAATGTTTTACAAGATGGTGACCTAGTTTTAACTCAAGGTGCAGGTGATGTGGGCAAAGTAGCGAAGCAGCTTGCCACTCTTGAGCTAAATATTAATAAGATGCGCTAAACGATAGGCAAGTATGTCAAATTTGAGAGTTTTGAGAAGTTAACTGAAATCAGGTTAAGAAAACTCACATTTCGTATTTGATACTTTTGGTTAGCTCAGTATAATCCCAAGGTTAAAGTGAATGCTTTACCTCTATTGTTGGGTAGAATAGAGACAGTTTGCTGGCCAAGCTAAGGACTACGGACTTTGATTAAGACTCATTTAAGTGAAGGCCGTCGTGTTACGTATCTGCCATTAGCTCAAAGGCACGCTGCGGGTAGTCTTTTTTTGTTGGCTGTGGTTTGGCTCATTAGTACATTGCTTTATTCAACATTGTCTTGGATGTGGGATGATCAAAGGCTTCCGCTGTCAAAGATAGTGGTGCAAGGGGAATTAGAGTACGTGACCCCTCGCGATGTGCAACACTCTTTTGCTAGACTTGAACATATCGGTACGTTTATGTCTCAAGATATCGAGTCTTTGCAAGAGACAGTACAGTCTATCCCTTGGGTTTCTCAGGTATCCATTCGTAAGCAGTGGCCTGATACGATAAAGGTTTTTTTGACCGAACATCAGGCTGAAGCGATATGGAATGGAAGTACCTTACTCAATACTAAAGGTCGCGTATTCAATGGCGACATTGGCCAGTTAGTTGGAGACCGAGTCAAACTTTATGGTCCGGCTGGCAGTAATGAATATGTTTTAACGACTTGGCGCGACATCGCACCACTGTTTCAAGCGCTAGGTCTAAATATTCAATCATTAGTTTTGAATGACCGAAGAGCTTGGCAAATAATTCTAGATAACGGTATGCGTTTAGAATTAGGTAAAGAATCAATGAACGAGCGTATTGCTCGTTTTATTTCTCTGTATAAGAATTTAGGAAATGACGCTGAGCGAGTCAGCTACATCGACCTTAGATATGATACCGGAGCTGCCGTTGGTTGGTTCCCTGAACCGGATTTAGCACAAGAGAGTACGGATGACTAAGGTTGTTGATGACAATTTAATTGTTGGTCTAGATATAGGTACAGCGACCATATCAGCATTAGTTGGTGAGGTGCTACCAGATGGTCAGATCAATATCATCGGAGCAGGCACAAGCCCATCCCGTGGTATGGATAAAGGTGGCGTTAATGATTTAGAGTCTGTTGTTAAGTCAGTACAACGAGCAATCGATCAAGCTGAACTGATGGCAGAGTGCCAAATTAAGAATGTATTTTTATCGTTATCTGGACGTCACATTGCTAGTCGTATCGAAAAAGGCATGGGAACAATATCTGAAGAGGAAGTGACTCAAGAAGATATGGACCGGGCTATTCATACGGCAAAATCGATTAAAATAGGTGATGAACTTAGAATTCTTCACGTAATACCGCAAGAGTTTACCATTGATTACCAAGAGGGAATCAAAAATCCACTTGGGCTTTCCGGTGTGCGAATGGAAGTGAGCGTCCATTTGATCTCTAGCCACAATGATATGGCTAAAAACCTGGTTAAAGCGGTCGAGCGTTGTGGGTTGGTTGTCGAGCAGCTTGTTTATTCAGGCTTAGCGTCGAGTAATGCTGTTATCACTGAAGACGAACGTGAACTCGGTGTTTGTGTCGTAGATATTGGCGCTGGTACTATGGATGTCTCTATCTGGACGGGCGGTGCGTTACGTCATACTGAAGTCTTCTCATACGCAGGTAATGCCGTCACCAGTGATATCGCTTTTGCTTTTGGGACACCCGTGAGTGACGCAGAAGAAATAAAAGTAAAATACGGCTGCGCACTGAGTGAGCTAGTCAGTAAAGATGATACAGTTAATGTTCCAAGTGTTGGTGGGCGTCCATCTCGAAGCTTACAAAGACAGACCTTGTCTGAAGTCATAGAGCCGCGCTATACCGAACTGATGGGCCTAGTTAATCAAACTATTGATACTGTTCAGTCAAAGCTGCGAGAAGATGGCATAAAGCATCACCTTGCCGCTGGAGTTGTCCTCACTGGAGGTGCAGCACAGATTGAAGGATTGGTAGAATGTGCGGAACGAGTATTCCGCAATCAAGTTCGTGTTGGTAAGCCACTGGAAGTGAGTGGCTTAACAGATTATGTAAAAGAGCCGTATCATTCTACGGCTGTTGGTTTACTTCATTACGCAAAAGACAGTCAAATAAGCGATGACATTGAATACAGCGAACCTAAACGCCAATCAATGTCGAGTTTAATGGGTCGTTTACGTAATTGGATACAAAAAGAGTTTTAACCTGAATAGCAGGAAAAACGGAGATAACAAATGTTTGAACCGATGATGGAAATGTCTGACGATGCCGTAATCAAAGTCGTTGGAGTTGGTGGCGGTGGTGGTAATGCCGTTGAACACATGGTGCGTGAGTCTATTGAAGGCGTAGAATTCATCAGTGTCAACACGGATGCACAAGCACTTCGTAAAACGAGTGTTAACAGCGTTATTCAGATTGGTGGTGATATCACTAAAGGTCTTGGTGCAGGCGCTAACCCTCAGGTTGGCCGAGATGCAGCATTGGAAGATCGAGAAAGAATTAAAGAAGTTCTGAGCGGTGCCGATATGGTATTTATAGCCGCTGGAATGGGCGGTGGTACTGGAACAGGTGCTGCGCCAGTTATCGCTGAAGTAGCAAAAGAATTAGGTGTATTGACCGTTGCTGTTGTCACTAAGCCATTCAGCTTTGAAGGTAAAAAACGTTTAGCCTTTGCTGAACAGGGTATTGAAGAGCTATCTAAGCATGTTGACTCATTAATTACGATCCCTAATGAGAAGTTGCTTAAAGTTCTTGGACGCGGCGTGACTTTGCTAGAAGCGTTTGGCAGTGCTAACGATGTACTGAAAAATGCGGTTCAAGGTATTGCCGAGCTGATCACTCGCCCAGGCATGATTAACGTCGATTTTGCCGATGTACGAACAGTGATGTCAGAAATGGGTCATGCAATGATGGGCAGTGGTGTTTCAAGAGGTGAAGACCGTGCTGAAGAAGCGGCTGAAACCGCCATTTCCAGTCCATTATTGGAAGACATTGATTTAGCGGGTGCGCGTGGTGTTCTTGTTAACATTACAGCGGGTCTAGATATGCGCTTAGATGAGTTTGAGACAGTGGGTAACACTGTTAAAGCATTCGCCTCTGATAATGCAACGGTTGTGATTGGTACTTCTCTTGATCCAGACATGACTGATGAAATCCGAGTGACAGTGGTTGCTACTGGTATCGGCACAGAGAAGAAACCTGATATTACATTGGTTGCTGGCGGTAAAGCGAAAGTAGCTCCGGTTACTCAGCCACAAACTTCAGCACCAGCGAAAACTGAGGAAAAGGCGGCACAGCCTTTGCAAGAAAAACCTCAAGTTGCCGCTCAAACAGCAACGACACCGACAACGTCAAACTCAGGACAAGCAGCAACAGCGCCTAAGCCTGAGAAAGAAAATGCATATTTAGATATTCCGGCATTTTTACGTCGTCAAGCTGATTAATAACTGTACGTAATTTGACAGTGTTCAAAATTATGTTAGCATGCCCGGTCTGTGTCACAGCAGACCGATATATGTAGCAAGTTTATTAAGGGTAGTAGATGATTAGACAACGTACATTGAAAGAGATAGTGAAAACAACTGGTGTGGGACTCCACTCTGGTCGTAAAGTCACACTTACTCTTCGCCCTGCTGCTGCAAACACCGGTATTATTTATCGTCGTACCGATGTCAATCCTCCTGTCGATTTCCCTGCTGACCCTGAGTCAGTAAGAGATACCATGCTTTGTACTGCTTTAGTTAATGAAGACGGTGTCAGAATCTCGACGGTAGAGCACCTCAATGCGGCGCTTGCAGGTATGGGGATTGATAACGTAATCGTTGAAGTTGATGCACCTGAAATTCCGATTATGGATGGCAGTGCGAGCCCATTTGTATTCTTATTACAGCAGGCCGGTATTGAAACTCTAAACTCACCAAAACGCTTTATTCGTATTAAAAAACCAGTACGTTTTGAAGATGGAGATAAGTGGGCAGAGTTTGTTCCGTTTAATGGCTTCCGTATGGATTTCGAGATTGAATTCGATCACCCTGCAATAGAGATCGATGAACAACGATTGCAGTTTGATTTCTCTTCTCAAGGGTTTATCAAAGACATCTCTCGTGCTCGTACCTTCGGTTTTATGCGTGATATTGAGTATCTTCAATCGCAGAATCTGTGTTTAGGCGGTAGCTTTGATTGTGCTATCGTACTTGACGAATACCGTATTCTTAATGAAGAAGGCCTTCGTTTTGCTAACGAGTTTGTGACCCATAAAGTCCTCGACGCAATTGGTGATTTATACATGTGCGGACACGCCATTATCGGTGAATTCCGAGCTTATAAATCAGGCCATGGTTTGAATAACCAACTTTTAAGAGCGGTTCTTGCCGATCAAGAAGCATGGGAATGGGCGACGTTTGAAGAGGCGGCTGGCTCTCCAGTAGCGTTTGCGGACCCTAGTTTCGTTATTGCTTAGATTATAAAAAAAACCAGACTGATAAGTCTGGTTTTTTTAACTTCCAATATTGTTAACGCAAATTATTAGATAGTTAAAACGTCGAGCAGGATATTGTTGCTGCTTGCGCAGACTTATTTCCTATTCCTTCTTTTTGTCTACTTTTCTTTATCTGCCAATTGAGCGATACGCTCCAAACGATCTCGTATTTTCTGTGGCGCCATTTCAGCAACGACCATTAATGCCTGTGCTGCACTTTTGGAAATAGGCGGGCGTTTTATACGGATGTCTTTTTCTTTCGCCAAATCGGTCTTTCGATAGAGGCTAGGGTTGATTTTTACTTCCAACGAAATTAAACGAGCAAAGCCCACCGCGCGTAAGTGATTCAAAATGGTTAAGCGGTCATAATCAAGCTTCATTTTGATCGAAGCGCTTGCGACTTCAATGAGCAAATGGCTTCCTCGAACATTGGCTGCACGGCAATGTTTAACCACATTGGCAGGTAGAAATTTTTGAAGTTCGCTATTAATAATCAAAATTTCTTTAGCGTGTTGCTGGATCTGGTTGAGCTTTGATTCAGACAGTAGCTCTTGAGTTAAGGTTGGGCGGTGATCTCTCATAGCAGTTCCAAGCGTTGTATTGATTTCATTTTAGTGCATCTAGAAGCTAGGTAATAGCGTTAAATGGGCACAATAGATAACCAATTTTCAAAAAAAATTAAGTGCGCTTCAAACAAATGACGCACCTATTGGTTGTTAGTGATAAAATTCCTTACACTATCGGCACAAATTATAACTATCGCCTTGAAATGTTAACGCCTCATCACAATATCAGTGATACATGATTTATCTCAGTATTCTTAGTTTAAAACTGGTTAAGACTGAAGGCATTTAGAGTAGATCGCATTCGATCTAAATTTAGAGAGATTCATAGCAAATGATAACTAATCTAATGACGAAGGTTTTTGGCAGTCGCAATGACCGAACCTTGCGTCGTCTAAAAAAGATCGTAAAAGAAATAAATAATTATGAGCCGACTTTTGAAGCTCTTACCGATGAAGAATTGAAAGCAAAGACGGTTGAATTTCGTCAACGCCTAGAAAAAGGTGAGTCGTTAGATAACTTACTTCCTGAAGCATTTGCAACGGTCCGTGAAGCATCGAAGCGTGTTTATGGTATGCGTCACTTCGACGTTCAGCTCCTTGGTGGCATGGTCCTAAATGAAGGGAAAATTGCCGAGATGCGTACCGGTGAAGGTAAAACACTCACCGCGACTCTACCTGCTTATCTTAATGCCTTGCCTGGCAAGGGTGTTCATGTCGTCACGGTGAATGATTATCTGGCTCGACGTGATGCAGAAACAAACCGTCCACTGTTTGAATTCTTAGGCATGACGGTTGGCACTAATGTTCCTAATATGCCTCCTCAAGAGAAGAAAGAATCTTACCTAGCGGATATTTTGTATGGAACCAATAACGAGTTCGGCTTTGACTATTTACGCGATAATATGGCCTTCCGTGATGAAGACCGAGTGCAACGAGCAAGATTCTTTGCGGTTGTCGATGAAGTCGATTCGATTTTAATTGATGAAGCGCGTACACCCCTTATCATTTCTGGTCCAGCGGAAGATAGCTCTGAGCTTTACGCTAAGATTAACACTCTGATTCCTGAACTTCAGCGTCAAGAAAAAGAAGATTCGGAAGAGTACCGTGGTGATGGGCATTACACCCTAGATGAAAAATCGAAGCAGGTATATCTGACTGAAACTGGGCAAGAGTTCGTTGAAGAGCTCATGTTGGAAAATGGACTAATGGAAGAAGGGGATACCCTCTATTCACCGACTAACATCAGTTTATTGCATCATGTGAATGCCGCACTTCGTGCACACGTGTTGTTTGAGAAAAATGTTGATTACATCGTTAATGAAGACGGCGAAGTCGTTATTGTTGATGAACATACTGGCCGTACTATGCCAGGGCGTCGCTGGTCTGAAGGTTTACACCAAGCTGTTGAAGCAAAAGAAGGTGTGAAAATTCAAAATGAAAACCAAACATTAGCCTCTATTACATTCCAGAATTTTTTCCGTCTGTATGAAAAGCTGTCTGGAATGACAGGAACGGCAGACACCGAAGCATTTGAATTTCAGTCTATCTATGGTTTAGAAACAGTGGTTGTTCCAACCAATAAACCAATGATTCGTAATGATATGCCCGATGTTGTTTATCGTACTGAAGCAGATAAATTCAATGCTATCATTGAAGACATTAAAGAAAGAGTGGCTAACGGTCAGCCTTCACTGGTTGGTACTGTCTCGATTGAAAAATCAGAATTGCTTTCTAATGCGCTTAAAAAAGCCAAAATTAAACATAATGTCCTGAACGCGAAGTTCCATGAAAAAGAAGCTGAAATTGTAGCAAGTGCTGGTATGCCAAGCGCGGTAACTATCGCAACCAACATGGCAGGTCGTGGTACGGATATTGTACTTGGTGGAAGTTGGCAGGCTAAAGTTGAGCAACTGTCTAACCCGACAGAGGAACAAATCCAAGAAATAAAGAGTGCATGGAAAGTAGTGCATGATGAAGTTCTAGCTTCAGGTGGCCTTCATATTATAGGTACTGAGCGTCATGAGTCTCGTCGTATCGATAATCAACTTCGTGGACGTTCTGGCCGCCAAGGTGATGCGGGTTCATCTCGTTTTTATCTATCGATGGAAGATTCGTTGTTACGTATCTTTACCTCTGATCGTATGGCAGGTCTAATTCAAAGTGGTATGGACGAAGGTGAAGCGATTGAAAGTCGTATGCTTTCTCGTTCTATTGAAAAAGCACAGCGCAAAGTTGAAGGTCGCAACTTCGATATTCGTAAACAATTGCTTGAGTACGATGATGTTGCCAATGATCAGCGAAAAGTGGTTTACGAACTTCGTGATGAGTTAATGAGTGCAGATGATATCAGCGAAATGCTCGAACACAACCGCAACGACGTCCTAACCTCTATTATTGATGAGTACATCCCACCTCAGTCTTTAGAAGATATGTGGGATGTATCAGGCCTTGAAGAACGCTTAAAAAATGATTTTGATCTAGAGGCTTCGATTCAAACATGGCTTGATGAAGACGACAAGCTGTACGAAGAAGCGTTGCGTGACAAGCTACTGGCTTACGCCGTTGAAGTGTATAAGTCGAAAGAAGAAGTAGTCGGTGCAAGCGTACTGCGCAACTTCGAAAAATCAGTCATGTTGCAAACACTCGACACGCTTTGGAAAGAGCACCTAGCTGCGATGGATCACCTTAGACAAGGTATTCACCTTCGAGGTTACGCTCAAAAGAACCCGAAACAAGAGTATAAGCGTGAATCGTTCGAGCTATTTGAAGGGATGCTCGAGTCATTAAAATTTGACGTGATTACGATTTTGTCAAAGGTGCGAGTACAGCAGCAAGAAGAAGTTGAAAGAATGGAAGCTCAACGTCGTGCACAAGCGGAAGAAGCGGCACGCAGAGCCCAAGCTCAACACGCAAGTGCAGAAAATCAGCTAGCGGATGAAAGCTCAGAACACGAAGAAGGTCACCAGCCTGTTGTTCGTGATGAGAGAAAGGTTGGACGTAACGAACCTTGTCCGTGTGGTAGCGGTAAGAAATATAAGCAGTGCCACGGCAAAATAGCTTAAATGAATACCTAATTAAATCGAGTCGCATTAGCGGCTCTTTTTTTAACTAAATACTGTGCTTTAACCTAAATACAAAGAAATACGTAGAACATAACGAGTTTTAAATGAAAAGAATTCATATTGTTGCGGCTATCATTTTTAACACTGATAAGTCAAAAATATACATTACCCAACGACCTGAACATCTGCATAAAGGCGGTTTTTGGGAGTTTCCTGGAGGGAAGGTTGAACAAGATGAGTCGATCGATCAGGCGATGATACGAGAGTTACATGAAGAGATAGGTATCTTAGTGACTAAGCAGGCACCGTTTCATTATGTTGAATATGATTACCCTGAAAAATCGCTCAAGTTCGACTTTATTACGATCACTGACTTTAATGGTGAGCCTTATGGAAAAGAAGGACAGCTAGGAAAGTGGGTGGGGATCTCAGAACTGAACGCCTATCGTTTTCCAGAAGCAAACCTACCCACACTAGAAAAGGTCATAAAAGAGTTTGCCTAAGTGCTAGTCAAATTTGGTGTTTGTTGATAGTTTAGTGTGAGTTCGATCAAATACAATGGATCATAGGTTAGATGCCTGACAACAGAGGGAGAAATATTTAATGGTAAGAGTAGCAATAGCTGGTGCCGCTGGCCGCATGGGAAGGAACCTAGTAAAAGCAACGTATAATAATCAAGATGCAAAGGTTGCCTCTGGATCTGAACGTCCAGAATCTTCGCTTGTCGGTATCGATATTGGTGAACTCTGCGGTAAAGGGAAATTTGATATTTCCATTGTAGACAGTCTTGAAAAATCGGTTGATGAGTATGATGTGATTGTCGATTTTACCGCTCCAGTGAATACTCTAGCTAACATTGAGCTATGTAAAAAATACGGTAAAAAAATCATCATCGGCACGACGGGTTTCTCTGAAGATGAAAAGAAACAGATTGATGAGGCAGCAAAAGAGATTGCCATTGTTATGGCGCCCAACTATAGCGTCGGGGTTAACCTTGTTTTTAAATTGTTAGAAAAAGCCGCTAAAGTCATGGGTGATTATTGCGATGTAGAAATCGTTGAAGCGCATCACCGCCATAAGGTGGATGCACCTTCTGGTACTGCCATCGGAATGGGTGAAGCCATTGCAGGAGCGATGGGCAATGAACTCAGCGATGTTGCCGTTTATGCTCGCGAAGGTATTACGGGCGAGAGAACAAAAGATGAAATCGGCTTTGCGACCATTCGAGCTGGTGACATTATTGGTGAGCATACCGCTATGTTTGCAGACATAGGTGAGCGTGTAGAGATTACCCATAAAGCGACTGATCGCATGACGTTTGCGAATGGTGCAATTAAAGCCGCGGTTTGGTTAAATAGTAAACCAGCGGGTTTTTATACCATGGTGGATGTACTGGGTTTGAACGAACTGTAAAGTAAATAGTTATGCGTTGATGAATTTCAACGCATAACTCATCGCATCAATAAATCATTCGGCATATCACTTAAATTCTCCTTGTTTTACCTGTTTTCTCTATTCGTTTTGAGTGTCTCACTTGTTTTTCTCCCTGAGTCACCTAAAAATATAGGTTATCTTGTGTTGTTGAACGTTTGCTTTTTTAAATCCACGCCTTCTTGGGTGCTCTGCTATATTTATGATGAGTATTTCTATATTTGGAGTGATTTATTGAGATGACTTGCTTCCAAACTTGTTTTTTTAACCGCTTTAATGAGAAAAGTGCTACTACCCTAGTAAAGTAGTAATTTGTTTATAGTAAAACTTGACACGTATCACAACCATAATTAGAATACCGCCAATTTGTCTAATTTCCATAAAAACGCTGATTTTCAGCTAAAAGGAAGGTAGAATTGCAAATTAATTCGTTTTTAATGCATTTTTATTCTGGAGGTTGCCTTGATTAAGTCAGCACTGCTAGTCCTAGAAGATGGGACAGTATTCCACGGTGAATCAATCGGCGCAGATGGTTCCGCTGTTGGTGAAGTCGTTTTTAACACCTCGATGACGGGGTACCAAGAAATCCTCACTGATCCTTCCTATTCTCAACAAATTGTCACTCTTACTTATCCTCATATTGGTAACACCGGAACCAATTCCGAAGACGAAGAATCCTCAGCGATTCATGCTCAAGGCCTCGTCATTCGCGACCTCCCTCTTTTAGCTTCTAATTTCCGCAACGAACGTTCTCTTTCTGATTACCTTAAATCGCAAAATATTGTTGGCATTGCTGAGATCGATACTCGCAAACTAACGCGTATTTTGCGTGAAAAAGGCGCTCAGAACGGATGTATTGTTGCTGGCAGCAATATTGATGAAGCATTAGCATTGGTTAAAGCAAAAGAGTTTCCTGGTTTAAAAGGTATGGATCTTGCGAAAGAGGTTACAACAAAAGAAGCGTATCAATGGAAACAAGGTTCGTGGACGCTTACGGGTGGCCTTCCTGAAGCGAAAGACGACAGCGAATTGCCATACCACGTTGTTGCCTACGATTTTGGAGCAAAACGAAACATCTTGCGCATGCTTGTCGACCGAGGCTGCCGCTTAACGGTTGTACCGGCTCAAACCTCTGCTGAAGAAGTGCTAGCGTTAAACCCTGATGGCGTATTCCTTTCAAACGGCCCAGGTGACCCGGCTCCGTGTGACTACGCTATTGAAGCGACAAAGGTATTTCTAGATAAAGGTTTGCCAATTTTTGGCATCTGTTTAGGACACCAAATCCTAGCGTTAGCATCCGGTGCGCAAACGGTGAAAATGAAGTTTGGTCATCATGGTGCCAATCACCCAGTTAAAGATTTAGATCGTGATGTTGTGATGATTACTTCGCAAAACCACGGCTTTGCTGCTGACGAAGAAACCCTTCCAGAGACTCTGCGCGCGACGCACAAATCACTGTTTGATGGTTCTCTACAGGGCATCCATCGTACAGATAAACCAGCGTTTAGCTTCCAGGGTCACCCTGAAGCAAGTCCTGGTCCAGAAGACGCAGCGCCGTTATTCGACCACTTTATTGATTTAATTAAACAGCACACCGCTTAATTCGGAGTAGTAGACAATGCCAAAACGTACTGACATTAAAAGTATTCTAATTCTAGGTGCTGGTCCGATTGTTATCGGTCAAGCCTGTGAGTTTGATTACTCTGGTGCTCAAGCTTGTAAAGCGCTTCGTGAAGAAGGTTACCGAGTTATTCTTGTTAACTCGAACCCTGCAACCATCATGACTGACCCAGATATGGCGGACGCAACTTACATTGAACCTATTCAATGGGAAGTTGTTCGTAATATCATCGCAAAAGAAAAGCCAGATGCAGTTCTACCTACTATGGGTGGTCAAACTGCATTGAACTGCGCGCTTGATCTTGAAAAATACGGCGTTCTTAAAGAATTCGGCGTAGAAATGATTGGTGCAACGGCTGACGCTATCGATAAAGCCGAAGACCGTTCTCGCTTTGATAAAGCAATGAAAGCAATTGGCCTTGAGTGTCCAGTGGCCGATACTGCGAAAACCATGGAAGAAGCGTACAAAGTTCAAGAAATGGTTGGCTTCCCTTGTATCATTCGTCCGTCATTTACAATGGGTGGTACTGGCGGTGGTATCGCTTATAACAAAGAAGAATTCGAAGAAATCTGTCGTCGTGGTTTGGACTTATCTCCAACCAACGAGCTTCTAATCGATGAGTCTCTTATCGGTTGGAAAGAGTACGAGATGGAAGTGGTTCGCGATAAAAACGATAACTGTATCATCGTATGTGCGATTGAAAACTTCGACCCAATGGGTATTCACACGGGTGACTCAATCACCGTGGCTCCAGCGCAAACGCTGACAGACAAAGAATACCAATTAATGCGTAACGCATCTCTAGCTGTTCTGCGTGAGATTGGTGTTGAAACAGGTGGTTCAAACGTACAGTTTGGTATCAACCCGAAAGATGGCCGTATGGTTATCATCGAGATGAACCCACGTGTATCTCGCTCTTCTGCTCTAGCATCTAAAGCTACGGGTTTCCCAATCGCTAAGATTGCAGCGAAACTGGCTGTTGGCTTCACGCTAGACGAGCTAATGAACGACATCACTGGCGGCGCAACGCCAGCATCATTCGAACCAACAATCGACTACGTAGTGACTAAGATTCCTCGTTTTAACTTCGAGAAATTTGCAGGGGCTAACGACCGTCTAACGACGCAAATGAAGTCGGTTGGGGAAGTGATGGCTATCGGCCGTAACCAACAAGAATCTTTACAGAAAGCACTTCGCGGTCTAGAAGTTGGCGCGACAGGCTTCGATGAAATGGTTGATCTAGATGCACCCGATGCGCTAACAACGATTCGTCATGAGCTTAAAGAAGCAGGTTCAGACCGAATTTGGTACATCGCTGACGCATTCCGTGCTGGCATGTCGGTAGATGGCGTATTCAACCTAACGCAAATCGACCGCTGGTTCTTGGTTCAAATTGAAGACATTGTTCTACTTGAACAGCAAGTTAAAGCGAACGGTTTTGCTGGTTTAAATAAAGATGTATTGAACAAGCTTAAGCGTAAAGGTTTTGCTGATGCACGCCTATCTAAGATTTTAGGGGTTGCTGAAAGTGAAATTCGTCGTCTGCGTGACCAATACGATATTCACCCAGTGTACAAGCGTGTAGATACGTGTGCGGCTGAGTTCTCTTCTGATACGGCTTACATGTACTCATCTTACGATGAAGAGTGTGAAGCAAACCCTACAGACAAAGAAAAAATCATGATCTTAGGTGGCGGTCCAAACCGTATCGGCCAAGGTATTGAATTTGACTACTGTTGTGTACACGCATCACTAGCGCTACGTGAAGATGGCTACGAAACTATCATGGTTAACTGTAACCCTGAGACGGTTTCTACAGACTACGATACGTCTGACCGCTTGTACTTTGAACCGGTAACTCTGGAAGATGTACTTGCCATCGTACGTGTTGAAAAGCCTAAAGGCGTTATTGTTCAATACGGTGGTCAAACTCCACTTAAACTAGCTCGTGAGCTTGAAGCTGCCGGTGTTCCTATTATCGGTACTAGCCCAGACGCTATTGACCGTGCAGAAGACCGTGAGCGTTTCCAAGTTGCTGTTGACCGTCTAGGCCTACTTCAACCACAAAACGCAACCGTAACAACAATGGAGCAAGCGGTAGAGAAATCTCGTGAAATCGGATTCCCATTAGTTGTTCGTCCTTCTTATGTACTTGGTGGTCGTGCGATGGAAATCGTCTACGACGAGCAAGATCTACGTCGCTACTTCAACGAAGCGGTCAGCGTTTCAAACGAATCTCCAGTACTGCTTGATAGCTTCCTAGATGACGCTGTTGAAGTGGATGTAGATGCGATTTGTGATGGTGAGCGCGTTGTTATCGGCGGTATTATGGAGCACATCGAACAAGCGGGCGTTCACTCTGGTGACTCAGCATGTTCTTTGCCTGCATACACGCTTAGCGAAGAAATCCAAGATGTCATGCGCGAGCAAGTTGAAAAGTTGGCATTTGAGCTCGGTGTTCGTGGCCTAATGAATACTCAGTTCGCTGTGAAGAACAATGAAGTGTATCTAATCGAGGTTAACCCTCGTGCAGCACGTACGGTTCCATTCGTATCTAAAGCAACTGGCGCGCCTATCGCTAAGATTGCCGCTCGTGTAATGGCGGGTCAATCTCTAGAGTCTCAAGGCTTTACGAAAGAAATCATCCCACCTTACTACTCAGTGAAAGAAGTTGTACTTCCATTCAACAAGTTCCCTGGTGTTGACCCACTGTTAGGCCCAGAAATGCGCTCTACTGGTGAAGTGATGGGCGTGGGTGCGACATTTGCAGAAGCATACTCTAAAGCTGAACTGGGTTGTGGTAACATTTACCCTGAAGGTGGACGTGCACTTCTTTCTGTACGTGAAGGCGATAAAGAGCGTGTTGTTGATCTAGCTTCTAAGCTAACTAAGTTGGGTTATCAGTTAGATGCGACTCACGGTACGGCGGTTATTCTTGGCGAAGCGGGTATTAACCCACGCCTAGTGAATAAAGTACACGAAGGTCGTCCTCATATTCTTGACCGTATCAAGAACAATGAATACACCTACATTGTGAACACAGCAGCTGGTCGTCAAGCGATTGAAGATTCGAAAGTCCTTCGTCGTGGTGCATTAGCGGAGAAAGTGAACTACACAACAACGTTAAATGCGGCATTTGCAACCTGTATGGCTCATACAGCAGATGCAAAAACGTCGGTTACTTCAGTGCAAGAGCTACACGCACAAGTAAAAGCAAACGAAGCATAATCTAACTTAGGTTATATCGGTCAAGCCCGCTCATTTGAGCGGGCTTGTAATTTAGTAGACTCAATTAAGACAACGACAATGACGGTAGCCATTGTGTGTTAATACCGTCTTTTTATACTCTGAAAGATATTTATCGAGATGTGTTTTACTTGCCTAATGCGAAAGTAGGCAAAGATAAGTGCCAACGAATTGCGCCTAAACGAATGGCTAGCGTAGAGATTAAGCCTGCGAGAAAGGCCGTTGTAGAGTCGTAGCCCATAGACAGCCCGACGGTATGAAAAATACCACCCACAATACACGCAGTAGCATAGACTTCGCTACGCAAGACCATTGGAACTTCGCGTGCGAGCATATCTCGAATGATGCCTCCACCGCAGCCGGTAATGACCCCCATGATGACGGCAACCATAGCAGAGTCTTGATATATCAACGATTTTTCCACACCAATGCCGACAAAAACGCCCAAACCAATTGCATCACATACCGGGAGTATCCACCAGGCGACTCGTTTTGGCCGACGTACAATAAGCATAGTGACAAGGCAGGTAATAAAAATGACCCACAGATAAGTGGTGTCTGTAATCCAAAAAACAGGCGTAGCACCGAGCGCCATGTCACGAATCGTCCCCCCGCCAATCGCGGTGACACTTCCCAATACGACCACACCAAACGGGTCCATTTTTAGTCGGCCAGCGAGAAGAACACCTGATATAGCAAAAATGGCCGTGCCAAAAAGATCAAATAGATAGAGCAGCATGGAATCCATGAGACAGATTACTCATTTAATAGTGGGAACATTTAGGCGGAAATTGTACGAAATTCTCTACTAAAGCGTTAGCGTTTTTCGCGAATGGATTGTAAGTGTTCACACACTTGCTTAACTGCACCGAGGGTTCTTGGGGTTGGTCGGTTGATAAAGTCTGAGTTGAGTGTCCACATGGCATTATTCTCTATCGCAGAGAGTTGGTCTTTCCAAGGGTGCCACATGCTTCCATCGCTAAGGGCGTGTTCAGATAAAAACAGCGCTTCTGGCTGTGCAACCACCACTTGTTCTATACCCACCTGCGGGTATGAAGTTGCACTGTGTTCAAAGACATTCACTCCGCCACAAAAAGAGAAAACTTCACTTGGCCAATGCCCTTGAGCAACAGTAATAATTGGCTTTTCATTGAGCTGATAAAAATAACTCACTGGGTCTTTTACATCGTAACGTTGTGATAGGGCCGCAAGTTGATCTCTAAACGCTTTTGCTTGGGCTCGACCCAATTTCGGGTTATCGCTAAACTCACTGAGATCGTCGATATTGTCTGCAATGTCACTGAGCGTCTTGGTGTGTGAATCATAGATAGTGAAACCAAATTGACGAAGCATCTCGAGTTCTTTCTTTGGGTTGCCTGATGGCCAAGCAATAATGAGATCCGGTTGAAGGGCAATAATCCGCTCGAGTTTCATGCCTTGATAGTTGGCGACTTTTTCAAGGGATTGAGCTTGTTCTGGGTAGTCGCTCATGGCACTCACCGCGATGAGCTTATCGCCAAGCCCTGCTGCAAAGGCAATTTCTGTCGCATGAGGCGCGAGCGCTATGACTCTTTCTACCGGAGCGGAGACAACAGAAGTCGTTATAAGCAGTGGGACTATCGAGGTGAAACGAAACATCTAAACGCCTTGGTATAAAAGGAAAAGAATCACGCTTTGAATGAGTGTCCATGCGAAAACACGCCACGCAACGAGCGTTTGTATTTGTGATAAATGAATCGCCGAGGGAGCAATACGGCCACCTATTTTGACTCGTACACTTTTGCGATTTTCATAAATGGCAGGGCCACCTAGAGAAAGCTCCAGTTTGTTACCGACGGCAGTGAGCAACCAAGCAGGGCCAGGTGACGGCCAAGACGAGCTTTGAGTCAGCATAGCTTTAAAGGTGTAAACGGCTTTATTTCCACACACAACAAACAGTGCAAACAGTCGTAAAGGGATAAAGTCTAAGAGTGCGACAGCTCGGGTTACCGCTAGGCCAAAAGGGGAGAATTCGGAACGAGAAGGAGACCACGCTCTCGCCAGTTCCGCCGATAGTCGATAGATTAAAGCGCCGCTTCCACCGCCGATTGCGTACCAAAAAAGTACACACACCACATTTCGCCCATAACCCATAATGATGGTTTCAGCCCCAGCTTTACCAAGCCCTAAAGCTGACAAGCGACTTGTGTCTCGGTTGAGTACCGGGGAAAGCAAGGATCTAGCCGTCGATTTATCGTCATGAGCGAGTGCCTTAGTCAGCCCATTTGCAAGGACTTCATTGCTGCGCCAATCTAGGGCAAGTAGCAGTAAAGCCAATTCAAATAACTGAGGTTGCCACACCAATGGTTTTAGCGCCCACAGCACGAGAATCGTTGGGATGACCATTAGTAACCAAGCAAGCGTGCCGGAAATCAAACTCTGTGAGTAGTGATTATTGACGTTTACTTTTTCAGCGAGTTGCTCTGCAAACTTATGCCACAGTGTCGTAGGGTGAGCGCTTCTAGGAATTGGGATAAGCAGATGAAATAATAAGGCTCCCCACATGACGAGGAGCACTCCATTTGAATAGAACTGACTAAAAATCTCTTCCATGATATCCGTCGTTAACTATTTAAGCAGTTGAACCATTTTTATCACCATCTCTGAAGAGCTTTGTGCTGCAAGAGGTAGGAACTCTTCAAAACTCATTGGAGACTCTTTATCGGCAACATCAGAAATAGCACGAACCACAACAAAAGGAACATTAAACTGATGACAAGTCTGAGCAATGGCAGAGGCTTCCATTTCGACCGCAATAACCGTCGGGAAATGTGTGCGAATAAACGCTTGACGCTCTGCGCTACAAACAAAGGCATCACCAGTACAAATTAGGCCTCGAACTGCGTGTTTGTCTTCCATTTGTGCCAGTGCTCTTTCTGCAATGTCCATTAGATTTGAATCGGCAAGAAAGGCAGCAGGCTGTCCCGCCATTTGACCAATTTCGTAGCCAAAAGCGGTCACATCAGCATCGTGATGACGAACTTCAGTAGAGATGACGACATCGCCTAAATTGAGAGTAGAGTCAAAACCACCCGCAGAGCCGGTATTGATGACAACGTCTGGCTGATATTCATCAAGTAAAATGGTGGTACCAATAGCGGCAGCGACTTTACCAATGCCCGACTGTAAAAGCACGACATCAACACCGTTAAGCTCACCCGAGAAGAAGTTGCAGCCCGCTTTACTGACTTCTTTACAGTTAGATATTGCCTGCTTAAGGATGGTAACTTCTTGTTCCATAGCGCCAATGATGCCGATTTTCATGTGTGATCCTAATGATTTATTTAAAGGTGTTAAGCCTAAGTTTAACATGAAAAAATTGAGCGCAAATACTCTTTAATCGATAGAGTGGGCAAGGGAAGGTATTCCGTTGTTATATTCAGTTGCCATAGTATCTAGATTCCCCTATAATCCGCGCTTCGCGTAGTGGCTGAATCAGAGATTGGCTGCTACAACTATAAACCTACTCTTATTAGGAGAGCATTATGTCTCTGAATGCAGAAACTAAAGCAGCAATCGTTGCAGAATACGCACAATCTGAAGGCGACACTGGTTCACCAGAAGTACAAGTAGCACTACTTACTGCTTCTATCAACCACCTTCAAGGTCACTTTAAAGCTCACAAAGGCGATCACCACAGCCGTCGTGGTCTTCTACGCATGGTATCTAGCCGTCGTAAACTTCTTGATTACTTGAAAGGCAAAGACCTAGCTCGTTACCAAGATCTAATCAAACGTCAAGGTCTACGTCGCTAATTAGTAGCTGCATAGAAAGTTTGTTTAGAAAGGGGCTATATGCCCCTTTTTTGTTGCCTAAAATTCAGTAAAACCATGCTTTTTTTTAGGACAAAGTAACCGATCATAGCAAAACACCGCTCATATAGTTTATACTACGCCTCGCCTATCATGCTCTTGCACTAGGCACATAAATTTGTTCAAGAATTACAGTCACAGATGTCGGCCTATTGGTCGCGACTATTCAAAAGCGATTGGGTTAATAGTTTGGTTATCCTTAGTCTCTTTTCACTAGTCGCGATTGGTAATCTCTTGAACGGTCACTTACTTATTCTAAAGTTACCCTTTAGATCAAGGATATATAATGTTTGAAAAACCAGTTGTAAAGTCGTTTCAATACGGCAATCACACCGTTACGCTAGAAACTGGCGTTATCGCACGTCAAGCTACTGCTGCTGTAATGGCCACTATGGACGATACATCCGTATTCGTTTCTGTTGTTGCTAAAAAAGAAGCGGTTGCAGGTCAAGATTTCTTCCCGCTAACAGTAAACTACCAAGAGCGTACTTACGCTGCAGGTAAAATCCCTGGTGGCTTCTTCAAGCGTGAAGGTCGTCCTTCAGAAGCTGAGACACTAACAGCGCGTCTGATTGACCGTCCAATTCGTCCACTTTTCCCAAGTGCATTCAAAAACGAAGTTCAGGTTATCGCGACGGTTGTTTCTATCAACCCTGACGTAAACCCAGACATGATCACTATGATCGCAACGTCTGCTGCACTTTCTATCGCTGGCGTTCCATTTAATGGTCCAATCGGTGCTGCACGTGTTGGTCACATCGACGGTCAACTTGTTCTTAACCCTTCAAACACTGAGCTTGAAAACTCTAAACTAGACCTCGTTGTGTCTGGTACTGAAGGCGCGGTACTTATGGTTGAATCTGAAGCTGATAACCTATCAGAAGAAGAAATGCTTGCTGCTGTTGTTTACGGTCACGACCAACAACAAGTTGTCATCAAAGCGATCAACGAATTTGCTGCTGAAGTTGCGACTCCAGCTTGGGATTGGACTGCTCCAGAAGTAAACGCAGAGCTTAAAGCCCAAGTTGCTGAACTTGCTGAAGCACGTCTATCTGAAGCGTACCAAATTACTGAAAAAATGGCGCGTTACGAGAAAGTAGGCGTCATTAAGAATGAAGCCGTTGCAGCGCTTCTCGCGCAAGACGAAAACCTAGATGAGCGCGAAATCCGCGGCATGTTGGGTTCTCTAGAGAAAAACGTAGTACGTAGCCGCATCATCGCGGGTAACCCACGTATCGACGGTCGTGAAAAAGATATGGTTCGCGCACTAGACGTACGTACTGGTGTTCTTCCACGTACTCACGGTTCTTCTCTATTCACTCGTGGTGAAACTCAGGCACTTGTTACAGCAACGCTTGGTACACAACGTGATGCTCAAATCATCGATAGCCTAATGGGTGAGAAGAAAGACCACTTCCTTCTACACTACAACTTCCCTCCATACTGTGTAGGTGAGACGGGTTTTGTTGGTTCTCCAAAGCGTCGTGAAATCGGCCACGGTAAACTGGCTAAGCGCGGTATCCAAGCGGTTATGCCTTCAATTGAAGAATTCCCATACACAGTACGTGTTGTATCGGAAATCACTGAATCTAACGGTTCTTCTTCAATGGCTTCTGTATGTGGTACTTCTCTAGCGCTTATGGATGCTGGTGTTCCAATTAAAGCTTCTGTTGCGGGTATCGCAATGGGTCTGGTTAAAGAAGGTGACGACTTCGTTGTTCTTTCTGACATCCTTGGCGACGAAGATCACCTAGGTGACATGGACTTTAAAGTAGCAGGTACTAACGATGGTATCACTGCGCTTCAAATGGACATTAAAATCGAAGGTATCACGAAAGAGATTATGCAGATCGCTCTTAATCAAGCACAAGGTGCGCGTAAGCACATCCTTACTGTTATGGATGAAGCTATCTCTGGTGCTCGTGACGATATTTCAGAGTTCGCTCCGCGCATCCACACAATGAAGATCAACACTGATAAGATCCGTGATGTGATTGGTAAAGGTGGCGCTGTGATCCGTTCTCTATGTGAAGAGACAGGTACAACGATCGAAATTGAAGATGACGGTACGGTTAAAATTGCTGCAACCTCGGGTGAGCAAGCTGAAGATGCCATCAACCGCATTAAAGCTCTGACCGCTGAAGTTGAAGTAGGTACTATCTACACAGGTAAAGTTGCTCGTTTGGCTGATTTCGGTGCATTCGTTAATATCCTTCCTGGTAAAGATGGCCTAGTACACATTTCTCAAATCGCTGATAAGCGCATCGAGAAAGTGTCTGATTACCTAACTGAAGGTCAAGAAGTGAAAGTTAAAGTACTTGAAATTGACCGTCAAGGCCGTGTACGTCTAAGCATGAAAGAAGCGGCAGATAAGCCTGCAGAAGAAGCACCAGTTGCTGACGCTGAGTAATTCGTTATTCTTAAATAGGTAATTTGACCTATTGAGTATAAAGCATGTTATAAAGGGAGCCTTATCGCTCCCTTTTTTTCATCTTATTTTCCAGCAAATTTATGTTGGGCGACAGGAGTATCTATTTGTGAAATGGTTTCGTAGCGCCACATTAAGTGCATTTTTGTTGGTCACAGCGGGGTGTGCTTCGACATCAACACCCGATCAAGAACAGTGGATCTATCCACCAATGGCCGTGCCATTACAGGCAAGTGTTCAGCAAGAAGTTCAAATTGCTCGTTTAACTCAATTACTTCAACGTGCTGATCTGCAAGATGAAGTTAGAGCAAAAATGCATTATGAACGCGGTAATTACTATGACAGCGTTGGTTTGCGTGATTTAGCCCGATTGGATTTCAATCAATCACTATCATTAAACCCAGCTCAACCCGATATTTTTAATTTACTGGGTGTCTATTTTACCCAAGTTGGTGAGTTTGATGCTGCCTATGAAGCGTTTGATTCAACGTTAGAGCTTGATCCAGATAACGCTTATGCAGAACGCAATCGTGCTATTGCTCTTTATTACGGTGGACGCATCGATCTTGCTTACGAAGAGATGTCGACACATTTTGAACGTGATCCTAGCGATCCTTTCGGGGCGCTTTGGCTCTATATCATTCAATCGGAAATGGATCTTGAAGCCGCAAAAACCGCGTTGATGACTCGGTATGAAGCGCGCACAGAAGAGTGGGGTTGGGTTCTTGTTGGGCTGACGTTAAATGACATCTCGGAAGAGAATGCATTTAAAGCCATTTTAGTTGGCACAAGAGATAATACGTTACTTGCCCAACGCTTAACGGAAGTTTACTTCTACATGGCGAAGCGTTACCAACAGGAAGGTGATTTTGCCAGTGCTATCTCTCTGTACAAACTGGCTTTAGCGGGTAATGTGTTTGAGTATGTTGAGCATCGCTATTCCTTTTTAGAGTTAAGCCGTATTTACAATCAAGTAAAAGCCGATCAACTTGCCCAAGCAAAGAAACAAGCATTGACTGAGCAGCAAGAGCAGTAACAACACCTCTAGAGACTGACAAGGCCGCTTGTTATTGACGATCATTAGAATGATCGTCAATAACAGGCGGTTTTTTATTACCTTATGTATATTTCTAGATACCTATACCTGTTGCTTTATACCAAAGATCTATTAAAATAGTTAGTCTAGCTAATTAAATTGGGTTGTGCTGTTATGCTTTGGGATAATCTTGAAAAAATCGAACGGTTTGCATCAAAGGTGTGGCGCGTTCAATCTAAAAATGACTCTTTAGATCAGTTAAGCTTCAATGAATATGATTACCTAAAAGTGATTCAGGTTTCGCAGGATGCGATTCGTTTAACGGATCTTGCCAATGAAATGCAAGTAAGCAAACCATCGGCGACGAATATGGTTAAGCGTTTGGAAAGAAAAGGACTCGTAGAAAGGAAATCTTGCGCTGAAGACGCGCGATCTAAGCGAGTTGAGTTGACTGAAAAAGCGACCGTTGCTCTAAAAGAGGAGAGTCGGGTTTATGGTGTGATGGCGAGAGAGTTAGAAAAAAAACTCACGGATGATCAATTGGATCAGTTAAATCAACTATTAAAAATCGCACTCAAATAGAGTTTTACTCATTTAGTTAGCCTAGATAATTAAATGGTGTGTCGTCAGGTTATTTAAGAGAAGTCATTATGAGTAACAGCATATACCGTCAATTTTGGCGTTATACGATTCCAACCGTAGCCGCGATGCTCGTTAATGGCTTGTATCAAGTGGTTGATGGTATTTTTATTGGCCGCTATGTTGGGGCTGATGGGTTAGCGGGTATCAATATCGCTTGGCCTGTTATTGGTACTATTCTTGGCTTGGGAATGCTCGTTGGCGTTGGTACTGGCGCACTTGTTTCTATTCGCCAAGGAGAAAAAGACAATCAAGGTGCAAAACATATTTTAGCAACAGGGTTAACGTTATTGTTGGTGCTTTCACCTTTCGTCGCTGGAATATTGTTTCTGTTTGCTGATCTCTTCTTGCTTTGGCAAGGCGCGGAAGGGCGGGTTTACGATCTTGGGTTACAGTATTTACATATATTGATAGGTAGCAGTATCTTTACCCTTGGGTCTATTGCGATGCCATTTCTGCTGCGCAATGATGATAGCCCTAATATGGCGACGATTTTGATGGTAGTGGGTGCTGTGATTAACATTGCTCTCGATTACCTATTCATCGCTTGGCTCGGCTGGGAGTTGAAGGGAGCCGCTGTAGCAACGTCTATCGCCCAGTGTGTTGTTACCGGCTTCGGTTTGGCTTACTTCTTCTCGCATCGAGCAAACCTTCGTTTATGTTGGAATGAATTGAGACTGAAACTTGATGTTATCCCACAGATTTTTGCGATCGGCACATCAAGTTTCTTTATGTATGCCTATGGCTCAATGATGGTTGCAATGCATAACGCTTTGTTTGCGCAATATGGGAATCAGTTGATGATTGGCGCTTATGCCATTCTGGGCTACATCGTTACGGTTTATTATCTTACAGCCGAAGGTATTGCCAATGGTATGCAGCCGCTAGTGAGCTATAACTATGGTGCTAAACATCCAGGCAACATTCGTAAACTTCTGAAGATCGCAATGGTGAGTTCAGTGTCGGTTGGAATAGTATTCGCCATTCTACTGAATGTTTTTCCTAGAGAGTTTGTTTCAGTATTTAGCTCTCAGGACTCTCAGCTTGTCGAGTACACAGTGTTAGGCATTCGATTACATCTGTTTGCGTTAGCATTGGATGGATTTTTAGTCGTCACCGGGGCTTATTACCAAGCGGTGAACAAGGGAGGTAAAGCGATGTTTGTGATGTTGGGCAATTTGCTGATTCAACTGCCTTTCTTGTATATCATGCCTAAGTTGTTTGGTGTCCCAGGAATTTGGATGGCTTATCCTCTTTCAAATATTGCGTTGAGTGTTGTGGTTATTGCGATTTTGATGAAAGACATTAAGAAGCTAGATTCAACACCGTTGAGCCCAGCTACCGCTTAGTGTTGATGTGACGTTTTCGATACGAAAAAGGTCTAGTGATCTAGACCTTCTCATTAATGCCTTAACCTAAATTAGATGTTTTTTACCTCTAACCCAGCCAGTTGATGCCAGTAACCGTTACATTGACGGTCGGTAATGTTCATTGGTTGGTCACCATTTTCGTTGGCTTTGAAATTGGTCAGTTCAGAGAACGTGTCGATTCCTAACGGGCTTAAACGTACAACATCGACCAAGTCTTTCATATTGGGTAAATCATTGATTAAGTTGTAGCAATAACCGGATTGCGTTTGAATGCCGTTGAGGTTAAATACGGATTGACCTTCTTGGCTGTCAACTTGTAGACCAGTTGGGTATTTTATACAGCAGGTGTCACAGTCATCTTTGGCTTTATTCTCGGCACGAGCGGTAAAGCAACGAGCGGAATAAGCGAGCGGAAGGTAACCATGACTGAATACTTCGACTTCAAATTTATGACGGATATTGAGATCGTCACATTGGATCATCACGTTAGATAACCATTCTCGTGAAAGCTCAACCGGCATACACCAACGTGTCATACCTTGTTTTAGGAACACGTTTAAAGTGTGTGCATTGTAAGTGTTCACCGCAGGGCCTACCACAAACGGTACGTTACTTTCACTGGCAAGTTGAATCGCAGATACATCATTCGCTTCAATGGCAAAGTCACCGTTATCGATGTACTTTTTCATGATGCTGACTTCACTCGGTGCCTCAAGCAACGCCATTGTGGACAAGACGACTTGTTTACCCGATGCCGACAGCTCTTTCGCGATATCTAGCCAGTGGTGCGCTTTCATTTCGCGTCGTTTTGAACAGACGGCTTCGCCCAGGTAAATAATATCCGCAGCGCTATTTTTTGCTTGTTGATAGAAGCTTTCCACATCTTGCCTTGGCCAAAAATAAAGCAGTGGGCCTAATGCGTATTTCATTGAGTTATCCATTACTTTTCCTTATTGCCATTTGCGATGGTAAGCACCAAGCGTGGTCTGTGTCCCTTCAGAGACGTTAGCCAGGGCGGCATTCCAGGACGCTTCCACCTGATAGGAATCTGGGTTTGCAAGGTAGCGATCAATGGCTGCCCGCCAAGTACGGGTTACCTGTTCTACGTAGGCTGGGCTACGCTGACGACCTTCAATTTTCACAGAAGCAACATTGGCAGCAAATAACTCAGGAAGCATAGACAGAGTATTTAGGCTAGTCGGTTCTTCTAACGCATGGTAGCGCTTACGTTCGCCTTCGATTTCCGCTTCAAAGCGACCTTTACACAGCGTAGGGTATCCAGCGTTTTCCCCCGTCGCATACTTATCAATGAGGATCTCATTGAGGCGTGACTCAAGCCCGCTATGCGTTTCTTGCCAACGGACGTATTTAGCAGGAGAGCATGCACCAACCGTATTTGGCGACTCACCGGTCATGTATGAAGAAAGGTAGCAACGGCCTTCAGCCATAATGCACAGGCTACCGAAAGCGAAAACTTCTAAATCGACATCTGAGTCGATATTACGCGACAGCTGTTTCACTTGATGGATGGAGAGTACACGAGGCAGTACCACGCGTTTTACATTGAAATTTTTGTGGTAAAAGTCGATGGCTGCGACGTTGGTGGCTGAAGCTTGGACTGAAAGGTGCAATTCCATATGTGGGTATGTATTTGCTGCGTACTCTAATACTGCGATATCCGCGATGATCAAAGCGTCGACTCCAAGGTCGGCGGCTTGATCCACTGCTTTCGTCCAGCGCTCGAAACCATTTGGATGAGCGAATGTATTGAGCGCCACATGAATTTTCTTGCCCTTGTCGTGCACGTATTGAACGGCTTTATCAAGTTTTTTCCCGGTAAAGTTAAGACCAGCAAAATGACGCGCGTTGGTGTCATCCTTAAAGCCGATATAAACCGCATCTGCACCACAATCGATGGCCGTTTTGAGTGCTGGTAGATTTCCAGCTGGGCATAGGAGTTCCATTGCAATGTACCAATTTCTACAAAAGTGACTGCATTTTATGAAGATATGTGAATAGCGAGTTTGATGTAAGGCAGGTTTGGGTGAATAAATTAGATATCGATGAGTAAATAGTCGTAAATGATTTCAATTGTTAGGGGGATGGTTCAGACTAGCTCTTGTGGCGACGGTTTTGAATGAAGAGATCTTCGACTTCTTGTTTTGGTTGAGGTCGATAAAAGTGAAAGCCTTGGATGGAATGACAGTTGAGGTTAGACAACAAGGTTGCCTGTTGTTGGGTTTCTACCCCCTCTGCAACCACGGTTAAGTTGAGAGACTTGCCCAGGTTGATAATGTTCTCAATGACAGTGACTTGTTTAGGCAGGGTATCCATGTCACTAATGAAAGCGCGATCAATTTTCAGCTCATCAATAGGAAAACGAGCCAAATAAGAAAGGGAGGAGTAGCCGGTACCAAAATCGTCAATAGACAAGGTAAAACCGAGTTTTTTAATGGCATTTAGCATTTGAATTGTATGTTCACTGTCACTCATCACCGCACTTTCAGTTAGCTCAAAAGTAATGCAGTTGGGGTCAAGAGCCGTAGAGCGCAACAATTTTTCCATATAATCAATCAGTTTTGGATTACCAAACTGTTCTGGAGATAAATTAATAGCCACGCGACCTGGTAAAATCCCTTGCAACTTCCAACGCTTCACTGTCGCAAACACTTCACGCATCACGACTCGGCCTAAATGCTCAATAAGCCCCGCTTTTTCAGCGACAGGAATAAAAGCAGAAGGACTAATGTAGCCTTCAACTGGGTGTTTCCAGCGAATCAGTGCCTCGGCGCCATTAATGCTAAAGTCGCGCGCATTAACTTTCGGCTGATACCAAACTTCAAGGCCGTTTTGTTGCAGCGCTTTTTGCAGTTCAATCTCAAGCCAGAGTCGCATTCGTGCTTCTTTATTCATCTGGTCATTGAATTTAATCAGACGATTTCGACCACGATCTTTGGCTTCATACATCGCCGTATCAGCATTTTGCAATAAAATACGTGCATCGTTGCCATCACCTGGGTATGCCACACTACCAATAGAGCAAGAAAGTCGCTTACTGAAGTGATGAAGATCGAACGGTTGGTTAATCAGGCCAATGATTCGTTCTGCAAGAATTTCGGCCATACGATTGTTTTCAGGTTTTGGTAAGATCAGGCCAAACTCATCGCCACCTAAGTGTCCTAACACCGCTTGCTGAGGCAACAACCGCTTGAGTCGAGCTGCTACCTCTTTAATGACTTTATCACCGATATGGTGGCCTAAAGAGTCATTAATGTTCTTAAAATTATCGATATCTAGATACATCATCAGAAGTGGAGTTTCATTGTTAATGAACTGCTCCAGACGCTTGGTAAAACCAAAACGGTTAAATGCCCCTGTTAATGAATCTAGGTGTGGATCTTCTTGTGACGCGCTAGATAACTGTTTCGGTGCATCTTCCGCATCCTGAATCAACACGAGTTGCGATTGGTTACCCAGCACAATGGTTGAGTCAGCATGCAGCTGTACTTTCCTCTCAATGCCGCAGCGAGGCCCAGTGAGGCAAATCATAGGTGCATCGGTAATGAGCTGGCTTAAAGGAAGAGTAAAGACGGTTTTGCTTTTTTCATCGACAAAAAGTCGAGTTAAATCTTCACCCAGCAGATCCGAAGATGACGTCATTCCCAGCAAACGAATAGCCGAAGGATTGGCAGAGATAATGCAATCATCTTCGACAAGAAGCAGGCCGTCAGGAAGAAGTGAGGTGAGTGTCGAATATTTGCTTTCGGACTCCTCTAGAGACCGAATCAATATCTGTTTTTCTGAGGTGTCAACAGCGTGAAATATAATGGATTCGACTTTTTGCCCATTCAGGATTGGAGATAAACTGAAATGCAGGCTTGTATCGATGTCGATATCATGTAGTGTGATTTCAGCTTCGAGAGTTTCTCCTCGAAATGCTCTGTCGTAGTATGGTTTTATGTGCTCATAAAAGTGACTGCCTAGAACTTGAGAGTCATTCATACCGAACAGTTCTTTGGAAGTTAGCCCTGCAATATCACAATATCTCTCATTGACCATGCTGTAGTTATGCTGTTCATCGATAACGGCAAAAAAGAATGGGCTATGATGTGTGATTTTTTCAAACCAGTGTTGTAATTGTTGCGAAGGCATCAATAACTACCAACTCTCCGTTGCGGTTAGAGTTTCACAGGGCACGTGAAACATGGGACGATACATTAACTATACCCCTGAATTTTGATATGTAAAAGCGTCAAGAACATTCTCGACTTCTTTGATACATAACAGGAATTAGCACTATTACATCAATTATGATGAAATATTATATTTACAAAGTAACGGATAACGCGCGTGATAAACAAGATTCGCACTCAACTAGTTCAAAATGCAGCATCAATTTTGCGATCCCCAGTCCACTTTTTACCACAAGTTGTACAAAAAAAAGCCTTGCTTGAAGTCATGAAGACGGTCTTCAAAGAGGCTTTAGAAGAGGGGGATTTTGAATTCCTGGAAGACAAATGGCTAAAAGTTGAAATTCGCGACATGGCGCTGTGTTGGTATATTAGTTATCAACAGGATAAGCTAGTGATCGCTGACACCCCCGTTGCTGAAGACGTCAGCTTTTCTGGTGAGTTGAATGACTTAGTTCTGATTGCTGGTCGAAAGGAAGATCCTGATACCCTATTTTTCCAACGTCGTCTCTCTATTGAAGGGGATACCGAATTGGGTTTGGAAGTGAAAAATTTAATGGATAGTGTTGATTTAGAATTACTGCCTAGGCCACTGCAAACGATGTTGGCGCAACTAGCGGACTTCGTGCAAAAAGGCGTAGAAACATCCACGAGCAATGAGGTTACCCATGCTTATTCGAACTGAAGCTCCAGCCGACATATTACCCATTGCTCGACTTGTAAAATCTGCATTTGAAACCGAAGCCGAAGCTAATCTAGTGATGAAGCTTCGAGAGAATAGCCACCTGACGTTGTCATTGGTTGCTTGCAATGATGAGGGAGAAGTTGTTGGTCATGCCATGTTTAGCCCTGTATCTGTGGAAGGCGAAGATTGTCACTGGCAAGGGTTAGCCCCAGTGTGTGTTAAAGAGGGGTTTCGAAATCAAGGTATTGCCGAATCTTTAGTAAAAGAAGGTCTTTCTTCATTGTTAGAGTTTGGTTACCCGGTGTGTGTAGTTTTGGGGGATCCAAATTACTACTCTCGTTTTGGTTTTGTTAGCGCTAAGGAAAAGGGCTTTAAGTGCAAATGGGAAGTGCCTGATGGCGCATTTCAAATAGCAGAATTAGCCGAGAATCAGTTAGCCTCTCGTTCTGGTTTGATAGAGTATTGCCCTGAATTTGATGAGTTAGGTTAAGCATTCACTTAAACCCAATGGGAAAGCAAGGTGAATGGCAAGGTGAATGGATTGAGAGTCTTTATCGCATCGTAGGATACTAAGATTTCCTCCTTCCTTTATCCAATATATTTGTTAGGATCGGCGTGTTTACGCTTTGTAGGTTAAGGTTAATGCCCCAAACTGAAATACACTATTTGAAAGAAATGGGAATCGATACGTGGCAATTGAGCTACCCTGAACGATTGCTCGGTTTTCAACCTCCAATGTTGAACTTATCTGACGAATGTCAGTTGCTGCTAGTATCAACAGAGCTTCCGACTGGAGAGATTGCGATGATGTTTGAGCGGGTACTTAAAAGTATTAAACTCACATTAGATCAGGCTCAGCACATCTATCCAGAACAATTGATGGGGTTAGGTGAGCATCAACTCAGTTGGATTTGGTATGCTGGTGAGGCCAGTATTGATGACTCCCACAAAGCGAAAAAGTTGGTGACACCGCTTCTTTCTTCTATTAATGGTCACACTGAGCACCGAAGAGCACTTTGGCAGCAAATTTGTTCTTACGAGTAATGAATAATGACAGTTGAAATTCTTCCGCTGCGTGAATCGCACCTCACGTCGGTTTATGCGATTGAGCAATCGGCTCATACTCATCCTTGGTCTGAATCGATGATTCGAGATGTCAATAGTCGAGGTGGTTGTCATCATGCAATGTTGGTCGGTGACCGTGTGGTTGGTTACTTTTATGCACAAAATATTGTGGGAGAAGTGACCCTACTTAACATTGCTGTTTCCCCACAACATCAAGGAAAAGGGTACGGTAAGCGATTAACTGAATTCTTTTTAGACATGTGTGAGCAAGCCAAGGCTGAAAGTGCGTGGTTGGAAGTGAGAGAAAGCAATAAAAAAGCCTATCAATTATATGAATCGGTTGGGTTTAATGAACTTGATCGACGGATTAACTATTACCCGACTGAGAAAGGCAAAGAAGACGCCATCATTATGAGCTACTTATTTTTTTAACAGAGTGTTCTATTGCTGGTGGATGTTCTTGAAGAAAGAAGAAAACCAAATTTTGCTTTCCCTATGAATTCTTGCCCTATCGATTTTTAGCATTGTCTTTAGCAATAAAAGACAAAAGCATGACCTTACTGTGTCTATGATTATTTAGTTGTCACTTTAACTGTTGGATTGTCGAGTTCTCGCTGAGGGACGGTATAGAGGTTGTGTTCAAAGCGGCTGATCACTTCCTCGGTTTTAAGGGGCTTATCAAATAAGTAGCCTTGGAATTGGTCACATCCTAACTCTTTAAGGGCATGCAGCTCATATTGATCTTCCACGCCTTCTGCGATCACTTCTAGGTTCAATCTTCTTGCTGTCATCACAATAGTATCAACGATGGCTTGATCACTTTCATCTAAATGAAGTTTGGTGACAAACGAGCGATCAATTTTAAGTACATCTACCGAGAGTAATTTCAAATAACGCAATGAAGAATACCCTGTACCAAAGTCATCAATAGAAATTTTAAGCTGATGCTCTTTGAGCAGCGCCATTTTTTGAATAGCACTTTCGACATTTTCCAGTAGTAGGCTTTCTGTTATTTCTAGCTCAATGTGTTCTCCAGTAATTCCTGCTTGGGAAAGAGCTTGGGTAATATGATCAACAAATGAGTCTTTTGAAAACTGTAAAGGACTGATGTTAATGGCCAGGCGTCGAAAAGTGGGTGGCAATATTCCCATACGTTTCCATATTGAATATTGATAGCATGCCTGTTCGATAATCCAATCCCCGATGGGCAGTATTTGCCCGGTTTCTTCAGCAATCGGCATAAATACACCGGGAGGCAGCACCCCTTTTTCTGGATGGTTCCATCTTATCAGCGCTTCAACACCCACGATTTGATGCTTTTCATTCACCTGAGGTTGGTAATAAAGTTCGAGCTGATCTTTATTGATCGCTTCATGAAGACCTTTTTCTATCTCTAAAAAAGACTCAACTTGAGCTCGCATTTCTGGCTCGTAAAACATGTAGTTATTACGCCCTGCGCTTTTAGCTCGGTATAAGGCGGTGTCTGCCTGACGGAGGATATCAATATTCGTACTTCCAACAGATGGATACACTGAAATGCCAATCGTGACAGTGCAGTATAGTTGGTGGCCATCAATCGCATAAGGATTAGACATCAGAGCCAAAATTTGCTGCGCAACGTCTCCTGCCTTATCGAGTGTCAGATCGGGTGCGAGAACAACGAACTCATCGCCACCAATTCGTGCAGCGATCATGCCTTTTTTGATCCATGCTTCTAAACGCTTTGAGATCGCCTTAAGTAAATTATCTCCAATGGTGTGGCCCAATGAGTCATTGATGGTTTTAAAACGGTCTAAATCTAGGTAAAACAGTATGCCGGTAGAGTGAGACTGATTGGCACTGTCAATATGGTTTTGAAGCATTTGAAGTAGCAGAGCTCGGTTTGCAAGCCCTGTTAGTGTGTCGTAATAGGCCAGTTGGTTTAATTGAGCTTCTGCTTTTTCTCTTTGCTTCCATAGGTTATGAAATGAAATCGCCAGTTCTCCTAGTTCGTCATGGTGCTTTTGCACAGGAATAGGGATGGAAGCTTGCTTGTGCTGCAGTGAATTAACCCAGGTGATCAGCGTGATAATGGGCTTTGATAGTTTGTAATAGAAAAAAGCCAGCAATATGGTGGTGAGAAGGATGTTTCTGATCAAATCAAATAAAATAGCGTGAGTCATTTTAGTTAAGAAATTAACCGCAATGTTGTTTCCGTTAACCGAAAAGCTGAGTTCCCCTACCACAAGGAGTGAGTTAGGTTGGTGAAGTGGTGTTCTATAAACCGGAGCTGTGGGGGTTAAGTAATTGGAAAGCGCTTGAATAAAAGAACTCTGTTCCGTGATTTTCCGCTCATTTTTAGTCAAGGTGTCACCGAAGTCATCGATGATTTCAACTCTATAAATAGCTTCATCCATCATAAGGCTTGAGGCAACTTGTTCAGCCAGTAAATGATTTAGATGGTAAGCTGCCTGACTGGCATTGGAATAATTTTGCAGCAGTTTAAATTGATAATGCTCTTCAATGCGAGTTTGCTCTTGATGCAGATCGAGCAATATAAGATAGACACTGAAACACAGCCCTAGTATCACAGATACCAGAAACACGGTTTTTGCTTGACGAAATGCGAGAGAATTTATCTGTTTGGATTTATACATAGTTATTATTAGTCCCACCTACTCATTTAGTTATAGCTCAAAATAGTCAATAAATTAATAACAAAGTGAGAGTAATGGAATTAATCTGGCTCCCTATCGGGCTTTAGTTGCTCCAATCGCAAATATGAGCGAGAATATCGCGCAAAATTGAATCGAACTGCTAGCTCGGCAATATTACTTTGTCACCTATACTCCGCTGGCCCAAAAGAAGACCTTTTCATGTCAAATAGTCCATTTATTGGTGAAGTTTCTAAGCGTAGAACGTTCGCCATCATTTCTCACCCGGATGCGGGTAAAACAACCATTACAGAAAAAGTACTGTTATTTGGAAACGCTATTCAAAAAGCAGGAACCGTAAAAGGTCGTGGCTCTAACCAGCATGCTAAATCAGACTGGATGGAGATGGAAAAAGAGCGTGGTATCTCGGTAACAACGTCTGTGATGCAGTTTCCGTACAATGACTGTCTAGTGAATCTTCTTGATACTCCAGGACACGAAGATTTCTCGGAAGATACCTACCGAACACTCACCGCGGTAGATTCATGTTTGATGGTTATCGATGCGGCAAAAGGTGTTGAGGATCGAACTCGTAAGTTGATGGAGGTGACGCGTTTACGTGATACGCCTATCGTTACCTTTATGAATAAACTTGACCGTGACGTTCGTGATCCAATGGAAGTCTTGGACGAAGTGGAAAGTGAGTTAGGTATGGCTTGTGCACCTATCTCATGGCCCATTGGTTGTGGTAAAGAATTTAAAGGTGTGTACCACATTCATCGCGATGAAACGATCTTATACGAATCAGGCCATGGCCATGAGATTCAAGAAGTTCGCATTGTTAAAGGTTTGGATAACCCTGAACTTGATGAGGCTGTTGGCGCAGACCTTGCAAAAAGCGTTCGAGAAGAGATAGAGCTTGTCGTCGGTGCTTGCCCTGACTTTGATCTGGAGCTGTTCTTAGCGGGTGAGTTGACACCGGTTTACTTTGGTACTGCACTGGGCAACTTTGGCGTTGACCATATGCTTGATGGCTTAACTAAATGGGCTCCAGCTCCTCAAGCACGTCAAGCGAATGAGCGTGACGTTGTTGCTACCGAGGAAAAATTCTCTGGCTTTGTGTTTAAGATTCAAGCCAATATGGACCCTAAACACCGAGATCGTATCGCTTTCATGCGCATTGTATCGGGTACGTATAATCAAGGCATGAAGATGAATCATGTCCGCACTGGAAAAAGTGTTAGCATTTCAGATGCCGTTACGTTTATGGCCGGTGATCGTTCTCGCGCTGAAAAGGCGTACGCGGGTGATATTATTGGTTTGCATAACCACGGTACGATTCAAATTGGCGATACCTTTACTCAAGGTGAAAGTTTGAAGTTCTCTGGTATTCCAAACTTTGCACCGGAGTTATTCCGTCGTATTCGTTTACGTGATCCGCTGAAACAGAAGCAGCTATTAAAAGGTCTTGTACAGCTTTCTGAAGAAGGGGCAGTACAGGTTTTTCGTCCGGTGCAAAACAATGATCTTATCGTTGGCGCAGTGGGTGTGCTTCAGTTTGATGTGGTCGTGGCTCGATTGAAGTCTGAATATAATGTTGAAGCGATTTATGAAAGTGTCAACGTGGCAACGGCCCGTTGGGTTGAGTGCAGTGACGACAAGAAACTTGAAGAGTTTAAACGTAAAAATCAATCGAATATTGCGTTAGATGGTGGTGATAACCTGTCGTACATTGCGCCAACGATGGTGAATTTGAATTTAGCGAAAGAGCGATTCCCTGACGTTGATTTCCGCGCCACTCGTGAGCATTAATCGGGTTCCTATTTGAATTTGAGCAGGGTTAATACGCTGCTCCCTTTTCAATGATAAATCGATATTTTCAGCGATACGCCGATATAAAAAAGCCGATAATCATAGCAATGAGTATCGGCTTTTTTTATTTCTTTACTCTTTTTGTATTTTGCTACTCAACGTAGACGTGACTTACTTCTTCTTTGTGTTCTTTTTCTTAACCGCTTTTTTCTTAGTGGTCTTTTTCTTTGCATCTTTTTTCGTTACGTCTTTTTTCTTTTTCTTGGTCGATGCTTTTTTATGTTGTGGGCGCATATCTTTAATGAAGCGTTCTTTAATTTCTTCATCGATATAACGCGCGACACGCTCAAGCATAGCCTGATCGTGTGCTTCTACCAGAGACAAAGCGTTGCCTTTTTTACCGGCGCGGGCAGTACGGCCAATGCGGTGTAAGTAAGTATCGGCTGAGCGTGGCATGTCGTAGTTGATCACGTGGCTTACATCGGGAAGATCGATTCCACGAGCAGCAACATCCGTAGCAAGAAGAACGTTAACCGTCCCTTCTCGGAAACGAGTGATGGCATTGTTACGACGATCCTGTGGCATTTCACCCTGGATCCATGCACATGGGATTTGTGCTTTTTCAAGCTCAATACGTAGCTCGGCTAAACGTTCACGAGTTTTCAAAAATACGATAGATCGATCCGCTTGATCGGTCAGTATTTTTTTAAGTAATGCGAGCTTGTGTTCCATGCTATCAGCGCGGTGATACCATTGCGTGATCTTCTTGCGCTCACGGCGAGAAGGATCGGCTGTCACTTCTGCTGGGTTTTTTAAAAGATCAGCAGTAAAGCCTTCCACACCTCGGCCTTCAAGTGTTGCAGAGAAGAGTAGGGTTTGTTTGCGCCAGCGACACTCAGCCGCCAGTCTATCGACAACAGGCGCAAATCCCATGTCTAGCATGCGGTCAGCTTCATCGAGAATAAGCCATTCAATCGCACGGCAGTCAAAGCGCTCTGATTCAATGTATTCCATCAAGCGACCCGGTGTGGCCACCACGATATCTTGCGTTTGAGCAAGAATATCAGCATGTTCCTGATACTGAACACCGCCTGTAATAGTGAAGACATTCAAGCGTGTGTTTTTAGCCAACGCACGAGCTTCATCGGCTACCTGCATCGCTAGCTCTCGTGTTGGTGTTAGGATCAATACACGAGCAGGCCCTGGTCTTTTTCTAGGAAAATCAAGCAGGTATTGCAACGCTGGAAGTGAAAAAGCAGCGGTTTTACCTGTTCCTGTCGGTGCAGAGGCAAGAATGTCTTTGCCATCTAGAGCTTGTGGGATCGCATCTTCTTGAATTTGCGTTGGGCGCTCAAACCCCAGCTCTTCTATCGCTGTAATAAGGGTTTCATCTAGATCAAGGTCAGCAAAAGTTCTGATCACTGTAGTATCTCCACAAGCCGATAGGCGTGTTATGGCAAAAATTAGGTCGGATATTATAGATGTATTAGTGATTATGATCACATGATATTTCTACATCTTGAGATAAAAGTTCTCAGTCAATGAGTGAAATTCTTTACTGTATTGCCCATCTTGGTGAATGACAAGGTGTGTTTCTTCTAACTCTGTTTTCATTTTACTTATTTCTATCAATAGCCTAGATGCTGTTTTCTGCTCAGTCGTCTTTACATAACAGAGTCGGGTAACGTGCCAATTGAGTGGTTTCGCTTTGGCAATAAGTTGATGACCTTCATAAATGGGCAAAATGAAGTTGGCGGTTCCTAAGGGGGTGGTTAGTGCATAAGAACGCTCAAGTAATGCATGATGATCAAGAGTATCGGTATGTCTGGCGATGGCTCGTTGCGTATGGTGTGATTGCTCTCCTGAATTGAAGTATGGCGGATTGCAGATGATGCCATCAAAAAGCGCGGTCATGGGAGCCTTGAGAATGTCCCCTTCAATCAGTTGTAAGCGGTCATCCCATGGTGATTGTCTAAAATTATGCTGCGCACTCTCAATCGCGTGACGATCAATATCAATGGCAGTGATGGCTAATGTGTTATGCCTTTGCGCTGCCATTAAAGATAACAGTCCGGTTCCAGTTCCTATATCCAGGCATGTGTTCATAAGGTCGAGGTTTGACCAAGCGCCTAATAAAATCCCATCGGTACTCACTGGCATGCCGGAACGGCCACCTTCAATAGAAAACTGCTTAAATTTGAATCCCTTAGTTTTTAACGTGCTACATTTCATGATAATTCCGTTAAAACACTCTTTGTTGGTAAAAGTGTCTGTTGTTAATTTAATGTTTGGTTTTTTATGCTATTTTTTTTCATGCAAGTAGCCGGATTGTTCTTTGTTATGTTCTGCTAATCTGTCTAAGCATGGTGTTATTGACTGCATTGTAGATAAAAATGCAGATTAATATGGTGTTTACCTCTCAGAGGTTGCCAATTGATAAGGGTTTCGTCATTATTCGCGACCAAATAAAAGGGTATTGTGCTGATAAAGCAACAATACGCAAACATAACATCGTTCAACATTATAGTAAGGGTTAGCTGTGAAGCAGACTTTAAAATTGACAGACATTATAGCCGTAGGCTTTATGCTGTTTGCTTTTTTCTTAGGGGCAGGCAACATTATATTTCCACCATTGGCAGGGCAGTTAGCTGGTGAAAACCTAATGCCTGCGATGATTGGATTTCTTGCCACCGCGGTCGGATTGCCGCTTATCACCATCATCGCTGTGGCGAAAGTCGGAGGCTCTTGGGGACATCTGACGAAAGATCTACCAGTGCGCGCTGCAACGCTTATCGCTGTACTTATTTTTATCATCATCGGTCCTGCTTTTGCTGCCCCTCGTACTGGATTAGTTGCCTACGAGATGGCAGTTCGCCCCTTTTTAACTGATGCTGGCCAAGTCGACTTAGCCCTGTTTTCCACGGCCTTTTTTGCTATCGCTATGTTCTTTGCTTGGTCACAAGGCCGTCTTATCGATGTGATTGGTAAGGTATTGACGCCTGTCCTATTCATTGGCTTGATCATTCTAGCGGTGGCGGTATTTGTTGATCCACAAGGCGAAATGCTTGCCGCTCAAGGTGAGTATGCGACACAACCGTTAACCAAAGGTTTCCTGGAAGGGTATAACACGATGGACACGTTTGGCTCGCTGATGTTTGGTATGTTGATTGTTGATGCTCTGCGTAGCAAAGGGATCACTGAACGCAGCGCGACGGCAAAATATTTGATCAGTGCCGCGTGCATCGCAGCTGCGGGTTTAGCCTTTGTCTATATTTCTCTTTTTTACTTGGGGGCAACCAGTGCGGTCGTGGCTTCAGGGGCGGATAACGGTGGCGTGGTCTTAAGCTTGTACGTTCAAGCGCTGTTTGGTCCTTATGGGCAACTGGTCTTGTCGGTGATTGTATTATTGGCGTGTCTAACCACGGCAATTGGCTTGATTTCTGCTTGTTCAGATTACTTCAGCTCGTTAACGTCATTGTCTTATAAGAAGTGGGTTCTGATTATTGGTGGAATTTGCGCACTTGTCGCGAATGTGGGTCTATCTCAGCTGATTTCCCTCTCTGTACCTGTTCTTTTTGCTCTTTATCCCGTAGCTATTGCACTTGTTGTGCTAGCGTTTGTGCGTGAAAAGCTGCCAAATCCGGTTGTGGCTTATCGTGTTGTGGTGCTTGTAGCATTAATCTTTGCCCTTATTGATGCTGCAAAAGTGGCCGGGCTCGATGTTTCAGCATTAAATATGCTACCGCTGTTTGAAGTTGGAATGGGATGGGTGCTTCCTACTTTCGCTTCGATTATATGCATGTTCTTTATTGGTAAAGCCGTTGATCAAGTCTTCGTAGAAGATACCGTTCTATAGGCTTTCTGTGCATGATGAATTGAAAAAGGCCGATGAAAACATCGGCCTTTTTTATTTCTATTTCACCTCGGTTTTTTCTGTATCTTCATCACATTTTTCAGTAAACTTTCTCGGTTAAATTCTACTCACAAATGATGAGCTAAAATGTTTGAAATCAATCCTATTAAAAACCGTCTTCAGGATGTGTCTGAGCGCACAAATATCCTGAGGGGGTACCTTTGACTATGACGCAAGAAAAGAGCGTCTAGAAGAAGTAAACGCAGAACTAGAACAACCGGATGTATGGAACGACCCGGATCGTGCGCAAGCACTTGGTAAAGAACGTGCATCACTTGAAGCGATAGTAGAAACGATCGACTTGCTTGACCAAGGGGTTGAAGATGTCGATGGTTTGTTGGAGCTTGCGGTTGAAGAAGGCGATCAAGAAACTTTTGATGAAATTGAACCGGAACTTGCTGAGCTTGAAGCCAAGTTAGGCAAACTTGAATTCCGTCGTATGTTTTCAGGTGATCACGACGCTTCAGATTGCTACATTGACTTGCAGTCAGGCTCGGGCGGCACAGAGGCTCAAGACTGGACATCAATGATGTTACGCATGTATTTGCGTTGGGCTGAAGCGAAAGGCTTTAAGACGGAAGTGATTGAAGTTTCTGATGGTGATGTTGCAGGCCTGAAAGGCGCAACAATACGTATTTCTGGTGAGTACGCTTATGGTTGGTTACGCACAGAGACTGGTGTTCACCGTCTGGTTCGTAAGTCACCATTTGATTCAAGTGGCCGTCGTCATACTTCATTTGCATCTGCGTTTATCTACCCAGAGATTGATGACAACATTACGATCGACATTAATCCTTCTGACTTACGTATTGACGTATACCGTGCCTCTGGCGCTGGTGGTCAGCACGTAAACACCACTGAATCGGCGGTACGTATTACTCACGTTCCAACCAACACTGTGGTTCAATGTCAGAATGACCGTTCGCAGCATAAGAACAAAGATCAAGCGATGAAGCAGCTACGTGCTAAGCTTTTTGAACTTGAGATTCAAAAACAAAATGCTGAAAAACAAGCGAGCGAAGAAACGAAATCAGACATCGGTTGGGGCAGTCAAATCCGCTCTTACGTACTGGATGATTCTCGTATCAAAGATTTGCGCACCGGCATCGAAAACCGTAACACTCAAGCGGTTCTTGACGGTGACTTAGACAAGTTTATTGAAGCTAGCCTGAAATCAGGTCTGTAAGCTTTACCAACTATTAAGCTTTACCAATAATATTGGTAAAAATGCCTATATTTGAAAAAATATAGCTGTCCAAATTATAAAAGCAGGGTACATCTCTAATGACTGATGCTGTTCAAAACGAAAACGCACAAGAAGCTTCTTCACCTGAAGAGAACAAACTAATCGCTGAGCGCCGCAGCAAGCTGGATCACATCCGCCTGAACTGCAAAGCTAACGGTCACCCAAATGACTTCCGTCGTGAGCACCTAGCTGGCGACCTTCAAGCGGAATTCGGTGAGAAGACTAAGGAAGAGCTAGAAGAGCTTAACCACATCGTTGCGATCGCTGGTCGTATTATGGCGAAGCGTGGTCCATTCCTTGCGATTCAAGAAACTTCTGGTCGTATCCAAGCATACGCAGCGAAAGACGTTCAAAAAGTACTAAAAGAGAAGTACCAAGGCCTAGATATCGGTGACATCATCGGTGTTAAAGGTGCGCTTCACAAGTCTGGTAAAGGCGACCTTTACGTGAACATGGAAGAGTTTGAATTGCTAACGAAAGCACTTCGTCCTCTGCCAGAGAAGTTCCACGGTCTAACTGACCAAGAGATGCGTTACCGTCAGCGTTACGTTGACCTAATCGTGAACGAAGACTCTCGTAACACATTCATCGTGCGTTCTAAGCTTGTGTCTTCAATCCGTAACTTCATGAGCTCAAAAGGCTACCTAGAAGTTGAAACGCCAATGATGCACGTGATCCCAGGCGGTGCAACAGCACGTCCATTCATCACTCATCACAACGCACTAGACATCGACATGTACCTACGTGTTGCACCTGAGCTTTACCTTAAGCGTCTAGTGGTGGGTGGTTTTGACCGTGTATTCGAGATCAACCGTAACTTCCGTAACGAAGGTCTTTCTCCACGTCACAACCCAGAATTCACAATGATGGAATTCTACCAAGCGTACTCTGACTACAAAGATCTAATGGATCTAACGGAAGAGATGCTAAGCACTGCAGCGATGGACGTTCTTGGTTCTACTTCTATGCCTTACGGCGACGAAACCGTTGAGTTCGGTGGCACTTACGCTCGCATGAGCATGTTCGATGCAATCAAACACTACACACCTGAAAATGCAAACATCCAAGCTCTAACTGAAGACGATCTTCAGAACAGAGAATTGATGGTTAAAATTGCAGAAGAAGTAGGTCTGTACGTTGAGAAGTTCTGGACATGTGGTCAGCTTCTTGAAGAGATCTTTGGTGAAACGGCTGAGCCTCAGCTAATTCAACCAACGTTCATCACGGGTTACCCAGCGGACATCTCTCCACTGGCTCGTCGTAGCGACAGCAACCCATTCTTCACAGACCGCTTTGAGTTCTTCATCGGTGGCCGTGAAGTAGCGAACGGTTTCTCTGAGCTTAACGATGCACAAGACCAAGATGAGCGTTTCAAAGCACAAGTTAACGCAAAAGACGCGGGTGATGACGAAGCTATGTACTACGATGCAGACTACATTACTGCACTAGAGCACGGCCTACCGCCAACAGCGGGTCAAGGTATTGGTATCGATCGCCTAGCGATGCTATTTACTAACACGCACACAATCCGTGACGTGATCTTGTTCCCGGCAATGCGTCCACAGTCGTAAGGCGTTCGTCAGTGGCGATCTGATTTAAAGATTATCCGTCATTAACTCCTTGTTTATCAATAACTAAAAAAAGCCACCTTCGGGTGGCTTTTTTTTACTGACAAGCGTCGAAATTAACGAAGATTATGGTTTTATGCGCGTGATTTTATAGTTAACTTGAATGTATGTGACCAAAATAGTTGTATAAATGATTATTCGGGGCCTAGTCTAAGTATTGAGACAGATTATCTCGGCCAGTCTCGATAATGTAACGGCTACTACCGTTAGGTATTCACGGCTTAGATATAAATTTAAAAAATCAATATAAGGAACATAATAATGGGTAGCCAATTCCGTATGGATTCTGTCCCAGGTTCACTTGTCGTTGTTGGTGGGACACATGAACCCTGGCTTTCGGTACTAGAGCAAGTTGGTTGGCGTTGTACTTCATGTGCAGATTTACGTAAGGCTGATGCGCTTTTTAGTGAGACCGGCCCATGTATCGGCATTGTGGACTTGAGTCATGACGAGTTTAGTCTCAATGGTATCGCTAACTTAGTCAGTAAGCACAAGCAAGTTCGTTGGCTTGCATTTATCCGTGAATCACAACTGAGCTCTGATACCATTTGCCAGTTTATTGTTAACTTCTGTATTGATTTTTTCACTTCTCCTATCCCTGACGCTCAGCTTTTGAATACCATAGGACACCAACTTGGTATGTTAAAACTCGAGAAAAAAGTGTGGCCAAATTATGGCTCAATGAGTGATATGGGGCTTATTGGTGATTCGATTCCAATGAAACGCCTACGAGATCAAATCAAACGTGTTGGCCCAACGGACGTATCCATTTTGATCTACGGGGAAAGTGGTACGGGTAAGGAGACCGTTGCAAAGGCGGTGCACAAGACATCAGCACGATCTCAACAAGAATTTATTTCGGTGAATTGTCGTGCTATGTCAGAAAGACGTATTGAGTGTGATTTTTTTGGCATTAACCAAGAAGATGGTACTCAAGTATCGATGCTTGAAAAGGCGGACGGTGGCACGATTCTGCTGAACGATATTTTAACCTTACCTAAGTCACAGCAATTGAATTTACTGCGTTTTTTACAAGAAGGGGTCGTGGATACGCCTGATGGCCGTAAAGAAGTGGATGTGAGAATTTTAGCGGCGAATTCTTCTGATATCGAAAAAGCACTGATTGATGGTGATTTTAATGAAGAACTCTATCACTACATTAATGTGCTGCGGATTAATGTCCCTAGCATAAAAGAAAGAGCGGGCGATGTTGCTCTACTTGCTCGCCATTTCCTGCAAGAGTATTCAAAAGAATTTAATGCTCAAGCTCGAAGTTTTTCTGAAGATGCGATCAGAGACTTAACACGTTATCACTGGCCAGGAAATGTACGAGAGCTAATGAATCAAATCAAACGCATTGTCTTGATGTCTGATAACGTTATGATCGACGAGTCTCAATTGGATCTGCCGAAACGACATGATGGTCGACGTAGTTTAAAGAGCATTCGAGAGCGCAGTGAAAGAGACGCACTCTTATTGGTGTTAGAGTCTCACTCGGGGCAAGTATCGATTGCTGCAAAAGAGCTCGGAGTATCGCGTGCTACTATGTACCGGTTATTGAACAAACATAATTTGATCACAGAAGATGCGATGTCTTAAGCATAACAAGCTGAATTAGAATGTATTAAAGCCACAACGTAGTCATTGTGGCTTTTTTTATACATCATTATGTTGATTATTTGTTATTCACTGTGTGAATGTGTTGGTTTTTTAGTGGCATAGCGTTCTAAATGGAGGAATACATTGTTTTTTTATTAATCAATTTATAATGGTTGAATTATTATCTCAATTGCATAGAATTTAATCGTGAGCAGAGACTCTGCTACACAATTTTCTTCGGATTTATTATTTAGTTAGGAGGTACAGATGAAACATTTATCCATCATTCAATGTGTTTGTACCGATCTCGATCGTATTGAGCTCAAGGCTTTGTACGCCTGCCATAACATCATGGCTATGGCAGCCGATCGCATGACATCTACTAATAATTAATTCGTAACCTTGTTAGGCTGCGGAAATGGCAGCTTAATAAGAGTCACAACCCCTATTCTCTTTGCGCCCTTTCCCCAGCTACTATTCTTAACTGGAGAACTATTATGCGCCATTCTGTTTATTTAAAACTCGCCACATTACTCGTTAGAGCGGATCTTAAGCGTGAAGAACGTGAGTGGAAGAGAAAAATTCGTCACAGCAGCTACGATATTCCTTGGGAAAATACCCATCTATTACGTGATATAGGATTAGAAAGCGATGGAAGACCTATTGGATTTTCAGAGCCTGAAGCCGTCAAAGCTGAACGTCGAGTTCGTCACCTTCGTCGTGTATTAAGCACGCGAATACCAACGTAGATAATGGGGTAGGCACTTCACCTACCCCTATGAAACACTAAGGACAAGGGTTGGAGTAAGTCGTACCAACCTCTTGTATCTCTCGAAGTAATTCGTCAGTAAGTACAACATCTAAACTGTCTATATTCATTTTTAACTGATTGATATTGGTAGCACCAATGATATTAGAAGCAACAAATGGACGTTGGTTTACATACGCAAGAGCCATTTGAGCTGGATCAAGCGAATATTGATGAGCAAGGTCGACATACGCTTGGGTTGCAGCGATTCCTTGTGGCGTAAAGTAACGGACAAAACGTTCAAATAAAGTGCATCGAGCATCTGTCGGTTTTTGGTTGTTAAGGTACTTTCCACTAAGGCAACCAAAAGCGAGAGGGGAATACGCCAACAGCTTTACGCCCTCATTGTGACTGATTTCTGACAGGCCGATTTCAAAGCTGCGATTGAGTAAGTTGTATGGGTTTTGTATCGATACAATTCTGGGTAGGTCATGTTTTTCTGCTAGTTTGAGCAAGCTCATGACACCCCATGGTGTTTCATTCGAGACCCCGATATAACGAATCTTTCCTGCTTTTACTAATTCAGACATCGCTTCTAGGGTTTCGATCAGTGTGACTTCTTCTTGCTCAGCGCTGTCAGGGTAGTTGAGTTGCCCAAAACAATTGGTGTTTCGTTGAGGCCAGTGCAGCTGATAGAGATCGATGTAATCTGTTTGCAGTCGTTTTAAACTATCGTCGATCGCCAGATGAATATTACGACGATCAAGTTTCATATTATCGCGGATGTATGGAACGTTCCGTGGGCCTGCAACTTTCGTAGCCAGAACCACTTTCTCTCGTTTAGAAGATTGCTTAAGCCAGTGTCCAATATAACTTTCGGTAAGACCTTGTGTTGATGCTTTTGGTGGAACGGGATACATCTCAGCCGTATCAATAAAGTTGACCCCTCTTTCCAATGCATAATCCAGTTGATTGCACGCATCCGCTTGAGTATTTTGCTCTCCAAAGGTCATCGTACCGAGGCAGATTTTACTGATCTCTAAACTCGAGTGTGGCAACTTTGTGTACTGCATAGTACTTCCTTGTTCATCGTATCGTTGTTTTACCAATATATGTGAATCCCTCTACGGATCAAATGGATTAGGGCAAGAATTCGCAAAAATGCCAGCTTTGTCTAGAATGATAATTGGAGGTGCGTATATGCAGAAAAGACAATTAGATAAATGGATTCATGGATATCACAAGGATTCATACCAGGCCCCTAAGGTGTTTGTAATAGGATGCTCTGATTTATCTCAGTATCAAATAGCCGTCGAATATAAGCACAAATTGGAGCCACTCAAACAAGATGACGATCCCATGCACTTTGACTCTCTAGAGCTAGTCAAAGAAGAGTTGGTCCGATTGGGTATCGATAAAGCGTACCTAAGGTTACATAATGCCTATGACGAGTTTGGTCGTGAAGGGGGCATTTCATACTGTGATATTGAGCTATCGTTGGCGATGCATTGACTGTGCTGTTACTTACTTTAAATAAAGACTCTGTTCAATAAACACGTCGTTAAATAAAGTATTTATCGAGAATTGCCGATGTAAATTGAGTCCGAAGATAAAACCCCCGCGGGCGAGTTTTTATCCGTTTACCACTAGAGCCGAACGCATCGGTTAACACTCGGCCATGGGCGGCTTTTGGTCTGAGTTGCAACACTTCGCCGTGTTTCGCGGTGATCTGTTCTACTCGGCCTAGAACAATCAGTTCCATTAATTCTTCCCAATCGGCTTTAAGTTGCTGCTCTTCCTCTTCTGATGGAGACCAGATTAGAGGGGATCCTACTCGTCGTTCCGCTAATGGGATTTCTCTTTCTCCTTCTACGGGGATCCAAAGAACTCTTGATAGCTTATTTCTGACATGGCTGTGCTCCCAACTTAAACCATGAACACCAACAAGAGGAGCCACACAGACAAAGGTTGTTTCAAGTGGTTTACCGTTATAGCCAATAGGGATACTTTTCAGCTCTATACCCAGAGTTTCAAAGTCTTGTTGAGGTTTGCTTCCTGCTGTTGCTCCTAAGTGCCATTCTAATAATTGACCTACCCAGCCTTTGTCTCTCTTCAGGTCTTCAGGGACAAGGATATTAGCTTCATCAGCGAGATCTTTTAAAGAAAGACCCGCAATCGCATTGGCTCGAGTGAGTAGTTCGTTTTCAGAGATGGGTTCAGGCTTCATAAGGTCGCTAACGGGAGTGTAAAGATCGTTATCATAACAAATGTGTTTTTGATTCGTAATGGGGAATAAGTATTCACCCAGGAGAAAAGATCATCACTTATCAACTTATCCACAGGGATGGCTGTTTTTAAGTGTTAATTCATGATTATGTACAAATGATCAGTGCTTTTAAGATCAATTAAGACTTGTTATTCGCCATTCCGCCAATATTAAATGATTTTTTTGTGGATAAGACTCTGGTTGGATGATCTTTGACCATGTTGTTTTTAGGGTAAGAAAATAAACATCAATAGTTTATTTTTACTCATGATTGTTTATTTAACGTTATGATTTTTATTAACTTATACCCGTATTTTAATGGTTGGAACTATGTTGGCATGATAGTTTTTAATACGAAATGATCTGTATTAATGACTTTCTTCACACGGTTATTCACAGAAAAGGTGAATAAATGTGGCTTAGGTCTCATTGTGATGTTGATAAGTGCCCCTGGGCTTAGAAGTTATCCATGTTAGGGGTTGTTACCAATAAATCACGTGCTAATCACACTAGTAAGTTTGCTCCTGTTGGGGATATGTGGAAAAATCACTGTAATTAAAGATATTATTCGAGGTTGGCCAGTGATAGATGGCGATGGTTACCGCTTAAATGTGGGAATTGTAATCTGTAACAACCATGGTCAGGTCTTCTGGGCTAAACGATACGGACAACATTCATGGCAATTTCCTCAAGGGGGGATTGATGACGGAGAAACGGCTGAGCAGGCAATGTTCAGAGAGCTCTATGAAGAGGTTGGTCTAACAAAAAAAGACGTGAAAATCGTAGCAACAAGTCGTCATTGGCTCAGATATAAATTGCCAAAACGCTTAGTTCGTTGGGATTCAAAGCCTGTCTGTATCGGACAAAAACAGAAATGGTTTTTATTGCGCTTAGACTGTGATGAATCACAGATAGATATGCAGCGCGGTAGCACCCCTGAATTTGATGGTTGGCGTTGGGTAAGTTATTGGTACCCAGTAAGACAAGTCGTTTCGTTTAAGCGGGATGTGTATCGTCGAGCGATGAAAGAATTCGCTTCAATGGCGATGCCATTCAAAGAGCGAAAACTAAAAGGTAAGCGGAAGTTTAAAAGAGGGTAGAATCGTTATGCTTTCTCAACTAAGGGAAATAGTTGAACAGGTATCAAAAGTTGATGATGTCTATCAAGCGTTTGATATTTTAGTTAAGCAAACATGCAGCGCTATGGAAACAGAGTGCTGCACTATCTATCTTGCTAATGAAGAGCGAAGTCGCTTAGAGCTGATGGCGACTCAAGGACTGGAGTTTTCAGGCGACAAAATCCATATTAACTATAATGAAGGCCTTGTCGGATTAGTTAAGCGTAGTGCCGAACCTATCAATATTGCGAATGCTTCTCAGCATGCCAATTTTAAACTCTTTCCTGAGTTAGGAGAGCAGATTTACCACAGTTTTCTTGGTACACCGATTATTTATCGCAAGCAGGTACTGGGTGTTCTCGTTGTTCAACAAAAGTCCTCCCGTTTATTTAACGAAATTGAAGAATCCTTTTTAGTCACACTGGCTGCCCAGCTTGCTGTGATTATTGCTCATGCACAAACGCAAGGGCATTGGAGTCTTGAAAAAAAACAGCACGTTAATATAGGTAATCCTGCCTCTTCCGGTGTCGCTATTGGTGAGTTTTGGTGGGATGACGCTCAACCTCAGTTGTCTGATGTTCATCCGGCCTCCAACATTAACGTGAGTCAAGAGCAAGAATGGTTGATGGTGGCCATTGAAGATGCTCTTAACGACTTTGGCCGGATGAGAAAAAAACTGCATGGTGATATAAACAAAGAAACGTTAGCGATTTTTGATCTGTTTACTCACTTGCTCAACGATCCAATGCTGCGAAAAGACTTAAAAAGTCATATTCAGAAAGGGGATAAAGCCGATTGGGCCCTTAGGCAGGTCGTCGAGTCTTATTCCAATCGTTTTGCGCGAATGTCTGATGTTTATTTAAGAGAACGAGCACAGGATATTCGTGAGTTAGGTCAGCGCTTACTGTTTTTTTTGTACAACACTCAGAAAGAGCAGCAGCATCTTGAAAAACCAGTCATTTTGGTTGTTAGGGAACTGACTGCTTCCATCTTAGCATCTATCCCCAAAGATAAGTTACTTGCGGTTGTCGCGTTAGATGGTGCTGCGAATTCTCATGCCGCGATTTTGTCTCGCGCCCTTGGCATTCCTGCGGTGATGGGATTAAGCCTGAATCTGACAGAGATAAATGGTAAACGCGGTATCGTTGATGGATATAGTGGAAAGGTTTTAGTTTCACCGAGTAAACAGCTGTTAAAAGAATACCGTGCATTAGCTAACGAAGAGCGTGAACTGACATCCATGGTCAGCAAAGGCTCGGATAAACCCGCGATGACAGCCGATGGGTATCGCATTGAAATGTTATTGAATGCGGGGCTCAGTGCCGATACTAATATTGCGATCAATCAGGGCGTTGATGGTGTTGGTCTATATCGAACCGAGATTTCTTTTTTGCTCCAGCATCGCTTTCCATCAGAAGATGAACAGATACAGCAGTATCGTAGTGTTTTAAGTACGTACCCTAATAAGCGTGTCGTGATGAGAACCTTGGATGTAGGAGGGGACAAAGCTTTACCTTATTTGCCTATAGAAGAGGACAATCCTTTCTTAGGTTGGCGAGGCATTCGATTTACCTTAGATCATCCAGATATCTTTCTGATTCAGATTCGAGCGATGTTACGCGCAAGCACCGAGCATCATAATCTCAGTATATTGTTACCAATGATAGCGAGTGCTCAGGAGCTGGATGATGCGTTATTATTAATAAGGCAAGCGTATAAAGAAGTGTCTAAGGTTGATGAAAGTATCCGTATGCCAAAAGTCGGGATCATGATCGAAGTGCCTTCGATGCTTTACTTACTTCCTCTTATCGCTAAGAAAATTGATTTTGTATCGGTTGGTACCAACGACTTAACGCAATACCTTCTTGCCGTTGATCGTAATAATTCAAGAGTTGCTGATGTGTATGAGTCATTCCATCCATCTGTGATCATGGCGCTGAAACATATTTATGATACTTGTGACCGCTTAAAGCTGCCAGTTTGTGTTTGTGGTGAGTTAGCAGGGGATCCTATTGGTTGTCTCTTGCTTGTTGGCTTAGGATATACCTCACTGAGTATGAATACCTCTAACGTGGCAAAGGTTAAGTATTTATTGCGTCACTCTGAAACGACTGAATTAAAACAATTTGCTAATAAAGCCTTAATGAAAGCGTATGGGAAAGACATCTATACTATGATGTCATCGCATTTTGAAGATAGAGGTTTTGCTGGGTTTATCCGAGCAGGCAAAAAATAGAGGTTGTTGTGCATATAGAATTGTTATTTCTGTTGGTTTTACTGGGTGCTTTTGTTGGTGTAATGGCGGGTTTATTAGGGATCGGCGGAGGGCTGATCGTCGTTCCTGCTCTTCTTTATATTTTGCCTTCCATTGGTATTGGCGCGGAAAGCGTTATGTTGGTTGCGTTAGCGACGTCTCTGGCAACGATTATTTTAACGTCAGGCTCTTCGGCTTTAAACCATTTAAAGCTCGGCAATGTTGATATGTTCATCATTAAATGGCTGATGCCAGGAGTGATCTTTGGTGGCTTTTTCGGTACCTATATTGCCGAGTGGGTACCCACAGAGTACCTCCCTAAGATTTTTGCTGGCATTGTGACTCTATTAGCCATTCAAATGCTGATTTCGGTAAAGTCCACCAAGACAAAGAAAATGCCTAGCAGCGGGGTAACATTACTGTGCGGTTCTGGTATCGGTGTCATTTCAAGTCTGGCAGGGATCGGCGGCGGTTCATTATCCGTCCCATTTTTGAGTCGTCATGGTATTGAGATGCGTAAAGCGGTCGGTTCTTCATCCGTCTGTGGTTGTATGATTGCGATTTCTGGCATGATCGGCTTTATTTTGCATGGATACAATTTAGAAGGTTTGCCTGATTATAGTATTGGGTATGTCTATTTACCTGCTCTTGTCGCGATTGCCTCTACCTCTATGTTTACAACAAAGATAGGAGCTAAGCTGGCGAGTACCTTACCTACTGTGATGCTAAAAAAGGTGTTCGCGGTCTTTTTAATATTTGTCGCAGGAACTATGCTGCTGTAATCTCGTCTCAGTTTATAATCAATCAATAAAAATAAGAGTACTCTTCTATGTCTCAGGGATTAATCCAGTTTCCTAATATCGATCCTGTCCTTTTTTCATTAGGTCCCATTTCTATCCGCTGGTATGGGCTCATGTATTTAGTGGGTTTTGCTTTTGCTATGTGGCTCGCGAACCGCCGTGCAGATAAACCGAATAGCGGCTGGACACGTGAGCAAGTTTCCGACTTATTATTTGCAGGTTTTTTAGGGGTTGTGGTTGGTGGTCGTGTTGGTTACGTCCTGTTTTATAACTTTGAAATATTTCTTCAAGATCCCTTATACCTATTTAAGGTGTGGACCGGTGGAATGTCATTCCATGGTGGGTTACTCGGTGTTATCGGCGCGATGTTTTGGTATGCGAAAAAGAATGGCCGTACATTTTTTGGTGTCGCTGACTTTATTGCACCGCTGGTTCCGTTTGGTCTAGGGATGGGCCGTCTGGGTAACTTTATGAACAGTGAGTTGTGGGGTCGCGTCACTGATGCGCCTTGGGGTATTGTTTTCCCGAATGGTGGTCCTTTGCCGCGTCACCCTTCACAGCTATATGAAATGGCACTAGAAGGCATTGTGCTGTTCTTTATCTTGAACTGGTTTATTAAGAAACCAAGACCGCTTGGATCGGTATCTGGCCTCTTTTTGATTGGTTATGGTAGCTTCCGCTTCCTCGTTGAATACGTTCGTGAACCCGATGCGCATATTGGCTTGTTTGGCGATTTCATTTCAATGGGGCAGATTTTATCACTACCAATGATCATTGTTGGTGGTTTAATGATGGTATGGGCTTACAAGCGTGGTCAGTTCAACGATAACGCAGCAGTAAAGTAAGGATTAAACGTGAACCAATATTTAGAACTTTGTCATCGCATCGTCGATGAAGGAACTTGGATTGAAAACGAAAGGACAGGTAAGCGTTGTTTGACGGTGATTAATGCTGACCTAGAGTATGATGTTCAAAATAATCAATTCCCTCTGGTGACAACACGAAAGAGTTTTTGGAAGTCTGCGGTAGCGGAATTACTTGGGTATATTCGTGGTTATGATAACGCTGAAGACTTCAGGAAACTAGGCACGAAAACATGGGATGCTAATGCTAATTTAAATCAAGCATGGCTCAATAATTCATATCGTAAAGGCGAAGACGATATGGGGCGTGTGTACGGTGTACAAGGGCGATCTTGGGCAAAGCCAGATGGTGGAAGTGTTGATCAGCTGCGTAAGATTGTCGATGACCTTACGCGTGGTGTCGATGATCGCGGAGAGATTTTAAATTTCTACAATCCGGGAGAGTTTCATATGGGGTGCTTGCGTCCATGCATGTACAGCCATCACTTCTCTTTATTGGGTGATACATTGTATCTAAACAGTACCCAGCGCTCTTGTGATGTTCCTCTTGGCTTGAATTTTAATATGGTTCAAGTGTATGTGTTTCTTGCTTTGATGGCTCAAATAACGGGTAAGAAGCCGGGCGTGGCGTATCATAAAATAGTAAACGCACACATCTATGAAGATCAATTGGCCCCCATGCGTGATATTCAGTTAAAGCGTGAGCCTTTAAAACCAGCGACGTTTCACATTAATCCTAAAATCACTTCATTAGAAGATTTAGAAACTTGGGTGACCTTGGAGGATTTTTGGGTAGAAGGCTATGAATGCCATGAAGCGATTAAATACCCGTTCTCGGTGTAGTTGACTTACTTTATTGGTTTTAGAAAGATAGAGACTAAAAGGCCCCTAAACGGTATGAGTTTAGGGGCCTTTTTGTTGGACTGTATTTTCTTGTCTAGATGCCGCGGCGAGTTCTTAAAGGTAGAACTATCTTCTATCTTAAGCCGTTAAAGCAAGAACAGCACCTGGCATGACAACAAAGATGCTTGCCAAGTAACCAGCTACAACCCATTTATTCTTTACTGCCATCTCAGCGATATACTCAGAACCTTTAACAGGAAGCTCTCGTAAGAATGGAATACCATAGATTAACGCGGTAGCGAGGACATTGAAGACTAGGTGAACCAATGCAATCTGTAGAGCAAACACTGCGAACTCACCAGACACGGCCGTAGCAGCTAATAGAGCAGTAATACACGTACCAATGTTTGAACCTAGGGTAAATGGGTATATGTCACGAACTTTAAGTACCCCAGAGCCCACAAGAGGAACCATTAGACTTGTGGTTGTTGATGAAGATTGAACCAAGATGGTCACGATAGAACCCGACGCGATCCCATGCAGTGGACCACGACCAATCGCATTCTTTAGAATTTCACGAGCACGGCCAACCATCAGGCTTTTCATTAATTTACCCATCACGGTAATCGCAACAACAATCGTCGCAATACCGAGCAAAATTAATGTAACACCAGCAGTGACATCACCAAATGCAGACAATGGCTCTTTGATTGCACCGACCACTGGCTTAGTGATAGGGCTAATAAAGTTCAGACTTTTAATGCTTAGATCACCGGTTGCTAGGAAAGGAGACACTAACCAATGTGAAATTTTGTCGAGAATACCGAACATCATTTCTAACGGCAGGAATATGGCAACAGCAAGCAAGTTAAAGAAATCATGAATAGTGGCACTTGCAAAGGCTCGTTTAAACTCAACCTTACAACGAACATGACCTAAGCTAACGATGGTATTGGTGACTGTGGTACCGATATTCGCTCCCATAACCATAGGGATGGCGGTTTCTACAGGTAATCCACCCGCAACTAAACCGACAATAATGGAAGTAACGGTACTGGATGATTGAATGAGCGCTGTGGCGATAAGACCAATCATTAAACCAGCGATAGGGTGAGATGCAAATTCAAATAATACCTTTGCATGGTCTCCTGTCGACAATTTGAATCCGCTTCCTACCATTGATACCGCTAAAAGAAGTAGGTATAGCATGAATGCCAAGTTAGCCCAGCGTAGCCAGTGGGATGTTCCCGCTTTTGGCATTGCTGTAGAAGTAGCTTGGTTCATCATAGTTTTCTCCGTTGACCGTTTTAGTGTTTTTGGTCTGTAGTTGAATCTGAGAGTGATACTAGACGGCAAATATTTCACTAATATGACAGTTTGGGGGCGTGCGAGACTTTTTGAGATGAAGCCGAGGTTTGATTTTTTTTGTGGCGCCAAGGTTATTTTAAGGTGTTGATTTTAAGATGTTTTTGTTGATGTTAAAACTCTGTGACTGGATAGTGTTTTTTTGACTTTTTTATTAATAGGCAGAAAAAACCGATAAAATTTGCAATATAACAAAATACACTTTCGGTAATATTATTCAAAAAAACCAGTCACTAATGGTTTTTCCGAAATATAGATGCATCAGCGATGCGATTATGATTAGAATAGAGGGATATAACTCCTATGCTAGGTGATGCAATGTACCATTTAAACTATAACCACCTTTATTACTTTTGGATGGTGTGCAAACAAGGATCAGTGACGAAAGCGGCAGACGCGCTTTTTTTGACCCCGCAAACGGTGACCGGACAAATTAAAGCCCTTGAAGAGCGGATGGATGGCAAGCTGACTAAGAGAAATGGTCGTAGTGTAGAGCCAACCGAGTTAGGGCAACTCGTTTTTAAATATGCCGATCGAATGTTTGGTTTGAGTTATGAGTTGCTTGATATTGTTAATTACAGTCAGCGATCTAATATCTTATTTGATGTTGGGGTAGCTGATGCCTTGTCAAAAGATATCGTCAGTCGGATTTTGTTGAGTGCCGTCCCGAATGATAACAGTATCCACCTGCGTTGTTTTGAATCAACACATGAATTACTGCTTGAGCAACTCTCCCAACATAAACTGGACATGATTCTCTCTGACTGTCCGGTCGATTCAGGTAAAAGTCCGGGCTTATACAGTAAAAAGCTTGGGGAATCAGGCATGAGTTTTTATAGCCATGGCGACCAGAACATTGTGCTTTCAAGGGATCTCGAAGAGATAAAGCTATTGATCCCAGGTAGTCGAACCGCAATGGGACGTAAAGTTTTACAGTGGTTTGACAGACAGGGGGTCAATCCCAATATTTTAGGTGAGTTTGATGATTTAGCGTTAATGAAAGCCTTCTTTCGCCAGCATCAAGATGCGGTCATGCTTGCCCCAAGCACATACCGGAACGAAGTGGATGAGAAAACGCACCTTAAAAAAATTGGTTCTATTGAGGATCTAAAAGAAGAGTATTACATTATTTTTGCAGAAAGAATGATTCAACACCCAGCGGTTAAAAGTATTTGTGATGAAGACTTTGGTGAGTTGATTAAGTAACCTTATGTTTTATATGATATTAGATTATCATGGTGTGCCGTTTAAACATAAGTTTGTCAGTTGTTGATTGCGCCATATCGTTATACTATTCGATACCCAGTGATGAATTGACTATCACAGCTGTTTATAGAGTGAGAAATCCTAATGAACTTAGAAGATATGGACCGAAATTCGGCGAAAGCGGTTGTTTTGCTCAAGGCCATGGCTAATGCAAAGCGTCTACAGATTTTGTGCCTATTGCATACCAATGAACTATCGGTAGGGGAGTTAGGTTCTCAGTTGGAGTTAAGTCAATCTGCGCTATCTCAACATCTAGCTTGGTTGCGCCGTGATGGTTTAGTCAACACACGTAAAGAGGCACAAACGGTTTTTTACTCATTGAGTAGCGATGAAGTGAAGGCGATGATCAAGCTGCTTTATAGTTTGTATTGTGAACCAGAAACCAGTTAAGTTGAAATTGAGATAATTTAGACATAAAAAAACCGGCAGAAGCCGGTTTTTTTCTCACAGTAATCAGAGTTCTAATTAAAGAGCTTTGATTGCAGCTGTGAAACGAGCCTTATGACGAGCAGCTTTATTCTTATGAATAAGGCCTTTAGTCGCCATACGGTCTAGAAGTGGTGTAACTTCTACTAGAGCAGCAGTTGCAGCTTCTTTATTGCCAGCTTCAATAGCTGCAATCGTTTTTTTCATGTAAGTGCGCATCATAGAGCGACGGCTAGCGTTATGCTGACGACGTTTCTCAGCTTGGATAGCGCGCTTCTTAGCAGATTTACTGTTTGCCAAGGTCTAACTCCCAAAAACATAGTTCGGTGACAATTTAAGGGCGAGGAATATCCTCTATTTGCGCTTAATTGTCAAATGATTTGTGCAAAAACCCATCTAAGCCAAACAAGTTTGGTATGAAAAGGTTATCGCGGTTAAGATGGCGGGGATTCTAACAGTATTTTTATACCATTGCTAATACTTATCTTCTCTTACACAGGCATTCTATGTTTGTTCTTGAATATAGTGACGCATTAGCCGTGGTGATTGAGGTTAATTTGAGTAAACGTCTTCTAAAATCAGGCATGATTGTCAGCGCAATGACGTTGATTTCACGAGTATTAGGGTTAGTTCGTGATGTTGTTGTCGCTAATTTGATGGGCGCAGGAGCCAGCGCTGATGTTTTTTTCTTTGCAAACAAAATCCCCAATTTTTTGCGTCGATTATTTGCAGAAGGTGCTTTTTCTCAAGCATTTGTACCGGTATTGACGGAGTATCACGCTAAAGGTGATATGGATGAAACTCGACAGCTGATAGCAAAAGCCTCGGGTACCCTGGGCGTTATCGTGTCTGTTGTCACCATAATGGGGGTTTTGGGTTCGGGAGTCATTACTGCGCTTTTTGGCGCGGGTTGGTTTTTGGATTGGTTAAATGGAGGGCCTTCTGCAGAAAAGTTTGAATTAGCGAGCTTTATGCTGAAAATCACGTTCCCATATTTGTGGTTTATCACCTTTGTTGCACTTTCAGGCGCCATCCTCAATACCTTAGGCAAGTTTGCGGTCTCTTCGTTTACACCGGTCTTTCTCAATGTGATGATCATCGGGTCGGCTTATTTTATTTCCCCTATGCTGAATCAACCGGAAATTGGATTGGCTATCGGCGTCTTTTTAGGTGGATTGGTCCAATTTCTTTTTCAACTGCCTTTTCTAATCAAAGCGGGCGTACTGGTTAAACCTAAATGGGGCTGGAGAGATCCCGGGGTCGTTAAAATTCGTACCCTAATGATCCCGGCCTTATTTGGTGTATCGGTCAGTCAGATTAATTTGCTGTTTGATACTTTTATTGCCAGTTTTCTAGCAACGGGCTCAATCAGTTGGCTCTATTATTCCGACCGTTTACTGGAGTTTCCACTTGGGCTATTTGGTATAGCCATTGCGACGGTTATTTTACCTGCGTTATCAAGAAAACACGTAGATGCGCAAAGTGAGGGTTTTGCCCATACGATGGATTGGGGAGTCCGCATGGTCACCTTGCTCGGTGTGCCCGCCATGTTAGGTTTAATGGTATTAGCTAAACCTATGCTAATGGTGTTATTTATGCGTGGTGAATTTACCCCTCATGACGTCCATCAAGCGTCATTATCTTTGTTTGCTTACGCATCTGGTTTGCTCAACTTTATGTTAATTAAGGTGCTGGCACCCGGCTACTACTCTCGTCAAGATACTAAGACGCCTGTGAAATATGGCATCATAGCGATGGTAACCAATATGTTCTTCAACGCCATTTTCGCATGGTTTTATGGGTATGTTGGGCTCGCAATGGCGACGGCGTTATCGGCTTTTGTCAACATGGCGCTACTTTACCGAGGTCTGCATATCAATAATGTTTATAAAGTGACAAAGCACACCATGATCTTTTTAGCCAAGCTTGTCATTGCAGGTTCCGCGATGGTTGCGGTGTTATTGTGGCACCTAGACGATATGTCACAGTGGTTAATGTGGGCGTTCAGTGAGCGAGTGACGATGTTAGTACTTGCTATTGCTATCGGGGCTTGTGTGTATATTTTTTCCTTGCTCGCTTTAGGTATCCGCTTAAAAGATGTAAAAGCAGCGACAGAGTGAACTTGATTAGTATATAATCCGTCAGTTTCACGCATAGTAATTGATAACATAGTAATTGATAAATAGGTATTTAGTTCATCCCAATGGAATTAATTCGTGGTATTCACAATATTAAGCCTCAGCATAAAGGCTGTGTCTTAACGATAGGTAATTTTGATGGTGTTCATTTAGGGCATCAGCAAGTCTTAGATCAAGTGACTCAAAAAGCCCATGATCTCGAACTGCCTTCTGTTGTGATGACATTTGAACCACAGCCGATGGAACTGTTTAGTCAAGACAGAGCTCCCGCTCGTTTAACCCGCTTAAGGGATAAATATGTTCAGCTAAGTAAGCTCGATTTAGACAGGTTACTGTGCGTAAACTTTAATCGCTATTTTGCTTCATTGTCTGCTGAGGCATTTATACGAGATTTACTCGTTGATAAGCTTGGGGTGAAATACCTCGTTGTTGGTGATGATTTTTGCTTTGGCAAAGGGCGCACGGGCGACTTTTCAATGCTGAAAGAAGCGGGACAGAAATTTGGTTTTGACGTTGTCAGCACCAACAGCTTTTGTTTACAGCATCAACGTGTAAGCAGCACTGGCATTCGTAACGCGCTAGCCGACGATGCGTTGGATACGGCCAGTGAAATGTTAGGACGTGAGTACAGCATCAGTGGTCGGGTATCACATGGAAGAAAGCTTGGGCGGACGATAGGCTTCCCAACGGCAAATATTCCACTTAAACGATGTGTATCGCCCGTATCAGGTGTTTATGTGGTACAGGCATTAGGCCTAGGGCAACAAAGAATTGGTGGTGTGGCGAATATAGGGCAAAGGCCTACCGTGAATGGGATTCGTCAACAGCTAGAAGTGCACTTATTTGACTTTGATGGCAATTTGTACGGTCAACAGTTGGAAGTGATACTGTTACACAAACTCAGAAATGAGCACAAGTTTGAGTCGTTTGAAGCGCTTAAACAACAAATAGAATTGGATGCTGAAGCCGCAAGGGTGTGGTTGCTTCAGCTTAAGCGTTGATCGGTTTATTCCACCGATTAACATAATGTCTAACTTCGCCCAATAGAACGGAATTAAGAATCGATGAGTGATTACAAAAATACCCTGAACTTACCAGAAACAGGGTTTCCAATGCGCGGTAATTTAGCAAACCGCGAGCCAGAAATGCTTAAGCGTTGGTATAAAGAAGATCTTTACGGTGAAATTCGTAAAGCCAAGAAAGGCAAAAAGTCGTTCATACTGCATGACGGCCCTCCGTACGCTAACGGTGATATTCATATTGGTCATGCATTAAACAAGATTCTTAAAGACATTATTGTTAAATCAAAAACACTGTCTGGCTTTGATGCGCCTTATATTCCAGGTTGGGACTGTCACGGTCTTCCAATTGAATTAATGGTTGAAAAGAAGAAAGGCAAGCCAGGACAAAAGATTTCTGCGGCCGATTTCCGCGAAGAGTGTCGTAAATACGCGGCTCAGCAAGTAGAAGGTCAAAAAGAGAGCTTCAAACGTCTTGGCATTATGGGTGAGTGGGAAAAACCTTACCGCACGATGGATTTCGGTACAGAAGCAAACATCATCCGTGCGCTTGGGAAAATTGCCGACAATGGTCACCTACTGAAAGGGTTTAAACCTGTTCACTGGTGTACGGATTGTGGCAGTGCACTTGCTGAAGCAGAAGTAGAATACAAAGATAAAGTATCACCATCGATAGATGTGAAATTTGCAGCGGCAGATGAAGCGGCTTTAATTGAAAAGTTCACACTGGCTAACGATCATGTAGGTCAAGGTGAACTCTCAGTTGTTATCTGGACAACGACACCTTGGACACTACCGGCTAACCGCGCAGTGTGTCTGAGAGACGATCTAGAATACGTTCTGATTCAAGTGGAAGCGAAAGGTGAGCAGCAAGAGCAACGTCTCATTGTGGCTTCTGAACTGGCAAAAGACGTCATGGATCGCGCGGGTATCGAGCATTATCACAACCTAGGTTTTGCGACAGGTGCAGAGCTTGAACTCATGCAGTTCAACCACCCGTTCTATGATTTTAGTGTCCCAGCTGTGCTTGGTGATCACGTGACCACTGATGCTGGTACAGGCGTAGTCCACACCGCTCCAGGTCACGGCCAAGAAGATTTCGTGGTCGGTAAACAATACGATCTAGAAGTCGCTAACCCGGTTGGCTCTAACGGTGTTTACTTGCCAGATACAGAGCTATTTGCAGGTCAGCATGTCTTTAAAGCGAACGACTCAGTCCTTGAAGTATTGAAAGAAAAAGGCGCGCTTTTACATCATCACGCGTACGAACACAGCTACCCACATTGCTGGAGACACAAAACACCAATCATCTTCCGCGCAACGCCGCAGTGGTTCATCTCAATGGATCAAGCTGGCCTACGAGCAAAAGCACTAGAGTCAATCAAAAGTGTTGAGTGGATGCCTGAGTGGGGTCAAAGCCGCATCGAGGGTATGATTGAAGGTCGCCCAGAATGGTGTGTTTCTCGTCAACGTACTTGGGGTGTGCCAATTGCACTGTTCGTTCATAAAGAAACGGCAGAACTTCACCCTGACAGCCCTGCTCTTATCGAAAAAGTAGCGAAATTGGTAGAAGAGAAAGGCATTCAAGCGTGGTGGGATGTTGATGCCGCTGAACTGATGGGCGATGCTGATGCTGAAAAGTACGAAAAAGTGCTGGATACGCTAGATGTGTGGTTTGATTCTGGTGTTACACACTACTCTGTGGTTGATGCTCGTGAAGAGTACAACGGCCATAGTGCGGATCTTTACCTTGAAGGTTCGGATCAACACCGTGGCTGGTTCCAATCTTCATTGATCTCATCCATTGCGATGAAAGATGAAGCACCCTACAAACAAGTGCTGACTCACGGCTTTGTTGTTGATGGTAACGGCCGTAAGATGTCTAAATCTATTGGTAACGTTGTTGCGCCAAAAGACGTCACTAATAAGCTAGGCGCCGATATTTTACGCCTATGGGTGGCTTCTACTGACTACACTGGCGAAGTGGCCGTTTCAGATGAGATTCTAAAACGTTCTGCTGATGCATACCGTCGTATCCGTAATACAGCGCGTTTTTTCCTAGCGAACCTAAATGGTTTCAACCCAGAAACAGATTTAGTGCCACTCGAAGAGATGGTTGCATTGGATCGTTGGGCCGTAGGCCGTGCATTTGCTGCACAAGAAGAAATTGTAAAAGCATACGATGAATACAACACGCACGCAGTGACTCAGCGTCTGATGCAGTTCTGTTCAATCGAAATGGGGTCTTTCTATCTTGATGTGATTAAAGATCGCCAATACACAGCAAAACTGGGTGGTCACGCTCAACGTAGCTGTCAATCGGCCCTTTACTATATCGTTGAAGCCTTGGTTCGTTGGATGGCTCCGATTATGTCTTTCACTGCCGATGAAATCTGGAATGAAATGCCAGGTGCTCGTGATAAATTCGTCTTCACAGGTGAATGGTATCAAGGTTTACGTGATCTTTCTGAAGGTGAAGAACTAAACAACGAATTCTGGACTGAAATTCAAGCGGTTCGTGGTGCGGTGAACAAGTTATTGGAAGAAGCACGTAAAGAGAAAACCATTGGTGGTTCATTGCAAGCGGAAGTGACGCTCTATGCTGACGATGCACTAGCGGCGAAAATGAATAAGCTCGAAGATGAACTTCGTTTTGTACTGCTCACATCCAAAGTGGAAGTGAAAGTACTGACGGATAAAACGGATACTGCTCATAGCACCGAAGTCGACGGTTTATTTGTAGAAGTGGCCGCGACAGAAGCCGAGAAGTGTGATCGCTGCTGGCACCACACGCCAGATGTTGGCACGATTGAAGGCCATGAGAAAGTGTGTGGCCGTTGTGTGTCTAACGTGGAAGGCGAAGGTGAAGTGCGTAAATTCGCATAACCGTTATGCGCATAAACCTTGTTTGCATTTGAAACATAAGTGAACTTTTTATTGTTTTCATAGCCCCAGTATCAACTGGGGTTATTTTTTAGGAAGATTATGAACGAACAAGCAATCACACTAAAACATTCAGGCGTTCGTTGGCTATGGCTTGCGATGGTCATTTTTTTTGCTGATATAGGCATAAAATTCGTTGTTCTTGAGCATATGGGGTATGGCTGGGCAAACCGAATCGAGGTCTTGCCATTCTTTAATCTATTGCATGTACACAATTACGGAGCAGCTTTTAGCTTTCTCGCTGATCAGCCCGGTTGGCAGCGTTGGTTTTTTTCTACCATCGCCTTTATTGTTACAGGCATGCTCACTTACTGGATGAGTAAGTTACCCGCAACCGAGAAGTGGAATAATATCGCTTATGCCATGATCATTGGTGGTGCTGTTGGGAATGTATTTGATCGTATTGTTCATGGTTTTGTTGTCGATTACCTGGATTTCTATTGGGGAAACTACCATTGGCCAGCGTTCAATCTCGCTGATGCCGCGATTTGTATCGGTGCGGCTATGATCATATTGGATGGTTTTCGTAAAAAAAATCAGACAAAAAAAGCGTGATTAAGGCCATTTAAAATTCGCCTAGCCCTTCAAAATTGAAATAACCCTAAGCGCTGTCTGTTGTTCAGATGGCGCTTTTTGTTTACCCTGCACTTCTATCACACAACAAGATCACACAACAAGGAAGAGAAGAAACGTGGCGACCATAAAAAAAGACTCAGCAGTAACGCTTCATTTCACCATTAAACTGCAAGATGGCTCTGTAGCCGATAGTACTCAGAACATGGGGAAACCTGCAAAATTGATCATTGGTGATGGCAGCCTAAGTGATAACTTTGAGCAACGCTTAGTGGGCTTGTCAGCGGGAGAGAAAAAGGCCATTGAGCTTAAAGCAATCGACGCATTCGGCATGCCAAATCCAGACAATATTCATTACATGGACAGAGCAAAGTTTGTCGGTGATGCAGAAGTCGAAGTGGGGACGGTTATGGCATTCTCTGGCCCTGATGGCGCTGAGATCCCGGGGATTATCACTGATATCGCGGGCGACTCTGTCACGGTTGATTTTAATCACCCTCTTGCCGGGCAAGATGTGACCTTCGAAGTCGACATTTTGTCTGTTGAATAAGTTATCGTAAAATATCGAACATTGAGATGAACTCGCATGAGTAAAGACATGAAAATTCTTTTAGCTAACCCACGTGGCTTTTGTGCCGGTGTAGACCGTGCCATTAGCATTGTGGAACGCGCACTTGAAATCTATGAAGCGCCGATATACGTGCGTCATGAAGTGGTGCATAACCGCTTTGTGGTCGAAGGGCTAAAGCAGCGCGGTGCGGTGTTTGTGGAAGAACTGGATGAAGTGCCAGATGGCCAGATTGTCATTTTTTCGGCCCATGGTGTATCTCAGGCGGTTCGACAAGAAGCTAAAGTACGTGAATTAACCGTCTTTGATGCGACTTGCCCATTGGTGACAAAAGTCCATATGGAAGTCGCAAGAGCCAGCCGTAAGCATATGGAAGTGGTACTGATTGGCCATGCTGGGCACCCTGAAGTGGAAGGTACGATGGGGCAATACGCCAGCAATCAGGGGGGGATGTATTTGGTTGAAGTACCGAGCGATGTTGAAGCGTTAAAAGCGAAGGTAAAAGACACCTCACATCTTCACTATGTCAGTCAAACGACGCTGTCGGTCGATGAAACCGCTGATGTGATTGATGAGCTTCGCCGTGTCTTCCCAGATATTCAAGGACCTCGCAAAGATGATATTTGCTACGCGACCCAGAATCGTCAAGATGCGGTTCGTGAACTCGCTAATGATGTTGATGTGATGGTCGTCGTCGGTTCAAAAAATTCATCCAATTCAACGCGTCTGAAAGAATTAGCTGAAAAACTGGGTACACCGGGTTACCTGACAGATTGTCCAGAAGACATTAAGCCAGAATGGTTTAATGGAAAAGTAAAAGTGGGCGTGACCGCTGGCGCATCAGCACCAGAAGAGCTGGTCGATCAAATATTGGATCGTATTAAAGAACTCGGAGCAAGCTCGGTAGAAAACGTACTAGGAAGAGAAGAGAATATGTTCTTTGAAGTTCCTAAAGAATTACAGATTAAGCAGATAGACTAGTTTTCCGTAGGTTTATTTACTGTAAGTTTATGTTGAGAGATAAAAAATGGAGCGCTAAGGTAGCGCTCCATTTTTATTGTTTGTTTTTGTACCCATTGATACAAAGTGTTATCGACGCATTACGCGGTCTTAGTTTCAACCTGAGGGTGCTCTTCATCAGCCAAATCAGTGTCGCCTTTGCCTTTTGAAATCTTAATGACATAAGCGGTTACGCCTAAAGTGAATAAGATGCCCACAATGGTAGATAGTTGAATTGGTAAGCCAAAGCCAAGGGTACTGTTGTTTAGAATGAAGGTAGACACAACGGTCGTCATGAACATAGCAGGAACCGTGGTTACCCAGTGCATTTTTCCGTGGCGCAGCAGGTATGCGGAAGCGGTCCAAAGCATCATGACGGCGGTAGTTTGGTTAGCAAACCCGAAATAACGCCAGATAATTCCGAAGTCAACTTGAGTTAACACACCGCCAAGTACAAACAGTGGTAGTGCCATCAGTAGACGGTTACGCAGCGTTTTTTGCTCCATGTTGAAGTATTCAGCCAAAATCAAACGGCTTGAACGGAAAGCAGTATCGCCAGACGTGATTGGCAGGATAACCACACCTAGGAACGCTAAAATACCACCAAATACACCCAAAAGACCAAATGAAGCACCGTAAACCACCGCACCAGGTCCGCCATTTGCTACGGCTTCACCCAAAGCATCAACCGAGCCAAAGAAAGATAGAGCAAGAGCACACCAGATAAGAGCGATGATACCTTCACCAATCATTGCGCCGTAAAAGACGAAGCGACCATTTTTTTCATTTTCCATGCAGCGAGCCATAAGTGGAGACTGAGTCGCGTGGAAGCCAGAAATAGCACCGCAAGCTATGGTGATAAAGAGTGCTGGCCAAAGTGGCATATCGTTAGGATTCATGTTGTTGAACATGTCACTCACTTCAAAGCCACCAAGAACCGTGTGCTCACTTGATACGGCAACGGCTGTAATTAGACCCACTGACATGAAGATCAGTAACGCCCCAAACAATGGATAGAAGCGACCAATGATTTTATCAACTGGGACAATCGTTGCGATGATGTAGTAGCCAAAAATGATGGCGACTAACGTGCTCATGCTAACGTTCAGATCCGTTTGGTCATTGATTAGGTTTGTGATCATTCCAGCAGGCGCCGAAACGAATACCACACCAACAAGCAGCAACAAGACAATGGCAAAAATGTTCATAAAATGTTTGGCGCCTTTGCCTAAGTAGCGGCCTGTGATGGTGGGTACCGAAGCCCCGCCATTACGCACAGAAAGCATACCTGAGAAGTAATCATGAGTGGCACCCGCAAAGATACAACCGATAACAATCCAAAGCATCGCGGCTGGGCCATACAGTGCCCCCATGATTGGGCCAAAGATTGGGCCAACCCCGGCTATGTTGAGTAGTTGAACCAGGTAAACTTTTGGTGTCGACATTGGAACGTAATCCACACCGTCGGTTTTCGTGTGAGCGGGCGTTTTACGTTTTTCATTGATACCAAAAACTTTTTCAATGAAAGCGCCATAAATAAAATAGCCGCCAATAAGGGCAGCAACACAAGTAAAAAACCACAACATAGGGTCATCCTTTGATTTAAATTATCAGTTCAGCCTCTATGATAACTAACCCAATGAATAGGCACATTCAGTAAACCACTCAGTGGTCATATACCTAGCTGAGTGGTATCCAATATAATTAAGTGGTTCGTGCCGGACGTAAACGGTTGCCATCATATCTCAAAGGCCTGTGACCGATTTAAAAGGACGCTATCAAAATTAAGTGGCGGGATAGGAAATTAAATGTCATGTTGTAGTAAAACGTTATAAGCGAAAGGAAAATAATGAAACATATTATCGCACTGGCTTTGGTTGGCGCTCTGACTGGCTGTGCTAGTAGTACAGAGCAGTTAGCGGAAAGCGGGGATTGGTATCAAATTGGATACCAAGATGGAATTAAAGGACATACTGAACGTTCATACAAAGACTTATCAAAGCTTGGTGGCGTTAAAGTGTCGGAATACACCGAAGGATATACTGTGGGAGTGACAGAGTACTGTAATCCTAATTTTGCTTACCAAATGGGACTGTCTGGTCAGTACTATGAAGGGGTATGTGAAGGAACCGAAGAATCACAGAAATTTCGCATGGAGTGGCAACGCGGTTGGTCTGAATACAGCAACTGATGAATGGGTGTCTACCATAAACAAGTAAAGCATTGACTAGGGAAAACAACAACCTGGCCAATGCTTGGCCCACGGGCTAAGCGAGCGCTATGTTCAAGATGTATTAGTTAAGCGACATCAGTTTAGCCGCATCAGTTAAGAGGGTTTGCTACTTTCAACCGCCTTTCTAAGAAACCCTTGTTGGTTCAGAAGTTGTTGCTTCGCGCTATCGAGGTCCAGCCCTGTTAAAATCATCAGAATAGACAACTTCACATCATATCCAGTGACTTCCAGTGTTTTCGTTGCTTGTTGAATATCGCACTCGGTTGCTTGGATAACGATACGAGCAGCGCGAGCAACCAACTTTTCATTGGTCGCTTTTACGTCGACCATCAGGTTCTGGTAGCTTTTACCAATGCGAATCATGCTGGCAGTTGTCAGCATGTTAAGCACCAACTTTTGCGCGGTACCTGATTTGAGGCGTGTGGAACCGGTTAAGGCTTCTGGGCCCACCACTGGGCTTATCGCTATTTGAGCGATCTCAGCTATCGGTGAATCTGGATTACAAGACAGCGCAACCGTCACCGCGCCAATCTGATTGGCGTAGTTGAGTGCACCAATTACGTAAGGTGTGCGGCCACTAGCAGCGATGCCTACCACGACATCATTTTCTGAAAACTGAATGGCTTTCAGATCTTCAATACCGAGAGTCAGCGAATCTTCCGCGCCTTCTTTGGCTTTCAAAATTGCTTCTGGTCCACCGGCGATGAGGCCGATAACCATCTTGTTTGAAACACCAAACGTCGGTGGGCATTCTGAGGCATCTAATACACCCAATCGACCACTGGTACCAGCACCCATGTAAATCAGGCGACCACCGTTTTGAAAGGCGTGAGCGATCTTATCAACCGCTTTGGCAATTTGAGGCAACTCTTTCTCAACCGCGATAGGTACTTGCTTATCTTGTTGATTGAGCCTACCCACTATTTGCTCTGCTGAAAGAAGATCGATATCCATGGTTTCGGGGTTACGCCCCTCCGATACCAGATGAGAAAGGGCAGAAATAAGGGCATCATTAGTCATGTTAAGCCTTTTAATTGGATGGATAGATTACGCCTAAGGAGGCAAGCTTACTGGCACCGGTGACCTCAGGCAAATTGCTGCTTAGTCCGTGAAGGCGTCTTTGAGCTAGCCAGGCAAAAGCGATGGCTTCCATAAAGTCACCATCAACCCCTTTTTCTGAAGTGGAAGCAACCTGCCAGTCTGGTAGCAGCTCGGCTAAACGCATCATGAGCAATGGATTCTGTGCTCCTCCGCCACAAACTAATAATTCTGGGGATAGACCGACTTTATAGAGCCTGACTTGTTCACAGATAGTGAGGGCGGTGTATTCACATAGCGTACGCTGGACATCCTCGGCGGGCACGTAATGATCCGCTAAATGTTTCGTAAGCCAATCGAGATTAAACAGCTCACGTCCGGTACTTTTCGGTGGGGGCTTCTGCAAATAGCTTTCTGCAAGTAATTCAGAGAGAAGGGAAGGTTCGACATTGCCTTGATACGCAAATTCAGCATCTTTATCATACGGTCGGTTTCGGTGCTTTTGGCACCAAGCATCCATCAGCATATTCCCAGGTCCGGTATCGTAGCCGATGACCTTTTGATTGGGTCGCAACACTGAAATATTCGATATTCCCCCAATGTTTAACACGACGACGCTGGAGTGAGTCGCACTAAAAATAGCTTGATGGAAAGCGGGGACTAACGGAGCGCCTTGCCCGCCAAGCGCCATGTCCTTGCGTCTGAAATCGGCAACAGTATCAATGCCACATTGGGCAGCAATGATATTGGCATCACCCAACTGCATGGTAAACGGGAAATCGCTTGTGGGCTGATGAAAGACGGTTTGTCCATGGTTACCAATCGCTGCAATGTGATCGGCTTGGTAACCGGATTTATCCAGTAGCGCATTAACCGCATCGGCAAACAGTCGGCCAAGTTGGTGGTCCAGTTCCCCTATTTCAATTAAATTGGTTCGCTGACCTGTGGCAATATTCAATAAGCGAGATTTTATATCGCTTGGCATTGGGTACTCGTCGTGTGCGATCATGTGAACGTTCTCACCATCAATCTGCACTAAAGCAGTATCGACGCCATCCATGCTGGTTCCCGACATCACGCCAATGTAAAGTTCTGGTTGTTTCATCGTATATTCACTGAGTTCAAACCTAAAATCATTGTAAAGCATTTTTAAAGCGAATAATCTCGATGACTTAGCGAATTTATGCGGAGTTAGGAGAAGATATGGGTCCATTATGGGTCGACGTTGAAGGCTATGAACTGACGGCAGAAGACAAGGAAATTCTAGAGCACCCAACGGTAGGCGGTTTGATCCTATTCGCTCGAAACTATCACGATAGTGAGCAGCTATTAGCATTGAACAAAGCGATCCGTAAAACGGTTAAGCGACCATTCTTAATTGGTGTCGATCAAGAGGGGGGACGAGTACAGCGCTTCCGAGAAGGCTTTTCGATCATTCCAGCGGCTCAAGAATACGCGAGACATAAAGAGGGAGCACAATTGGCTCAGCAAGGTGGCTGGTTGATGGCTGCAGAACTTATCGCCCATGATATCGATCTTAGTTTCGCGCCTGTTTTAGATAAGGGCCATGGATGCAAGGCGATAGGCAGCCGCGCATTTGGGGACAGTGTTGACGATATTATTTGTTACAGCACAGCGTATATGCAGGGGATGAAGTCCGTGGGTATGGCAACGACAGGGAAGCATTTCCCGGGGCATGGTGGTGTATTAGCAGACTCACACCTAGAAACGCCTTATGATCATCGAGATGATATTTTTGAATCCGACATGGCTATTTTTAAGGCTCAGATTGAAGCGGGAGTATTGGATGCCATGATGCCAGCCCATGTTATTTACCCTCATTATGATGATCAGCCAGCCAGCGGTTCTGAGTATTGGCTACAACAAGTATTACGTCAAAAACTGGGCTTTAACGGGTTGGTTTTTTCTGATGACTTAACCATGGAAGGCGCATCGATCATGGGAAGCCCAGCTGAGCGAGCTCATCAATCATTAGTCGCGGGGTGCGACATGCTTCTGGTGTGTAACAAGCGGGATGCTCAAGTCGAAGTCCTTGATAACCTGCCTATCATGGATGTGCCTATCGCTGAGACATTATTGAAAAAGCAGTCTTTTAGACTGGCTCAATTACGCCGTTCAAATCAATGGAAGCAAGCATCAGAAGCGATAAAAATGATGCTCGACTAGTGGTCGTCCATGTTCTCTGCGGCTAAGAATGTCCTTACGTCTAAGAATATACTTACGGCTGAGAATATACCGAGATTTAAAATGAGAAACCATTTTAGGGTGGTTTTTCACGGCATATTGCACGTCACTGAGCCATGAAATGTAAGCATGCAATAAAGGTTTTAGTGAAATCCCAACATCTCTTTTAAGCTTTTTAAGTAACGTCTACTGACCGGAACTTGATGGTGGCTCACCGTTACGATTTCAGCGAGGTTATTTTCTAATAGTTTAATTTCTTTGATGGCTTTTGGATTGACTAGGTACTGACGGTGACAGCGCACTAATGGGGTTTTCTCTTCGAGCACTTTTAAGGTGAGTTGACAGGTTGCGGTTTGCTGCTGAGTTTGTACGTGCACGCCACTGATATCAGTGTAGGCGAACTCAACATCAAGCGTTGGGATGATCATGATGCGGTTTAAGCCAATACAAGGTACTTGCTCAAGCGATCGTGGGGCAATGGTTGAGATCTTTTGCTCTATCGGATTTGTGTGTTTTTGAAGGCGAGATATCGTTTTATCCAATCGGCATGGATTGACTGGCTTTAGCAAATAATCAAATGCGTTATCTTCAAAAGCCTGAATCGCATATTCGTCATAAGCGGTAACAAACACAACATAGGGCATCGTCTCTGGATCAAGCATGCCTAGTAATTCAATGCCGGTAATTTGAGGCATTTGAATATCAAGAAAGACCACGTCAGGTTTTAACTGATTAATTTTTTTCAGCCCTTCAATGGCATTGCTGGCAGTATCCAACACGGATACTGCACCGGTTTCTTCGAGCAGATCAGAGAGCTCTTCTCGAGCAAGTAATTCATCATCAATAACCAAAGCCGAAAGCATACTCATTCCTTAGCGGTTTTCTTGAGTGGGAATAATAAAGCTCATTCGAGTGTATTGGTTCTCTTCCACTTCAATTTTTAGTGCCGCATCACGCCCAAACTTATTGGTTAAGCGTTTATCAACGATGGACATTCCTAAACCAGAGTGATCGTCACTTGGTGCTTTGTAGTGACCGGCATTATCTTCCACAACAATACGTTGACCTTGTAAAACCGGTTGACTGTAAATCCGAACTATACCGCCTTCCAGTTTCTGTGATGTGCCATGTTTGATGGCATTTTCAACCAGAGGCTGGAGTGTAAAGCTAGGGAGCTGTCGCGTGAGTAGGAATGGGTCAATGTTCACATCGATCTCTAACCGTTCACTAAAGCGCGCTTTTTCGATGGTCAGGTAAGCATTAACGTGGGCAAGCTCTTCTTTTAGCGTCACGGTCTCAATATTTTGCTTAAGGTTACTGCGAAAAAAATGCGACAGATGCTGAATGAGGTCACGCGCTTTATCGGGGTCCCGGCGAATAATAGCATTGATAGTATTCAGTGCATTGAACAAGAAATGTGGATTCACTTGAGCGTGGAGCAATTTTATTTCGGCTTGTGATAGCAACATCTGTTTCTGTTGATAATCACCATAGAGAATCTGACTTGAAAGCAACTGAGCAATACCCTCAGCCATCGCCATATTAATGGTTGAAAAGAGTTTTCGCTTTGGTTCGTAAAGCTTAATGGTTCCGATGACTCGATCGCCCGCTCGCAATGGAATGATTAAAGCAGAGCCGAGTTTGCACTTTGGGGATAAAGAGCATTGGTACGGCGTCTCTTTTCCATCAAGGTACTTGATTTTGTTTTCACTGATCGCGTCTAACGTGCTGTTCGATGAGATGGGAGTCTCTGGCTTATGGTGATCATCCCCTATACCGACAAACGCCAAGATCTTTTGGTCATCCGTGATGGAGACCGCACCGACACTGGTTTCTTCGTAGACGATACGTGCGATTTTTTCGGCATTTTTGCTATTAAACCCAGAAGAAAGGACGCCAACAGAGCGTTCTGCAATGTTTAAGGCTCGACGTGAAAACGTCGCAGAATACTCTTCAAAGATGGTTTTTCTATCTTGTAAGATACTCATAAACAGTGCTGCCCCGAAGGAATTAGCGATGATCATAGGAGCGGCAATGTCAGAGACTAGGGCATAGGATTGTGCAAAAGGCTTGGCAACCAGCAAAATGATGAGCATTTGCATAATTTCAGCAAACAATGTGGTCCCAAATACGATGCTGGGGCTAAATAGCTGACTTACTTTGTTTTTTCTAACAAAGTAGGTGTGCACGAGCCCGCCTATGAGTCCTTCTGCGGTGGTTGATATTGCGCAAGCGACGTCGGTAAAACCGCCCAAAGAGTAGCGATGCATGCCACCAGTGAGTCCGACAAAAAATCCTACGACAGGCCCACCAAATATTCCCCCCATGACCGCGCCGATCGCTCGAGTATTTGCTATTGCATCATTGATTTGTAAACCAAAGTAGGTGCCCAAAATGCAAAACAGAGAAAATAGGACATAAACACTGAGCTTATGGCTAATACGATTTGATATGTTCAGCAAAGGGAGAAAAATGGGCGTCTTACTGAGCATGTAAGCCAAAACGAGGTAGACGCACATCTGCTGAAGTAACGACAGAATAAGATCCATAATGCTATCCAAATGGAGAGAAGTAAGGATATTCTAGATAAGAAGAGCGCAATAAAACACCATTAGTCATCTTATTTTCAATGTAATATAAGCAAATAACGAGTGTAATATAAAATTTACACTATTGTTTTTTAATATTTACACTTGAAATGTCATTTTATCCTGTTAATTTATGGCTATGGTCGGTGGTTAAATGCCAAACAATTTAATGTAAAAAATAATATACAGGTGTAGTTATGCAGAAAAGTGAATTAAGCAATATCAATATTAGTGATGAACAGGTATTGATTACTCCTGAAGAACTAAAAACTAAGTTACCTTTGAGCGATAAAGCACGCCAGTTTATTCAAGAATCCCGTCAGAACATCGCCAATATTATTCATAAAAAAGATCATCGTTTACTCGTTGTCTGCGGTCCTTGCTCTATTCACGATATAGACGCCGCTAGAGAATACGCGAAGCGCTTAAAAGCGTTATCTGAAGAGTTAAGCGACCAGCTTTACATTGTGATGAGAGTGTACTTTGAAAAGCCGAGAACCACGGTTGGCTGGAAAGGCCTGATTAATGACCCTCATCTCGATGGTTCATTTGATATTGAGCATGGTCTTCATGTGGGCCGTGAACTGCTTGTTGAGCTCGCTGAAATGGACATCCCGTTGGCAACAGAAGCGCTTGACCCGATCAGTCCACAATACTTAGCCGATACATTTAGCTGGGCAGCGATTGGAGCACGGACAACTGAATCACAAACGCACCGAGAAATGGCCAGTGGGCTTTCTATGCCGATTGGTTTTAAAAATGGCACCGATGGAAGCTTATCGACCGCGATTAATGCTATGCAAGCGGCTTCATCCAGTCACCGTTTCATGGGGATCAACCGTGAAGGCCAGGTCGCGCTTTTAACCACTCAAGGTAACCCAAATGGACACGTAATTCTCCGTGGTGGTAAACAGACCAACTACGATTCAGTATCCGTCACTGAGTGTGAGCAAGACATGGCCCAGTTTGGCTTAGATGCGTCATTAATGGTGGATTGCAGTCATGCTAATTCCCGTAAAGATTACCGCCGCCAGCCTTTAGTTGCTGAAGATGTGATCCACCAAATTCGCGAAGGAAATCAGTCAATTATTGGTCTTATGATTGAAAGCCATATTCACGAAGGAAATCAATCATCTGATTTACCGCTTAGTGAAATGAAATATGGAATTTCCATTACGGATGCGTGTATCAATTGGGAAGCAACTGAGGCACTATTACGTCACGCGCACGCAGAATTAGTGCCGTTTTTAGAGAATCGCCTGAAAGGGTAAAAAGGAACTAGCATGGCTGTTGAATTAAACGAATTGCGTGAGCAAATAGATGCGGTTGATAAGCAAATATTGGACTTACTAGCACAACGTTTGTCGTTGGTTGAGAAAGTTGGTGAAGTCAAAAGTGAGCATGGATTACCTATTTATGCCCCTGATCGTGAAGCGGCAATGCTTGCATCACGTCGGCATGAGGCAGAGAAAAAAGGTGTGCCACCACAACTGATCGAAGATATTCTGCGCAGAACCATGCGAGAGTCCTATGCTAGTGAAAAAGATTCAGGATTCAAGTGCCTAAACCCAGAGTTAAGATCGGTTGTTATTGTTGGTGGTAAAGGGCAATTAGGTGGCTTATTTGGCCGCATGTTCACTCTGTCTGGCTACCAGGTAAAAGTGTTGGGAAGCCAAGATTGGGATAAAGCAGACGAGATCTTAGACAACGCTGGACTTGTGGTTGTTACCGTTCCTATTCACCTTACTCAAGGCGTCATTGAAAAACTATCGAACTTACCTTCTGACTGTATTTTATGCGATTTAACGTCAATTAAATCGATGCCATTAGAAACGATGCTTAATGTTCATCAAGGCCCCGTTGTCGGTTTACACCCAATGTTTGGCCCTGATGTACCGAGTTTAGCGAAACAAGTCATTGTTTACTGCCATGGTCGAGGTGAAGAGAGTTATCAGTGGCTGTTGAAACAGTTTGCCATTTGGGGAGCTTCATTGTGTGAAATCGATGCCAATGAGCATGATAACGGCATGACGCTGATCCAAGCTTTACGTCACTTTACCTCTTTTGCTTACGGTTTACACTTGAGCAAAGAAAACCCGAATATTGATCAGTTATTGCAATTGAGTTCGCCGATTTATCGGCTTGAACTCGCCATGGTGGGCCGTCTATTTGGCCAAGATCCTAACCTGTATGGCGATATCATTTTTTCTTCTCAGGACAACATAGATATGATAAAGCGTTTTCACCAGCGTTTTGGTGATGCGTTAGAAATATTAGAAGGAAAAGATAAGAAGGCCTTTATCACGAGTTTTAATGAAGTCAGTGATTGGTTCGGTGATTACTCTTCGCAGTTTATGAATGAGAGCCAAAATCTATTAAAGCAAGCGAACGATGCTATCCATAGAGGTTAGATCTCAGCGGGTAAAGGTGCGTTGAGCGAGTGAAAGTGCATAGAAAGTCTAAAAGAGCAGCCTTGGTTGCTCTTTTTGTTTTTTAGTCAGTAAACCAAAGCCCACCGATGTTTATGTTATCTGCATTCGTCTTAGTGAGCGTGTTCCCCAAGATCGGATAAATGCTCGATGTCGCGGTGCAGTAGGCTATCGTCGCCGACGTTTAATTCAATGAGCCGCTTTAAATAGCTGATACTGTCGATATCAATGTGGTTGATACTTGCTCGAATGATATTGTTGTCAATCTTGATTAAATTGACGGTCATTTGGATAGTAATGTCACTGTCTGGCAGTGAGAATTGAACATCAGCCACTTGATTCTCATTAAGCTGATTACAGCTCGGCTCTGCGCTGAGCAGCAAGCCATGCAGTGATAAGTCTTGAATGTGGGCGTCTACAGAGGTATTCCCTTGTATAACAACAGCAGATGCTTTGTAGACAATTCTTGAAAATCGACGTTTTTCAACCATAGTGATATCTCTTCTTTCTCTGTACTTGCTTTAAGTGCATTAGCTGTAATTGCATTAGCTCCAAGTGTTTCAGATTCAAATGTATGCGTTTCAATAGCATGTATTTCAACGTTTCATCAATCATAATAGCAAAGTTCCGCAATGTTCAATGTGCCTTAGCTCTTAGAATGCCTTAAGTTTTTTTTAAATGATGGGACTAAAGGGTGTACAGATTTAAAAAAACCGCAGAATGTCTGCGGTTCTTGATTCCATTATTAAGCTTGCGACTACTTGGTAATTCGCTTGTACTTAATACGGTGTGGTTCTGCCGCTTGAGCACCTAATGTCTTCTTCAGCCACTCACTGTATTCAGTATAGTTGCCTTCGTAGAAGTTGACCTGTCCTTCATCGCGGTAATCTAAAATGTGCGTTGCAATACGGTCTAGGAACCAACGGTCATGCGAGATAACCATGGCACAACCAGGGAACTCAAGCAGCGCTTCTTCAAGAGCTCGCAGCGTTTCAACATCAAGATCATTGGTCGGTTCATCGAGTAGCAGCACGTTACCGCCCGCTTTTAGCAGTTTTGCTAAGTGGACACGGTTGCGTTCACCACCAGAAAGCTGGCCGATGATTTTTTGTTGGTCGTTGCCTTTGAAGTTGAAGCGAGAGCAGTAGGCACGAGCAGGGATTTCGAAGTTATTGATCTTAATGATATCAGCGCCTTCAGAGATCTCTTGGAATACTGTTTTTGTATCGTCCATGCTGTCACGGAACTGATCAACAGAAGCAAGCTTAACCGTTTCGCCAAGTTCAACGGTGCCTGAATCTGGCTGTTCAGCGCCACTCAACATCTTAAACAGTGTTGATTTACCTGCACCGTTGGCACCAACGATACCGACAATCGCACCTTTAGGCATGCTGAATGATAGGTCGTCGATAAGAACGCGATCACCAAATGACTTAGTGAGGTTCTTAACTTCAAGTACCTTGTCACCTAAACGCTCACCCGGTGGGATAAACAGTTCGTTAGTTTCGTTACGCTTCTGGTATTGACCCGTCGTCATTTCTTCAAAACGCGCCATACGAGCTTTAGACTTAGCTTGACGACCTTTCGGGTTTTGACGAACCCATTCCAGTTCTTTCTCAATCGTTTTTTGACGTGCGCTTTCGCCTGCTTTTTCTTGCTTCAAACGCTCATCTTTCTGTTCTAGCCAAGATGTGTAGTTACCTTGCCATGGGATACCTTCACCACGGTCAAGTTCTAGAATCCAGCCTGCTGCGTTGTCTAGGAAATAACGGTCGTGGGTAATCGCCACAACAGTACCGCTGTAATCAACCAGGAAGTGCTCAAGCCATGCGACCGATTCTGCATCTAAGTGGTTGGTTGGTTCATCAAGAAGCAGCATGTCTGGCTTCTCAAGAAGTAAACGACAGATAGCAACACGACGACGTTCACCACCTGATAGGAATTCGATTTTCGCATCCCACTCAGGAAGACGAAGTGCATCAGCTGCGCGCTCTAGAGCTGTCTCTAGGTTGTGGCCGTCTTTCGCTTGGATCAGTGCCTCAAGCTCGCCTTGCTCTTTTGCTAGGGCATCGAAGTCTGCATCAGGTTCCGCATAGGCCGCATAAACAGCGTCTATACGCTTTAAGGCTCCTGCGACATCTGAAACGGCTTCTTCAACAATTTCACGAACGGTTTTAGATTCATCAAGAACAGGCTCTTGCGGGAGATAACCGACTTTCAAACCTTGCTGTGGGCGTGCTTCACCATCAATATCAGTATCAAGACCTGCCATAATACGAAGTAGTGTTGATTTACCTGAACCGTTGAGACCTAAAACACCGATTTTGGCTCCAGGGAAAAAGCTTAGAGAGATATCTTTCAGAATCTGACGTTTCGGGGGCACCGTTTTACTCACCCGAGACATGGTATATACGTATTCAGCCATTGCCGATCGTTCCTAATGTTTGTGGATACAAAAGAGGTATTTTATACCAATCTACATGTTTTTGTTACTAAGGAGCGTGCTTTTGTCTCATGAATACGGTGAGCGATTATCAAATGAAGCTGATATCTCGATTGACGTAAATGTTTTTGTCGCACATTTATTAAATTATCTCTATTTACACTTAAACGCTTTACATTTAAGGCTAGAATTAGCGTAATTAAAGGGAATCAAACCTTATCTCAACAGGAAGAGAGCTAATGAAGTTAATGCCATTCACTCTACCGCAACGCCTTCTTACCTCAATGATCGCTGTTAGTTCATTGATGAGCGGTACTTCGTATGCTGAAACATCGTCAAGTATAACGACTCAAAGAAAACTCTATCAGCAAGCACAACAGCTTCTAGACGATAAAAACATTAAACAATATCGTCAGATGCGAGAACAGATCGCCTCTTACCCATTAACGCCTTATGTCGACTATCGAGCATTCTTGGCCGAGCTTGAACAAAAGACGCCAGAGGATGTGAGCCATTTTATCGATACTTACCAGAGTTTTCCTTTTTCTTATCGAATCCGAGCTCCGTATCTTGATGAGCTAGCGTCAAAAAAGGATTGGTCGACCTTGCTGGCCTTTCAAACAAAGCGACCGAATGGAGAAACGTATCAGTGCCACTATTATTACGCGCACTTTAAGGTGGGTGACAAGGCGAAAGCATTCAAAGGGGCCAATGATCTTTGGTTAAGCGGGGAAGGGGTGTCGGATGCTTGTGACCCACTGTTTAAAGCATGGAGTGAAGCAGGGCTTAAAACGGATCCGTTGATTTTAGAGAGAATGTTACTTGCTTTTAAAGCGGGTAACAGCAGTTTGATGAACTACTTGATGAAGCAGCTTGATAGCTCCTCAGCGGCGACACAAGCAAAAGAAATGCAGTCTCTGTACCGTGAACCTAAATCAGTAGGGGATTTTGCTAGCAAACATAAACCGAATGATTTTCATCAAAAACTCAGCATGTATGCTTTAAAGAAGCTTGCTCGTAAAGATATAGAGCAAGCACAAAGTGCCTTTGAAGAGGTTGTTAATGCGCAGCAATTACCAAAGGAAAGTCAGCAGGAACTGGCTGATTTTCTCGCATTTCGCTTAATTAATACCGATTCCTCGGAGTTGGCTAACTGGCGTGATGAAGCCATTAAAACATCACAAAACCGCTCTCTAATGGAAAGGCGAATCAGACTGTCGATTCAACATGCAGACTGGGAAGGTTTACAGAAGTGGACAGCACTACTGCCTAACTCTTACCAACAATTACCGCGATGGCAGTATTGGTTAGGGCGCTCCGAAATTGCACTAGGGGATACTTCATCCGGCCATCAAAGGCTTGAAAAAATAGTGGGCTTGAGAAACTTTTATAGCGTAGCTGCTGCCAAGGAGATTAAGCAATCTATTCAGTATCCAGTGACGACGATAACTCTGGATCACGCTTTGATCAAACACCATCAAGTAGCGTTAACGCGTATTCAGGAGCTCATTGATACAGATAAGATCACCGCCGCAAAAAGTGAGTGGCGTTGGCTCCTTAAAAATAGCCCAACCAAAGAAAAAGAGATGCTCGCTGCTTATGCATCAACGCAACGTTGGCATCACTTGTCTGTTGCCGCTTCTATTTCCGCCAAAATGTGGGACAACACGAGTTTACGTTTCCCTATCGCCCATATGTGGTGGTTTAATTTTTATGGGGAAAAGCACAATATTGATCCGATAACTTTAATGTCTCTGGCGAGACAGGAAAGTGCATTAGACAGCGAAGCTCAATCTCCAGTAGGGGCAAGAGGCATCATGCAAATTATGCCGACAACAGCTAAGTATACGGCTAAAAAATACCAGTTAAATTATCATGGGAAAAATGAGCTGTACGAAGTGGGGAAAAATATTGAAATTGGTAGCCATTATCTAGATGGACTGTTAGAGCAATATGACAACAACCGTATTTTTGCGTTGGCCGCTTATAACGCTGGCCCTAACCGAGTAAAACAGTGGCGAGAGCGAACTAACGAGAAGTTGGATGCTTATGCGTTTATTGAGGCGATTCCGTTTAAAGAAACCCGTGGTTATGTCCAGAATATATTGATGTTTGAAACCTATTATCGAGATTTAATGGGGGTGGATGGCGCCTTTCTTAATGAACATGAAATGAAAACTAAATATTGATTCCAATGGCGTTTGAACCCTTTACAATAGGATCATTAATTTTGAATCGAGCAGTAATATGTCATTAGAACCTCAATATCGAGATTGGCAACAATTAATGGATTTAATTAAGCATGCAGCAGACACAGAGCAACATGAGCTGCTACTGACGATGTTAATGACACCCGATGAAAGAGACGCGCTACTGGCTCGAGCAAATATTGTTTGTGAGCTATTGAAAGGTGAAATATCGCAACGTCAAGTGAGCCAAATGTTGGGGGTTGGTGTAGCGACGATTACTCGAGGTTCTAATGAACTCAAAGCAAAATCCGATGATGAAAAAGCTCAGATAGCCAAATTGCTTTTGAAATAACAGGCGAGATTTTCTTAGTATGTTATTTCGATAGTTATGTTCATTAACTAAGGGTTGCTCTATCTTCAAGCCCGAAGGAACGGCCTATAAAGGGCCGCTCTTCACATTATTAAGATATTCACCCAACCAATCTATTTACTTAATTAATCTATACACTATCAGGGAAGTGGTTTGGATTGATAAATGGGATCAGCGCTAAGACTAAGGCTTGATGGTACACACTGCTTCGACTCAGTTGATTGTGTGTCAGCAGGCCAATTGCCCCACCTTGTTGCTTAATGTTTTGAGTTCCAAAAACATCATCCATAACATCGCCCAGTTCATTGGCGTCTTGAAGCTTTGTTAGGACTTTTGGAGGTAACATTAAGCTTGCCGAGCGAGATTCTCCTCGCTGAGACTGTGATTCAACGGCAATCCAAGCAAATGTCATGTTGTTTTCTATCCCTGCTTCGAGTCCAACATAATAATCTGCGTTTGGTTGAGCGCGTTTGGCATTTTTGACTCGGTTGAGTGCGCCTAGGTGAGTTTCATGGTTTGACATCGGTTGGTCATCGACCTCACTAGGAACCGACACGCCCATAAATTCAAACGCCACGTTGGGAAATGTGTCACTAAAGGCACTTTTAACTGCATTAATCTTCGCTGGGTTAAGCGAAGCTATGACAACCTTGTTGCTCTCGTTCATGTTTTTTATGTCCTTTTTGCAAGTTCTTGCGCCATATTTTTAATTCTTCTAATGAAAGAGGGTGCGCAAAATGAAACCCTTGCATGTAATCACATTGGTAAGCTGAGAGCCAGTAGTGCATTTCTTCGTTTTCTATACCTTCTGCAGTGACGGCCATAGATTGTGAATGACAAAGGTCAATGAGTGGCTTGATGACTTTTTCGTTACCCGTCTTTATTAATGTCTCTAAGAAAAAACGGTCCAACTTAATTTTCTGTACTGGGTACTGAACTAAGTGAGTAATCGATGTGTATCCTGAACCAAAATCATCAATGGCTAAACGATAGCCTTGCATAGTGAGTTCGTGCAGTAATGGGAAGCTTTGTGAATCGCTGGCAAACGTTTCTGTAATCTCAAAATCAATAAGGTTTGGGTTGACGTTGTATAATGTGGCTTGCTGTTGGACATAATTGGCAAGTTGAAGTGAGTCCAATTCTGCGGATGACAGGTTGATCGACAGCTGAATTTCTTTTTCAAACATTGACTGTAAAGAACCAAAGTCACCAAACGCAGTGCGTATTACCCAACGGTCAATTTTCCCAAATAACCCTGTTTGCTCGGCGATTGGAATAAACTCACTAGGGCAAACCATTCCCAGCTTTAATGAATGCCAACGCAACAACGCTTCCACACCAACAACGTTCGCTCCGCTTTGATCAAAATAAGGTTGATAAACCAAACGAAATTCATTTTCTATCTCTGCATTTCTCAGTGCTCGCTCAATTTGAGTTCTGCGCTGAACCGCTTCATCCATTTCTTTGGAGTAGTAGCCGACCTGGTTTTTTCCTGCCTTTTTGGCTTGATACATGGCGGTATCGGCTCTAGAAATGAGGGAATGAATGTCGTTACCGTCTTTAGGGTAAGTGGCGATACCAACGCTTGCCGTTACCGGAAAGCTGCCTAATAAAGAATCGTGACTCTTTTGAATAGGCTCAAGTAATTTCGCAGTGAAAGTTCGAATGATATGGCTTTCGTTATCAAAATGCTTTGAAGAGATAAAAATGGCGAATTCGTCACCAGAAAGCCGAGAAGCAAAGCATTTTACGTGATGCTTTTTATGGAACTCATCACTTAACGTTTGAATGTGATGCGCAAAGTTGATGAGGAGTTTATCACCAATTGTATGACCATATTTGTCGTTTACGTACTTGAAATTGTCTAGGTCGATGTAAAGAATCCAAACCTGCTTGCTGGAACGGGTATTTGACAACGCGCGCTCAGCCAATTGATGAAAATGATGTCGGTTGGCCAATTGGGTTAAGTGATCATTTTCTGCTAATGCTTTTGTTTTTTGATAGGTCGTATTGAGCTCTTGATACATAGCGTGGAAGCGGCGAGATAGATGCGCAATTTCATCGTCTCCTTTCAGTAGTTCAATATTTTTACGTTGATTGCTCTCTACTTCACCAAGTTGTTGATCAAGCCTAGAGATTGGGCTTATCACATGCCTATAGAGGAGAAAAGTTAGAATCAGAACAGTGATAAGTGAAGAAATACCAAAAGAAGAAGCGAGGTTTTTCCCTAACGCATAGATCTTATCATCAATAATAAAATGAGCGGGATCTAACGTGGCATAGAAGTTTTTTTTCAGTTGCACTGTTTGAGTCAGTTTTGATGGATCCGGAATAAGGCGCTTAGGAACAATAGGAACTTCGGTAAAGAATATACTGCTTTTAGTATCAAATTCTATTTGCTTACGCAGTTGATTGAAAGCGGTTAGCGAGACAGAAACGACCACAAAAAAGGTCTCTTCATTCGCATTTTCTGTAGGATGTTTGAGGCTGTCCTTTCCGAGTAAATCATATCGAATCAGTACCCCTTCACCTTGAGAGTTTTGTGTGTAGCCTATATGACTGGTTTTTTTCGTCTTGGTATAAACGTTGTCAGTATATTCTCGGATTTTAGGGTCAAGCGTGTCGAGAGTATCGGTATTACTGTCGACATAAAATCGAGCGTTTCGATTATTATCTAGAATAGCTAGGCGGCCACTGCCGTCAGCACCAGATTGAAGAGAGGTAATAGAATGCTTTAAATTATCGATTAATTCAAGATCATGGTAGGGGCTATTCTCATTATGAAAGTAGTATCGAATAATGTCGCTTTTCGTCAGCGTGTAAGAATAGCCATTTAACACGGAAACAGAATGACGAAAATACCCCGCCAGCTTCTCCATATTAAGTTGAAGATAACTTTCTTCTCGTTTCAGTAAAGCATCTTTTTGTTGCTGAAAAATAGAGTAGCTTGATAGCGCAGCACTTAAGGCTATAACAGGAGCGACTAGCAGTAATATTCGGGTATTAAGCTTCATAATAGTCTAGCAACGGGATGAGGTACTTGCCCTTGCCCCCAAATAGCTGGAGTTATCCTTAACATCATGGTCGTGAGTTTATCCTGAGTTATATTAAAGTAATATGCAATAAAGTTACTACGAATTCATAAAGTGCAGACGAAAGAAGCGTCATTTTTTATCCCCCCGTAGAATGGAGAATTCTACGGGGGGCTCGTAAAAGTGTCAGCTCATTCCCGCGATTTATTAGACAGATGTAGACTTATTGAAGTTTTACTTGGGTGGGTTTCACGTTCTCTGCCGGATAACAGCCTAATACTTTTAGGTGTTTTGTGATCTTAGTAAGTTCATTGATGGCCGATTGCATATGTTGTGAGTCCAGATGAGCTTGAAGATCGACATAGAACATCTCTTCCCAAGGGTTTCCCATGATTGGTCGAGATTCTAACTTCGTCATATTGATGCCGTAGCGTTGAAGGATCAGTAGTGTTTCAACCAGAGATCCTGCTTCTTGAGAAGTCGACATAATGACGGTCGTTTTGGCTGGTATTTGCTGTGATACTTCTACAGGTTTGCGCGCTACCACGATAAAGCGGGTGTGATTTTCCGTTTGGTTGGCAATGTTACCTTGGATGGGTTGTAAGCCATATATCTTGCCGCTTGATGCATTACCAATCGCTGCAACATCGCTTCGGTTTAGCTGCTTCACTTTTTTCATTGCATCAGCAGTACTTGCGCAGGACTCTAGAGTCACTCCTTTTAAGCGGTTCAAGAACTCACTGCATTGCTGGTGGGGCTGAGGGTGAGAATAAAGTGTTTTAATGTCTTCAATTCGAATCTCAGAGGTGCTTACTAAACAGTGCTCTATGCGTTGTGTTAGCTCACCTACGATATAAAGCGTTGTATGTTGTAATAAATCATACACTTCATTAATGGAACCTGAGCTGGTGTTCTCTATTGGAAGTACGCCGTAATCCGCATGGCCCGATTCAACGGTGCTGGTAATATCTCGAAAACTTTCACAGTTGAGCTCCACCAATTCCATATTTTTCCGGCTGAAGAACTCTCTACTTGCGAGGTGAGAGTAAGAGCCTTTCGAGCCAAGGAAAGCGACTCTAGCGAGTGGTTTTCTGCTTTGAGGATTCGCTAAGTTTTGTAGGTAAGCTTGCTGCAATAAAACGGAATCTTCAATAATAGTGTGAAAAAGTTTCGTTATGTACTGAGCATCAAGGTTGTATTTATTTTGGCCATTATTAATGAGTTTGACCAAAAGCTGTTGTTCTCTATCAGCATCGCGAACAGGCTTAGAAGTTTCTACTTTACTTTTCGCTACCTCAATACTCATTTTTCGTCGTTCAGAGATCAAACTGAGTAATTGATCATCCAATTCGTTAAGGCGTGTACGAATTTCTTCCAGTGAGTATTGTTTGTCGGTCATGAATATTTCCTTTATAAAAAAGCCTCCCATTTGGGAGGCTTCTTGTTCGTTTTTGACTTATCTTCTGCAAACGATCCCGCCTCCAAGGTTATTGGAGTAAAAAGAAGTCAAAAAAGAACAGGTAAGTTTGCATAGTTGCTCACTCAAGAGTGAATATTTAAACACAATAAGCAAGCGAGCTTAGAGCGTCAAGAAAAAAAATAGCGCTTTTCAGCGCTATTTTTAAGTTTTATTTAATCAATCTTTATTCTACTTCTTCTTCAAGCTCGAGTTTTTCTGCTCGTCTAGCTTCTGGCTTGTGACGTAGTTTGTTTAGCTGACGTTCTAATTTTTGTTCAACCTCGTTAACGGCCGCGTATAAATCATCATGGGTTGCTGAAGCGACCAGTTGCCCCTTTGGTACTGTCATTATAGCTTCAAATTTCTTTTGCTTATTTGGTGCTTCGCTAAAAGTGGTTTGGCATCCAATAATGTCTACTTGCCACTTTTCAAGTTTCTTAAACTTACTTTCAATGTGCTCACGGATAGCAGAGGTGATGTCGATATTTTTACCAGTGATTTTTACTTTCATAGATGCTTTCCTCTGTGTCATCCCTTATGGGTTAACTTCAGATTACGCATTTGAGCAGAAAGTAACGTGATCTTAATCACTGTTTCTTGTCGATATTTATCAATGAAAACTAAATGTGATCTTACGCAAAGAGTCATGCTGTTTTCATAAAGAAAAGCTTGTTTTTTATTGGGATAAGACTAGATTGGAAGAGGTAATACGCAAAAACAAACCTTATTTTTGGGGAGTTTTTGCAGCCTAAAAAACTTTCCTGTTTGTTTTCTATCCACTCTTAATTGTGATCTTCGTCTCGATAAGTTCAGGCTACCCTTCAATGGCTAAGATAATGCAGCAGGGTAAGGCGGTTTTATTGATCGCGCAGTGGCCGTAATTCTGTCGGTGCAACGCTAGCATTTCTTTTAGCACGTAACTGCTTTAATGCGGATAGCTGTTTGTACACAACGTAATATCGATTGATGTTGGCTACATAAGTGACGGGTTCTTTACCTATATTTCTCCGAGCAATAATTTCCACATTTTTAAACCAAACATTGGGGTCATAACCGTGCTTAACGGCTAAACGCCTCATTTTTCGAATGTTGGCAGGTCCTGCATTGTAAGCTGCAAGGGTGAAATAGACCTGATTATCAGCGGAAATATCATCATCAGTAAAATACCGATCTTGTATGAACCGCATGTATTTCACGCCTGCATGAATATTGTTGTCGACTTTTTGAATATCAGCAATTGCGACGTTAGGATCTTTTGCGGTACTGGGTAGTACCTGCATCACACCAACAGCGCCTTTGTGAGACACTTTACTTTGATCTAACCCTGACTCTTGAAAGCCTTGAGCTGACATCATCAGTGGGTCGAATGAGTATTGTTCGGAATAGACTGAAAATATCGAGTATAACGAAGCTAGACGTTCCACTTTATTAGGATCGAGTAATCGTGCTAACCAACGAGTGTCTTCGATATATTTGTTATAAATAACGTTACCCAAAAGTGTCCCAGCGCGAGAAGACTTTAAAAACTGATCCGTTACTGTTTTTAATTGAGGGCTATTTTTTCTCATTGCCCAAGCAATTTTTCCACCCTCACGAAGTGGAAGAGCTGTGTGGACCTGCAAGTTTTCCATTGCGTTCATCCATAGCTCTGCTTTATGGCTGTCTAGAACGGTTGCTTTGATATGGCCCAAATTGATCATTTCCATCAGTTCATAGTCTTGTAACGTTTCTTCAATGAACTGAATAACGACGGGAGGTTGATCGATGGCATCGAGCTGAAAATTGATACGTTGTAGGCTTTCAAAATAACTAGAGCTTGCGCGAATCCAGACTTCTTGACCACTAAGTTGTTCAATTGAGGTGAATGGTGTCACCGATTGCTGAGTCACGATAAGTTCACTGACATCGCTGATAAAAGGAGAACTAAAATCGACGCGTTGTTTTCTTTTTTCTGTGATGGTGAGGTTGGCCATGGCGAGATCACCGTACCCACTTTCAATAGCTGGTAGCAAGTCATCTCGATGTATAGGAATCACCTGTAGGTTTAGATAGGGCGATGTCTTTTTGAGTTGTTTCTCAAAATGATAAAGTAACTCGGCAATAATTCCCTTTGGCCGTCCACCTTCGATGTAATAAAACCCTAAATCAGCAGCCACTAAAACACGTATAACACTTTTATTTTTTAATTCGTCAAAGTCGCCTTTGTAGGGTTTTTTTTTGCAGGGGGGATAGCTCTAGCGCAGAAGCACTTGAAACGCCCAGTAACAGAAATATAAAAGTAAACCACTGCCTACATTTGAAGGTCACAATAAACCAATCCTTTACTAAGTGATTCTTTAAGGTTAGGCGAAATACTGGTATGAGCAAGTGATACAAAAAAGCCGCGTCATAAGAAGCGGCTTTAAATCAGAGAGTTACTTTTATTGGCATGTATTAATTGCCATTAAGCTCAATAAGTTTTTGGGTTCTAGCAACCGCTTCTTCTAATCCAAGCTCTTCATACGCCGTTAATTGAATCTCTAATGATTTGCGGGCGGCCACTGTGTCTGGATAGGTTTTTTGTAGCTCTTGGCTGCGGTTGATAGCAGCAATCCAGGCCTCTCTGCGTAGATAAAAATCTGCGGTCGCCAAATCATAGTCGGCTAATCGATTCTTTAGCGCGTACATGCGTTTTCTAGAATCATTAGCAAATTGACTATTCGGGTAGCGCTGAAGCAGCTTTTTAAAATCAGCGAACGCTTTCTTTACTGGTTCAGGATCTCGATCACTTCGATCGACATTAAATAAATCATGCATGAAATTACGATCTTGAGCCATGTGTGTTAGGCCACGCATGTAAAGCACCCAGTCGAGCTTGTTATGCGTTGGATTTAAACGGCTAAAGCGCTCAATAGTAGCAAGGCCCAATGCCAAGTCATCGTTTTTGTAATACGCGTATATAAGGTCGAGTTGCACCTGTTCAGAATACGCGCCAAAAGGGTAACGTGAATCTAAGGCTTCTAGCTGTTCTATTGCTGTTAACCAGTTTCCTGAACGCAGGGATAATTGAGCTTCTGCATAGAGCTCTGATGGTGGAACATCGGGAACAATCTCATTACTGCTTGAGCAACCAAACAGCAAAGTAAGAGCGAGTAAACTGGATAAAGTATAGTGTTTCATGTCAGGAGCTGATTCCTTGAATTAAATATTTCTTAAGCTTCCGTTACTTTCTTCTTCGTAACAGATACAATGACGCTTATTTTTCCACAGTAGTGAGCATTAGTCTCACAGTTTTTGAAAAAGTTCGATATGGCCCAGCAGATAGAATTAACAAATACAGTAAAAGATAGCCAGCTTGGTCAGAGATTAGACCAAGCTGTCGCGGAATTATTCGCCGATTTCTCACGCTCTCGTATCAAAGAGTGGTTATTGGCCGGTAAAATCCAAGTGGATGGTGAAGTAATTACCAAACCTCGCGTTAAAGTAATGGGTGGAGAGCTTATTACCGTTCAAGCAGAGCTTGAAGACGAACAGCGTTGGGAAGCTCAAGATATTCCGCTTGATATTGTCTATGAAGATGACGATCTTTTGGTTATCAATAAACCGATTGGTTTTGTTGTTCATCCAGGAGCAGGGACACCAGATCGCACCGTGCTTAACGCATTACTTTTTCATTACCCTGATATTGCAGAAGTACCGCGCGCGGGCATTGTGCATCGTTTAGATAAAGACACAACTGGTCTTATGGTGGTCGCTAAAACCGTACCTGCACAAACTCGACTAGTACGTGCGCTTCAAAAACGTAAAATCACTCGTGAATACGAAGCGATAGCTATTGGTAAAATGACCGCTGGTGGTAAAGTAGATCAACCTATTGGTCGTCATTCAACGAAGCGCACCCTGATGGCTGTAGCGCCCATGGGGAAACCGGCTGTAACTCACTACCGAGTCGCTGAACATTTCAGAGAACATACTCGTATTCGCTTACGCCTTGAATCGGGTCGAACGCACCAAATCCGCGTTCATATGTCGTATTTGCAGCATCCGTTATTGGGTGATACTGCTTATGGTGGCCGAGCTCGTATACCAAGAGACGCAAGTGAAGAAGTGACCGAGATGATTCGTGGCTTTCAACGACAAGCTCTGCATGCTGTAATGCTTCGTTTTGAACATCCAGTGACAGGGGAAACGTTAGAATTCCATGCTCCGGTTCCTGATGATATGGTCGCGATTACTGAAGCACTGCGAGAAGATGCAAAACTAAACCACGCCGAAGATTACTAACCATGATCATCCCTAACTGGAATGCTCCTAGCTGTATAAAAGCAGTGTCTTCAACTCGCGTTGGTGGGGTTTCATTGCCACCCTATGACGGATTGAATCTAGGAACACATGTTGGGGATGACATTGCATTGGTTGAGCAAAATAGGACGTTATTTGCTGAGCAATGTGCCATGCCTAGTCAGCCTGTTTGGCTAAACCAAACCCATTCGACACATATACTTGAAGTCAAAGCACCGACAGAGACGGTGTTAGATGCTGATGGTGTTTTTACCCGTTCTCACAACGTCGTATGCTCAGCGATGACCGCAGATTGTTTGCCTGTACTCTTAACTAACACGTCAGGTACGCAAGTGGCAGCGATTCATGCGGGGTGGCGAGGGTTAGCCGGTGGCATCATTGAAAATGCAGTGAATCAGTTTGATGGCGATGTCATAGCCTGGCTGGGCCCTGCGATTGGTGCGACAGCGTTTGAAGTGGGTGATGATGTCTTGCACGCATTTTGTCTATTTGATGAAAATGCTGAGCGAGCGTTTATGCCTATTGAAAGTAATAAATGGCTGGCTAACATGACGATGTTAGCGACTCAGCGTTTAAAGCGTGTTGGGGTTAATCATATCTTTTCTAGCGATGTGTGCACTTATCAACAAAAGCGTGATTTCTTTTCCTACCGCCGTGATGGCATTACCGGGCGACAAGCCGTATTTATTTGGATTGAACCGAACTAACTCTTGCCCGTAATGTTCATGATCTATTTTTTGACTCATTCCTATTCCCTACCCCTTGAAAATTTAGTCTTTAGTATCCATCTTTCTAGTAAATATTAACTCATTTAGTCAGTTGGAATTATCGCTATGCGTCTAGATAGATTTACAAGTAAATTTCAAATTGCCATCTCTGATGCCCAATCATTGGCTTTGGGTCGTGACCATCAATATATTGAACCTGTGCACTTAATGGTTTCTTTATTAGACCAAAACGGCAGCCCAATTCGACCATTGCTGACTATGCTCGATGTGGACGTTCCACATTTGCGCTCCAAATTGAGTGAAATCTTAGAGCGTTTGCCGAAAGTTAGTGGCATTGGTGGTGATGTACAACTATCTAGCGCGATGGGGATGCTTTTTAATCTGTGCGATAAAGTCGCTCAAAAGCGTCAAGATGCTTATATCTCCTCTGAAGTCTTTTTACTCGCAGCGTTGGAAGACAATGGTGCTTTGGGGGCCTTACTCAAAGAGGTTGGTCTGACCGAGAAAAACTTGTCAGGTGCCATCGATAAAATTCGCGGTGGGCAAAAAGTAAAAGATCAAAATGCCGAGGAACTTCGCCAAGCGTTAGAAAAATTCACCATTGATCTAACCGAGAGAGCAGAACAAGGAAAATTAGACCCTGTTATTGGTCGAGATGACGAAATTCGCCGAACGATTCAAGTTCTCCAACGTCGCACCAAAAATAATCCAGTGATTATCGGTGAACCAGGTGTCGGGAAAACCGCGATAGTAGAAGGTCTCGCTCAGCGAATTATCAACAATGAAGTACCTGAAGGTTTACGCGGCCGTAGAGTCTTGTCTTTGGACATGGGGTCTCTTGTGGCTGGCGCGAAATACCGTGGTGAATTTGAAGAGCGACTAAAATCGGTACTGAATGAACTGGCCAAGGAAGAGGGTAACGTTATTCTCTTTATTGATGAACTTCACACTATGGTTGGTGCCGGGAAAGGGGAAGGCTCTATGGATGCAGGTAATATGCTAAAACCAGCTCTTGCTCGTGGCGAGCTTCACTGTGTCGGTGCAACAACGCTAGATGAATACCGACGTTATATTGAAAAAGATCCAGCCTTAGAGCGTCGTTTTCAAAAAGTGATTGTAGATGAGCCTTCGGTTGAAGATACGGTCGCTATTTTACGTGGTCTTAAAGAGCGTTATGAATTGCATCACCATGTTGAAATTACGGATCCAGCGATCGTTGCCGCTGCGAGCCTTTCTCACCGCTACGTATCAGACCGTCAGTTACCAGATAAAGCGATTGATTTAATCGATGAGGCGGCATCCAGCATACGGATGCAAATAGACTCGAAACCGGAATCGTTAGATAAGCTAGAACGAAAAATCATCCAGCTAAAAATCGAGCAACAAGCATTAATTAATGAGCATGATGATGCGAGTTCGAAACGCTTAGTGGTAATAGAGCAAGAGCTACAAGAAAAAGAACGCGCGTTTGCTGAACTTGAAGAAGTTTGGAACGCAGAAAAAGCCGCGTTGTCAGGTACCCAACATATAAAATCTGAGCTGGAACAAGCGAGGATGGACATGGACTTTGCTCGCCGAGCTGGTGATCTGAGTCGTATGTCAGAGTTGCAATATGGACGTATACCTGAGTTAGAAAAACAATTGGACCTAGCGACGCAAGCAGAAATGCAAGAGATGACATTACTGCGAAATAAAGTAACCAATAATGAAATCGCAGAGGTCCTTTCTAAACAGACAGGCATTCCAGTATCAAAAATGCTAGAGGCGGAAAAAGATAAGCTTCTACGAATGGAAGAAGTTCTACATAAACGAGTTATAGGGCAAAAAGAAGCAGTAGAGGTGGTGGCGAATGCCATTCGTCGAAGTCGTGCTGGTCTGTCTGATCCTAACAAACCAATAGGTTCATTCTTGTTTCTTGGGCCTACGGGGGTAGGAAAAACCGAGTTGTGTAAAACACTCGCTAATTTCATGTTTGATAGCGAAGACGCAATGGTTCGCATTGATATGTCCGAGTTCATGGAGAAGCATTCGGTTGCTCGATTAGTCGGGGCGCCTCCTGGCTATGTAGGTTATGAAGAAGGTGGCTACATAACAGAAGCAGTTCGGAGAAAACCTTATTCAGTAATATTACTCGATGAAGTAGAAAAAGCGCATCCAGATGTATTTAATATCTTATTGCAAGTTCTTGACGATGGACGACTGACTGATGGACAGGGTCGCACTGTCGACTTTAGAAACACCGTAGTGATAATGACATCCAATCTAGGCTCGACGCAAATCCAGGAACATTTTGCAGCTTTAGATTATCAGGGCATTAAGAGTGCGGTAATGGAGGTGGTAAATAAGCACTTCCGACCAGAGTTTTTAAATCGTGTCGATGAAAGTGTTGTCTTTCACCCATTAGGAAAAGAGCATATTAAGTCGATTGCGTCGATACAACTTGCACAGTTAGGCCAGCGCATGGAAGACAGCGGTTATCAACTTGCAGTATCAGATCAGGCTCTCGATTTAATTGCCAATGTAGGCTTCGATCCAGTTTACGGCGCAAGGCCACTAAAGCGGGCGATACAGCAAACGGTAGAAAACCCATTAGCCAAAGCGATATTGGCCGGAAAAGTCGATCCGGAGAAAAAAGTAGAACTGTTAGTTGTTGATAATAAAATAGTGGCGCACCAATCTAAATAAAGAGGACATGTAGAGTCTAATTTGATGTTATTTTGTCCGCCCCAGCACTTTTTGATCGTTTATTGAACAAACGATTCGGTTCGTGTTGTTTTTGTATAAAAAAGGCTTGCGTCATCAAAGAGTCTGATTATAATGCGCAACCACTGAGACGGCAGACG
>NZ_AJYQ02000009.1 GCF_000287055.2 Vibrio genomosp. F10 str. ZF-129 | reverse complement strand
GCACAGCTACTGGCCAATTCTAGCGATGTTGACGACAACGATATTGGCAAATTATCCATTGAAAACCTACAGGCTGACCATGGTGCTATTGCGTTAAATGCCGATGGCACATTTACCTTTACCCCAGAAAAAGACTATAACGGCGATGTACACTTCAGCTATGACGTTAAAGATGCCCACGGTGGTGTGACCCACACCGGTGCATCAACAACACTCTCAGCAGTAGGCGATGCTGCGATCTTCGCCGGAGATAAAAGCGGTCAAATAACAGAAGATCGCCATGTACAAGGTGATGCC
>NZ_AJYQ02000008.1 GCF_000287055.2 Vibrio genomosp. F10 str. ZF-129 | reverse complement strand
CGTGGAAGAATTATCAGGTGGAAGAGAATCTGCAATATATCGAGATGGTGAAGTCGTCTATCGACCTCTTCAGTCATGGAGTTCTACAATTCATCTCATTTTGAAGCATCTTGAGCGAGCAAAGGTAGATGAAATCCCCAAGTTTCTAGGTGTTAATCAAAACCAAGAAATCTTAAGTTTTGTCGCAGGTAATACCTATAATTATCCGTTAGTTGGCGCAATCGCAACAAATGATGCACTTATGTCTGCGGGTAAATTATTACGTAAAATACATGACTCAACAGTTTCACTCTTGGAGCAAATTGATGTTAATGCACACCGATGGATGTTAGAGCCGAGAGAACCATTCGAGGTTATCTGTCATGGTGACTTTACCCCATACAATGTTGCTCTATTAGAAAATACAGTTGTTGGTGTGTTTGACTTCGACACGTCGCACCCAGCGCCAAGAATATGGGATTTAGCATATTCAGTTTATTGTTGGTCTCCTTTTAAAACTGACAGCAATGATAAACTAGGCACAATCTCAGAGCAGGTGGCTAGAGCTAAGTTGTTCAGTGACAGTTACGGTGCAACTGAATCAGAAAGAGAGCAATTAGCCGATGCTATGGTTCAGCGATTACAGGCTTTAGTATCCTTCATGCGTAGTGAAGCTGAAAATGGTAATGAATCCTTCGCTGAAAACATAGAGCAGGGTCATCTTCAAGCTTATCTAAATGACATAGAATATATCACTGAAAATAAACAAAAAATT
>NZ_AJYQ02000007.1 GCF_000287055.2 Vibrio genomosp. F10 str. ZF-129 | reverse complement strand
TTGTTTATTTGCCGCTTAGCAGAGCGTTAGGGCTACTGTTTAAATATATACGATATAATAAGGAATGAGAGTGACTCGATTACCAGTTCCAAACCCTTCATATTTGGATTCTGCGGAATACTTAGGGTTTGTACATGGAGCCAAAAGGTGGCGCTCACAATGTGGGCAGCGCCTATATACTTGGGACTCCTATCATGGCGAAATTGAAGTGTTTAACAAAAGAGGCAGGCATGTCGGTGTTCTAGATGCGTTAAGTGGTAATATGATTAAAGAGGCAGTGAAAGGGAGAAAAATTGATGTTTAAAGTAATACATGGTGGGAAGTTTATCGACCTATGTCTCACAGGGCATGCATTACCTGAAGATATCGATGATTTTGTTGATCAATGGCATGACTCAGACTCTACTTTGCCACTAAGTGAGTACCTTGGTATGTCGTCTGACGAATATGAATCATGGTTACATGCACCAGATACTCTGCATTCAATCATTACAGCGAGAATTACAAAAGTGCCTTTGCTTGAAGTTTTGCAATCTACATATGATTTGCCTATGGCCGCACGTGCGAGCTCTCCTGAAGCGGCAATATTCTTAATGAAATGGTTAAAATCTAAAGAGCTACAATGAGAATTCCGATAGTTCTAAATTATGCGAGAAGGCTTCATCAAAAGTATGATTTGTCCTTACCAGTCAACCTGGATGATTTAGCTAAAGAGTATGCGTCTTTGACTTACACTGATATCCCTATGGATATAGATGGAGTTTCAGCGGATCTTAAGGTAGCAGGGAAGCGACCTCATATTTTTGTAAACAACGGTATGCCAGCAAAGCGCCAAAGATTTACATTAGCTCATGAAATAGGGCATGTCATAATACCATGGCATACGGGAACAATATTCGATGTTACAGCGATTAATGAGTCTGACAATAATATCGAGTATTGGGAAATAGAGAAGGAGGCTAACGCATTTGCAACAGAGTTGCTAATGCCCTCTTCTTGGGTTGAGGAGTTGGTTCAACAGAACTCGTTTGATGCCGCAGACCTTCATCGACAAATAGTTAAGACTGCAGATGTATCCGACATCGCTGCTTGTTTGCGACTGATTCAATTTCTTCCGAAGGGCTATGTCTTCGTTGCTCTCGACCAAGGCAATTATGTGCAATACTCAGCCCGCAGCGAAGGTACTATTGCTTCTAATCTATCTCAGCATGAATTGTTTGATATTGATAAACACTATGCTTACTGTGAGAATCGTAGTTTTGTCGAAACTTTTTCAGGTGTCTATTACTGGTTTAAACTACCCACAGATATGAAATTGCCAATCAATGATGGAAACTGTGACTGGCGAACAATCTTAAGATCTATTTTCGAAGATTTAGGCTTGGACAAGCCTTTAGAACAGAAAAAAACTCAGCAATTGAATGGTGTGCTAGGGTTTGCAAATAGCTTAGCAAAACGTAGTTGTCCTCCCTCTAAAGAAAGCTTATTTAGTGCATGTATTCAAAGGTTAGAGGGAAAGCCACATTTAGAAGTGCTGACTCACCACCCTGAATTTAGTAAGTTTCTGTCTGCAAAAATTAATGACCTAATAGAAAAGGGCTCACAGCAGTCGTAGCCCTAACAAAGCATTTAAGAGTGATTCGCAAC
>NZ_AJYQ02000006.1 GCF_000287055.2 Vibrio genomosp. F10 str. ZF-129 | reverse complement strand
GAAGAGCCGCTGTTTTTAGAAGAACTGTTGGGTACTTTCATTTTTCTATAAATCATCTCATCTGTGAATTGATTCTTCCTTGAAAACTATTTTTTAACCACTCTATTTATTGGCTAGTGGTTTTAAGTATTGCTCAGAATACGAGAGTGCAGTCGCGCTTGCTAGGTCATTTCATGACAATGAAGGGCGTGTTTTTAAGTTGTCCATTGCGTACGGTACTGTTTTGTTTGTTGACTCTTCGACAGTTATTCTGCGTTGAAATACATGCTGGACTGGACTGGACTGGACTGGACTGGGGGGGAAGGTGAAACAAAAAATGCCCTGGTGTTGAGAGCAAGCGAATACACGCTGCCAACACCGAGGCATCTTAAAGTCATTCAGTAATGTGTCTATCGGAGAACTCAAGGAGAACTCAAACACTGAACGCTTAGAACTTCCAGTTAACCCCAACTGCGATGCGATGGTTATCAAGCTCGGCACCGGTATCACGCTCGTAGTAAGAGTAGTTGTATTCTAAACCAAGATAGATATTGTTGTAGGCTTCCCAGATGAGGTTGGCCATCGCGTATCGCGTATAAGTAAAGGTATCGTTTTGCCACTCTAGTGGGTCCGTTTCAGCTGAACCAACACCAAACACCGACAGTAAATCAGGTTGCCACGTTCTGGTATACGCCGCCATTGCACCGTCGACTGTACGAAGCTCAAGATCTTGGTCATCACTGTTCCATGTTGCCCCTGTTTGGGAAACGCCAAGCACGTAGCGATCCACCCCTTTACCATAAAAACCAATCAAAGAAACCTTGTCTTTTGGTGTCATGTTATAAACAGCAGACAACTGTAAGGCATAACCTAGTTCATCATGCTCTTGTCCGCCCATGTGCAATGTTTTTTCGCTCAACAAACCTGTTAGACGAACGTGACCGTTCGCTGAAAAATCCCAATCTGCGGCTGCGATGAGGTCAAGAGTCGATTTGTCTAGCTTAACGTCTTCACCGGTTTCACGAACAATATCTGCATTGCTACCATCTTCAATCGCCACCTCATATTTAAAAGTATCAAACGACTGGCTCCAGCGTAGTTGCGGCTGGCGCATAAATGCCACGCCACTGAATGTCGGCTCGGTTACCGACGTAGGCAAGTTTCTAATGTCCATCAGGGTTGACCAGGTTTGGCCAGCTATGATTTGACCGGAACCCTTATTCCAGCGTAGATACGCCTCACGTATACGTGGTGATACAGATGAATCATTTTTAGCATTGAAATCCATCACATAACGCGCCGATATAGTTGAACCATCGTTCAGAGTGCGCTTCGCACCTGCACTAAGCTGAGACAGTGTGGCATCAATTTTATTATCGCCATAAGTCTCTTTGTTATATAAAGCATCAGCAGGAATATTAGCCCCCGCTCCTGATACATTACTATCGAAGAGAAAAACCGTATTAATCGAGCCACCGAAAGAGTATTCCGTCTCATTCGCCGATAGTGCAGGTGAGGCCAATGTCATTGCAGACGTTGCGATCAAACAAGGTGCCAGAAAAGGTAATTTTGTCATATTCATAAGAGTGTTTGTTGGCTTACTATTGGTTTTATCAATACCAATCTCAGTGAATAACTGGTCATCTTAGCTGGTTAAAATACGTCATAACGGCGTTTGAATCTTTGATTGTAGAATAAAGACTTAACGAAAATCTTGCCTTGTTATCCAGCATTTTTACTGTGCTATTTTTGATCGCTTAGTTACTGTGATTGGCACAAAAAGCGGCCCTTTATAAGTCGCCAGCTTTTATCGTGTGGCATGACTCAAAAAATTCGCTAGGCGCAATTTATTTTGCACCATTTTCAAAATGCCATCGAATTTCAATGTGTGAATAAGGCATTGTTGTCGCCGTAGAGTAAGATTAAATGGCCATGCTACATAGGTCTTTTGGTGACACCAATGCGGTAAGTAGGTGATCTAGATCTATAAAAGACAACGGTATAACAATCGATTTACACAGGTGTATATTTTGTCCGTTTTTCTTATGAAGTGAGATAATTTGATAGCCAATCAACTATAGCCAATCAATTAAGGACTATATAAGCCACTAATAAAGCCTGCATACTGGCTTCACCACATACTATAAAGTGGGCAACTGACATTTACCGTCATTCTTATCTATTTAAAATCGGTAAATCTGTCCTTAAATGACCTATTTTCATTTTGGTGCCGTTGATAGGATCCACACAATTTATCAAGGATATAAAAATGCATAATTATATTTTTATATCACTTTCCAACTCGTTATTTAGGTATCTTACGTGTCACAAAAACTCCCGCTCTATTCACTTGCGTTAACCTTAGCGATGACGTCAGGGTTTTCATTTGCTGAAAATACAGAAACTGAAAAGAACCCAGAAGATCCAACCAAGGTCATTACCAAAGCCGGTGCCGGTTTCTCTGGCGATAATGTCACAATATCTGGCTCATTGGGTTTAGATGAAGCTCGCATGATCAATGCGACCATTAACCAGGATGCTTCCGAGTGGAGCTTGGGGGGATCATGGTTGTTTGATATTGGGATACTTAACTTCAATTTCCGTAAGACGACGTATGATGATGACTCTCATAACACCTCATACAATTTGGGCACCTTTGTTCCTCTAAGTTACTTTGATTTTACACCGGGTGGATGGCAACCCTTTGTCATGGGTGGCTATAGTTACAACGATGGTGAAATTCGCGATCACGATATCTCAGTAGAACCCAATGGTGCAGTGTTTATCCCTGTAACGAGTCATGCGTTATATGTTGGGGCTTTTGCGTTTAAACCGTGGTCAGAACATTGGACAACCATGGCATTTTTAGGTACAACGCAAGGCTCTCAAGATCTTGAGATCTACTGGGCAGGTGCAGGTGTCAGCTATCGTATTAACAAACAGCATTCTTTCAATTTGTTTGGTATGGCATCTGATAGCACAATCTATGGTAGTGAAGAGAAGCTAAGCGTTAACTACCGTTATGAGTTCAATCGGTAGTATTTGAAAGCGATCCGTTATTACACTTTTAATCTTCTTTTAAATTTAACCGATCGCTAAATCAGCTTTTAAAAATAAAAAATACTTATTTTTAAATATTAAGCTATTCCGCAACAATAAAAATAAAGCGTCCAATTGGACGCTTTATTTTTTAATACACAATCAGCATGCTGTGTTCACTATGATAGATTAACCTGAATGCCCAATAATAAGTGCAACACTCAGGGCAATCGTTATCAACCTATCAAAGTGTGGTGCTCATTAGAAGTAGTAACGCACACCAAGCCATGCTTCTGTTTGCCACTCACCAGTGCCCGCTAATGCTGCGTCTTTGTAATCGACACTTGATTTAACGAAGTCGTAGCGAGTATTCAGCCACCAAGTACGGTTGCTGTTGAGCGGCACATTCAGTGCAACTTTAACCGATAAGTTTTGCATGTCGATTTCATCACCAGAAAGGTCCATCCATTCTGGTACAACAGAGACATAAGCACCGCTTTTACCAATGTGTTTTGCTGTGATCAGACTTGCTGAATACCCAAGCAGATCATCTTTATCATCGGTTAAGCCAGGGATTTCCATTGTCCCTGTCATTGCGCCCAATCGTGGGAAGATCAAGAAGCCACCGGTCAGCGCTGGGTTAATCGCGGCAACCGCACCCACAGACAACAGGTCATTTTTAATCGCATTGCGCGTATTGATGTAATCTAGAGACACACCAACTTTAGGAATGGCTTCGAAACCGGGTTCAAATACATGGAAGTACTGAAATCGAGAGTTGCTGTAGTCGGTGCCAAAATCATTTTTATCGCCGTCTCCATCGACAAAGGTAGCTTCGGCAAGTAGAGCGAATTGCTGTCCATTATCCAGACCACCAGATACTTGGCCTTGTAATAATGTATCTGAACTACCATTGATTAATACAGCGCCTTGTGTATAAACCTTAGTGACGTCAGCAGGATCAATAGCGTTAGATTCTTCAGCCAAAATCGGCGTTGAAAGCGCAAGCGCTAGGGGTGTTAATAAAGCAAACTTTTTCATTATCATTTCTTCTTAGTTTGCTTCGTCCATGAAGCGAGTTTGATTCCGATCAAGCTTATTGCTTGAACAATTCTTATTTGTCCGCTAGGAATTTAGCAGCAGAACGCATCAGTGCCGGAGATTTGTTTTCACCGTAACCTGAGTGATAAGGGTTAGTTGAGAAAACAACACCAACGAAATCACGAGCAGGGTCAACATAGATGAATTGACCTAGGTTGCCACTTTTGCCCATTGCGCCATCATCAAAGATGTAATCGAACTGGTACGATTGGTAATCAGCGGCTTCGTTAAACGCACTGACTGAACTTGCTTCTTTAGTGTGGCCAGCAAATGTGGCTTTATCACCACTGTTGCGGATGATATCGATCACTTCTGGCTTAACGACTGGCTCAGTCGCTACTGCTTCCCAGCTAGGAGTAAATAGCGTACCGAAGCGTGCTTTGTCTTCAAGTGTGGTGTGCAGCAAGCCAAGACCTAGTGCCATACCATCAGGTGCAATGTTGAATAATGCTGCTTGACGAGCCGTCATTTTGCCCCAAACACGCTCTTCAAACACTGCAGACCAAGTGGTTTTCTCGATGTTTTCAACCATTTTCGTTAATACGATGGTATTGATTGATGCGTAACGGTTGATTTCACCCGCTTTCTCGCCTTCAAGTCTTTCAGTATCACGAGCAACTGCAATCCAGCTTTCAACTTCACCAGTGGCTGCGCTTGGAACACCAAATGCAGAAGAGAAGAAGCGCACGACAGGGGACACAGGGTTCATGATAGAAGCCAATGTCTCTTCATTGTCTAGACCCGTTTGGTGGTTTAGTACGTCTAGTACACGAACGTCATCCCATACGGTGTCCTTTAGTTCAGGAACGTATTTTGTAATTGACTGTTGAGGGTCAATTTTGCCTTCTTCAACGAGCATTGCTACAACAACACCTACGGTTGTTTTTGCAGAAGACATCCAAACGTGACGGTCTGTTGGTTCCATACCTGGGTATGCTTCGTATACGATTTTACCTTCATGAATCAGCATGAAACCTTGCGTACGGAAGTGAGGGTCATTTAGGTACTCATCCATCGTCATCTCACCCTTAGCTTTGGTTTCGACTTTGATGTTACCCAGATCTTTGTTCAGTGCTTTAACAAGCGGTTTATACTCTTCGTTAGGAGAAACCAGTGTTGATGGCAAGAACTCTTCGGCGTTCATGCTGTAGTAAAGCGCGTGATCGCCACCCATTTGCCAATGGAAGTTATTAAAGTTCTCACGTGCACTTGCAACAAACTCATTGGTGTAAGTCCCTTTTGCCGCTTCAACGGGTAGGTTTACCATTGCGCCTTCCGCTTTCAGTGCTGCAGCTACAGGGTTTTCAGAAGCCATAGTAGCCGGCGCTGCTAGAGCAGAAACCATTAGAGCAATATGTTTGATTTTCATTCTGTTTCCTTTTTAAAATATTATTTGTCTGCTAGGTATTTAGCAGCTGAGCGCATGAGTGCTGGAGCTTTGCTTTCGCCGTAACCTGAATGGTATGGGTTAGAAGAGAATACAACGCCCACGAAATCACGATCCGGGTCAACATAGATGAACTGACCTAGGTTGCCGCTTTTTGCCATAGCGCCATCATCGAATACGTAGTCGAATTGGTATGATTGGTAATCAGACATTTCGTTGAATGCGCCTACAGAGCTTGCTTGCTTAGTCGTGCCTTCGTAAGTGGCTTTGTCACCACTGTTACGGATACGGTCGATAATGGCAGGAGTCACCACTTGCTCAGTCGCTACCGCTTCCCAGCTTGGAGTAAATAACGTACCGAAACGCGCTTTATCTTCAAGAGTGGTTTCAACGAGACCTACAGCAATCGCCATACCGTCTGGGGTTTGGTTAAATAACATTGGTTGACGTGCCGTTACGTGGCTCCATACACGATCTTCAAACACTTGAGTCCACGCTGTGTTCTCAATGTTTTCAATCATTTTGGTGAGCACGATGGTGTTCATTGATGCGTATCTAAAGTGTTCGCCAGCGCCTTCACCCTCAATTTTTTGAGTGTCGCGTGCTACGTCTGTCCAACCTTCCATTTCACCGGTTGAGTAACGTGGTGAACCGAATGCAGAGGCAAAGAATCGAACAACGGGAGAATCTGGGTTAAGAATGGATTCTAGTGTTTCTTCGTTATCTAGGCCGGTAGTGTGGTTTAGCGCATCCAACACAGTGACATCATCCCAAACGGTTCCAACTAACGTTGGGATGTAAGTGGTGATTGGTTTCTTAGGATCGATTTTGCCTTCTTCAACCAGCATTGCTGTCACAAGGCCAACGGTTGTTTTTGCAGAAGATGCCCAAATATGACGGTCGGTTGGCTTCATACCAGGGTAGGCTTCGTAAACGATCTTACCTTCATGGATCAGCATGAAACCTTGGGTACGGAACTGAGGATCATTCACGTACTGATCCATGGTCATTTCGCCCTTGGTTTTTGTGACTACTTTTAAGTCGCCAAGGTCTTTGTTAATGGCTTTAACCAGTGGCTTATACTCTTCACTTGGGGAAGCGAGAGCAGTAGGCATGAATTCACTCATATGCATGTTGTAATACATAGAGTGGTCGCCACCCATTTGCCAGTGGAAGTTGTTGAAGTTAGCACGTGCAGCGTCAATAAATTCTGGTGTAAATGATCCCTTTGCCGCATCGACCGGCAGGCTTACCATTGCGCCTTCCGCTTTCAGAGCAGCTTCTACGGGATTCAATGGTTGTTCAACTGAGCTTGCTGAGTTACTTGCAAATACGGGTGAAGCAAGTACAGAGACAAGTAAAGTGAGTGGTTTTAGTTTCATTATTTTTCCTATCTTGTGACAAATTTATGGAACATTAAAACGTGAGTGAATATAACGATTTACCGGACAAAGTGATGGGTCATTTGGTGACACTTCGACAGTTTTGATGCGTTGAAGTCAATATTGGCGGTAAGGTCACATTTTCTGGGGTTGGATAAGGTCATCTGCTCAATGAGGATGACCTTTTATACGACCAATTTCAGTCAATGAAGGGGTATTCTTGTTCGTTATAAAACTCGGTAACTTAGTTATGTTTTTCATTTTATAACAATGGTTTAAGGAAAGGTGACGCCTGCCATTTCGCACTTTTCCTATGCGATTTGCAACCACTTACTGACTGTGGCTAGAATCGTGTTTCCCCGTTAATCGAGAGAAATATTCACTGGTTTAGAACCATTGAAACGCTCTCTGAGTCGCTGGAATACGGCGTAGAATCCAGGAGTAATCACCACCCCTAGCACGAGCACACAAAGAATTCCTCCTAATAGGGTGAGACCTGTGCCATTTTGTGCAATTGAACCGGGACCCGAGGCAAAAGCGAGGGGCAAAATACCCAAAATAAAAGACCATGAGGTCATATTGACTGCTCGGAAACGCATAGTACCGCCTTTCTCTGCTGCATCTTCGATGCTAAGACCATGTTCTTCACGTTGAATTTTGGCAAACTCAACAATCAAAATGGCATTCTTCGCGGCTAAAGCAATGAGCAGAATCAATCCGATTTGACCGTAAAGTGTCATAGCCAGACCTGTTAGAGAAAGCGCAAGATAAGCACCTAGGGCGGCGGAAGGCGCTGCAATGATAATAGCAGCGGGTAGCGCCCAAGATTCGTACTGTGCCACCAAAAATAGGTACATAAAGACGATCGCAAAGATGAAGGCAAATACTATGGCGTTACCGGCCATTTTTTCTTGCAATGCCATGGTCGTCCATTCATAGCCATAACCGGCACCCAGTTCAGCACTAGATATATCTTCAACGACGGCCATTGCTTGCCCTGAAGAGAAACCAGGAGCAGGGGCGATATAGATCTTAGTCGCCGACAGCATGTTATATTTTGATGCAATATCGGCCTCTAGGCGCGGCTCAACTTTGGCAATGGTGGAAATAGGTAACATCTCACCAGACGCGGTTTTAACGTGAATATCTTTTAGATTATCAATACCGATACGTTGCTCTGCTTTTGCCTGCAAAGTGATGTAAAAGGTATTGCCCCATAAAGAGAAATCGCCACCACGTGAAGAAGCCAAGTACGTCATGAGAGTGTCATTCACTGCCGTGACAGAAACCCCATACTGACGCGCTTTTTCACGATCAACATCAATGTAGTAGTGAGGAACGTTGGCTCGGAACAAGGTGTAAGCGCGGCCAATTTCAGGTGCGGCATTGAGCTTAGCAATCAGATTTTGAGCGGTATTCGATAGCTCAACTTGGCTTGCACCAGAGCTGTTTTGCAACATGTACTCTAGGTTAGAACCAGAACCAATACCTGGAATAGCAGGGGGCGCAATGGTCATTATCACACCACCGACAACGCGGCTTAGCTGTCCGTTCAATCGAGCTTGTACATCAAATACAGTGTGGCTACCTTCCAGTTGCTTACGTTCATCCCACGATTTAAGAGCAATAAATAAGGTGGCACTGTTTGACTGCATAGAAAGCGATAATGCACTAAAACCGCCCGCACCGCCGACAAGTTCCACAGCGGGGTCGTTAACAATGATGTCCGTTGCTTGCTTGAGTACATCATTGGTTCGGTTAAGTGATGCGCCATCTGGGAGCTGCACGAGCGCGAGCATCGCTCCTTTATCTTCCGCTTCAACAAACGCAGTTGGAACCGATTGGTTGAGCAGGTAAGTGGCAAGAATAGTACCGCCGAAGACAATAGCGAGT
>NZ_AJYQ02000005.1 GCF_000287055.2 Vibrio genomosp. F10 str. ZF-129 | reverse complement strand
TGTTTATTTGCCGCTTAGCAGAGCGTTAGCAATCAATCATAGTCTTGGCGAAAATCATAGAGAAAGTATGTCAAATTTTAGTATGAAAAGACCCAACTTCCCCAAATGGGCACCGCAATCAGTCATATCGGAGTGGGAAGAAAAAGCCAGCGAAATAGAATATTGGTATCGTAAGTTTCCTATGCTTGAGCCAGAAACTGATGATGCGGACGTAATAGAACGTCTACTAACTTATGAAGACATGAAAAGTGTGTGGGAGCGGTTACCGAAGTACAACATCAAACCTACTCTGTTTTGTTCAATGGTGCAGTGCTCTTTATTATTCTTGGATATCAAACCTTATAATCTCACTCCTAAGGAATACTCTAATTGGTTAGCTGACGTTAGAGAAACGGCGCTAAAATTAAAGCAACTAGTTCAGCATAGCTCTTACGACCGTATATATCAGGAACAATACTTAAAAAAGAGACAGAAGCACATGATGGGTAGCATCATGGAGCACTCTTTAAAAATACTAGACCCGGAAACAGACCCAGAACAACATAAGAAAACTAATCCGTCTTACGCATCATGGCCTGATCTCTTACCTAAATTGCTAAGTGAAGCTCTAGCCGATATAGCTGAAATGGAATCAGACGATGATATAGGCATAGCTGGTGCCAAGTCATCAACATCTGTGAAGCTGGATAAACCAAAGCATCCAAATGCTAAACGTAGTTATTTTGTTAGGAAGCTGACTCAGGAGCTTAGAGAACAAACGGGGCAGCCTTTACGTGACATCGTTACGATTACTACTGCTACGGTTTTTGACATTCCAAATTTAACTGAGAGACAAGTAATTAGGATGGCACCCTGACACTATTCTTCTCTTTTTGGGATTTTAGTGTCATGTATGGTAGTTGGTAGTAGCAGTTATCCTGTTGTAACTTTCATAACAGGATTAACAGCATGAACATTAGGATATCATTTAGTTTTAGCATCAGTAATCAGTCATTGTTTCGTTTGTATCAAGTTGCTCGCATTCTATTTATGGCAGCATGTATGTTCATTTAGGCATTGCGTATTTGGTTGCTAACAAAGCATTTAAGACGGATTCTCAACGCTTGGCAATTTCAGCCTAGGTCAGCTTCAGTGCTAAATGTGGCAAGGTTTAAGGTTGGGTGGTCGCGTTGTTCACCACTTAATGCGGCGTTAAGACTCGCTGTGATTTTTTGGCTATGTAGTTCTGTAATCAGCCACTTCAAGTTTGTCGTGCTTTGAAATTCAGGCGGTTTTGTGGCTCTCACCATGTGCGTTGTA
>NZ_AJYQ02000004.1 GCF_000287055.2 Vibrio genomosp. F10 str. ZF-129 | reverse complement strand
GTTGGGTATTGATACTGCGTTAGAGGCGTCATGATAGTACTAGGTCGCTAGGTCTAAAAAATCCTGAAAAAGAGCAGTGAGTTCACCGCTCTTTCTATGAGTCGTTGCTTGGGTTGAAAATACAGATTAGGTCTGGTGAGTCAGAGCTACGAGCAATGTACTCGTAACCAACTTTTTGAAAAACTGAGATCTTTTTCAATTTTACTGGCGCTGCTTTGTAAGAGAGTGCTTATCTCTTTGACGCTCATTCCTAGAAAGTACTTAAGCTTAACTACCTCTCCTTGGGCTGGGTATTTTCTACAAAATGAATCGATAATCTGATTGATTTCAATGATATTGTTCAAGTCTTTAGGCCGTTCGCTAATGGTTATCTCTTGGCGCTTCTGGGCTCCAAAGTATCTTGCCTGATCCACAAGTATTTGCCGGATGACTTTACTTACCAGCAGGTAGAACTGCTTTCTATTGCCCACATCACAATCAGAATACTGACTGAGTTTTACATAAGCCTCATTGATGAGCGCGGTGGTGTTGTTCGAAAGCTCGTTGAATACTGGATTGTGCTCACCAAATTTTTGTGAGCTACGTAATCTTTCTTGTTGAGCAATCACTTTTAGGTGTTCGTAAGCGTAAAGATAGAGTTGTTGCTCCACTTCTTTCTCACCAGATTGCCATCTCAGAATTAGGTCGGTTAAGTTCATGTGTGTCTCACAGTTTGGTCAGTTCGGACACCTGAGAGGTGCGGAGTGACTGATCTTTCTCATCTAAGATTTGTTGATAACGGTAGAGGATGCCGTTATTTAGGCTGTCACTCACGGGCAGGTATTCCCACGTTGTGTAGTGTTGAGTTTGGTTGCTATCTTTCCATGCTACAGGGATATTTAGGTGATAAAAGTAAAGGTCTTTAGCACTACTTTGAAGCCACCACATGTCCCCAAATTCTACACTGGCATTCTTGAAACCTGCACTGTTACGAGCTCTACAATGCGAGTCTGAGAATGGCGTAGCCCAAACCTGTCCTTGTTTAATGTCAAGGCAGCGATAGCTTACCCCCTCTTTGTTTATCTGTTTTTCTTGCCATTGCCCTTCAAATGACAGGGGCGTGACATCACGACTGGCAAAGGTAAACCAGATGAACTCAGCATTATTTGGGCCATCTACTTTTTCGTGTTGGCCTAATCCTTGTTTTTTATTGAGAACGATTTGTGTGCTTGGGTTGAAAGTCATCGCATTAGCTCGATATTTATAGCTGTTGCCAGAATCGTACTCTTCTACCACATAGCCACTTAGGTTAGTACGAGTGCAGCCTTTAAGAGCACACGCAAACAAACCGGACCATCCCTCAAAACTGGAGACTTCATGGAACTCTTCTTCGGTTCTTTTTGCCCTTAAATCAACATCACAGCTTGCAATGACGCCATCGTTACTGCCGTATCGATCGCCATTATCAGGGTACTCAAATATGCCTTTATTGGTGATTTTATACGTCGTACTGCCCACAGGGCCGACATAGCTCGGGTTATCGATTTCATCGACATTGTAGAAACACAAGTGGCCTTGATAGTTGCGAGTTTTGATTAAGATATCTCGTAGCTCTGTATCACGAGGAGCATAGACGATTTCATCTGACGAAAGGGATTGTTTGATGTATTGGTAACTTGACTGTAAATGAGCAGCGGCTTCACCTACGGAAGGGATCTCAATATCATAGCGTTGAGCCAGTGTATCCAATTCGATTAAATTGAGTTCACCTAGAAAATCTTGAACCGCAGGTTGCGAAATTTTAGCTTGGTTAACGGTTAGGATATTGTCGCTTTTATTGAAATCACTCATGGCTAACAACAAACGAGTCATATTGATTGTACGCGTATGCGTGACAGTCATTGAGTTGGGGGAAACCCATTTTTCAGCGGATACGGAAGCTAAGTGGAATGCACTTGGGCCCTCACCAAGATAGAAATCCACGACATCGCCGTCTGAAAATTGATAAGCGCCTTGATCCGTTTGTCCTTCTATTCCTGAACTGGTGACGTATTGAATACCAGTAATGGGTGCGTCAATAAAAAAACCGGTTTGAGCGGCGGCCATAGCCTGCGTGCAGTGCAGTAGTACCGCGCTTAACACAGCGATAATAACTTTCATTTAAGAGACTCCTTTACTCTTTACATGAATGGGATGAATCACAACTTATTAATGATTCGGGTTTTTGTTTTGGTTCAATGAAATCACTTAATAGCAACTTGTGACGAATTTCTTCAGGTAACGAGGGGTTGGAAAGCAATCGTTTCTTAGCGACATCGATGATATTTTTGGTAATGATTGGGTGACTACTTTCGTAATGAAAAATGGCGGTGAGTTCGAGTAACATCTTCTCAACGGTCGCTTTTTCGCGTTCAATTTTTTGATTGGCAACAACGAGTAATGCTAGAAAGCAAAATGTTGAAATCACCAGTAGTGAAGAGAGGGTGGTTACGATTGGTCGCCGACGGCATAAAAGCGTCAAGCGCTTGGAAAACGAACGATTGAGCGAAGTGGGTTGATACGCTAGATAACAGCGGATATCGTCGGCAAACTGTTCGACATATTGATAGCGCTCGCCGATGTTTAAGTGGGTGGCTTTATCTATGATTAACCTAAGTTCATTCTTTTGATTCGTTTCATTCTGATCATCAACACCACTGAGTAACTCTTTTATGATCACGCCCAAGGAATAAATATCTGCTGAATTGGTGAGATAGTCTCCTTCTTTTTGTTCGGGGGCGGCATAACGATGACTAAGAGCCAGGATTGACGATTTTTCTGAATCTTGCTCGTCCCGTTGAATCATATTGAAATCAATCACTTTTGGCGTACCACATGCTTCGACTAGTATGTTTTCGGGCTTGAGATCGGCATGCAGCGTTTGATGTTTATGAGCGTGACTGATTGCAGAACAGACCTTAAGAAACAGCTCTAGGCGTTGTTTTTTACTATAACGCGTATGCGCCAAAAACTCGTTGAGCTTTCGTCCTTCAATCCGTTCCATGACCAGGTAGTTGATGCCCTGATAACTGCCGCCATCGATCACTTTAACAATGTTGGGATGATTGAGGCGAGCCAACATTTTGGCTTCGTTAAACATGGTAGAGCGGTCCAGCAGCTTGTGCAGAGAACGTCGAAAAAACTTAATCACGACGGACTGATCAAAGGTTTTGTTTTTGCGTTCAGCGAGATAGACAACACTCATTCCACCTTCATCTAGTTGTTCACCAACTTTGAATTTGTCGACGGTATGACCTGAGAGGTTAGGCACAGAATCGGCGCATTGGACAAGTTGATCATCAATGATGGCGGTCAAATGTAATTCATCGGACGAGTGAGCCTGAATGAGAGGTTGTATCTTCAGATAGTCGGCAAGATTGGAAGATTGCAGCTTATGTAACCAAGCGTCTTTGTCATCAACATCCAAATAATCGTAAAACAGAGAGGTCGCATTTTCACTAGAACTCATGTCGAGTCCACAAAACGTGAATTAAATTTACGGTTTTTTTCATAACATTCGTTCCTTGAATGAATGTTTGGCCATTCATTATGATGGCGCTGATTTTACAGAAGATTCTCTCTTTAAATCAAGCAGAGAAACACGATTACTAGGAATGAAATCGATGAAAAAAACGAATCTATTGTGGGCCATGATGGCGACTCTTACACTGAGTGCATGTGGTAGTGATGATAACGAAAACGTAGCTGCTCCAAGTGCCAGCGGTTCAGGAAATGAAGTCTATAAAGCGATAGACGGTTACCTAATTGGGGCTGATGTGTATGTAGACAGGAACAAAAACCGTGTGGCTGATGGGAATGAGCTACTCCCTGCAAAAACTGATGAGAATGGAGAGTTTGTCCTTGATGAAGCAGATAAACAATACCCTGTCATTATCAGAGCCGTGGCTGGACAAACGTATGATTCCGATAAAGCAGGGCGCTTAAAGAGCAGTTTTGAATTCATAGCGGACAGCCGCATTAACCTAGTCACCCCATTTTCGACGATTGCGAGTAATGAAAATCTATCTTTAGAGGAGCTTGCTAGCCAGGTTAACCTCCCTGTTGAGGTGATTGAAGGTGACTATGTATCGCAGAAAGTTTCATCAGGCAATAGTGATGTGGCGTCGCAAGCACACGCATTGGCAAGAGCGCTAACACAAGTCATTGGCAGTGATGATGTTCCGCAATCTGAGTTTATGGATGTAGCGCGTAGCATCAAAAGTGAAATCGACAGTGATGTGAATACAGGAAAGAACTTAGACAAACTCTTGTATAAGGTAGGCAGTGGTGGGGTTATTTCTGCGGTTGATATGCCTAAAACGCTAAAAGCGCATTTCCTAGAGGGCACCTTTTATTACGTTCATACCAACCAGTATGAGTTTAATGATGAAGGTATTTTCGAGCTGGATTTCGCAGAAACTGAACAAACTGTGATCAACGGTAGTGGTCGAACGTTCACTTGGCCGATTCAATATTTTGCCAAGGGATTTAAAGTTGGGACGGATAGTTTGGATGAGGTGATTTATGTCAGTGACGATATTACGATATTAATGACGGGTTTCGGTGAGCTTGGATTCATGACCAAAACCGATGTTAAAACCGGTTATGTTAATGCTTACCAAGACGTTACTGCCAGTGACTATCAAGGGAAAACTTTCTACCATTTTTGGGATGATTCAACCACTGGCACGCCGAATCCTTCTTTTGTTAAGCTGAGTTTTGCGGAGCAAGGTAACCGTCTCGAGTTGACTGAAAATGGCCAAACTCGCGCTTTAGATTGGCTCATTCAAGGGAATGATTTGGTCATACAGGGTGCTCAAGATGGTGGAGATTGGGAAATCTCTCGAACTACTATCGCCAGTGAAGATTTCATTATCTTTAATGAAGGGCGTCACGGCACGCTTAACGTCCCTTACTTTATGACTGAAAATGAAGCACTAGCAGAAGCCATTTTTGCCGAATGGACGAAATAATTTAAGATCGACGCTAAAACATGGGCGTTAATATAAAAGGTCAGTAGCAGACGTTACTGACCTATTCCCCACCATTGTTGCTTTACGGTTTGTCGATTAACCAAAGACTGATCTAATCCAAACCCAGTGACCTGTTGTCCTTCACTAAGAACATGACAACCAAACAGTTTGTCCCATATCGCTAACGCTGAACCAAAGTTCTTATCATAATGCTTTGGCTGAACACTGTGATGTATTTGATGCTGGGCGGGGCTAATAAAAAGGTGTTCAAGTTTTGAAAACCCAAGCCAAACAGGACTGTGTCTTAAATTACTGGCGCAAAGATTAAAGGCAAAGATAAATACATTGACGCCTATGATTTGGCTAACGGCAAGAGAGTTCTGAAAAGCATACAAAAATAAACCAGTAACGCTGGCACCAACGATAAGACTTCGAGCGGCATTAATGCACATTTCGACAGGGTGGATACGGTACAAGGTTAGCGGGGTCATATTGGTTGCACTGTGGTGAACCGCGTGAAATCGCCATAAAAATGGGAGCTTATGGAAAGAGAAGTGGACAAGGAATTTAAAAAAATCTTGGACTAAAAATAAGGAAAAAGAAAACAGTAACATTAACAGCGCCTGATCAATTTTCCAAAAATTGCCATGACCGAAAGCCTGCACCAACCATTGATTGACCGAGAGAGCGTAGCTGACCTGAAGTGCCATTAAGGGCAAAACAAGTAACTTGAAAAGCCATTGGTTGATGAACAGCCAAATGACGTCTACGACACTTGATGCGTTAAACCATAATTTTAGCTTGAACAATTGTGTTCCTGAGATCCAGTATGCGATCAGGAAACTGCTTAATAGATATAGCCAATAAGTTCGCTTTTCAGCAGACACTAGAAATGTCAACGGTGACAATAACGTCTCATGCCAATCCACGGTCTCTTCCTAACATCACTTTTTTCAATCTATTGACTCCCACGTAACGGTCTTCAATCTAAATAGCTTCAACTTAACTATTTTTAACTGATTAACTATTCTCAACGGATTAGCTATTTTCCATTTATGCATACCAATACACATTCCCTTCGTATTTGCCGTAATCCATACGCCATAACGTATTGTTAACTCGAGCGTTAAGGATAGTAACAAAATGTTTGCAATTGTAAATGCAAATCACTATCATTATTCAAATGATAACCATTATCAATAATTTATTCTCTAACGTAACTTCAATCAATATCAGGAAGATAGTTTAATGTTTACAAAAAAATCTATGTCGGCTGCGGTTTTATCAATGACCGCTATCGTCGGGTGCACGAACGAGACTGAAACCAAGCAAGTAAGTCCTGTGACAGAGCAAGATGTAAAAGCAAACTACATCAGCATGGCACATGCGGCTTATGCGGATTCACTGACGACGGCGCTGACATTACAACAATCTATCGAAGCACTTCTAGCGAAACCGACAGAGCAAAATTTAGAGAATGCCAAAGCCGCTTATAAGCTGGCGCGAGTGCCTTATCAGCAGTCTGAAATTATGCGTTGGGATACCGATATTACGCTTGAAGCAGGATTAGACAAAGACGGTGGATTGGTCAGTGTTGATGAGTGGGAAGGGCAAGTCAATGCGTGGCCACTCGATGAACAAGCGATTGATTATGTTCAAGGCAACGCGAATGCTGGCATCATCAACCAAGTAAATGGTCCAGAAATTACAGCACAATACCTGATAGATCAAAATGGTGTTGGTGGCGAAGCCAATGTGACCACGGGTTATCATGCCATTGAATTCCTTTTATGGGGCCAGGATTTAAACGGTACTAACCCAGGGGCTGGCGAACGCAGTGTTAATGATTTCCAAACAGACGCGAGCGGTCAATGCAGTGCATCTAATTGTGACCGTCGTCGTCAATACCTTAGTGTTGCAACTCAACTTGTCGTTGACGATCTGAAAGCGATGACAGCCGAATGGACAGAAAAAGCGGTGATGACAGAAGGGACACTGGCGAATAACTTCAATAACTCAGAAGATGGGATCCGTTACATCTTGTTCGCTATGAAAGCGATGGCGACTGACGAACTGGCTTCTGCGCGCATGAACGAAGGTCTAGAAGGTGTCGATCCGGAACAAGAGCATGATTGCTTTAGTGACTTAAGTCATGTTGCTATTTATTACAACCACCAAAGTGTACGTAACGCTTTTTACGGCCGTTATGAAAAACTGGACGGTTCTGTTGTCTCTGGTGCCAGTGTCTCTGACCTAATCAAGCAAAAGAGCCCAGTTCTTTATAAGCAGTTTGATGACGCGTTGAACAGCATCGAGACAAACATGAGAGTGGTTTATGATGCAGGTGAGCAAGCAAACCCAATTCGCTTTGATCAGATTATTGGTCAGGATGAAAATGGTAAAGAGAAGCAAGCAGCATTGGCCGCGGTTTACGAGCTTGTTGAATTGACTTCAGCGTTTGCATCAGTGGAAGAGTTGCTTTCTATCCAGGCGTTAACGCTTGATGGCAGCGGCGACTAATTGCGCCTTTCTAAATGGTAATTTTAAGGCAACCTGCGGGTTGTCTTTTTCACGTTAAAAGACTCGAACAAATGACTAAAATAGTATTCTCGATCATTGGCCTGTTATCCACTTGCGTTATGGCGAATGACATTGATCAACAACAGCATCTGTCTGCTGGAGCGACCTCGGTAAAATCTGTTCATGCCTCCGCATTTTCTCAACCTTCAGCGAATTTAACCGACGGTAGAAACATTCTAAAATTCCACGGCGGCAACAAATTCTTTGAAGAGCCTTGGGCGCAAGCCGTTGGTTCCGTTAGCTCACAAGATGGCCTCGGTCCACTATTTAACAATAATGCCTGCCAAGATTGTCATATTCGAGATGGACGAGGCCACGCTTCTAAAGCAGAAAAGGGCATGCGTGGTACCGATTTTAACAGCATGCTGTTACGGGCATCGAAAAGTGACATAACTCAAGAACAGCAAGACGCGATCAACCAGTCGTTGATGGCCAATGTTCCTGACACTTGTATCGGCGGTCAGCTTCAGCATCAATCAAATTTTGGGATAGCAAAAGAGGCAACCCAAGCCGTTAGTTACCAATATTACCATGTCGAGTTTAGTGATGGTGAAAGCGTGGAATTACGCCGTCCAACTTGGCATGTCAAAGCGCAGGGTTGTGACATCAATAATGATACTGTGTTATCAGCTCGTGTGGCCCCTCAGATGATCGGTTTAGGTTTACTTGCATTGATTGATGAGGCTCAGATCCTCGCTCAGCAAGATATTGAAGATAAAGATAATAATGGCATTTCTGGCCGAGCTAACTTTGTGTGGTCGGTCGACGAAGATGCAGTTGCTTTGGGACGCTTTGGCTGGAAAGCGGGTCAGCCAACCATCAGGCAGCAAACCGCTGGGGCGTTTTTAGGAGATATGGGGCTCACCACGGAGTTGTTTACGACTGAAAATTGCATGCCACATCAAAAAGATTGTTTGGCTGCACCGAGTGGAAATGGTGATATGACGGGCGAATACAGTCATGAGGTCTCGTCTAAAGTACTGGAAAAAGTGGTTTTCTATTCTAGCCATTTATCCGTCCCAGAGCGCCGCAACGCTTATGATGAAAAGGTCTTGGCGGGCAAAGCACTCTTTAATGATATTGGCTGTCATCAATGCCATACAGAAAGTTATACAACACAACAATCAAAAGAGTTTCCAGAACTGTCCGGTCAAAAGATTTACCCATATACCGATATGTTGTTGCATGACATGGGGCTAGAGTTGACGGACTTTGATAAACACAGCAAGTTTGTTCAAGGGAACATTCAAGTTGAGTTCTTGGCACAAGCCAACGAATGGCGTACTGCACCTCTATGGGGATTGGGTTTGGCGCAAACCGTGGATCCAAACGCAACCTTCTTACACGATGGTCGTGCGCGAACCATTATGGAAGCCATTTTGTGGCATGGTGGTGAGGCGAGCACTCAGCAACAAGCCGTGTTGCAATTGGATAAAGCGCAGAGAGAAAGCTTGATGGTGTTTTTGAACGATTTATAAAGGCGGCGTTATCTCACCACACCATTCCTGCCTTATACCACGCTTGTTTATCACAAGGAGTGTTTTGGTTTGGCGTGAAAGAAAAGAGGTGTTTGGGAATGCAAAGTTAAGCAAATAAAAACAAGGGGTTAGCAAAAAAGTTCAGCAAAAAAGAAGAGGATAACCTAGTTAGCGTGAGCCGCGAGGTGAAATGCCGGTGACTAGGTTTGATTCTTTTTTGCTTTATTTAGTTCTTACTTTTGATGATGAGAGACATGGCGTTGTCTCTGTCGCTATAGGACTGTGAAATGTCCTAGCGTACTGCCGGTATTCGATAAAATCGTACCGGTACTGTCTCGATCATTGAATTCAAAGTCGATCAGGTAGCTTGTGTCTTGAAGCTTTGGCAATATGTGGCGATGTAGAATATCGCTGTTTAACTGTCGTATTTCTGCGACCCAAGATAGGTCTTCGTTAAGCAAGTTTATTTCAATTTTGAACATTTAATACCTTGTGATTTTGTTAGTGACTTTTCTCGTGACAATTTGTACCAATGGATTTGTCGTGTTGTTCTTTTAGACATAATTGTGCCTTTAATTTATTACAGGTTTATTGAGTGCCGATGACCGATAGCGATCAAATCGCATAAATTTTACGCAATCAATGGCGACGAAAATCGACGAATATTTAATGAGGCTGTTGGTGTAAAGCTATTGAATGATCGATTGAGGTAAAGCTGACGCAAAGATGGTGTAACGAGGTTTATCGAGAACTGTCTATGAGGGAACTTGGACTAAATGTAACATTAACAACTCTTATTCAAGAGCCAAGCGGTAACTATACGCTTAGTTTTATAAATAGCTACCGTTATTTCCAAGTGAAAGTGAAATAAATGCACATTTGTATTAACTCACTGAAATTATGGCACTTTACGTTATTTACCTTTTGAGTGGGGTTAAAATCTGTTTGCCAAACACATTGATTAACGCCCCTGTCACTATCAAACCGCCACCTAAATACGTCCACACTGAAGGGATTTCATTAAACACCCAAACCCCAAGTAGCGCAGAAAATACAATCTGTATATAAGAATAAGCAGACGCTTTTCCTGCCGCTTGGGTTTGCATCGCTTTGGTTAGGCCATATTGACCGATTTGCGTGAAGATGCCGACTAAAATGAGCATGACCGTGAGAAACAGACTCGGCCACACAAAGTGGTTCCAGATAAGAAGGGTAGAGATAGGCAAAGCGACCAATGGAAAATAGAATATGATCACCGAACTGTCTTCCGTCTGACTCAGCTTTCTTACGATTACATAGGCGATAGAGCTGCCAAACGCACCGCATAACGCAATCAGAATACTAAACAGTGGTAGCTCGTTGGCTACTTCGCTGCTGATGTTTGGTTGAACCATGACCAATAAACCTGCCAGGCAGAACGCTATACAGATAATGGTTGATTGCTGAATACGCTCCTTCAGAAATAAAACCCCGAGCAATGCAGTAAATATGGGGTGAACGTATTGCAAGATCGTCGCTTCGGCCAAAGGTAACGTTGTAACCGCATAATAAACGCACATCAATGCTGCTGTTCCTACCGCGCCACGCACAAAGAGTAGCGGTTTATTGTTACCCCATACAGAAATGCCTTTTCGCTTTACATCCAAATAACTGATGATTAAAGAGACTAATGCTCGGGCCGCAACGATTTCAAATACCGGGATGCCATAATTGCTAATGTACTTCACGCAAGCGGACATGAGCGCAAATCCAAATGCAGAAAGAAGCATAAATCTAACCCCAACAGGGATAAGCGTTAAAGAGAAAGAGGGCATAAAGTGACAGATATAATTTGTGTGGAGGGAAATAGTAACACCTAAAGTGATGAACCGCTCTTATTTGAATGATCCTTCACAACGAAATTTTTATACAGTCAAATCAAAACAAGCGCATCAAAAGCGCATACGTTTTATGTAATGATATAAAAACCACCATCTATTTACCCTTCGTTAATATATTCTAAGGCTCTCCTACCGGGCCAGCGTATACAGTTAATCTTGATATTTAGATGATGGCATGCTGAATTAATGACGTATAAAGCGAGGCCTGATGATGTGGCAACGTCGTTGTTAGTACCAACTATTCAGGCTTTGCTTAGTAGCCTGTCAGCTCCATATAACCAGAACCGGAATGAGAACCTTTAATTACGATTGGACCCTCCCAATAGGCGATAGACAGAGGCATTTGGGCGTTTGGATTGAGTGCTGAGATGGTCAGGTCGATTTGTTGAGTTGGAATCGCCATTCGCCATTCTGTTGGGTAGTCACGCCCATCGATTTCAGTTTTCTTGATGGCGGTTAAGCTGATGTCTCGCTGCTTAATCGCGATGCCAGAACCATCTTGCTGCATTAACCTTGCATGGGAATAATTGGCTTCGTCTGTTGTCGAGTTTCTAAGCTGAAACACGACTAAGCTGGTTTCATTATTGAGCCGAAGTGCAAACCAATCCCAGCCTTGTTGTGAGTCGAGTAAGAACTGTGAACTCCACTCTCTGTCAATCCAACCTTTACCCGAAACGAGATGTGTTGTGCCATCAATCGTCACTACGCCTGATACATCGATAAACGGCTGGCTGTAGTAATAGGAAGCGACTTTGCCATCGCTGCTCTTCGTGCTGTAGCCGTCCTCGCCCTGTTTCTGATAGGGCGAGTCGCTAGTGAGTGTTAACGAGTAGCCAAACTGATTGGAGTTAGCATTCAAGGTTGCAGGGAACAGATCATCGCTTGAAGAGTTCCACTGCCAATCATCAAGATAGACACGAAATGGTGAAGCCTCAACGCCTGCCAATTCTGTTTGGTCACGAGACCACTTTTCATCGGCGTAGTGTTTGTCTTTAGAGGTAACGGCACTGTGCGCCAGGTAGATCTGTTGGCTTTGCCATGCGGTTTGCTTAGGCTGCTTTGTCTGATGGTCGTTTTCTTGAGGGGCAGAGGCAAAGCGGAACTGTGTCCACTGTACGCCCAAATGATGGCCATTTTCATCGCGTAAGTTTGCGGTAAAATACCACCACTCATGGCGAAAGCTTGGGTGGGCTTGGTGGTCGGCAGGGAAGGTGAACTCCACGCCTTTGACTACTGGGGTGAATTGAGCACCGTCTTCTTGTGTTTCATCGTCGGTCTGTTTTTCATTGCCGAGTATCGCCCCCATACTTTGTGTTGTTTGTTGGCCTGATTTTTCACAGCCCCAAAGGGCTAGCATCCCAATTAAGAAAACGGACATTTTCATTAGCTTACTCTTCACACCAACGTTCATTACAGCACCTCACTTTGCAAGCTAGATACCACGGGCTTACTGACCAAGCGCCATAGGGGAATGAGTGTTGCAATCACTGCCACCATAATCGTGATCGCGGAAATGCTGAGCGCATCACTCCAGTTCCACTGGTAGTTTAAGCTCCACCCAAAGGCACGTAGGGTAACAATGTCGGTGAGCACGTAACCAACCATAGCACCAAGCGGTATGGCAATAACCAAAGTAAAGGCGACAAGTGCAACGATTTGCCCGAGCACCATCGCCATCAATTTCTTGCGGCTAACGCCAAGCGCGTGCAACCTTGCAATAGCGGCCTTACGTGCATCGAGCAACATGAAGCAGGCGCAGAACAAGCCAATCACCGCCACCATTAAGGTAACGCCATTAAGCGCCCGAGTGATGGCAAAGGTTTGCGAGAAGATACCTAAAGCGATCGATTTGATCTGCGCCTGATCGTAAAGCTGGCTAGGGTGCAAATTCAATTGCTGCTTTAGTTGTTTGTATACCTGTTGCGGGTTATCGGAGACTTTGATGCCCAGGCTGATGGGTAGATCAGTAAAGCCACTTTCAAACCATAAATTAGGGGCAAGCAACACTTCGCCATTGGGTGAGCCGTAATCATGGAAAATTGCGCCAACTGTTAGTGATTTGTCTGGGATAGCGTCGAGTTTTAGTTCGCTGTTCAATGATAAGCCGAGCTTCACCGCCGTGGGTTCGCTGATCGCCACTAATTCACCTTGGTAAAAGCGTGACCAGAACGTATCAAGCTGCGATTGGAATACCATGGTTTGCTCTAATGTGTCCTTGTCTTTGGTGCCGAGTAAAATCGGTAAGCCTTGCAAGTTATCATCGACGTAATACTGCTTGTAGACGGTTTCAACGCTTTCAAACTCCTCCAATGCGCGCTCGACATTAGCGATTTCACCTTGAGCTGGGCTAATGTAAATATCGGCGTGCAATCGCTGTTCTAGCCACTGCTTTAGGGTGGATTCAAAACTGCCGACTAACGTATTCATTCCCATGTTGGCAGTCACAGCAAGTAGTAGCGCCATCATGGCAAGGGAAAGGGGAGATATCAGCTCTCGCAGTTCAGCAAACAGATACTGCATCAACCCTGACTGAGTTCGTTGTTCACTCCAATTTGCTAACACGCAGAGCGTTTTGGGCAGATACAAAGGAATCGACACTACCAACACACCAAGCCACGCCATAGTGAAGCGATGATGCTCGCTGAGCCATAAGCCAGCCAACGCGATAGCGGTCAGCACTACGCCGATAGTAAATAACTGGTTTTCATTTGAAGTCTCTTGAGTTTGGTAAAAACCGCCATGAGAAGAGAGCGGTTGTCGAATACGCTGCTTAAAGTGCTGCCAACACGCGACTAACGTCGCCGCTAACGTGAGTAATAAAGCTTGTACAAACCATTGCCAATGCCATGTGCCAGGCAATAGCGTTGCGCCATAAAGTTGCTCAAGGGTTATCGCAACGGTTGGGTGTAGCCAATGGCTCAACTGAATACCCAAAACGAAACCGAGTGATGCGCCTAGTGTGACTAAAGCAATGAGCTCGATTATCAGAGCTGAGAGCACGATGCTTGGTGAAACTCCGGCTTGCTGAATTTGTACTAACAGCCGATTACGTTTGAGCAAGCTGTACTTCACGCCGTTGTAAGCGATGAACAAACCAACCAAGAAAGCCAGTAAGCTCATGGCAGTGAGGTTGAGGTGAAAGCTGTCGGTAATAGATCCGAGATCCGTACTTTGGTTGTTGGAAATCCATTGCCCTTGCTCGGCGATCAGATTCTGCCATTTGTCTTGATCGTGGGTCTTGGTATCAAAAACAGCGATGTAGCTCAGTTGGCCTTGCTTGTTCAGTAATTGCTGAGCGAATCCAATGTCCATCAACATCCGACTACCCAGTTGCCATTCATCGGGCAGCACGACCACTTGGGTGACTACTTCATCGAGCGTCAGTGTTTTTAATTCGTCTAAGCTTTGATGTTGTGATTGGCTCATCATAACGATGGATTTGCCAGCTAACAGTTGAGGAAGCGGTATGGCGTTGTCGAACAGAGATATGTTTTGACTGTTTTCTGACGTTCCATCGTTTTCGGCTAGCTTGTCGGTAGAATAGCGAGATCTTGAGGTGAGAGCGGCGATCAATTCACTGCCTTGTACCGACCAACGACGACCTTGTTCGTCTCTTACTCGCCCTTCAATCACGGGTAGTATCGCGCTTAATCCATTTTGTCTTAGCTTAAAGTAAAGCGATTCTGGTAAGTAGTTTTGCCCCGCTGGTGGAATGATCAGGTTTTTCGCTTGGACACTCAGTTGTTCTGTGGATTCAGCATAGCTGCGTTGGGCATTAAGGTTGATGGCTTGCACCGCGACAAACAGGGTGACCGCCAACACGATACCAATCAAGATCGCCGCCGCTTGCAAGGGCGATTGGCGATAGTGCGCAGCGAATAGGTTTAGCGTAAGTTTTGTGTGAGTGAGCCTGGTGTGATTTAACCTAGAGTGAGTTAAGTTAACTGTCCGCATGAGGTTTCTCGCTGGCTTGACTTTGGTTTAGCTCTACACGCTTTAACTCTCCATCGTCTAACACCAGTTGTGTCTGCATAAAACTGGCACATTCGGGACTGTGTGTAACCAAAAGCACAGCCGTGTTGCCTTGCGTGGTGATTTCGTTCAGCAACCTCATCACTTCTAAACCGGCTTTGTGGTCGAGGTTGCCTGTGGGCTCATCGGCAAGCAAAAGTTTCGGTTTATGGGCTAACGCACGTGCGATGGCAACTCGTTGTTGTTGTCCGCCAGAGAGCGCTGATACATGCCTATCGAGCAGTTCACTGATGCCTAACGCTTCCACTAAGTAATCACACCAGTCTCCCCATTTTTGTTGATTCAAATGCAATGGGAACGCGATGTTTTGTTTTACGTTGAGTGGGGTTAACAAGTTGAACTGCTGAAAGATAACGCCCAGTTTTTGATGGCGGAAGCGGCTCCATTGTGGATCTTTCCAAGCTGATGTTTTCTCGCCATCGAGCCACAGTTCTCCACCTGAAAGTGGTTCAAAGCCCGCGATTAGGTTGAGTAGGGTACTTTTTCCACTGCCACTCGAACCTGTCAAAGCCACGCTTGCCCCTGGCGCTAGGTCGAAGTCGATGCTCTCCAATACACTATGGGTGTCTTTACCATCAACAAAGTTTTTGCTGGCATGTTTCAGCGTGACAACTGGGTTTTCCATTTCCTATCCTTGTATCGAAAGGGGGGCTATCAAAGCGCGTCGATTGGTAGTAATGAATACCGCGATAAGCTCTATATCACTGTAGACAACAAATTGGAAAAATAGAGCGATTTATATCGAATTATTAATAACTTGTACTGTGAGTAGGAGGAAATAGATCAGTGAGAGGGGCGATTCTGCTCTGGGGATGTCACAGATCTGCACTTAAATGGAAACTAAACGAGTTGTTATTTCAGTTCTAACTCGTTTAAGGGAGTTGGGGCAATTAAGTGGGGCTAATTTTGATCCTAGTTCGAATCTTTTTAACGTCACTCTCGCATTTATATATTATTGTATGATTTAATTGGGCGTATCATAATGTTACATCATAAATACAAACGTAACTGAGGAAGCGGACATGCTGTTAGAGTCATTCAGTCTGAAAGGTAAAGTCGCGATAGTGACAGGCTGTAACACGGGACTTGGGCAAGGTATAGCGTTAGGCCTAGCAGAAGCAGGTTGCAAAGTTGTCGGTGTTAACCGTACAGAGCCTGAAGGGACTATTGAGAAAATGAATGCAGCAGGCCATGCGTTCCTAAACGTTCGTGCTGACCTTCTCGATCAAGCGTGCATTCCCGGGATCATAGAGCGTACTTTGACTGAGTTTGGCCAAGTCGACATCCTCGTGAACAATGCCGGAATTATTCGTCGCCAAGATGCGATTGAGTTCTCAGAGCAAGATTGGGATGACGTAATGAACGTGAACACCAAGACGGTATTTTTTATGTCTCAGGCGGTTGCAAAGCAGTTTAAGGCTCAAGGTACTGGCGGAAAGATCATTAACATTGCATCGATGCTTTCATTCCAAGGTGGCATCCGAGTTCCTTCTTATACTGCTTCAAAAAGTGCTGTGATGGGAGTGACACGTGCGATGGCGAACGAATGGGCGCGCGACAATATCAACGTGAATGCGATAGCACCCGGTTATATGGAAACGAACAATACTCAAGCTCTGCGTGAAGATGCCGTGCGCAATCAAGCGATTCTGGATCGTATCCCCGCCCAACGTTGGGGTACGCCGCAGGATATCGCAGGTCCTTGTGTGTTCTTGGCATCACCAGCATCGGACTATATTAATGGCTACACCATCGCGGTCGATGGTGGTTGGTTAGCCCGCTAATTGGTTTTTTATTCTAAATTTTGAGTTTGCAGCAATCTTGCAGGAGAAGATAAATGAAAATCGCTTTAATGATGGAAAACAGTCAGGCAAGTAAAAATGCCATGGTGGCCGCTGAGCTAGAATCAGTGGCGGGTGGTCTTGGTCACGATGTTTTCAACTTAGGCATGACAGACGATAACGATCACCACTTAACGTATATTCATCTCGGTATCATGGCGAGTGTTTTGATCAACTCAAAGGCTGTGGATTTTGTTGTGACAGGGTGTGGCACAGGTCAAGGTGCTTTGATGTCACTGAATCTGCATCCAGGTGTGGTTTGTGGCTACTGTTTAGAACCATCAGATGCATTCTTGTTTAACCAAATCAATAACGGTAATGCTATTGCTCTCGCTTTTGCCAAGGGCTTTGGCTGGGCAGGTGAGCTGAATATCCGTTATATATTCGAAAAAGCGTTCACTGGTGAGCGTGGAAAAGGTTACCCACTAGAACGTGCAGAGCCACAACAGCGTAATGCAGCAATTTTGAATGAAGTAAAAGCAGCGGTGGTAAAAGATAACTTTATCGATTCGCTAAGAGCAATTGACCAAGATCTCGTCAAAACAGCGGTTGGTAGCGCGCGTTTCCAACAATACTTCTTTGATCATTGCCAAAACCAAGAAATCGCAGACTACGTCCAAACACTCTTGGATTAGTTCTATCAAGAGCTCACTTAGCTGTGAAATCGAGCTAATTAAATTGAGCCAGCTAGGTTGAGCCAGCTAAGTTGAGCCAGCTAAGTTGAGCTAGATAGCCAGCTCAGGTTCAGATAGCTCTTGTACACAAGCTCGGCTGATGTCTTCATCAATGTAAGCCATCCCCAGTTTGTTCAAGTAGTCCATACGATCAGCTGTGCGAAGCTCGATGTCGGGGCCTACAATGTGGTTGGCTTGATAAATTTCAGTGAGGTGAGACATGAATTGTTCACCAACACTCATCATCAACAGGCTCATTGCGCCTACGTCCGGTCTTACTTTGGCACGTTGCTTTTCAGACAGGTTTACCGCTAATACGATAGGCTGTTCTTCCCCTTCGAAACGAACACTACGCTCACGAACGGTTTGTTGTGCCCAGTAATACGCCAACTCTTTACTCTGAGTAAGGAACACAGGTTCGACTGATTCTGTGTAGTTATTACCAATCGTAGCCATGGTTTTCAAAGCGGCTTCATTGAGTGCTTTGTCTCCTGAGCGTTTCAGTCCTTGGCCTTGGATAGAAGCAAGCAAGGCTGAAGATGTGCCGTGATACCATGTATCACCCGTTGCGAATCCATTTTCTGATAGCAGCGTTTTTGCATCTTGTAGGTGTTTCGGTATTGAAGTCATAGGCACTCTCAATCAAAAGGAATATCAACAAACATGAATCTCAACAAACATGAATACAGTTAGCTTAAACAGATGTTGCTTAGCTGACCGTGGTGTAGAACACAATTCTTAGGCTTTGAGATAAAGCTGGCAGTCGTAGCTTTATCTCAAAGCCTTCCCCCGGTTCCTTAATCAAGTAAGAAACAATAGCGGAGGAGGCTTTAGCGTTAGCGGTTAATCAAATTGATTAGACGTATTCGCTTCACCCGCGGCTTTTAGTGCATTCTCACCCGCGAAGTATTCTTTGTGATCATCACCGATGTCTGAACCAGACATGTTTTGGTGTTTAACACAAGCGATGCCTTGGCGTATCTCTTTGCGCTGAACATTTGCAACATAGCCCAGCATGCCTTGGTCACCGAAGTATTCTTTTGCAAGGTTGTCAGTAGACAGCGCTGCAGTGTGGTAAGTCGGTAGAGTAATCAAGTGGTGGAAGATACCCGCTTCACGAGATGCATCCGCTTGGAATGTGCGAATCTTATCGTCCGCACTTGCAGACAATTCTGTTTCGTCGTATTCCGCACTCATCAGGTTTGCACGGTCGTAAGCTGAAACATCTTTACCTTCTGCTACCATCGCATCGTAAGCTTGCTGACGGAAGTTTAGCGTCCAGTTGAATGATGGCGAGTTGTTGTAAACCAGTTTCGCATTAGGGTGTACTTCACGTACGCCATCCATCATCTCTTTGATTTGACCGATGTGTGGTTTCTCAGTCTCAATCCAAAGTAAGTCAGCACCTGCGTTGATGGCTTCGATACAGTCGAATACACAGCGATCTTCGCCCGTACCTTCGCGGAATTGGTATAAGCCTGAAGGCAGACGCTTAGGTCGAACTAGCTTGCCGTCGCGGTTGAAGCAAACATCGCCTTCAGCCATATCAGCAACATCAATCTCTTCAACATCTAGGTATGAGTTGTAGATGTCACCTTGGTCGCCCGGCTCTTTCACCACTGCGATTTCTTTTGTTAGTCCAGCACCTTGTGAATCGGTACGAGCAACAATGATGCCGTTGTCGATGCCTAGTTCAAGGAAAGCGTAACGAAGCGCACGAAGTTTCGCGTGGAAGTCAGCGTGTGGAACTGTAACTTTGCCGTCTTGGTGACCACATTGCTTCTCATCCGCTACTTGGTTTTCAATTTGTAGACAACAAGCACCCGCTTCAATCATCTGTTTAGCCATTAGGTACGTTGCTTCTGCGTTACCGAAACCAGCATCGATATCGGCAATGATTGGCACTACGTGTGTCACATGGTTGTCGATTTTGTCTTGGATACGGTTTTGTAGGTCCACATCACCCGCTTCACGAGCGGCATCCAATTCACGGAATAAACCACCCAGTTCACGAGCATCAGCTTGGCGCAGAAATGTGTATAGTTCTTCTACTAGGCCAGCAACTGACGTTTTCTCATGCATTGATTGGTCTGGAAGTGGACCAAAGTCTGAGCGAAGTGCAGCGACCATCCAACCAGAAAGGTATAGGTAGCGGCGATCTGTCTTGCCATCAAAGTGCTTCTTAATAGAAATCAGCTTTTGTTGACCGATAAAACCGTGCCAGCAACCTAAAGACTGAGTGTATTGAGAGCTGTCTTTGTCGTAAGCCTCCATATCCGCACGCATGATATCTGCCGTGTATTGCGCGATATCCAGACCTGTTTTGAATTTGTTTTGAGCTCGCATACGAGCAGCAGATTCAGCATTGATTGCATCCCATGGAGCACCTGCAGCGCTTTTTGCAACTTCTATCATTTCGATATCTTGTGTAATTTGCGACATAACTATTCCTTAGTTTCACGTGGGGTATGGTTGCCAAATTGGCTTGGATTAAAACTTTGCTATGGACAAAGAATAACCACTCATGTGATAATTTTGTTAATTTATAGTTATTATATTCGGTATTTTTCTTATGAATATTGCTCGTATAGACCTTAATTTACTTGTGTATTTAGACATGTTGCTACGTGAAAGAAACGTTACACGAGCAGCAAATCAATTGGGTATTACTCAGCCAGCCATGAGTAATGGCCTTCGCCGATTGCGTGATCTCTTTGAGGACCCGCTATTAGTGAGAACCAGTGAAGGGATGATACCAACCGAACGCGCACATAAGTTGCAGCCACTGATTCGAAACATCCTGGCAAATGTAGAAAAGACACTGCAGCCGACCGCAGAGTTTAATGCAGAAGACAGTGAACGCGTATTTCGTATCATGGCGAGTGACTATGCAGAATCGACCATTATTCAACCTCTTCTGAAAAGGTTAAGTGAAATCGCACCGAAAATACGACTGGATATCATGACGCCAAGTGACGTGAGTTATCAGGATGTAGAGCAAGGTACTGTTGATATAATTATCAACCGATTTGACGATATTCCTCAGTCGTTTCACCAGATGAGCCTTTGGCACGACGGGTTTTCTTGTCTATTTAGTTGTGACAACCCGATAGCCGACAACTTCGATATTTTGTCCTATTTAAAGGCGCAACATATCTGGGTAAGTAAGACAGGTATGGGAACGGGGGTGGGGATAAATCCAAGTGAAGCACAAAAGCTCGGTTGGATAGATGAAGCACTTATTCGTATCGGAAAAACACGCAATATTACGGTGTTTACTCGACATTACCTATCAGCCATTCTCTTCGCTCAACAGAAGAATCTGATCCTGACCATTCCAACCAAAGCCGCGCAATTGCAGCGAAATAATCCAAGGCTGTTGATCAAACCCGCGCCATTTGCGATTGAACCGTTTGAAGTGAAAATGGCGTGGAGTCCATTATTGCAAACCAATCCAGACCACCAGTGGATGCGTCGTTTGATTAAAAGTGTCGCTAACGAAATCGAGAGTGGAGTAACGGAATAACACAGTTTGTGGGGTATTTTTTATATGAATATCCAATATAACGGGCATAAATTAGCTAAATTCATGTCCGTTAAGTAAGTTTAAGTCAGTAAAGTAAATTTAAGCTAGTAACGTAAATTTGAGCTAGACACGAAAATTTATTGAGTAGCCATCAGTTAGTTTGAGAGAGAGTTTATGAGCAGTCGCATTCAACAGGGAAGCTTGAACATTGATAGCACCCTCTACCAATTAATTAATGAGCAGGTGATTCCTGGAACAGGCATTGTCGCTGAAAACTTTTGGCAATCATTTGCAACCATCCTTGAAGATCTGGCTCCAAAGAACCGCGCATTGCTTATCAAGCGTGACGATCTTCAACATCAAATTGACGTTTGGCACCAAGAGCGCGCTGGGCAAACGCTAGATCCTATTGAGTACAAACAGTTCTTACAGCAGATCGGCTATTTGGTTTCTGAAGGCGATGACTTTCAAGTGACGACAGCGAGCGTAGAACCTGAGATCGCAACACAAGCAGGCCCGCAGCTCGTTGTGCCTATTATGAATGCCCGCTTTGCACTTAACGCAGCCAATGCGCGTTGGGGCAGCCTATATGATGCGCTCTACGGCACGGACGTGATCAGTGAAAGTGATGGCGCGGAAAAGGGCGGAAGCTTTAACCCTGTGCGTGGTGCTAAAGTCGTGACTTATGCTCGTGAGTTCCTTGATGATGCAGCGCCACTAAATGGCGTTTCTCATAAAGACGTCACCAAATACAGCATCAGTAACGCTAGCATCGGCAATAAGTTGATAGCGACACTGGATAACGGTGAAGAAGTCACTCTCATTGATAGCGACCAGTTTATTGGCTATCAAGGTGATGCAAGTTCCCCTTCATGCATTCTGCTGAAGCACAATAACTTGCATATCGAAATTCAAATTGACCCGAGCGCACCGATTGGTAGCGTTGATGTTGCTGGTATTAAAGATGTGTTAGTCGAAGCTGCTTTAACGACCATTATGGATTGCGAAGACTCGGTTGCTGCGGTTGACGGTGAAGACAAAGCACTGGCTTACCGTAACTGGCTAGGTTTGATGAAAGGTGATCTGCAAGAATCACTAGAGAAAAACGGTAAAACCATCGTTCGTAGTTTGAATCCAGATCGCCAATACACCAGCGTGACGGGCGGTGAGATCTCGCTGAAAGGCCGCAGCATGTTATTTATACGTAACGTGGGCCACCTAATGACTAACCCTGCGATCATTGACGCCGAAGGCAATGAAGTGCCTGAAGGTATTATGGATGGCATGATCACCTCGCTAATCGCAATGCATGATTTGAAAGGCAACAGCGCTTACCAAAACTCGACCGCAAACAGCATCAATATTGTAAAACCTAAGATGCATGGCCCTGAAGAAGTGGCGTTTACCAATGAACTGTTTGGCCGCATTGAAGATGCATTAGGTTTAGACCGCTACACCATCAAAGTTGGCATTATGGACGAAGAGCGTCGTACTTCGGTCAACCTGAAAGAATGTATTCGAGCGGCTAAAGATCGTGTTGTGTTCATCAACACCGGTTTCTTAGACCGAACCGGTGATGAGATTCACACCAGTATGGAAGCGGGACCATTTGCGCCTAAAACACAGCTGAAAACCATGACTTGGATTGGCGCATACGAAGATCAGAACGTTGATCTTGGCTTAGCTTGTGGCCTGCAAGGTAAAGCTCAAATCGGTAAAGGTATGTGGCCAGAGCCAGACAATATGGCGAAGATGATGGATGCGAAAATCGGACATCCTCAAGCGGGCGCAAATACCGCTTGGGTTCCTTCTCCAACCGCCGCGACTTTGCATGCTCTGCACTATCACAAAGTGAGTGTACCAAGCCGCCAAAAAGAGCTTCGAGAGCGAGTGAGAGCGAACGTTGATGATATTCTGACTATTCCGCTATTAGGTAATCAAAAGCTGACAGCTCAAGATATCCAAAACGAATTGGACAACAATACGCAAGGTATTCTTGGTTATGTAGTGCGTTGGATTGACCAAGGCGTCGGGTGTTCTAAGGTGCCAGATATTAACGATGTCGGTTTGATGGAAGACCGAGCTACGCTGCGTATTTCGAGCCAACATATTGCCAACTGGTTACGTCATGGGATTTGTAATGAAGCCCAAGTAATGAGAACCATGAAGCGCATGGCCGCAGTGGTGGATGAGCAAAACGCTGGCGATCCGAACTACCGCAACATGGCGCCAGACTTTGAAAACAGCATTGCATTTTCAGCGGCTTGTCAGTTGGTATTTGAGGGGGGGGCTCAGCCGAATGGCTATACTGAGCCCGTGTTACACGCGATGCGTTTAAAACTGAAAGCACAAAATGCCTAGCAGACACAGCGAAGCAAGCCAATAACGGCGAAGCAAACCAATAACGAAAATAAAGAATGTGAACGACTAAAAAAAGCAAACTCTTTAACCGAGCCCAAGGTGCCGCGCTTTATTGCGCGGCTTTTTTTT
>NZ_AJYQ02000003.1 GCF_000287055.2 Vibrio genomosp. F10 str. ZF-129 | reverse complement strand
AAATTTAACCGCGAAAGATCAACACGCCCTCAATCAACAAAAGAAATTATACTATACGCCTTGCTATGTAGTGGTGGCGACGTAACGAACCGTTTCATACACATGTCATTTGTTCCACTCAATACTTTCTGCCTTCAAAGTAAAACAAGGGAAAAGTAGAGTGACTAAAACGAACAAAATTTTGCCAATATGCATATTAATAACCAGTACATGTTCTTCATTGGCTATAGCGGCTGAAAAATGGGAAAGGAAAAGTTATTCCGGTGGTGTAGAAGTGTGCCATGAACAAATGTTATATAAATCAAAGTGGTGGGCAGGCTCAAGCAGCGAGCCCAATCCCAATGGCCCAACATCATCAAACCAGTCCGGATGGGGCAATGATCCTTGGTTACCGATTCCTGACTCCTCGGAGTGTAACTCAGGGCAGGCTAACCGCGCGCCAAGTATTGAGTTAGGGCCTGATATAGAAGTTCTTTCACCAAGTCAGGCCGTTGTTCTCGACGGTTCGGATTCGTTTGATGAAGACGGCGACCGCTTGACCTACCGATGGCGACAAGTTTCAGGGCCAAGTGTTGACATTAGTAATAGCCAAAAAGAGATAGCCAGTTTTGAATTACCACGGTTAACTGAAGATGCGCTATATACTTTTCAGCTAACGGTTAATGATGGTAAAGCTCAAGCGGTCGATAATGTCTCTATTACGGGCTTAGCAGCAAAGAATCAACGCCCAAATGCGATCGCAGGAAAAGACATTCAAATTGACGCACTGCCAGCAGAAGTTCAATTAGATGGTTCATTATCGACCGATGTTGACAGTGATAAGCTAGAATATCATTGGGAACAAATTTCTGGGCCACAAGCTGAAATCACGGATCCACAATCAAAATATACCAATGTCCGCTTTCCATCCGGCAATCATGGTGATAGTGATTATATGTTTAAGTTAACGGTCAGTGATGGTGAACTTACTGACACGGATAATATTGTTGTCTCCGTCGCTTCTGGCGATGATCTTATGCCGCGCAGTTTTTCGGTAGAACAACCCGGTAAATCAAGCGACCTGCAATCTGACCAACGACGCCGTATGGCACCGACACCATTACAATCAACGGGGTTTTGGGTAAACAAGGGAGAAACTTTGGATGTGAATCTAAGCATTGATGGCGCTGCGTTATCTGAGCTTCCTCAATTGTTCATCTCCCTTCCCGATGATAGAACATATAAATTCAAACATGCAGAAAAACATCGCTTAACAAAAGGATCCAATGAAATAGAAATTAATAAAAGTGGGATACTCTATATATATAATGACGCTAAGATAAATAACAGCAACGTTAAAGTCGATTTAATCTCTGGGGGCCAACCTTTCCCTCGATTTAAATTGAATGAAAACACTCTAAATGACTGGAAAGAGATGTTGAATGACTATAGTGATATCCCCTATGTTGAGTTAGTTGGAGAGAACATAATTATCACGGCAAAAAAATATCCAGCACTTGAATATATAGAGGGTAATGGCCCTGAAAGGCTAATATCTGGTTGGGATGATGCGATACAATGGGCACAAGAACAATACGGCATTACATCCGATGATCGAAATAGCCCTCATAGGATAATATCCCACAAATTTCATTTTGTTGATGGCTTAGAACCAGAAGGCACTATTAACAATGATAAATGCTCAGGATCGATGAATGCTTGGATGTGGAGACTAATGGCCTGCTCAGATAATGGTTTGAAAAATATTTTCGTTGTAGAGGACAATAAAGCGGGAGATTGGGGACCATGGCATGAGCTTGGACATCATATGCAAATTCAACCGTTCACCTGGTCAGGGATGGGAGAAGTAACGGTTAACTTAACTTCCTTGTATATAAATCGCAAGTTCAATATTGAATCAAGATTAGAAACAAAAGGCACTTGGGATAATGTGATATTTCCATATTTAAACAAACCTATTAAAGATTTCGATTCATTAAATGTCTGGGGGAAATTAGGGATGTTTTGGCAGTTAGATCTAGCGTTTGGAGAAGAGTTCTACCAACAGTTAGGCTTTAATTACCGTGAAAATAGCATGTATTCTTCTTCTATTTCTAATGACACGAAAATACAAAGATTTGTTATTGAGTCAAGTAAAGCGAGTGGGTTCAATCTAGTCGAGTTCTTTGAGAAGTGGGGCATTAATGTCACTACCAGTACCAAACAGGAAGTTAATTCGATGAAGCTTTCTACTTTGAATGTTCCAATATGGGAAAATAGAGATAACGATATTAAGTACACATTGAAATAACAAGTAGCTGGCTGATTGTCCGAATTAGTAACATGGCGTTATTAGAATGAAGATAATAATCGTCACCAAAAACTAAGCGAGTCTATGAGTTTAGACTCGCTTTATCGATTCGTATTTTAGCCTGATTGAGAAGTTTGGCCTAAACCTGTTTCTTGAACAATTTTCTATTGGGCAACAGCTTGGCTAAGCCACTGATCAAACTGACTCTTCGGCAATGCACCATTGATCATATCGACCTGCTTACCGCCTTTGAACACCATGATCGTTGGGATACTGCGAATTCGGTATTTTGCTGCGAGTTCTTGCTGATCTTCAGTATTGATTTTTATGTGGCGTACTTGCCCTTGTTTGTCCGCTGCTGATTGCTCGAAAACCGGTGAAAAGCCAACACATGGGTTGCACCAAGGTGCCCAAAAATCAATCACTACGGGTTGATCGCTTTGAAGTAATGCGTCTATGTTTGATGATGTCCCCTCAATAGGTGCGCCATCTAATAAGAGCGCCTGACATTTACCACATTTTGGACTTTCTGAAATACGGTCAGTCGGAATTTTATTGAGCCCTGAGCATGATGGGCAACGAGTATTAATGCTAGACATAGGATTCTCTATTCTTTTTATGGTGACGTCGTATTAACGTAATGCTTATTAAGATACGCAAATACGAGGGAATAATAAATAGCACTCCCGTTGGTTATACCTATTGATTTGATAGGACTAGGCTATTGCTGCGGTAAGTTACACGTTGAGATTGCTCTCGATCAACCAGCAAAGAACGATTATCATTGACAGAAATTTATTAACAGAAGTTATCATCTCATGTCATTTCCTGCTTGCCCTAATTGCCAATCTGAATTCGTTTACCAAGACCGAGCGAATCTAATTTGTCCGGAATGCGCTTACGAATGGAATCCCAACGAAACGGAAGACGTTTTTACCGTCTGCGATTTGAATGGCAAACCGTTAGAGCAAGGTGACAAGGTGACTCTGGTTAAAGATTTAAAAGTGAAAGGCAGCTCTTTGAACCTCAAGATCGGAACGAAAGCGATAATCAAGCGAATCATTGAAGGCAAGGATCATCAACTCGATTGCAAAGTGGATGGTGTGGGAGAGATGTTGGTGACCGCGAAATACGTCAAAAAAGCTTGAGCTAACTGCACGTGAATTGAAAAGCATGAATCAAAAGGCTCGAATCGAAAAGCTTGAATAGATAAAGCGCTGCTCGACAAGCCATAATGCAACATTCTTCATTTATCAGGGCGACACCAAACGGTGGCGCCCTTTTTTTCGCATTTTCATCGCCATTTATATGAACCTTTCATGACGAGGTTATCTAGATAAGTGAACAGGCTTGTCTAGATAATCGCTTCAAGCACAGTCGCCGTAGGCATTCCCCTGTTTATACCTCTTTCCATTGCAATAACGCTGTCAACGTCTTGAAATATTTTGTTTATAAAAACGACACATACAAACGACACGATAGGGACACTAAACACATAGGTGCCCTGAATTATGGACAGCATTATCGAAGTCACAGGTTTAACGAAAACCTTTGGAAACAACAAAGCCCTCGATGCGGTAAATTTTAGCATTAACTATCGAGAAATGACGGCGTTACTTGGTCCTTCAGGATCAGGAAAATCAACCTTACTTCGCCATTTGAGTGGGCTTGTCTACAGCGACAAAAACGATACTTGTGAAGTTCGAGTGCTTGGCGAAACGGTCCAAGCCAAAGGTCGTGCCACCTCTCAAGTCAGACAATGCCGCGCTCAAGCGGGCTACATATTTCAGCAATTTAATCTGGTCAATCGATTGTCCGTGATGACAAATGTTTTGATTGGCGCAATGAGTAGCACACCTCTGTGGCGAACCCTAAGTGGCAACTTTACTGAGTTACAAAAACAAGAGGCGATGGCCGCATTAGATCGCGTGGGAATGAAAGATTTTGCGTCTCAGCGTGTATCAACCCTGTCTGGCGGTCAACAGCAACGTGTCGCTATTGCCAGAGCATTGATGCAGAAAGCAAAGATCATATTTGCTGATGAACCTATCGCTTCTCTTGATCCCGAGTCGTCGCGGATTGTGATGGAACTGCTGAGCGACATCAATCAAAAAGAGGGCATTCCCGTTGTTGTGACACTGCATCAGGTCGAGCATGCCCTCAAATACTGCAAGCACGTTATCGCCCTGCGAGAAGGAAAGATTTTCTACCAAGGAGAAAGCGCCAATATTGATAAACAAGCATTGGACGCACTCTACTGTTACAAGCCAGAAGTCACAGTCGAACTAGGAGAGCAAACATCACCTATTTCGATTAATAACCCGTCAACCCCTCTTATTAGTTAACACACAAAGGACATTGAAGATGTTACGAGTACTAAAAACGATTGCCTGTGGCGTTGGTCTGCTTACCGCAACGATGACTGCATCGGTTTCAGCTGAAGAGAAAATGGAATCATTGAATTTTGGCATTATCTCAACGGAATCACAGCAGAACTTAAAAACCGTATGGGACCCGTTCTTAAAAGACATGAGTAAGAAACTAGGTATGGAAGTCAAAGCCTATTTTGCGCCGGATTACGCGGGCATCATTCAAGGTATGCGTTTTGATAAAGTTGATGTGGCATGGTTTGGGAACAAGTCTGCGATGGAGGCGGTCGACCGAGCTGGGGGTGAAATTTTTGCTCAAACGGTCGATTCTGAAGGTAACCCTGGTTACTGGAGTCTATTGGTCACTCACAAAGACAGCCCAATCAACAGCGTTGAAGATATGATCGAAAAGCGCTCTGAACTCGCTTTTGGTAACGGTGATCCAAACTCAACATCAGGTTTCTTGGTTCCGTCTTACTATGTTTTCTCGAAAAACAACATTCAGCCATCTGATTTTAAACGTACCTTGAACTCAAGCCACGAAGTGAATTTATTTGCGGTGGCTAACCAACAAGTAGACGTTGCCACCAACAATACGGAAAACATGCGTCGTTTTGAGCGTACTAATCCAGAGAAATATAAAAACATCAAGGTTATTTGGACTTCTCCTCTGATTCCATCTGACCCAATTGTATGGCGTAAGAACCTTCCAGAAACAGTTAAGAACGATGTATACCGCTTCTTCATGGATTACGGCACCACTGGTGATGAGCGTGAGGTGGCGATCTTAAAAGACCTAGATTGGGCTCCGTTCAAACCATCAAGCGACTTGCAAATTTTGCCAATTCGTCAACTTGCGCTTTATAAGCAGCTGAATGCGTTAAGTGCTCAAGCAAAGTTATCGGATGACCAAGTTGAAAAACTCTCTCAAACCAAACGCACACTGGCCGCGTTAAACCGCCAAATGAGTGCGCTTGAAGCGATGGAATAAGCATTGAAATACGTTGAGCTGGAAGGTTTTTGCTTTCCGGCTCAAATTATTCAACTTATTCAAAGAATGATAAGCGCAACGAACGAAACTCAACCAATGCGACTAAAACAAAGTCGTAAACCAAATCAAGCCTGCTCTGTTGAACTTCGTATTTTAACGAGCTGGATTACAAACAACCGTCTGATGGATCGACATAATGAGCAGTAAAACTCTAGTACTCCCAATACACCCTATCTCGCAATGGAAGCGCTTTGCTTCGATGTTGTTGATAGCACTCATACTCGCGTGGTCATGGCAGGGCGCGGAAATGAATCCAGCTCAGTTAATTGAAGACTCAGGGAACATGGTCGAGTTGGCCTCGGATTTTTTCCCTCCGGATTTCACTCACTGGAAGCTCTATGTAGAAGAAACACTCATCACCATTCAAATAGCACTATGGGGAACGATTCTCGCGGTTCTACTTTCGATTCCATTCGGTTTGCTTTGTTCTGACAATATTGCCCCGTGGTGGATATATCAACCGATGCGACGATTGATGGATTCGGCACGTGCGATTAACGAAATGGTCTTTGCCATGCTGTTTGTCGTGGCGGTGGGGCTTGGCCCGTTTGCAGGTGTTCTTGCGCTCTTTATTCACACCACTGGCGTGTTGGCAAAGCTGTTTTCCGAGGCCGTTGAAGCGATCGATCTAGGCCCGGTTGAGGGGGTTCGTGCCACAGGGGCAAATAAAGTGGAAGAAGTCCTTTATGGGGTGTTGCCTCAAGTTCTTCCGTTGTGGATTTCGTTCACTCTCTATCGCCTTGAATCCAATGTTCGATCCGCCACCGTGGTTGGGATGGTGGGTGCTGGTGGTATTGGAGTGCTGCTATGGGAAGCCATCAGAGGTTTCCAGTTTCAGCAGACGGCTTCAATCATGTTGATCGTCATTGTCACCGTGAGTCTGATTGACTTTGCTTCACAGTACATTCGCAAGCGGTTTATATAAAAATTTTGTCGTAACTTGTCTAGATAAGTACTGAGTTGAATAGAGAATGACGACGTAAAAAGGACGGAACGAACATGCGGATTTATCTTGATATCGCTAAGCACCTTGAAAATGACGTACGCCGCTACTTTCAAGGTGGGGAATACCTACCTGCTGAATCAACGCTGGCGAAACGTTTTGATGTGAATCGCCATACTGTTCGGAGAGCGATTGATGAACTGGTGTTTAACGGGCTGATTGAACGGCAACAAGGGCGCGGAAATATGGTGGTGAGCCAACCGTTTGATTACCCATTGCATTCGGGAGCGCACTTTACCGACAACTTACTTGAACAAGGGAGTTTGCCAACCAGTCAGGTTATTGAACGCAGTCTTGTGGCAGCGAATGACAAAATATCCGGTTTATTTGAACTGCCTGCGGAGTCTATGGTGATCAAGCTTAGGACGTTACGAAAAATCGACGGAATGCCAGCGAGCGTTATCGACCACTATTTAGCAGACGTGAGTTGGTGGCCTGTCGTCAAATACTTCGAAGTCGGCTCTCTACACGCTTACTTAAAAGACAAGCTGGGTATTCAGTTGAGTCGAAGGACAACTCGGCTAAGGGCAGCAATGCCAACAAAGACAGACTGCCGCTTATTGCAATTGCCAGCGAAAACGCCCGTCATGGTGTTTAAAACCACCAACGTGATTAAAGGAACCGAACAGATTGTTGAGTTTTCATCGTCACACACACGATCTGATTTAGTCGAAATTGTTTTGGAGCATTAAATGAAACAAGAGCAGCATACCCAAGAGCGTTCAACCTCCAATCCACAAGAACATCTGCAACGTAAAAGATGGATGTCGGTGTTGGCTCTTTGTGACTATCAAACATTAAAACAGCGCTGGGATGAACTGTCATTCAGCACACGTTATCACTTCGTACGAGAGCCAGAAATTGGGCTTGCACAAGTACGAGCAAAAATGGGAGCAAGCGGTGATGCGTTCAATATGGGCGATGTGACCATAGTAAGAACGGTGGTGCAGTTAGACCAAGGAGCACTCGGCTATAGCTACATAACCGGACGAAATAAGGACCATGCGGAAGTGGCTGCGGTTGTCGATGCGTTAATGCAAACCGAGTTTCAAAGTGATTTGTATCAAGCATTAATCGAACCATTAGCCGCTGATATTGAGAAAAATGAGCGAATCAAAGCTCGCGAAGTCTCAACAAGCAAGGTGGACTTTTTCACTATGGTGAGAGGAGAAGATGAATGAGTTACATCACAAAGGGATTTGATAGCCCAGTTCATGATGCGCAGCAGACATTTAGACTATTGATGGACGCTGTTTCTCGGCCCGGAAAAAAAGTAGAGCTGTTGTCGACATTACAATTTGGCACGGTTAGCCCCGCAGCGACTCAGGTACTGCTCACGTTGGCAGATAATGTCACGCCGCTCTGGTTTGGCGAAGCATTCTTAAACGACACAGCACTGATGGAGAATTTACGTTTTCATTGTGGTTCACCTGTCGCTGATTCTCGGTCACAGGCGGATTTTGCGTTGGTACTGGCGAACGAACTCGATGAATTATATGGCTTTGCAATGGGAGACGACAGTTACCCCGACCGAAGCACCTCAGTGATTATCGAAGTAGAGAGTTTTCATACCGGAACCACGTTTATTTTTTCCGGCCCAGGAATTAAGGGCGAAACCAAAGTCAAAATTGAAGGATTAAGCGACCCACTCATTGAAGCAATACAAACGGGTCGAGGGTGTTTTCCTCATGGCATTGATATGTTCTTCTCCTGTAAAAACGAAGTCATTGCATTGCCACGTAGTACCCAAGTCGCGATGGAAGAGAAGGAAGAGAAGGAAGCATTATGTACGTTGCAGTAAAAGGCGGAGAAAAAGCGATAGAGGCTGCGCACCGCTTACAGGAAAAAAAGCGACGCGGGCCAAAATCCCAACATGCACTCTCGGTGGACCAAATTGCTCATCAGCTTGCTGGAGCAACGGATCGAGTCATGACGGAGGGCAGTATTTACGACAAGGAACTCGCGGCACTTGCCATTAAGCAAGCCGGTGGTGATTTGATTGAAGCGATCTTCTTACTGCGCGCATATCGCACGACATTACCGCGTCTTGCGGTGACACAACCCGTCAATACAGAAGAGATGAAAATAGAGCGCCGAATTTCCGCCAGCTACAAAGATTTACCCGGCGGGCAATTACTCGGCCCTACGTATGACTATACCCATAGATTGCTCGACTTTGCATTGCTCGCAGAAGGTAATGACTCGCTCCACCATGATCATTACCCTGGTAGGGAAGAACTCAAAAGCTCAGAGCTCGACAGTTGTTGTAATGAAGCGTGCCCTCAAGTCCTCAAGATTTTAGAAAACCTTGATCTAGCCGTACCCGAAAATGACAGTGGAGAGTTGCCGGATGATATTACGGTGACACCGCCGACTTTTCCCGCCAATCGAAGCGCAAGGTTACAACAGCTGGCCCGCAGTGATGAAGGCTTCTTATTAGCGCTTGGGTATTCAACTCAACGTGGCTATGGTCGAAATCACCCTTTTGCAGGAGAAATTCGTTCAGGAAAAGTCACGTTAGAGTTGATCCCGGAAGAGCTGGGTTTTTCTATTGAAATCGGTGATATCGAACTGACGGAATGCCAGATGATTAATGGCTTTACTGGCAACAAAAATGAAAAGGCTCGCTTTACTAGGGGTTACGGTGTCACATTTGGTTTTTCTGAACGTAAAGCGATGTCGATGGCATTAGTAGACCGTTCATTACAGTGCCAACAATATGGTGAAGTGCCACAAGGGCCTGCGCAAGATGAAGAATTTGTGTTGTCTCATGGTGACAATGTTGAAGCATCAGGGTTTGTGAGTCATTTGAAGCTACCGCATTACGTTGATTTTCAATCTGAGCTAGCGTTGATTCGTAAGCTGCAAAAAGAGTTTGATGCCAGAATCAAAACGGAAAAGGAGCAAGGTAATGACGACTGACCTGAATTTAAAGAATGGCTATAACTATGGTTACCTCGACGAACAGACCAAGCGAATGATCCGCCGAGCGCTATTGAAAGCGATTGCCATTCCCGGGTATCAAGTTCCTTTTGGTGGCCGAGAGATGCCAATGCCTTATGGTTGGGGCACCGGTGGCATTCAGATAACGGCCGCAATTATAGGCCAACCCGATGTGCTTAAAGTGGTCGACCAAGGGGCCGATGACACTACCAATGCAGTATCGATCAGACAGTTTTTTGAAAAAGTTGCTGCGGTAGAAACAACGGAACGTACTTCGGATGCGACCTTAATTCAAACTCGCCACCGTATTCCTGAAAAGCCATTAACAGATGGGCAGATTCTTATTTATCAGGTGCCTATTCCTGAGCCGTTGCGTTTTATTGAACCGAGAGAAACGGAAACGAGGAAAATGCACGAGCTTGAAGAGTATGGCGTCATGCATGTGAAATTGTATGAAGATATTGCACGTTACGGTCATATTTCTACATCGTACGCTTACCCAGTTCATGTTAATGGGCGATACATCATGGACCCCTCACCGATACCAAAATTTGATAATCCGAAAATGCATCAAATGCCAGCACTGCAATTATTTGGAGCAGGCCGAGAGAAGCGGATCTATGCCATTCCACCTTATACCGATGTAAAAAGCCTCGACTTTGATGACCACCCATTTGAAGTACAGCAATGGGACGAGCCTTGTTGTATTTGTGGTTCAACAGAGAGCTTTTTAGACGAAGTCGTGACAGACGATAAAGGGGGCCGGATATTTGTCTGCTCAGACACGGATTATTGCCATGAACACGCAGCATCACAATCACTCCACTCATTAGCGTCAACATCAAACAGTAGCTCGAGCTCTAGTTCGGATTCTATTTCGGACTCTATGGTGAAACCAGTATCTGGAGCTGTATCCAACGTAATGTCAAGCCCAAAAGATGAGGTCACATCGTGTCAGTAACTGAATTAAGCAAACTCACTCGATGCGGTGAACCGAATCGACTAAATACTAGCAATCAATTGAGTCAATCCAGTCAATTTAATGAAAAAGGGACGCTCGCTGATATAGAAAGCAAAGGCTCTGATCTAGAAAAAAAAGGCGCTGTGGAAACTCATCCACCATTGTTAGATGTTCAGGGGCTATCGAAACTGTATCAGCCTGGTAAAGGGTGTCAGGATATCGACTTCAAACTCTGGCCTGGTGAAGTACTGGGGATTGTAGGCGAATCAGGCTCTGGAAAGAGTACCTTATTGCGTGTGTTGTCGGGGAGAGAAATACCCGATAGCGGCGTGGTTCAGTATCAGCTACCGCATGGTGAGCGAGCGAGCCTTTATGGGCTGACAGAAAGTGAACGCAGACGGTTATTGCGCACTGAATGGGGCGTGGTTCACCAACATCCAATGGACGGGCTTAGACCTCGAGTCTCTGCAGGAGGCAATATTGGAGAGCGCTTAATGGCAGTAGGAAGCCGACACTATGGAGATATTCGTACTCAAGCACTGGATTGGCTTAATCAAGTTGAAATCCCTCGCGACCGGATAGACGACATGCCCATTACCTTCTCTGGCGGAATGCAACAAAGGCTGCAAATCGCGCGAAATTTAGTCACACACCCAAAGCTTATTTTTATGGATGAACCTACAGGCGGTCTCGATGTTTCTGTTCAGGCAAGGTTACTCGATTTGATTCGAAACTTAGTAATGGAACTCGGCTTATCTGTGGTGATCGTCACTCACGATTTAGCGGTTGCACGATTGCTTGCTCATCGTTTGGTGGTCATGAAAGAGAGTCGTATTGTGGAGAGTGGGCTTACCGACCAAGTACTCGATGATCCTCAGCACCCCTATACACAATTGCTTGTTTCGTCAGTCATCCAAGGATAAGGAGCCGTAATGAATACCGTGATAACCCCCGTTGGTGAACGACACCAAAAAGAAGCCAGTGTGACATACGCAAAGGATGATCGACTGACCGACATGAATACGATGCTTTCGGTATCTAACGTGAGCAAAACGTTCGTTCTTCACAATCAAAGTGGTGCCAAGTTGCCTGTTCTGACGAAAAGCAGTTTTTCAGTTGATAAGGGCGAATGTGTTGTACTTTTGGGGCGCTCTGGATCGGGGAAAAGCACATTGCTTAGAGCCCTGTACGCCAATTACTTAGTCGACGAAGGGCATATATGGGTCCGCCATAATGGTGTGAGTCATGTTCGTGACTCAAACGCTATAAGCGATATGACGAATACGTGTGATGTAAGAAGAAACAGATGCGAACACCAAGCGACTTGGGTCGATATTGCCAATGCCCAACCAAGAGAAGTATTGGAGGTCCGTCAAAATTCGCTGGGATGGGTCAGTCAATTTTTAAGAGTGATCCCTCGCATCAGTGCGTTAGATGTGGTGGCCCAGCCCCTAATCGAACAAGGAGTAGACAAGAAACAAGCCAAGCAAAAAGCCGCGGCATTGCTTACTCGCCTAAACGTTCCAGAGCCGCTTTGGTCATTGGCTCCGGCGACTTTTTCTGGTGGAGAGCAGCAACGGGTGAATATTGCCCGAGGCTTCATTGTTGATTCACCTATTTTATTGCTTGATGAACCGACAGCCTCACTGGATGAAAAAAACTGCCAAGTGGTTATAGAGCTAATTCAAGAAGCAAAACAAAGAGGTGCCGCGATTGTGGGCATTTTTCACGATGAGTTTGTTCGTCAAAGCGTGGCAGACAAATATTACGATATTTCAACGGCGACACTTCGCAAAGCTTAACAAAAAAGGATAGAACAATGATTATTACTAATGTTCAACTGGTATTAGAAAACGAAGTGGTCAATGGATCGATTGAAGTAGAGGGTGGCATCATCCGTTCAATGTCTGATTCCAAAAGCCAGATGCCTGGTGCGGTAGACGGCAATCAAGGTTGGCTTATGCCAGGTCTCATTGAACTGCATACAGACAACTTGGAAAAGTATTTTACGCCACGACCAAAAGTCAGCTGGCCGCCGCTCTCTGCTATGGCAGCACACGATGTTCAACTGATAGGCGCAGGGATTACAACCGTACTGGATGCGATTGCCGTGGGTGATGTTCGAGATGGTGGTCATCGTCAAGACAACCTCGATAAAATGATTGATACCATCGTAACAAGTGGGGAGCTGGGTTTGAATCGCGCAGAGCACTTTGTACACATTCGTTGCGAATTGCCCCATGAGGCCACCGTCGATCTCGCTAAAAAGTACCTTGATTTGGAGCAAACACACATGGTGTCGTTGATGGATCACTCTCCGGGCCAACGTCAATTCGTCAGCATTGAGAAGTACTACGACTACTACCAAGGGAAGTACAACTTGAACGATCAACAAATGACGGATTTCGAACAGCAGCAGCGACAACAATCTGCCCAATTCTCGGATATCAATCGTAAAACCATCGCGCAGCTGTGCCGAGAGAAAAGCATTCCACTTGCCAGTCACGATGATGCCACGCGAGCCCATGTCGATGAGTCACATTCTTTGGGGCTGGTTCTAGCAGAATTTCCTACCACAATAGAAGCAGCTCAACGATCTCATGAATTGGGGTTAAAAGTGATGATGGGTGCGCCTAATGTCGTTAGAGGGGGTTCTCACTCGGGCAATGTGGCTGCACATGAGCTGGCAACCCTTGGTGTACTCGACACGCTATCATCAGATTACTTTCCGGGCAGTCTTTTAGAGGCGGTATTTGGCCTGGCTGATGACGAACGAAACGACTTGGATTTAGCTGCAGCGACACGATTAGCAACATCTAACCCAGCGTCGGCGCTTAGTCTTAATGACCGAGGTTCGATACATGAGGGCTTGCGCGCAGATTTATTGCTGGTTGAGCGTCGCGCCGGCCAGCCTTTAATACAACAGGTATTACGCCAGGGAAAACGCGTGTTTTAATAAAGCGTGAGTCGTAGAAACTCACTACAAAAATCGAATGACTATTTAGATAAATTAATTGAAAGTAGGAAGCGGGCATGGCTAAGTTGTTCTACGTACTAGGGGCCTCTGGGGCGGGGAAAGATTCGATCATGGATGCCCTCAGAAGCGTGTTTTGTGATCAATTGATGGTCGCGCATCGGTACATTACAAGACCCGCATCGGCAGGAAGTGAAAATCATATTGCCCTGTCTGAGGAAGAGTTCTCACTTCGTATTCAACGGAACTTATTTACTATGCACTGGCATGCAAACGGATATTGCTATGGCGTTGGCAGAGAGGTCGACCATTGGCTGAGTGAAGGCTTGAATGTTATGGTTAATGGGTCTCGAGCGTATCTACCCACTGCGAAACAGAAATACGGTAGCCGATTGCAAGTCGTATGGATAACCGTCAGCCCCGATATATTACAGCAGAGGCTGATTAAACGGGGGCGAGAAAACAGGACTGAAATTGTCCAACGGCTGGAACGAGCCGTTCAATACGACGAAGTTCGCCCAAACGACGCGATTTTGCTGAATAATAGCGGAACACTGCAAGAAACCGTCGCACAGTTTTCTCGTCAAATGGATAATCAGCCAAATGCCCGCTTGTTTGGCTAAGCCAATGACAAAAAGTACTTAAAAACCTTCGACACTGATAAAAGAACGGTGTCGGGTGAAGGGAGACAAATGCTGACACTGACTTTACTCGGTACTGGGGCCGCAGGTGGCGTGCCACTGTATGGGTGTGAATGCACGGCCTGCGCCATCGCTACCGAGAAAAAAGAGCGGGAACGTAAACCCTGCTCTGCAATGGTGGAGTGGGGAGACGGCGAGAGCAAAAATCGCCTACTCATTGATGCCGGTATTATGGATTTACATCGACGCTTCAAATCAGGGTCGTACCTAGGTTTTTTGCTGACGCACTTTCACGTTGATCACGTACAAGGCCTATTTCATTTAAGGTGGGGTAACGGCGCTTCGATTCCAGTTTGGTGCCCGGACGATCCTCTAGGTTGCGCTGATCTACTTAAACATTCTGGATGTTTGCAGTTTATCCCTGAAATGACACATGTTCGGCTGGTCAATATTGAAGGATTACGAGTCACACCTTTAAAGATGCGTCATTCAAGGCCAACCGTTGGCTATCTATTTGAATATGAAGATCAGTCGATTGCTTATCTCACAGACACTGACGGATTACCCAATGAAACGTTACAGTTTTTGAGCGATAGAGCCTCTCTTGACACACTCGTGATTGATTGTTCATTTCCACCACAACACTCAGGGAGCAATCATGGCAACATTGATACCGCGAAAGAAATTCAGAAGTTACTTGCGCCTAAAAAACTGGTCATCACACACATTGGACACGATTTAGATGACTGGCTTATAAGAAACGAAGCACCCGATAGCGTCATCATTGGCTATGACGACATGATTGTTTTATAGCCCCATTGACAGTTCATACCCCTCCGCTAAGCTTTGCGATGGTCTCTTTCGTTCCGTGTATTTTAGCCATCGGCATAAGCACCTTGGTCAATGAACGTTTTTACCAGCGTACGATCCTGAATATTCAACCTCACCACACTAGAGTGGACGCTCTACTCATGGCATTTACAGTGTCTGTCCTTGCGGTTATTCTTGGAGTGAATGTATCAGCGACAGTTTTTACTGACAGCGGAACGTTTGATTATTAAAACTAATTGTATAAAAGGAATTCAGAGAAAGTGAATACAGTGATAAAAGCAGCATTGTTAGTATTAACATCGCTTGCCTTATTTGGCTGCCAAGATAAAACGGCGATCTATGCAAACCCACCTAGCCATATGGTTGATCAAATAGAAGCCTACTTACCATTATCAATGAAATACGTCGAAAAAAATGAGCAAATAGCCTTGTTGCAAGGTGAGCCGTTATCTCCTCAATTTATTGAAGTGGCTCACCGGATAGGAATCAAGCATCCAGAGAAAGTACGTGTAATTTACGCTGATACGCTGCCTCTACCAGAGAACGAATCACTGTTGTTTCAAATGCAGAGGTTAGGGTTGGATTCTCCATATTTTATCGGCGCGACTTTTGGGTACGGCATTTGGATTGCAAACCAAGCAAAAGGGGACAAACTGTTGTTGTCTCATGAATTGATCCATGTAAAGCAAGCTGAAACAGTGGGTCTTGAAGCGTTTACGAAAGATTATCTACTGCAACTTTCGATTTTTGGTTATGCTGAAGCACCCATTGAACTTGAAGCTTATAGTAATGCTGAAGGTTATTTATAACCCTAAACGGTAGTGAAAAATTCCAATTGAACTAAGTGTATAGAAACCATATGGTTTCTATTTAACAACCATTGTTTGAATGTGTTTAGTTACTATAAGTAAGGAATCAAAATGAAAAAACTGATGACATTATCTATTGTTGCTTTCGCTTTATCTGGCTGTGACGATGCCACCAAGGCCATTGACCAAGCTCAGCAGGCAGCAAACCAAGCGGTAGACAGTATCCAATCACAAATTGATTCGATTGATTTCGACCAGCTCAACTTAGAACAATTTGGTGAGACTGCGGAACTTGCAGAAGAGTTAGCGTCGTCTATCGGAGAAGCATTGAGTGCTGATTTCGCTAATCCTGAAGAATTAACTCAAATCTCAGACCATGTTGCCAATGCATACAGCTGTTTGGTTGAAGCATCCTCAGAATCAACCGCTGAGAAAGTTCTCGACAAGATTCTTTCGTCAATCACCGGTGAAGAAGCGATGAGTTTGATTGATAAGGGCATCGCAAGAGCGAAGGCGGCTCAAGAGTGCGTAATGTAATGTATTTCGGCCTGCAATCAGGCCACAAATGGCGTTATGAACCAATAACCCAATGAATCGTTAAAATACACGCCCTTATAAATATGCGTTGTATAAGTCAATATTCATTTTAAAACTAACTATCCGTTCTAAAACTAACTATCCGTACTAACACTAAATAGTGACCTAATGGCCATTTAGTCACGTATAACGACCATGCACTATGTGTATTTCGCAGTGTGTTATGACTAGGTGTGTTATCACGAATAGAGGACGATATGGAAACAGTGACCGGTTTATTGGAAGATTATGGTGTGTTGGTTTATGCGCTGCTTTTTTTGTATTGCGCCTTAAAAAGTGGTTGGCTACCGCTTTTTGCAGGTTACGCAGCCTACTTAGGTGCTCTCGAGTTACCTTGGGTTGCACTAGCCACCTTCCTAGGAGGATATCTAGGGGATGAAATTCGCTTTTGGGTCGCCAATACCTATGGCATTGCTTGGGTAGATCGTTCAACAACGTTTGGGCGTTTGTTTGAAAAGTCGGCGGCATTAGCCCAAAAGTACGGGACCGCGTATATCTTCATCTATCGATATCCTAAAGGTCTGCGCACGATAGGGGCATTACCACTCGGGTTGACGGACATAAAGTGGCGTAAATTTACGCTTTTGAACATGAGTTCTGCGACCTTATGGGTCGTAGTGATGGTGGGTGGTGGCTTCTTTTTCGGAGAAACCTTTGACACACTAGGCATTGAAAATTTAACAACCATCAGTGTTCTTCTTCTCTTGGTGTTTTTGTTGTCGCTCCTTAGAGTGTGGACACGAGATAAAAGACAAAAATTAACAAGGTCGTAGAGATGGCCACTGGGTGTCGAAAGGGCTACTGGGTTTAGACTCATTTTCGACACAGACTATAATAATCATATGGATAGAAGATGAAAGATAACAGGGTAGCCATCATTACTGGTGGCGGACGCGGGATTGGAGCCTCAACGGCACTGCTCTTCGCGAGTAAAGGCTATGCGGTTTGCATCAACTACAAATCAAATTCTGGAGCAGCTAAAAAGGTTGCCGATTCGATACTAGCGCAAGGAGGGCGGTGCATTACTGTTCAAGCAGACGTGTCGAGTGAAGAGGATGTTATTCGAATGTTCTCGACGGTGGATGAAAAACTCGGTGGCGTCTCTGTATTGGTCAATAATGCTGGGATATTGAGAAAGCAATCACGTTTGGAAGACATGACGGCCGAAAGAATCAACACCATATTGGTCAATAACGTGACGAGCTACTTTCTATGTTGCCGAGAGGCCGTAAAGCGAATGTCTACACGCCATGGCGGGCAGGGTGGTGTCATTGTTAATGTATCATCGGGTGCATCTCGTTCAGGCTCTCCGAATGAATACATAGATTATGCAGCATCAAAAGGCGCAATCGATACGTTAACCAAAGGTTTATCACTCGAGGTCGCGGCGGAAGGTATCCGGGTTAATTGTGTGCGTCCGGGGCTCATCCATACAGATATGCATGCTGACGGTGGAGAACCAGAGCGAATAGAAAGGCTAAAAAGCGTTATTCCTCTTCAAAGAGGCGGACAACCGGAAGAAGTCGCGGAAGCGATCTATTGGCTAGCATCAGAAAAATCGTCATTTTCAACCGGAAATTATCTTGACCTAGCTGGTGGTTTGTAAATCGAGATATCTGGATTGTCACCACAAAGACGAGAGTTATATTGTTCCTCTTCATTTAGTGCTGTATTTTGAGCATGTATCGATTCTCGATATAATGCTTTCCTCCTCGTTAATATGGCGGTTGCAGCCTAAAGGATACTTGTGATTTCAAAATTACCTCGTTGGATCGAATACGGCGCGTTTGTTCTAGCGCTTATCGCGGGTTTTATCAATTCAATTGGTTTACTAGGTTTTAACCATCAATCTGTGTCACATCTGTCGGGTACTGCGACGATGATAGGCACAGGGATGGTTACTTCATCGTTTAATACCATTTCCCATTTGTTGTTGGTTCTCATGAGTTTTATTGCTGGTGCGGCTATATCTGGTTTTTACTTGCGTAGCGGAGCACTTCAATTGGGGCGTAACTACAGTCGGTTACTTTTTTTAGAGGCCATTTTCCTTCTATTCTCCATTTACTTTTTAACCAAGAATGCGTTGCCTGGCCATTATTTTGCTTCTGCTGCGTGTGGATTACAAAATGCTCTTGTCACGACGTTTAGCGGCGCTGTGATTAGAACCACACACGTAACGGGAATTTTTACTGACCTAGGTATTATGATAGGAGCAAAATTAAGGGGTGAACCGTTTGATAATAGAAAAGCATTACTGTTTTTACTGATCATTAGCGGCTTCATTTTAGGTGGCACTTTAGGGGCCATATCTTTTGGTGCGTTATACTTTTACGCCTTATTGATACCAGCGGCGACTTGTATGATTCTGGCTGTATCGTACTCAATGTACAACGCCCGATTTGGCCGATAGTGGATCTAATGCTGAGTTTAATTCTAAGTCGACTAAACGCGTAAATCGTATCAATAAGGTTAATCGCGTCAATCGATTTCATTTAGGCCACATAATTACTTGGAGGATAGGATTAATGGATTATCAACAATTTAATCGGTTCTGCGCGTCATTTCCAGCGACCACTCACGTGGTGCAATGGGGTAACTCGAATGTTTGGAAAGTTGGAGGGAAAGTGTTTGCGATTGGTGGGTGGAGCAAAAATAACAGCCCAGCATTTACGTTTAAAACCTCGGAACAAAACTATGATTTTCTGAGTGATAGCGAAGGGTATATTCCTGCTCCTTATTTTGCGAATCGTGGCATGAAATGGATTCAGCAAACAGAGACGTCAGGTAAGCTAGATGATGATCTAAAGTATTACCTTTCTGAATCTTATCGCATTGTATCTATGGGTTTGAGCAAAAGAAAACGAACAGAGTTAGGGATAGAAGTCTGAGTCTGTTATGAATCTCGGAAAGTACGTTTGCCCATGTATCTGTTAACTGACTCGAAGAATGTACGCTCAACAAACGTTAGAATAGTTACAAATTCTTACATCACGGATGGTTAGTATGCAAACCACAACAAAAAATACATTGATGGTGATTATTTCCAGTCTCGTTTTTGTACTCGGTTTTTTCTTTCTTCACGAATCGGATTATGCATTAGGAGCACTTTTGGTCATTCATATCTCATTCTCTATGATCGTGCTTTACGGAGATGGGCTCGTATCCCGTACTCGTGATAATGATGGATGGGAAGGGTACTCGGAAGTTTATCAATCGCATGGAAATCAATTCAAATCAAAAGTTGGTAGCGAAAGTCACGACTAATATAGGGTAGCAGATTACAAAACGTCATTAGGAACGGTTTAGGATGGATAGGATGCACCAACACGAAAAGCTCAACTATATTGAATTGCCCGCTCATGATTTGAATGCAACAAAATCATTCTTTTCATCCACATTCCGCTGGGAATTCGTCGATTTTGGTCCCGATTATATCGCGTTTAATAATCAAGGTTTAGATGGTGGCTTTTTTCGATCTGACGCTTGTAATGAAACGAAAAAGGGTGGTGCACTAATTGTATTTTATAGCGAGAATATACAGGAAACGCTTCACAAAGTGACTGAGAATGGCGGTAAAATCATTCAAGACATATTTGAATTTCCTGGTGGTTGTCGCTTCCACTTTACCGAACCCAGTGGCAATGAGTTTGCTGTTTGGTCGGAAAGCCAAGGCATTGAGGGTCTAGTCTCCTAGCATCCAGTATCTAGCCCCTTAACATTTAGGCCCAATATCTTTCTACTTTCTAAGGTTAGTAGAGAGTGATTATTAATGACGATTTGTAAGCGAAGAGTGTCGTCGGTTGCTGTAACTCTTGAGCGTTGGTCTTATATTGACTACAATGGCGCACTTTATAGTTACTACAGATTTCGAATATGAACGACACTACATCGCAACCTGCTCTACCAGACCGCCTTGCGGGTAACCCTCGCAGCCCTCACCATGTGGCAGCCTGTTTTGAACATAAAATTGGTATTCGTCTTAACGGCAAAGAGCGTTTCGATGTCGAGGAATATTGCATCAGTGAAGGTTGGGTAAAGATCCCCTCTCCTAAAGCGCTTGATCGTCGCGGCCAGCCAATTCTCATCACATTAAAAGGCACTGTTGAAGCTTTTTACAGCTAATCAGTTCTTACGCGATTAATAATCTTAGTGTATTCACCTAAGTTTATTTTATCCTATATAATATGAAGAGCCTAAAGAGATTTAGGCTCTTTTTTATTTTAATAGAAGTTTAACGGTCGTTTTATCATTTTTTTTTAATCATAAATCTGAATGTTCAAAACGGACATAATAAAATTAAAATAATTTAAGGGAAATAATAGTCCTTCATATAACCTATTCTATACAGGGTATCGGCTTTATATTTAACGACTCAAAACGATTGAAAACAGGGCGTATTAACCGCCCTGTATGTTCTGATTAAAAGGTGTGAATTTATTTTGGCAATAAAACCGTGTCAATAACGTGAATAACGCCGTTGCTTGCTTTTACATCAGTCGCGACCACATTTGCGTTATTAATCATTACTTTGCCGTAGCTTTCTTTGATCATAACCGTTTGGCCTTGTACGGTTGTCGCACTATCAAGTTTAACAACGTCAGCAGCCATTACTTTACCTGCGATAACGTGGTAGGTTAGAACCGCCACAAGCTTATCTTTGTTTTCTGGTTCTAGTAGCATAGCAACCGTACCTTCTGGCAGTTTAGCGAAGGCCTCATCAGTTGGAGCCAAAACAGTAAATGGTCCATCACCTTTCAATGTGTCAACAAGACCGGCAGCTTTTACCGCAGCAACAAGGGTGTTAAACGATCCGTTTCCGGCAGCAACATCAACGATATCTTCCTTCATGCCGTGGTTATGTGCCACCGCGGTAGTAGAAAAAGACAAAGTAGCCAGTAACATAGTTAAAGCAGCAGTTATTTTGATAGACATATTATTATTCCTTTTTTAATCGCAGAGTTTGTGTTTCAGAGATAGTTACGATTAAAAGAAATAAAGCGATCACATTTATTTTAAAATTTATTTTAGTGATGATTTCTATTTCAAAGAGAGAGGTGTGTTTTAGATGAAGGCGAGGGAAGATACATAACATCTTAGTTATTAGAGGGTATGGATAGGATGTATTACGACACGTTAACGGACTGCTTAGATGTTAAATAAAATGCCATAATTCTTTTTTTAATCAGTTATTTTTATCGCTAGATTCTTAAACGCATAGAATTATAGATATCGTAAAGTTGTGCCAATTAACGGCATTGTGCATGTAATCGTTCCATTTCAGCACTATCTATTGTCCTCTCAGATTCGGTGCTGTCATCAAAAATGTCACACAGCATTGCTGTAGCAACATGGCTGGCCTTAATTGGAACGTATTTTGTCAAAGGCCCGATCATAAGTGGCGTAAGCATTTTGAGGATGTACTCGACCACCGCTTCATTTCTTCTAGGTTCATCTCGTAAACCAACCAATGGACCAGGCTGGGCAAAAACAAGCTTTTCAAAGCCTATGCTGCTAATCGTTTGTTCCATTCTTCCTTTACACTTTAAGTAGTGTGAAAACGAATAAGGGGAGGCACCAATACTTGAAACCACCGCCAGCTTCTTTACTCCGAGTACTTTCATTGATTGAGCAACATCACACACCAGCTGATAATCGACTTCTTCTAGCTTTTCTTTGGAACCGGCTTGTTCAAGCGTTGTGCCTAAGCTGATGATGCCAATGTTCGGTTTTGGGTTTTCTTTGTTCCATTCTAAAACACGCAATTCATTATCAAGAATTTGCTCAAGCTTTGAATGAAAGAAAGGAAGCTCTTTACGTGCTAATGCATAAACGTGTGAGATAGAGTCGTCTTCTAGTACTTGTTTCAACACTTCAGTGCCAACAAGCCCAGAAGAACCCGCTAGAATCACTGCTGTGTTATCACCCGGAATACTCATTCAAATCGTCCTAAATGTGTTGCCTTGTCGCATAAGCAATTTGAATTGAAATGCCACTAGAAAATGGATTAATCAAAATATATAGAAACAGTAAAGCACCTTCTGTGACCTAATGTAAAAAAACAAGTGATAAATGCTGTTAAGTGTGACTATATAGAGAGTCTGCGACAAACCTAAAACCCTCATCTCTTTTACGATAGGGTCATGAGTTTATAGGTCGATTCTACAGGCGGTTTGGGTGATCAGGTTTGTGTTGAATCAACATTTCCCATTTCGATTGCACTTGTTTAATAGTTAACATGTTGATTTCGAGTTAAACTGAACCGATAAATTTAAAAGGACTTACCAGACATAGTCGCTAATTTAATAAGTTAGATAGCGCCATGCCCAAACGATGAGAGCTTACCCATCATGTTGCAACACACCTTTTCTGAAGCCATTCAACAACGCATTGACACTAAAACCAAACCGCTTGGTGCCTTAGGGCAGCTTGAACAACTGGCGTTTCAGTTGGCAACCATTCAAAGCCAAGGCAAACAGCAGGTTACAGATAAAATAAGCATTACTATGCCGACGGTAATCGTGTTTGCTGGAGACCACGGGATTGCCGATGAAGGTGTCAGTATTGCGCCTAGTGCCGTTACCCAGCAGATGGTTCTCAATTTCTTGTCAGGAGGCGCGGCAATCAATTGTTTTTGCCGAGTGAACAATGTCGCGATGAAAGTGGTCGATACAGGCATAATGAATCCGGTTGACTTCGATCATAAGGATTTCATTAATCAGCGGCTTGGGGCCCGAACAGAAAATTTTGTTCTGGAAGCGGCTATGAGTGAAAAAACGGTGAAGGAAGGCATTGAACTCGGTCAGACCATCGTGACCGACCTTATCCAACAAGGCACTAATGTGGTGATGTTTGGTGAAATGGGTATTGGTAACACCAGTAGTGCTTCGGCCATCATGGCTGCATTGAGTCAGCGTGAAGTGAGCGAATGCGTAGGGCTAGGCACAGGGATTACCCCTGAACAACTGCATAAAAAACATCAGCTTGTTTCACAAGGTGTCAAACGATGCTTATCCAATGATCCAATCGATGTGCTTTCACAGGTGGGAGGGTTTGAAATCGTTCAAATGGTGGGTGCATTTATTGGCGCCTATAAACAGAACGTTCCCGTGATTGTTGATGGCTTTATCGTGACCGTGGCCGCTTACGTTGCTAGCTTAATTGAGCCTGACTGTCGTGCCTATATGATTTTTGCGCACAAATCGAAAGAATCTCCGCACCAAACACTGCTGGAAGAACTCGGGGCAGACCCATTGCTTGATCTCTCACTTCGTTTAGGTGAGGGAACCGGGGCGGTGCTTGCTATGCCTTTAGTGAGAGCAGCAGCCGAATTCTATAATAATATGGCGAGCTTTGAAGATGCGGGCGTGACCGTCTAATGGTCGCTTGGTTCAGGTATCAGCGTGACCTATTTTGGTTAGCGCTCAGTTTTTTTTCACGCATTCCTATTCCTAAGGATACGCCTTACAGCGCAGAACGCATGAATCGTTCAGGGCGCTACTTTGCTTTGGTCGGTGCATTATTAGGGGCCCTCTGCGGTGGAAGTTTCTGGCTGTTGTCCCTCATTCTTCCCAATGACATAGCACTGTTTATTATGCTCGCCTTCAGTTTAATGTTGACGGGCGCATTCCATGAAGATGGTTTAACAGACATGGCGGATGGCATTGGCGGAGGAATGAGTATAGAGCGGCGCTTATCGATCATGAAAGATAGCCGCATAGGAACCTACGGCGCGGCAACATTAGTCATGGGACTTCTGGGTAAGTTTTTATTATTGAGTGAATTAACGGAGCGAGACGCAAACGGTGGAATGCTTGTCTTTCTTACCGTGATTATGGCCTATACGATGAGTCGAACTGTCGCGGCTTCACTTATTTTTGATATGCCATACGTGAGCGATAATGATACCAGTAAAAGTAAGCCATTAGCTCAAACCCAAACCCCTGCGGAACTTGCGTTTCTAATAGCATGCGCGGCATTGACGTTATTGATTATGACACCATTCGTTTCCTGTGCTCTAACCTTAGCATTGTTGATAGCCCGTTATGCATTTAAACGATGGTTGTTAGCACGAATAGGTGGCTTTACCGGTGATTGTTTAGGTGCAGCGCAACAACTCAGTGAGTTGCTCATTTACCTGATACTTGTTGGCTTCGCTCATAATCAGGTTAACGTGCTTGGAGGTTGGTTATGAGTATTCACCTTATACTGGGCGGAGCCCGTTCTGGAAAATCAAGCCATGCGGAGCAGCAAGCTAAACAGTGCTTATCCTCAGGCAAAGAGGGCGTAACACAGTTGCATTACGTGGCGACGGCTCAAGCGTTTGACGAAGAGATGAAGCAACGAATACGACATCATCAAGAGCAAAGAGATGAACGATGGATTGAACATGAAATCCCGATAAACCTCGTAGAGACGATAAATACCTTTACCGTTCATGATGTTGTTTTAATTGACTGCCTAACGTTATGGTTGAATAACGTTATATTCTCCAGGGGTGACAATGTCACGTCAGAGGCGGTGCAGAGCGAAATAACGGAATTACAAAGCGTGCTTAAACAGACCAGTGCCACGATTATTTTGGTCTCAAACGAGGTTGGGCTAGGTGTGGTTCCACTGGGTAAAGTATCGCGAATGTTCGTTGATCATGCCGGCTGGATGAACCAAAAAATCGCATCAATTTCTAGCCGAGTGGAATTTATTGCAGCAGGCTTGCCAATGACACTAAAGCAATAAAGCAATAAAGCCGCCAAAACACCAGAATAACGAGAGTGATGTATGGATAAAGTAGTCAATGTTTACTTATTACGGCATGGGAAAACAGTTGGGCCTGCCGCGCTAAACGGGCGAACCGATGTGCCAGTCTGTAGCGACACACAAACCCAGATTGCCGATGCACTGAATAAATATGCCATTGAGTTCGCTTCCGTCATTACGTCTCCTTTGTCTCGTTGCCGTGCACTGGCAGAAAAACTGCATAGGTTGGAGTCATCAATACCTTATCGAATCGAGACACGATTCCAGGAATTCAACTTCGGCGACTACGATGGTAAGACGTTTGATGAGCTGCAACCCATGTGGCCACAGTTATCGACATTTTGGGTCGATCCCGCGCATCACACGTTACCCAATGCCGAGCGTTTACAAGATTTCCATGAACGAGTGAGTCAAGGTTGGCTGGAGCTGACTACAAAGATTCAGGATGATACTCTCGTTGTCTGTCATGGTGGGACAATTCGTCTGATCTTGGCGCAAATTCTTAACGTGGATTGGTCAAACCCAGCATGGTACTCAAGCCTTCATATTGGGAATCAATCCATCACCCACATAAAAGTGACCCTATCTGAACAACCAGTTGCACAGATCCAAATGATAGGGAAGCCCCTGTTTTAATACATACTAGGGCGTGATGATCTTTCGAGCTGATTTTTGCAGCAACTTGAT
>NZ_AJYQ02000002.1 GCF_000287055.2 Vibrio genomosp. F10 str. ZF-129 | reverse complement strand
AATACCGATCAGACTTTATTGTTAGCCCACCTGAACTACCTATCCAAATTCCACTGCGACAGGTGACCTATACACAATATTTAATTCCACCATACGCCCCCTCAATGAGCTTTAGAAAGAGTTTAGACATTGATTAAGGACAAACAGTTTCATAAAGCCATAGCCCTTTCAAGCGCTTGTCCAAAGAGAAACTGTCGCAATTATTTTAGATACGAGAATAACTTAAAGGTTTCACATCAACAGTGCAGAAAATAGTAAGATATAAATCTTGATTCGAGGTGGGTTAAAGACGTCATAATAATACAGATTTTCATACAAAGTTGGCAATAAAACTCCGAAATTATTATTACATCTCTTTCAATATTTTAGTTTACTTATTGAATGGCTTAAAAATTCTTTTAAATTTCGCTTAAATAGGGCTAAGTTTTCATCAACGTAACTTTCCAAATTAGTAGTCAATGACTTATAAATGCTTCATAAGTCAACAATGATCCCTAAAGAACAAGCCTTGATAACTCTACTTGAAATCATCAAGATTAGTTAAGAAAATTTCGACACAAAACTGTTACAATCAAGTGAACAACTAACATATTTATTGCCTAATACATTGAATCTATCTAGTCAGTATATGTAATAAAGACTGTTTAATACTGTAACTAAAAATCAAAAGAAATCGACAATTTTATTCACATATTGCCTAGCAATATTTGATGATTCTCGCCGTATTGAAAGGATAAATATTCACCATATATGATACCTTAATCGAATTCTTGGTTTCACATGAGCCCAAATTATTTGACAGGATCATACCTATTACAGGTCCAGTTGAATGGTTGTCCTTAAAGTCAGGTTACCAAATTATAAATTTTGGAATGCATTTTTCTCTGATAACTAAGCCTTACTAAATACTTTATCACTTTATCAATTTATCGTACTCAATATCTACATAAGTTAAGAAAACTAACTTACATGTTAAACTAAATACATCACTTACAACTTAGATTTTCCGATGCGATTACTAGAATCAGCAAGTATTCATGCACGATAAAATTCACATTATCATCAACCTCTAAGAGATTTTTTCATTACATTAGATTATCACCTTCTCCATACTAATTGATCGAGAAATATTTTCTAGACTTCATAGAGAGAACTTTTATAGTTAGATGACCTTTGAAATCTTCTTTCAACTAGGCAATATATTATTTTTCATTCATCAAACAACACGATAGATTTCACGCTTTAAAAGGCTCTATTGTTTCCATTTTTGTAAATAATTACATAAAAATTATTGGTGTTCCTAGGTTGGGTGGCATGCTGATTTTATTTAATGTTTTTGTTTCATTCTTCGATACAGAAGTGGTCACAACCGTTTTGGTGACCTTAATTCTGGTCTGTTTTTATATAATATTTTGGTCTTAACCCTGTAAATAATTGACCAATTTGGAATAAGAATTTTTTTATTATACATTGTTCTTTAATGTAGTGGCGTTAAGCGATCTCGTGTTCTAAGTGATAGTGGCGCATGCGTTAGTTAGGCAGTAATTGATGTTCGGAGTGATGGTGGCGCATGTATTGCCTGTGTGTTCTTACGTATGGTGGCGGTGAGGATTGTTTTGTTTTGTTTGCCCTATCTCCCACCTTTAATTAAATAACTAATTAATTACCTTTTTTAATAAAAGGGTTTACCCGTCCATCCAAGAAACCAGCCTAGAAAAAGTGACAACCCAGAAACCAACCTAAGCTGCTGAGCGAAAAAAATGTAATTTGCCAATTTCAATAAAACTCGAAATATTTATTGATTGATCTTCTGCGGAAAATAGATCAGGATTAAGTTGCCCTTGGCGAAAAGAATCGGATGGCTCATTGAGTTATCGGCATCAGATGATCTTTCATCAACTAACCGTTAGGTCCCACTCACTGATTAACTTTGAGATGGGGAGTGAGCTGAATCGGATTACCCGCTCTCTAAATTGTTCAGCACTGCTACAAGATTTAAAAAAAGATATACCCATAATCGGGCTACAGAAATGTAGCCCTTTTTCTTGCCTCAAAAACGCCACCTAAAAAGTCTGCTTTTTTTTATGCCTCTGCGAACTCACATGAGACGATACATTTACTCTCAACGTATATAGGCATACGACATGATGTTTAGAACAACGCTAGGTTGGGTTGCTATAGCCACTTCCTTGCTAAGCCCGATCGCTCACGCTCAGTCTTCAACAACACAGCAATACAATTTATCTAGATTTGTACAGGTAGATATTACTCCTGGATATCAACAACAAGATATTCGTAAAGCTATCCTTAGTATCGATTTTGACCGTGATGTCGAATTAATAGGGCAAGCGATAAATCATACACTTCTGCAAACAGGCTTTGCCTTAGGTAATCATTCCTCAATGGATAGACAGGTAATGGTATTGCTGTCTAGACCATTGCCAGCTGTGCATAGAGTTTTTACTGACGTAACTCTAGAAGGCGTGTTGCAAACTTTAGTGGGGGCCTCTATGACGATTCAATATGACGATATAACGAGGACTATTCGTATAGTACCTATTGCTTTAAAACACCAAAGTGACGACTAATAAAAGGATTAAGATATGTCGAATAATGGATTGAATGCCAATGACAAGAACGACCAATCGGTAGCTACAAATGTAACCTCGTTGAACGCTTCTGAATCAGATCGTCATGCTTTAGATACTAAGCCAGTGGATATGACCATTAACGGACCGAACTCTCCTAGTGATAAATCAACTAGTGAAAAACTAAAGGAGACCGAAGATAGTAGTCGTGATAGTGATTTATCTTTCCCAGATAAGACTCGACTAAAAAAGGTAGGGAAAATTATTATCTGGCTTCTATTCGTTGTTGTCGTTTTGATCTCTGCAATATCGGGTTATTTAAAATACAAAGAGCAAATTCTCTCGTTCATTCCTGCGGCGGAAACAGTACCGCAGTCTCCACCAATTCAAGTCACTGATTTAGAGAAATATAAACTTGAAGTGTCTAGTCAATTAGAAACACTTCGGTCTGATTTTAATTTGAAGCTTAATGGAAAGGCTAATTCTACGTTTGCTAATTCTGTATTAACTGAAGCTCAACAAGCTAAACAAGAGGCATTGAGAGCTAGTGAATTGGCGGATGAGGCTCAACAAACCGCTTTGTTTGCAAATAAGACGGCATTATCTGCTCGCGATAAAGCCAATGAGTTCTCTGCAGCATTAGACCTTTTCAAGTCGACAGTAAATAACAAACTACTGATGATGGCTACGTCAGATGAACTTGAATCCGCAAATGAGAAGATTTGGAACGATGTAGAACGTTTATTAAAGGAAAGAGAGATTAAAAATCTCGCATTAAACGATAGGGATAAAAGCCCTTCACAACAGAGACAATCCTTCGAATCTAATGAGAAAATGAATAATGATTTCGGAATAAACAACGTTGGGCTTTCCCAATCACTCCCAGAAAAAACCGAACCGGCACCAGTAAGGAAAGTATCAACCATTAAGAAAGTTAAAGAACTGGACGGTGTTAAGCTCTATAACATTTCTTCAATAGGTGGCAAGTACCATGCACACATTGCAGATAGTGTGGTACTTAACTTTTTCAGTGAAGGGGATTACTTAAGCAGCTCATCTAACTTTTATATTAAAGCAATTCGTGCTGGTAAGAATGGGCGAATGCCGCAATCGATTCTAGTACAACATGATTCTTCTTCTGAAGTATTAGAACTAATAAAGGTGAAATAGCTATGAAGACTCTTTATGCCCCGCTACTTTTTTCGGTTCTATCATTTAATGTGTTGGCCAATACGATTAACCTTCCGGTTTTAACTACTAACCCTACTGGTGGTGATGCGAGCACTGTCATAGATAAGTTGGGATTAGACCCTCAAAAAGTAGTTGAATTCGAAAGACAACAATGGGGGTTAACGAAAGAAGAATGGAGAAACTATCTCTTCTATAAAAACACTACAAATACAGCGAGTGTTTATTTAGATACTGCCTCTGCGTCACCCTATCGAGTTTTATTTAGTTTTGCTAAAACAAAAGAAGAAAAGTATGACCTAGCTTTAAGGGCTCATCATTACTATAAAGAGCAGTTACAAAGGGATAATGAATTTTTCCTACTTATGGAGATGGCGGGTGAGGATGTTGATCAAACAGCTAGTTCTAATAGCAAAGCCGAAACCGCTCCTTCAAGACTTAACGAGTTTGGTTCTCTTCGCATGCCACACATGAGTGCGTCAAAGAAAACAAGGTCATTGCTGTTTTTTGAAATTGGCCAATGTGATCGACAGTGTTCATTTAACGTGAGAGACAGCATTGAGAACATCAAAGATGACCAACAGTTTGAGATCTTTATTTCTTCATCTGGCACCGTTGGACCGGAACAAGTAGTTCAATTTAGCGAGAAGTATGGTGTTACTAAAAATATGATAGACAGTAAGAGAGTTGTGTTTCATGTCGACAAGGGAGAATCAAAGCAGATCGGAGTAAGGGTCTATCCAACTCTAGTAGTTAAAGATTTCTTTGGCAGCATTAGTGTGATGGGGTTGTGATGGATATAAATAGAAGACGAACCATTCAATCACTATTTGCTGGTGGTGCATTAGTTTTATGTCCACCAGCTTTATCTGGAACTAGTAAAGTTAGAAAAGGTAAGAAGATAGAGAGCGCTTATATACACGCAGCGCGAAAACACAGCGTTCCCGCCGATGTACTATTTACTATCGCTCATGTTGAAAGTAATGATCCATCAATTAAAATGCCTTGCCCTTTTGCGATGAACTTTAATGGCCGACCTTACTATTTTCAGTCACAAGAAAAGCTTTTAACGGCTGCAAGGTACTTACTTGAACATGGCCATAAAAATTTTGATATTGGCCCCGTTCAAGTTAACTGGTATTGGCACAACGGCAGTTTTAAAAGTATTGAAGAAGCCAGTGACCCTTATATTAGTTTAGATGTCGGTACAGCTTACTTGCGCACGAAGTTCAATTCTGAAGGTAACTGGGTAAATGCCGCTGGCAAATACCATGCACCTAACAATCCAGTTAATGCCGCTAAATACGAAAAGAAGTTTGTAAGAATGTACAAGGACCTCGGATATGCATAAGAGAATTATCACCTCAATAGTCTTAAGCGCCATCACAATAAGCGCACATCTTCACGCAACTGAACTAGTCGTATTAGCGGATGCTGGTGGCACACCAATCGAAAAATTTATCGACCCCAACATTCTTGACCAACTATCAGCTGAAAGGAGATTGGCAGATGTGAAGGCCATAGAACAGCAAGCAGCGATCACTCGGGCCGAAAATGAAGACCCTGACTTAGTTAAAGCCAAAGTTCTGAATAGCATGTTTCCTATCGAAAGCTACGCACTATCCCCTATCCATCTTACAGCAGACATAACAAGGCCAAATAATAATGTTGCTAATCCAATTGCTGTTATTGGTGATGATGAAAGTTCTAAGAAGTGGGTTGCATCTAATGCAGAGTATTTAAAAGCAAACAACATAATACTCGCGATAGTTGAAGCTAAGAATGAAAATGGAATCTATTACTACAAAAGACTATACCCTAGTTTGAAGGTGATGATTCAAGTCGGAGACGAGCTTAATAAAGAATTTGGTGTACCTGGGTATCCAGTTCTACTAACGAATCAAGGTATCTATCAATAATGTTGTCGTCAGACAGAGACCCAAGGAAAGCGCTTAATTACTCGGTCTATAAGCGTCTTCTTGATTGCGGCCATGACTGACTTTTCCCCTTGAGTAAGAAACTTTATCGGATGCGCCCCACGAGAGCGCATCGAGTAACGTCACTCACAAAAACTATTTGTCCTTCCTGCACGATTTCCGTTGTATTAGTGTGCTAGATGTACTGTTCAACTAGCTTATTGATTCCATCGCATAAAAACTGTATTTGCTGAACCGTGTAACCTTTTAGTGCTTCTTTGCCTTCGTTTTCAATGATCCAATCAATCACTTCTTTTGTTTCCTCTAAAGACGGTTTAAAGCGCAATGAATCATAGTCAGAAAACGGTGAATCCACACATAGAATGGACACCATAAATTTCAGTCGCCCATGTTTGTTCCATGTATCCAGTTCTAAACGAACCTCAGTCGATCCCACTTTAAATATCTCGGCCATGTTGTCTTTCCCTCGGATTGTTGGTAAATCATTTTTGATTTGTATTTATCATAAATCACTTTTGATTTGCTAACAATTCTTTTTTGATTTATTTATAGTTGCAGTATGGGATTATTTTAGGAAGCCGTATGACGGAAGAATTGGACACCAAACGTTGCGTAGAACACCTGGGAGAACGCCTCAAAGACAAACGTAAAGGGATGGGAGGCAGCTTAAAGGCTGAGTTTCTAGCGTTGTGTGTAGATAAACTCGGTTGATCCCCCTTTCGAACCAAACTGTAGTCTATAGGACCCTATTAGGCCGTTAATTTTCTTGTTTGCAAGATAGTAATAGCGATCATCATTGTGATAATCTTTCTTGCCACGAATCAAGATTCCACTTTCCTCTATTCCACTCTCCTAATTGAACATTCGATTTGAATAGATTGGTTCAAATGTATCCATAAGCTTCATAGTTTTAAAAGCGGGTTTTTCTGGGTTTAAGATAACGTTCGCGTAAAGAGATCTTCTTACCTCATTATGAGGAGAACTGGCCAATGTTGTATTGATAGCGCATGAGGGTACCACCAACCCATCATAATCATCATCATGCAATATGGTAGAGCCGTAATCTTGGGTAGCTATATGGAATGGGTACTGCTCCCATCCATTAGGTAACATTTTTGGATCCAGTTCTTTTAAGCGCAATGCCGTGCATTCAAAAGCACCTATGACAAAGAGCCCGTTAGCAATCGTTGGTGTGGTTGCATAATTGGCGAGCTCTAGCATTGCATTTTGAACATTAGAACTGAAATACATAACGGGCGTGTTTGCCTGATTCCATCTTGCACCGTCTTTAAAGCTGCTGCCTTTATCGTACTCGTTCCATTGTGATACATATCTTTTATGTAGTGCTCTAAATAGAATCAAGAGAAATCTCCGTAACGTAGACGATTTAGTTGCTCTCTTAGGACTTTACGGCCAACAAGTGTTTGTAATAGATCACTTGGTTTACGGCCATTCAGTGACGGTAGAGGGCTATCAAGCCACTCAGCAATCAGTTTGTCCTGATTCATAAAGATATCTCGCATTTCGGCCCACGTAGCTGTTAAGTCGCTTATGTCTTCACTTTGAACTCTTGATAAGTGTTTACGCTTATAGAGCTTTGAGAAATTAGAAGGACTCACATCGATCGTATGAGCAACTAGATCACGGGGAATGGTTTTGACCACAACGCGTAAAGTATGACCAGCAAGTCTTTGTTCATCGAGAGTAGCTTCAGCAAGCCAAGAAGAACTCGTAGCTTGGCGACTACTGTCGAGTCGAGAGATTACAATGTCATCTAAAGTCATATCAGCTTGTGCCATATTAAGCTCCTTGTTCGTACTAGGTACTATGATGTTTACGTATTTAGTACGATTATAGTGAATTTTCTATCGAATGGAACCATCCTGATTAAATATTCTACTAATTAAGACATTGAGGCACAGCCACTTATAGTAAATATGGTCTAGTGTATTTGGAGGTTCGAGTAAGTGTTAGCCATCAAAGGGAACTGTATGGAAAATCACAATAGAAGGGATAGAGTAATAGGCGCTGCAGCAATATGTTTGGTTATATTTGTTGGTGGCTGTAGTCGGGGTGATATGACCAATCAAGCGATTGAAGAATCATCGCAACATGAACCATCAAACCTTATGGTCCAGATTCAACTACTTGAAGATACGGAATACAGAGGGGCGCTACTGGATGCAGCTGGCATCACATGGATCTATCCTGAAAACATGTTTTATCAAGCAATCCTTAAAACGGACTATTTGGTCAATGGGGTGATCTATGAAGGTGGTTCTAAAATTAACTTTAGCCCTAGTGGGAATGTTCTGTATGGAAAAGTAAAAACATCTGCATCAATACAAGGCCAATTTGTAGTTGCAGGTACTAATGTGCTTTTCGATAACAATGGTAACCTTAGGCGAGCATTCGTAAGATCGAGTAGTTCCAACAAAAACTACAATCTAAATATCCCGATGCCTTCTGTTATTGCTTGGAACGAACACGGGTATGTCACAAGTGTTACTCATAATACTGGAGAGCCTTATCGGCTACTTGACTGGTTTTGTAAATTAACTTCTGAAGTCGTCTATGTGCCTAACGAGTCTAAATACTTGATTAGCAAATGTCGCGTCTCGAGACCATTTTTTATGGGAGTTCAATCGATTGGTGATGAACGGGTACCTGTCGTAACGAGTGATAATTGCATAAGACATAATTTTTATAAGTCCAATGGTCACGGAAGTGACTTCCAATACTATGATGATCAAAACTTTCAGTTTAATGGTTATGATTTCAAACACAGTAAGGTGGTTATGAGTGATGACTATTCCATTAGCTATTTCAAGATCATGCAGCCATTGGAGCTAGATGGCGTTAAGTACCAGTATGGAACGTTCCTTAAATTGGACCTGGATGGCAAAGTTATTCGAGCCACTAATGTAAATGAGGGTGATATTCACCTTTAACGATTAAATATGCTTGTAGGTCTGGGATATCACGGGAATACACCAGACCTATTGAATAAGAATTCACTATTTGATTGTTTAACTTCTAGCGCACAGCTTTTAACTAATGAATTTAGTCCACCAGCCCAAATGGCTAGAACTGCTGGCCTACAGACTGTGAGACCTTTGGAAGGTTAATAGCGTAGTTGGGGTAAAATAGGCCGCGTAACGAGGTGTTTATTTGGTTTAATACTAATGATTGGGTCCAAATAATTACCTCCTCCTTACTAGAGCAATGGAGAAATATTGTGATTAAAAAATTCGCTCTTCTTGCATTGATATCAACCGCAAGCATCGCTAGTGAAGTACCCTCATCTAATTCGACATATCCAATTCATTTAAGAGATGATCCATCAAATAACTCCATCACTATACAACTGTATAGTGATGATATATAGTTTAAATTCCAACTGATAATTTCGATGCATACCCAGTTATCACAGCAATGCTGGCATCACTTATAGTTTCTCTCCACCAGCTGGTGGCTTAATACAATCACACAAGGAAATACACTCTTATGACTTCCAACATTGAAGAAGTATCGGTAAATTCTGTACATATAACTCAACAGATGAAGGAAAAATGCACCAAAGTAGTCTGGGTGGTTGGGGCTGAATCATTAACCTCATCTAGCTTTGACTGGTTTGAAGAAAAAGCAACTGCAACTAATCATTTCCTGCTCTTGCAAAAAGAAATCACGATTGAATGCACACAGTTGCATCTGTTTCCATATGAAGTTGAATCTTCATTGACTAAAGAGGCTATCACGAACGAAATCGATGGTTTTTATTATGAAAATTCTAGAACGCATCTATTCAACGCAAACGATCTGGTCACGGGCTATCCGTTTACAATAGATGCCTGGATGCAAATCGTTATCCAAAATGATTTAGATGTAGCCGTTGATAATGATGATGACGATCTCCCACAATGGGCCTGTCAGTTTGGGCGAAAGTACTTCGATAAACTGCCACCTGAACTGGTTAAAGCTATCTCAAGCACCATTGAGGATACATCTTGGAGACAAAACGATCTTCCATCCATTACACTGGCCGAATCGGAAATTAACGGTAAGACTTATAGCTTTAGGGCTTGGGTAGGTTACGATGAAGAGGATGTCGACAAGGAAATTTTGGTGTTTTCACTTGGGCTTGAAATAAACCATGAATACGAGAGCTGCTATACACAAACGATTGAAGGTATGTTCACCGACATTGATCCAATGTGTCGATTAGATAGCGAGCTTTTTGGCGAGAACGTCGAAAATATCATTTCTTTGATACAGCAATCTCATGAAGGCATGCCTGAGAATGTGCTCAATTACATAAAAACAGTCGTCATCGACACTAATGCAAGTTAACCCCTACTCTTACGAGTTGACTTAAACACTGCGCCTTAACGGCGCATTATTAAGCCAATTTATTCCCCCATTTATACGTATGCCCATTCCTGAATCCAATCATGGTTAAATGATTAAGGTCATAGCTAGAACAAAATACACTGTAGTATTCTCAATGTGTTTAAATTGATTACTTCACACGTACCCAGTAATCACCACTCAGTGGCGTGTTTTTAGCTTATCTATCACCTATTTGTATTAGGTACCTCTCTTTTGGGAAAACAACACAAGGAAATAACCATGGACATTCATACTGTCAAACAGCTTATGACTACATCTCTAGGGAACGTGTCATCAAATGAACAACCTCGTAAAGTCCGAGCTAACACAGAAGTACTTGTAAATGCATTGCAGTTACATGCTCTGACTGACCACCCTTTTACAAAATGTATTGAGAAGTACTCAAAATTCATTTCTGTTCAAGGAGTGGATGATTGCTATAGCACCGATGGGATTGGTCGCGAGCTGTATCGCGTCAAATTTACTTTCAAAAAAAATCATAAAATTGATAAACATGATCTGAGTTTTAATTTCTCATTCGTTCTTCAATTCTATCTTCATCATACCGATGACTATAATGTTGTAGAGGACCCCTCAGTTGAGCTTGCCGAGTCTTTCATTAAGCAGTGGGGTTGCGACGACGGTTCGTCTCTAGACGCTATCCATCGCGCCTTACGAACTGTAACAACACAAGTTGCGGAAAGCGTTAACGCGGGTGCCCCTATTATTTGGGCGTTACGCGGTGTTGATGCACCCAAAACAAGTTCTATTCATACTTGGGAAGATTTACTTGTCGGTGAAAGTTTAATGGAGGCCTGTATCGGTGAGTCTAATACCTATCTGGTTAGCATTAAGGTTTTCGATAGCAACCATGCAGTCAGTTCAACACAAACCGACATCGTTGAAGCAAGTTCTGAGGAAGAAGCGAGTAAGTTTGCTCTGTTTAGTTTCACAGGATATTATGACCGTAGCATGCTGTATAAAGGCGCACGAGAAAGCGATGCCCTACTCTATGTGAAAGATCAGAAGACACTGGCTAAGACTGAAAAAGTAACAAAGGTTGCCCATTCACTTGCATTAATGCTGGAGAAGACCGGAAACTTTACCCACCTAGGCAAGGCAGACCCAAGGCTATTTCCTAAAGAATATTCAGAACACTTTAAGAATGATTGCCCCTTCTAAGTCATTACACTGAATTACGCGCTCCTCTATTGGTGAGCTCATTACAAATAGAAACAATCAATATGATAGTACCAGCCCCTTTTTAGGGGCTTTTCTTTGCCTGAATTACGGGGGCTCAGTAGTGACCATTTTGCATGTTTCTATACACTGTAGTATTCTCAATGTGTTCAAATTGATTACCTCACGCGTACCCAGTAATCACCACCCAGTGGCGTGTTCTTAGCTTATCTATCACCTAATTGAATTAGGTACCTCTCTCTTGAGAAAATCACACAAGGAATTACCCATGACTCGTACTGTTTCTTATGTAGCAAACCTTAATGATTCGATAAAAGTTCATTACTGTTACGATACACAAATGATCTCGTTACACCCTGGCGATCACCAACTAGCCAAGTTCAATGAATCGCCTATCGGTGAGTCAAACTGGCAAATCAAGAATGAATCATCAATATCAACGGAATTATTAGTAACGACTATTAATGCAATTCGTTCGTTTGAAAATATTTTTAATTTTAATTTACTCCCACCTGAAAAGTTGGTGGATGAAATAGTCAAGCAATTCAAAATAGAGCGTGAACGTAAAGCCGAAGTGGAAAGTTCAACACTCGTGGCATTTACTGTCCAAGTTAGCCTAGAGGACTATGAGTCACTTCTAGCTATCGACTGTATTAGCGAATGCGTTTTTCAGAAATCGAGTAGTAGAGAATTCATAATCGAAGTCTCAACTCTCAAAGAAGCTTACCCGACTGCACATCAGCAAGTGTCACAGATACTGAAAGCAGAGGAAATGGACAAAGGTATAGATTACGGGAACCTACTAATCCATACGTAAACTTTCCTCAAACTCACGTTTTATTAAATACCAAACCACCAACGTTTCTGTTGGTGGTCCCCACACAAGGAAATACCCGATATGAACGTATCAAATTTTACCATTGAAAGTACCCAACTAAATAAATCTTCAATTGCATTTGGTGCAAACGAAGATGTTTGTTGGCCAACAGGAATACATTCACCCGTGATCGACGGTGTGAACGATGGAACAATATGGGACACCCCTGAAATTGCGAAATACAATGGCCTGAAGGTACTAGAGGAAAGTCCTTCTAACCTTGTCGATAAAGCAGCAAGCAATGTTGATCATTGTTTATCTCGCGAAGGTTGGTGGCCGCTTAATGAAAGTTGGAATGCGATATATCAACCGTCAAAAAAACTTCTGATTAAGATGGCCAATGAAGAGTGTTACAACGGTACCTGTGATTCCATGATTGAAGCTAGAGATGTCATGTTTCGATTAAATATGGAAGTTACATCTGCAATAAACTTGCCGATTTACTATCTGCTTAAAGATGGTGAGGTGGTTGATTTCATGATGTTCACACAGTCAGCCTGGAGAACGACCAATGGTGAAAACAAAGGGGATAGCTTAAGTGCTCTGTACGACAAGCAGCTTTACATCAAACGCGGCTACTTCATTGTCACTGTTCAAGATGAAAACAAGCAATGCACATTTATGCCTATCTCATTACCTGACAATTACGATGGAGGCTTTGTGCAATGGAAAAAGTCAGACATCGACAGCGCAATGTTAAAACTAAAACTCAATAGCCGAGATACAGCAACGCGGCTTCTTTACAATGTACGAACCGGCATTAACTCTGGCCAGTTTCATGGCAAATGCGACCATCTAGCATGGTCAATTTAACTGCAATCAAAAGGAAATGTTATGAAAACTTTTACAGCAGAAGAGCTAATCAGTGCTATTCGTTCAGCTGACAGTCTAGCTGAACTTAAACGCATGGTTGGTACGACCAACGATCTAGTCAAGCAGTCATCAGACCGCATTGCAGAGATTGACCGTATCAATGACCAACATGGGTATGACATCGACACTATGCCTTGGCAAGTGTCAGAACGTTATAAAACGCTGCAAGCCGAACAGGATGCATTTGAAAGCGTTTATTGCTAATTTACCAAAAAAAAAAGGAAACTCGAATGTCTAATACTATTCGATTCAATTTCAAGAGTTTAATGATCTGCTTGGCCTCTATTGGGTTGTGCTTCAGCTCTGTTACTCTAGCCAATGAGCCATCATGCCATTTTGATGGTAAAGAAATACTCTTAAATGAATCAATCTACATTCACGATCACTATCTAGAATCGAAATTCTTTGAATATCATAAAGATAAAGGATTTAGTGATGATGAAATTAAAAAAAAATTAGAATACTCAGACTGGACTGGGCACCTGTTTAAGTGCGTCCGTACTTTTGGCATAAACCCTGACTATGATAAAAGCGAAGCGTTGATCAATAAGCTAGCTGCAGAAAGGTTCATTGTTACGGGTGCTGCCCTAACCCCAGTCTCACACCAAGTTGACTGGATTGAAAAACAGAAAGGCCTGACTAGAACTGAAAGACAGCCTTATTATGGCCATGACCACGTATACAAGTGATCGCGGTTCACGCGTGACCATTTAAATGTATCCACCACCAACAAAAAAGACTAGCTATTTTAGCTAGTCTTTTTTTTATTCCCGTGACCAGTTAACTGGAGTGCTGATTATGCTTACTGAGTAATGTAAGTAAGACTACCAATCTTGACCAAAATATTAGTTGAGCAAACTTCAACGCTTTTAATCTCTAAACGGTCACCTTCATCAATCCATACAGTTATATAATTTGATTTTTTAGCTGTGTTTCTAAAGCTTCAAGAGCTTTACGTTGTCGCTCTACGCGATTACAAATATCATGAAAATCCGTCTGACTGATCTCACCTTTCTCTGGGAGACGCTTGAACAATTGGTTTAAGTCTTCTTTGCATTTATTAAAGGAAATCATGTGATGATTTGTCACTTGTTTAAGGGCTGATTTGTCCATGAGCTTAGCTTCCTATATTTCCGTTGGTTAGAAGGTGATATCTGGCGGCTGACTCAAGGCATTCAGACAGGTCTGATGTTATAGGTGAATGATTGGTCACAAAATTGCCCGAATAATCAGCAAAGCGCCACCCACCTTTTACTTGCCATACACGCACGTCTCCCTTTTCAAACACAAGAGAGTTAGCAGGACTGCAGTCACTGAGTCTAAAATGATTTCGCTTGCTGCGAATTAAAGGATCGACACATAAAGACTGAAACCCCAAATACTTCGCAAATTGAACGTTAGCTATATCATCTCTCATGCTGTGCCCTTCTTACCGATATTAATGTGTCAAATCATTTATGATTTATAGAGTGTACATCAAAATTGATTTACTGCAAATCCTTTTTGATTTAAATGGCTGTAACTGTCGGCGGAGCGCTTGGTTTACTTATGACTGGATATTTAGACGCTAGACGTTGCGTAGGGAGAATGCAGGGCGTTTAAAGTGAAATATTAAGAGAAGACCAGTTTAAGAGAGATGTTTGCTAGACAAGGGTTAAGGGTTGCTCTAGTGCATTGCAGCTTTTTCAGATGTCACCGCCCTGGGCGAAAGGATGTAAGTGTCCCCTTCTTTTATTAGTTCAAACGCACCAGTTATAAGGAAAAAGACGCGCCCATTGGCCGCGTCTTTTTATGTTGGTGGTTGTTGAATGGTAAGCCATGGGTATCTGGCTATTTTCCATACTCTAGGCTTGGTGCGCTGTCCTCATGACTTCCCATCGACTACTCTTTGTTCAATAGTTCATTTCGAATTTCAGTAAAATCAGCATTAAGTTGTTTTGACGCAACTTTACTATCCACACCATCTGCCATGGCTTGTGCGTGTTTAGATGTCATGGCCTTTAAACTTTCCTCAAATTCAGTTGAGTCTTTTGGGGATTCGACCATAGAACTTATTAGAGATTGGCAAACTGCTGTAGTCGCTTGATCTAACAGAGCGCTCAGTTTTTCTGTACCATCCATTCCACCTTGCATTCTTACGTAATCGGCTAACTCAATAACCTCTTCGTACTTCACCAATGAATCGAATGGTGAAATCATCTCACAATCTGTTGCCGTTCGACCATTCACAGCTATAAGAACTTCCGACATAGATGGTGCCATTCTTTGGAGTGCGTAAATTTTCTGGTACTCAGACACCACTGGGTCAACAGTAGCAAATGCGCTACTGGCCAACGTGCTCAATACCATTGCTACAACAAATTTTTTCATTAGTCTTTCTCCTTACCTTTCGTATACTCTGTTTGCTTCAACGTAACGTACTTTGACTACATGCTCGGTGTTTTTCCAATATCGCTCACCGTACACCTGAACTTTTAATCGGCCATCTTCCATAGTTTTCAAAACATGACACCGCATTTGGTAGTCTTTACCACCAGCTCCAATAGCATGACGACAATCAAGAACGTGTGTCGCGGTTTTGTAGGTCATTTCTTGCTTGCTTAAAACTGTTTCCTTAGTCAATGTCACTAACCAATCAGACTCTTGGTCTCTGACAAGAAGGCCCTTCACAATTGCAACATCTACAAGATGCGCAGCGCGGTTATAACTAAACCCCAAATAGCGTTGGATTCTTGAAATCCCAAAGGATCTATCCTGGAGCTCTGGCGCGTTCTTGAGTGCATCTAAATCACTATCTAATGTCGGGTAGTTCATCATGTCGTCCTGTTAATCAACGTTTCCATTCAATCTTAAGGCTATTAAGGGGTTCAAAATCTTATTCAAGTGGCCTTTATGAACAAACGAACTGGCATCGAACTTAGAACCAATTACATCACCTTCTAAGCAGCAATATTTCTCACATTTCTCTCTAACACTTCGAATTCGATAACCCAAACATACGGATTTTCATCCCAATTGTTGTAAATGCCGCCCCAAAGGTTCTTGAAACATTCGACTGGCTTTTGATACCAACTTAAACCAGACTCCACCGCTTTGCGCTGACACTCGTCTTCAGTCTGTATTCCCTCAAGTACCGCTTGGTCTTCTGTAATGTCTTGTACGCGTTCAATGCGAATGCCCGTCACTTTAAGAGTGATTCTGCTTGCGGATTTGGGCATGTAGATGGAAGGTACCCATTTATAACCCCTGACCTCAGAATCTTTGCAGTTTGCTATCGAATCTCGCTCGCTTGCTTTGTAACGATATTCATGGATTTCCGAAATGGAATTGGGGTTCACTTGTGCGTAGTCATTATGTCCGAGTGCTGCGAAGGTCTCTCTAACCCAAATCAAGTCACCAATGGACGCTATTGGACATATATCACTTGCTAGATCGCCCCAGTACTCCTCGTTGTTTGTTACCTTATCAATATTAACCATGGTTTCGAGTTTTTTACTTGGCCACCACATATACCCCGTGTCGCTATCAGTGGGCTGAGGGTCCATAGGTCGACGTGTGACCCCTTTTCTACCCGCCAGTAACGCTTTGACCATTTCAGTATTGAAAATCATTGGGATGTGCTTCATAGAGATAGACCCCTTATTTTTTTGGTTTTTTTTTGGTGTATGTCCGTTTAGGCCGCATTCTTGTGGAGTGCAATTCCTCGGCATACAACCGCCCTTTATTGGTTAACTGCCACATACTCTCGTTCACTTTCGCGTGGGCATTGATAAGCTTATTTTCGTTGGGTTGGTACACTAAATACCCGTTAGTCGCCAAAGCCCTTAGGCTGACTAGGAAATGATTAGACGCTAACTCTTTGCACAGTGATATTTTGACCTTCTTACGCAAATAACTCGTGTTCACTGCTGTATGCAAACCATGAACTAGTTCGATGTAATGAATCGTTAACATCGCATTCTTTTGCTGTGCACTAATCCTAATAGTCAAGATATTCCTTAATCGTATGGGTACGAATAAGGAATGAATTATATAATAAGCGTTAATAGTACCCGTACGGATAAGGTAACAGTTAGCTCTGAAATTGGATGTAACGTGACTCTGTTGGTGGATTGCTCTAGCCCAATGGGCATTTATGTAAGAAATCCTGGGCGAAGATAATTTTTCACTCGTTCTATTAGAGGCAACAGTTAAAGTTAACTTGGTTATGAGGCTGGAATTTCTTTGATGGAGTACAACGATAGACAGATAGGTGGCAGCTAGGGGGATATATCAAGGCCACTATGGTGGTTACCCGAAAATCAATCAAACATTTATCGATTAACAGTAATCACCGCAAAAAGGGCGAAGTTAATTGAACAAAATGATAACTGGAGCGTTATTAGTAGTACTCAGTCAATATTCGACATAGGAACCTAGTATGAAATCTATTTATCTAACCTTAAGTATTGGTGCCAGCTTTCTGATCCTGTACATCCTAACCAAGTTGTTAATGTTCACTGGTTGGTATGAGTCTCCGGTCGGTGTGTGGAGGGCAATTTTTGATTCTTGGTATTCGTAAGCGCAATAAAAGGATAAGGGCATGTTATAATTGAACGGCCTACAGCAATGTGCACGAATGCCCTTTTTTCTTACTACGTTGAATTTATCTTCTAACACTTCCAAAAAGTTACGGAGAAATCTGGTGTTATCACTCTATAAAGTAAAAAGCCACCAACTCAGTTTTTTAGAGCAGAACTTAATGTTCCCCGAAATCGAAGCCTCCTTTTTGAAGCTCCTTGCCAACTTCTTAGTTGAGTATCTCAAACTGGACCGGACTGACATTACTGCTGTTCAGGTCGACGCTAAATTGACCCAAGCATCTCGCAAAATGTTCATTGGCAGCAACATCCTTACTGAGCGATTTCAGGCAAAAGATATTTGTACACATCTCCTTGTTGATCTCATCAGACAAACAGATGACATTAAAAAATCGGCTGTGTCGGTAAAAACTCATCATATTAGAATGAGTACCTCCTCTTGCAATGAAACCACGATACGAATCGACTTGGGGCGCTTGGTAGCACGACCCCATTTGACTATAAAAATCCACTTAGACCGAGTTTCAAGTATCATTTGTGGCCCAGCACAGCTCACCCTTGAAATCGGTGTTCAGTTTTACGGCGATAAAAATTTGGGGTTGGTGGAACTGATTAAAGTCGATACCAATAGCCACGTCCCTAAAGAGCTAGAAACTCTTCTAAGCTATTACGATGCCATTAACGCACAAGGTATTGAACACGCTTTGGATGGCTGGAATATTACTAAGTTTAATGAAGATCAATCTCATAGATTGATTGTCGAAACGTTAAAAGCAAGTCAACACGGCTTTGTTGATGAGTCGGACTGGAGAGAAATATCGAAAGTCGTGATGGATTATGTCATTTTTATTGAATTCTGCGACTTAGTCGACTTTGATGAGTCTGTTCGCTACTTGACTGGATTGGGTCCTTATTTTTTTGACGACTACGAATATGACGCAGCTGGCCATTCGTTTGGACGAACTGTTGCGCTATCAATACTGCAAACGAATCTTATGCTTTCCGACAGCCCAGAAAAACTGGCAATTGTTGCTCATCAACTTGTTAGTGTCATGGAAACCGATGACATTTACGGTGACGTCGAACAATTTTTAGATGAATGCATGTATTTTTCGTCAGACGACTGTTATGAAATCAGTGATGAATGCAGAGCGACCCGAGAGCAATTCTTAAAGTTGGTTCAAGAGGAGATAAATGAAGAAATGGATTGGTGACGGAGATAAGTCGCACATACTAAATCCCAATGAACGCTCTATTTTCAAGACCTATATGTCGACTTCAAAGCGCTTAAGTTGGGATTGAACGCCATCGCAGACGAAAACGTTAGCGCTAGAATCAGAATGTTCTAGCGCTACATATTAGAGAGTTGATTGTAATTCCTCTAATGACATCGCTTTAACTGTGGTCGCTTGATGTGTAAGTCATATTAACCTCTTTATTGAGCTATTTTAAGGGTCGTACATGGGTTATAGCCATGCAACGTGAGTAAATCGTCAAGGGTTGTCATCTCTGGAAGTATCCAGCCATGCTCGCAGGTATCACAATAAGCTTGGATTTTATGGGTTGAGTAGGGCTCTGACATTTGGCCTTTGATCTCGACCGATGGATCGGTTGGATGAATGTGGCAAACCTGCCCTTCTGTCGCCTTATCAATGGGTGCTGTTTGATTAAAACGATCAGAAGTCAAATCGAAAGCAAGGCATGACACATGCACTTCATTGTATTGACTGGGTACCCGTTTGCACCTTGGGCAGGTTGGCTTTGTTGTTATTGGCATAACATGATGTTTCCTTGTGTGGTTGTCTCAAAAAACCGACTACGGCGGTCGTTGGGTCTTACTTGTAAACTTCGAATATTTGCATATCAACATCCTGCACTGAGAGGAGCAAATCTATCGCTCGGTGTGCGCTACTAACGCGATCGCTGAATTTTCTTGTGTTTTTCGACTCACGCATAAAAGCTTTAATGTGATCGTGAAGGAGAGTTAATTGATGTTTATCATCTCGGCTCAATTTTGTTTTAAAAATATCCGGTACCGACTTCTCGCTGACACGGCCACCTCCAAACATTTCAATCCCGCCGCTGTGTACGATCAAGTTTGCATTTTTAAAGCAAAATTCATCTATCCACTGAGCAAGGACCGCTAAGTCATTGTGACACTTTTTTAAAACGGATGTGTTTATCTTATGAACAGTATTATTTAGGAGGCAGTCACTCCCCGTCTTACTGCGTAAATCTTTCAGTAATGCGTCTATCGATTCACCACAAATTGCACGAATCTTGGTTTCAAGCTTTCTATAAGATTTCTCTCTCATGAATTCATTTCCTTGTGTGATGTAAAAGTAAAGCTAGTGCCTGGTTAAGGCGTTATTCGTGCTGCTTACTGTTTTGGGGCTTGGGTTTATGAATAGAGGGTCCAAGACCCTCACTGGTTACCTGTTCTTCATTCTATTCGGCTTAGGTTTGAGTTTCGGCTTGTCCCTATCTGCACACCCTACATGGCCGCATTTAGGGCACTTTGCTAGCGCTTTACACCCACCCGACCCCGAAGGAACCGGCATTTGATTCTTGATGCTATTTGTCCATTCGAATTCATGCTTACAATTCGGGCAAATCAAAACATTAACTTTTCTGATGAAATCTTTCTCAATGGTCTTTTCTGCTTGCTCACATTCACTGTTCAATTTTGTTTCTTCGGCCAATTTGACGTTGTTTAAGAGTGAATCCTCAAAAGATGTCATTAAATACTTCCTTTCGTTACTGCTTGTTTAAGTAAATTCTCTGTCAAAGGCACTGTTACTCAGTACCTTTTGCAAAAGACTTAATTTGATTTCGCCTTTAATTCGGAGGTAGATTTCAGGCACTGGGGCTCAAAAGTCATATTGCGCAGCTCTTTTTCAGCTGAAACGTAAGCCCGACTTGCTGTTTTTAAAAAGTAAGTCCAATCAAGTTCATCTGGTATTGAAAGCTGATGCTTTAGATCGGAACGCAAGTCATCTAATGAGACGTCATTTTTATCTGTCTCAATGTTTGCAGCGAGCTCTACCAATGAACGCCAAAGTGTGTACTCATCTTCAATTAACCGCCCCGTTGTCGGAGATGGCTCACCGTCATACTCACCAAGGATCTGAACACCTTTATTATCACTAGTGACCTGTAAGTCTAAGTGATAGTTACTGCTACCATCAGTGTATACTGTCCAGATAGCCCCATTAATACAGACAAAATATCCAAGTATTTCCATTTTAACTCCCTGCTATTGTGTTGCTAACCAACGTAGGTATTTATTTGAATTTCCCGTTGGCATGACGGTTTGTGATAATGACTCAAGACATCGGTCTTTATCATGTGGATTTATGCCTTCAGATTTGAAGAGTGCCAAGATCGAGCTCATATCCCTTCTTGTGCAAATTAAAGGTTGAGCCCCATCTAAGCCATGATGTTTGATAAATGTTTCACACAGTTGTTGGTAGTCTGAATCCATTGATAAGCTCTTAAGCTCATCCAGTGAATCAACGAGAACGACGACGGTGTGAAGCGTTACACGTTCATGAATGTCCACCAACTCTGATTCAGTAAATTCCGATGTAGGCAAGGCATGGCCATTCGCATCATCCAATAATCCAAGAAACTTAGCGCGACTGTGAACAATGTCAAAGAGAGATTGTTTATCTGGTATGAGACTGATCTGCCCATGGAATGGTTGGTGGCTGAAAGTGGCAAAAAATTTCATCGTTTCTGTCCCTATTGTACTGGATTAGTTGGTTTCATCATTCAAATTACAGTGTAATTAAGCCCGACTTATCAGTCGTATCAAGTAAGCTAAATGGAACACCACTTCATGAACTGGCCTATTTCTTTCTTTCTGGTAAAGCAAACAGTTCACTCAAAGTAACATCGTGCCACTCAAGTTTTTCCGCGCATAGCGCGACGAACTCTGCCTTCAAGCTCCCTCTGTTCACCAAGTTTCTAAACGTATTGTCTTGGTTACCTTCAGGCTCCTTGCCATAAAGAGCAATGAACAAAGCATCACTGCCCCCCATCTGCTTCCGTGTCTGTTTCAGACGCTCTCGTAGGTTCTCTACGGAACGCTTGGGATCAACCATTTCTTCGGTCATATGTAGTCCTAAGTAAACGCCATATCAGCACTATAAATAAATCATAAATGATTTGCAAGGAAATCAAAAAAGATTTATAGTTTGTATAAATCAAAAATGATTTACATAATGACCAACAATTCTTGGAGAGTCCAAAATGGCGAAAACAAAAGTTCATCATTCTGAAGATGCTTGTCACATAATCATCAAAGGTGACAAGAGAAATCCTGAACCTACCTTGCACGTAATACAGTTTCCAGGTGGGGCCGTCGAAGTTAGTCGTTGCTCTGATGGAAGCTATTACACCCATGTACATGTTAATGAGAGTGCGAAAATTATTGATTCACGCGTTGACTACCCTTTTGAAATAGCACGACAACGTGAAGATCAAGGCCTTAAGTCGATCCCGAAAATTGATTGCTTTGAAAGCATCCAAAAGATCGCAGTAAAAATTAAAGGGGCTTTTGAGTCATCTGCAACGTTATGAAAAAATGGCAAGTTTCATAAACTCGCTAAAAAATTAGAATCTTCATTACCACTCGGATTAAAAACAGCTGGTGGATTACTGACGACCGAGCTGCTTCTCGAAATTATCAATGAAGAGAAACTACAAGAAGCAGCTTTAAAACGAAAAGTGAAGGAAGTTTGTTTGTGGCTAATAAAAAACCACTCCCATTAAAAGGAGTGGTTTTGTTGTTTTGGTATTAGCAATAGCTATTCATTGTCATCGAAACGTACGAATTTGGCGAGCATTTCGGTCGCTTTATCGCCATAGTAATCACACCAAGTCCAGTTAGCCCCCATGAAAGAAACAACAACGATGTCTTTACCATCCACGTTGATAATGAAGTCTTCAAGTTGACTGGTTTCATCATGGTCATGTTCTTCAATTTCAAAGAAACCTTTTTCGTCATTGCGAGTGACTGAATAAAATTCAGGCATCGTCCCGTTGACCATGGCCATGATCTCTTTTGCTACTGAAACTTCAAAGACGGGTATTGCCCACCCATTCCAACGTTGGGTTGGAATACAGTACCCTTCGAATATCGATGAAGGGACATCATCAAGGGTCAATACTGCTTTTTTGTACTCTGTCGGCATCTCATCAACAATTTCAAACATTGAATCATCATTTGATTTAAGGCTCTGTACGAACCCGCCACCAACGGGACAAAATGTAATTTTACCCTTGGTGTCAATACTGACCGTGAAGTACTGATTGGTACCAATAAGTTTGACTACCTTTTTTAAATTTGCTGCTTTTAAAAGTGTTTTCATAATGAAATCCTATTTCTTAGTAGCAAGTGATAGTCGTCAATAAACCAACAAGATAGTAACTTGAAATATCTTCTGGTACATGACTCGCGTATCGCCACTCACTGTAGATATCGCCCGACTTAATGGTGATCGTCTGTTGTGGTTGGTCAATGTCGACCACTTGTTGTTGATTTGTGATTAGTGTCTGTAAGTGATTCATCACCGTTTTGTCATTAAATCGGCAATAGGGCGTGTCAGAGTTGAACTTTAGGACCTGCCATAAGCTGCTGTTAAAAGTGATTAACTCATCACCTTTTAAACCCGTATTTTTTGACCCCACAAAATATTGACAATCTTCAAATCGAAAAGTGTGTATTTGAGAGCCAAGGTTTCCGGTAATGCCAGCATCTTCAATACGGTCGAAGTCAGTCTCATGAACTGAAACAATGTTTGAATCAATGCCTAGAAAAATGGCCAATGCTTCTTTGTGGTTGTTAATTGTGGGTATATCGAAAGGTTCTTTACGCATGGGGTTTCCTTGTGTGTTTCGAATCGAAAAATAACTCGATAATGAGTTGAGGTAATAAAAGAACACGCCACAAAGTGGTGATTACTGGGTACGTGTGAAGTAATCAATTTACCTAATAACCTTACTATATGTTTACGGGTGACTCAATGAGATCACCATCTCGGCGCTTAGGCGGGGGCAATGGTGTTGTAGGACATTTGATTTTGGGTCCCCTTTGTCCATACTCATTAAGTAAGAAATGATAATACGATGCTATCCAGTTATCACAGCAATTCTCCCTGGCATCTCTACTGATTGATCTCCACCAGCTGGTGGAACACACACAAGGAAATACAATGATGAATATATCTATGTTTAACGTCGGCTCACGCCGCCTTCACTGTGCAGAGTGCGCCATTGGTGCCTCAAATGATACTTACTGGTCCTGTGGTATCCATACCCCTATGATTGATGGTATTGCATTGGGTAACCTTTGGAACAGTAAAGATAAGGCCGTCAGGGACGCATGCGAGACTTTGGACAGTGATCCCCAAGTGGTTCTTCACTACGCCATGAAAAGTCTGCTTATCTTGTCTATGAAAACTAAGAAGCCTTTTAGTCAAAATGGAATTGAGGAGCTCGAGAGTGCAAAATCACTGATCTTGAAGTTGGCTAATGAAGGTCACTTTTACCGGAGCGCATGCCCTACTCAATCAATCTATTACGTTCTTAACGGTAACGTTGTGACTGATCTACTGATCAAGTCGAACAATATCTGGTACGCGTATGATGGTGATTATATTGGCAGTGGCTTTCAAGCGTTGTATTCAAAAGGTGGGGAAGAACGCGAATCGTCGACTGCGTTATGTCCTGGGTATTTCGTCTTAACCGTGCAAGGTGAGTCGCGAAACCCTGTTCAGTGGCCTATCACTCTACCTGAACAGTTTGACAAAGGTTTAGCTGTCTGGAGTAAGTCCGATATAAACAGGGCGATGTGGCAACTTAAAAATGATGACTTCAATTTCATGTCGATGTTTCTCGATCATGTGCGAACCGGCATCAACTCCGGTGAAATCAGTGGTGTGTTTAATGAGTCGCTATCGTGGTCAATCTAGATTGCAGCCAAATAATAAAAGCTCCCATATATATCATTGGGGAGCTTTTATTGTCGGTTACATTTTAAGCCAAACCGACTTCAAGAGAACATTCCATTTTTTTTCCTTAGCTGAGCTCTTCTGCTAAATTAAAAAAAAAGACCAATGCTTATTGCATTGGTCTTTATGATTAAGAGCCTAAGACTCGTATCTACAGTGTTGAAAGGGAGGGTTTGGGAAAGGTTATTGCTTAATTAAGCTTGTTTCACTGCCAATCACTTGGCCTTCCGTCTTTCAATTCTTTCTAGAATTCGCTGCCGAGCGGCGGCGGGTGTATTGCTGGTGTCAGCCAAAGATAACCCCATTTTCAGTTGATGCATGAGCTCAACCTCTAATTTGGTTTTATAGATCCATTCTGGATTGATTGGCGAGAAACTATTGATGCAAGCCTTCTTGTATCGTCGCTGGAATCGACGGTCGATCGCGTTAATGAGCCGAGTCGATCTTTCGAAACCAATGCGAAGAACGAAAGCTTTCGCTTTTGCTTCATTGGGCAGAAGTTCCATATGACCTAGTCCATGTTAGTGGCTTTAGTCAGGGCTTCGCAATAACGTTCCTCTTGAAGAAGACCTTCAAGCACTGTCATACGATCCTTAGCTTGTTTCATCTGCTCATCAGATTGTCCAATGAAGGTGTTAGCGACCCACTTTACTGTATCGACAGCTGCGATAGCTTGGTCTTTACAGTGGCCTTGATCTGGCGCGGCCATAGTCAAAGTTGAAGTTGCAGTAACGAAGATAAATAGTGCGAGTTTATTGATCATGATTGTATTTCCTTGTGTGCTAAATGTATAAATTTAGGGGGGGACGCCCCCCCTGCTAATTAGTGCTTTCCACTTAAAAAACCATCAACCGACTTAAAAAGCCGCTTTTGAGCACGTTCGTAGGTCGTTGAGGTTACACTTGCTTCTTTCTGAGCTCGTTTCTCTTCCATCGAAATGGCTTCGTCAGATTTTACGGGCTTTGAAGAATTCAGCATTTTCGATTGAGCTATTTGTGAACGAAGACCGTTCACAAGTTTGCTTTGATTTCTCCATTTTTTGAGTAGAGGAAAGTAGGTATCCTGGCGAACGCCAAACTCAGGTGTGCCATGAGAAGCCATCATCCACTGGGCTGTATGCTCCAGTTTGTCACTCAACGAGACCAGTTTTCTATTCTCAATCAGTAATTGACTATCAAGAGCGGCTATCATGATTTCTCTCCGACCTTATTTAATGGATGATCAGAATAGTTATCTTCAATTTGCTTAAGTGCCAGCTCCTTAAGATTGATCTCACCAGACTGAAACTTCGCAAGCTCTAGAGCCAAACGCTCTTGATGGCCCTTTAACTCTTCAATCTGAGCTCCGATCTTCTCAATAGCAGAAGAAAGGCACTTTACAGCTGAAGTGTCTAAATCATCTAAACGAGTGTTGTTACCGGAGCTGTCGGTATTGATTGAGGGAACCTCAATACTTAAACCGCAACAGAACTGATTCGCACCTATATTCGGGTGTACAGGCTCGATGCTCAGCCCTACACGACGATTGAGTACTGGATTGCAACTGTTGATTAAAGGTCTTTTACCTTGGTAGATCATTGCCAATTTATGCATGATTTATTTTCCTTGTGTGATGATTTATACCCAAAATATGGGGAAGTACCTAATGTGATAGGTGGAGGGGTTTAATGACACGCCACTAAGTGGTGATTACTGAAGTTGTGCCGAAGTAATCAGGTTACTCACTGATAATACACGACTCTCTGGTTTTGTACAAAATACACAACCCACCAATTTTCTATTGGTTGCATAAACATGCAGAAGAAGAAATGAAACACCGGAAATTTTAGCACTTTGATGCATACGATGGCGAAATATGTGAATACTTTAGGTTTAATGGTTGGGGTTAAGGTGCGTAATTATTGGCAACACGAACCTGATTTACAGCCGTTGAGTGGGCCGATTTCGTGACTGAAACAAAAAAGGCATGTGTTACAAACTAACACTATGCCCTTTTATTGATACCCGTCTTAGGAAGGGTAAGTTACACTTCTTGAGGCAACACTCTTTGTGTGGTGGCTTCTTTTAGTCTTTCTATGACCTTATTGGTGTCATGAAAAATAACGTCCTTACTTTTGCATAGTACGACTTTTACGCTGTCAGAATCATCATTTAGAAATTGTTCGACCACTTGTTTAGCCGCGTTCAAATCCGTTGAAGCTAAATCCAGCGACAACTGTTTAACTTGAACAATTTCTCCTTGTTGGTCAAATCCGATAATCGCTACTTGCTTAAGCACACTAGCCATGAAGGCCTCCTTTAATCATTGATACAACAAACCTGTTTAAAAATTCGTCCCCATACATTGGTATCGCTCACCGAATCATAAATTGACGTTTAGCTTCACTTATTCGTTACCCTGAGTATTTATGCGTTCTTTGCTTGTCTGATGGACTAAATTAATAAGATCACTTTGTACAATGTGAATCTTTCTTCTTGAAACAACCTCATTTACATAAGCGGTACCGACTTGCTCAAAGAACATTGCGTTATCCCCATTCATTTCTATAAACTCTTTGATGTTGCTTTTCATTAAAATGGCGGAGTCGAAACGTTGGTTTTCATCGTATACATAACTAAAGTTTGGATTAATCGTTGATCGCTTGTACTTCCCATCGTTATCAATGTAGGCGCTAACTTCAACTCTTAATTCAATACCTTTCAGGTCCACTTTATCCATAAAGCGATAAGCCTCTTCTGTGTAGGCATTGAACTCATCAAAGACTTTCTGGTTTTGAATGACGTCCGATTTACGATCTCTCAACTGTGCCGCTGACTTTCCATCAGAAGATGCATTTTCTAACATTTTCTTTGAACGGTGCAATAAACCACCAATACCAAATTTATCGACCGACAATTCGCGCTCAAAATATTGGGTCAACTCATCCCCCGCAAGCTCTAAATTTTCATGCAACATCGTGATCATTTCTGGGTTATTAACCTGACAAACGAAGTACGCCTGTTCACCATCTTCAACCCTTGCGGCATCCATTACCCACGAGCTGGAATCACAAAACTTGAGGTTATCAAAGTGCTCTCCAATCGTTACAGTTTGCTCACGTCCTTCAATGTCAGTGATTGTATAAGAAGAGGCTTTAGCATTTTCAATATTGATTTTTTCGCCTCCGCATCCCATTACCAGCAATGCAGTAAAACAGGACAGAGCCAAGAGCTTGATAGTTTTCATTTAGTTACTCCATGTGAGGGTTGGTGGTTAAAATCTTATTTCAAATAAATTATATATTTAAATCATTAAGTTGATTAGTGCAGCCAATCGATATAGGCCGCAGTTCTACAGAAAGAACACATCCTCAATTATGTCCAATTGGGCGACTTATCTAGTTCAGTAATGAACAGCTGAGGGTCTTCGCTGTCATCAGTAATGTAAACAAGCTCGAGTGCTACATCGGTTTGAATGAGGACGTCAGTTGGGGCCATATTGGCAAAGTCATGCGTATAGCCTTTCGGCGTCTCTTTAAAGTTCCAACACCAGAAACGATCCCCAGATTTCACCTCATGAATGGGTTCTCGTTCTCTTGTGTCAGTAATATCCCAACAGATGTGACCATCACTTGCGGCAACAACTATGCACTGCTCATGGCGAGCATCTAACCCTGCTTTGATTTCTTCTTGCGACATTTTCACTACGGCAGTTTTCATGAATCTTTCCTCTCCCCGACCCACTTTCGACCCCAATGGGTCCATATGTTTGCACCTACAATGGCGGCAGTAACAATCGTCAACATCACAATTTCAATTGGCTCAAAAGTACCCATAGTTCACCTACATTCTTTCTGCGAGATATAAAGTGCCATTAACCGTATCGCGCATTCCATCTATCAGAGCGCCTTGGCGCGGGTATTCAGGTCTGTTGACCTCTTTCACAAACACTTTTTCACCAATGTCTGGCAATTTGTGTTTGTTACATAAATGCATGACTTTGCCTGGGCCTGTCCCAAGCTTTATGTAGATATTCATTTTAGGCTCAACTCCTTTCGTTCACTTAATCTCTTTTCATAACGCGAATCAAAAAGCACGTATTCAAGATTGTATTTTTCAGCTAAGGATTTCGCGTCAACAAGCGCCTCGTTAAGATCGCGATAGTCACGATCATTGACTGGTGAGAACTGTTCACGCTGGTGGCTTGTGCCGTTATGCAAATCAATAACGGTAATTTTGGACCTGTCGCCCCCTAAAAAAGAAATGAAATAAAAGTATTCCATGGGTGTCTCCATTAAACGTCATTATCATCTAATGACTGATTGTGAAGCGAAGTTGACTAAAAATTAGAATATCGCCACATTGAATAGCATGCGGCACATCTTTCACTTTAAGGTGCCATCCCAAACGGATAAGTCAGATCGGGTTGGGTGCGCCCCTCTTAAAAAGCTATCTTCCAAACAAACCACTCTCAATTGAGATGAATCACTAAACTCGACTGTCCAATGTGTTTCGTCGTGTCCTTGAATGTCATTAGCGCAATGGTTCAATACATGCGTAAAGAGTTCTTGCGGTCCCATTTTTTCATCGATAGGGCTAAGTGACACTTTGGCAAGACCCGCTAAACAGGAATCGTATTTCGAAGTTCGCATTTGTATTTCCTTGTGTGCTGCAATAATGTGCAATAACCTAATTTGATTAGTGTACCAAACAGCACAACAAATGACAATATTCTCTGGCTTGTCGTTGAAATCTAGGTCGGAACGAGTCACGATTAGCATATGACTATACTCAACATGACATTCAATCATCGACTTTAGAAACAGCAGAAATTAGAATAATATCCATATTAGGTTAATTAACCAATTATGCGAGATAAATGGGTATTCAAGGTGGTTTTAATTATTGTTGCCCTATGCAAAATCACTTTAGGAAGTGGTACTCATAAAGAAGTAAGCAGCTTCAAACTATTAACTGTTGCAATAGTTATGAACGGAATGGGGCTGTTTATTGACTCCGAAACCCCATGGGCAGTCCTTTTTGTTGAACTCAATCCTACCGATTGGTTGAATGCCTTAATGGGCGGAATGGTGATGTTTGTGTTCTCTCTGGCCTTGGTTGTTATTATTGGTAGAAAACTAGACGATATCTTTACGATATTCAGTAATAAGTCATAAATTCCATAGCGCTATGATGGATGAATGAGAGGAACCCAGAATGGCTACAATAAAAGATGATCAACTCGTTAGCACTACCTTGCAACGCATTCAGGACAATGAAGCCATTGCCAATAACGAGTATAAAATAGCTTTTCTCGCTGCCGTTAGATTGATAATGGAGGGTTCAAACGAACATGTTGATACCATCAATACCGCAACTAAATTGCTTGATTCCACTGGCTTGTGCGACTCTGATGGCCATATACTGAAGTTCGGGGACTTGGTCCAAAAGCCCACAGAGTGTAATTCGGAAATGCATGGCGCTTGGGCTGTTTACGAGATAGTTAGACAAGGCGCGACCCCCATGCTTTCGTATCGCTATTCAGAGAAAGGTGAAGTGTTACCTATTGGGTGTTTGGCCAGTCCATTGAGTGATGAATATGACCTAAAAATGTTTTGTTTTGCCAAATCATCGAATACTCTTCGTCCAATCACTGAGGTTCGTCGTTTGGACCGATAGCTTGAGAGGCCGAGCAATACTAACTTGAAAATCATTTAATCAATCTTCCTATGGACAACCGTGCCCTCGTCAGAAAATACACATTAAAGTTGTCTATCATTTGATTATTAGTTTAAGTATCGACATACTGTAAATTCAACACGATAATTCGATGCTATCCATTTATCGCAGCACCTTGCTGGCATCCTTTTTAATACCTCCACTATTACCACTTAGTGCTTCATTCTATATCGCTAAATTCATAGCAAACACACAAGGAAATACTGCATGATTATTAGGAACGCAAAAGGCGAACGCCGTAATTTGTGCCACCTTAAATGTATCTTTATTGGTACGGCTAATTGGAATCTTTACGCCGATTCAGAAGGTACTGTGTTTTCAATCCCAAAACCCGATAGCTGTCCCAGCGTGAAGCAAAGCTGGTTTGGTAATAAAGACCATTTACTAAGGCTGATGAGAGAGTCCGGTACCGAGACATTAGGTCAGGTTACTGAAGATGGATTAGAGTTCATCAATGGCTTGTATCACAGGCTTATGCCGTCATCATCACCCTGGTTAAAGTTCTATCAAGAATAAAACACCATCTCGAGTATCTAGTTCAGCAATAGAATTTTGCTATTGCTGTATCACCCGTCCCTAACTAAATCTTTAACACACAAGGCACACACGTATGAAACGTAAAGAACTTTTAGCGTTACTTAAAGCTCACTCTGAAAAGCAAGTTAAAGTCCACATCAAGGATGGCCCCACGGCTTTCCCGACATTCGTTGATAACAACTTTATGAACAGATCGGATATCAATATTGATACTGAAAACAAACCTCTTAGCACGAATGAAATCTGCAAAGAGTTGGAAGATGTACAAAAAGCTGTACCCATTTATTTTTGGATGAGCGATATCGATTTACTCAAAATTACAAACTATGAAGTTACCGATACACTCGACTTTTTTGTTCAACCTATCTAATACCAGTTCGGCACCTTTAGCGTTTAGCTAGGTTGTTGAGTCTTTAACGCTTCACTCCACCAGCTGGTGGAATGAAACACAACGCACAAGGAAATATCACCATGAAAGCATCCCTTTCTAAAATCATTGAAGCCGCCGTACGCGAGCTTCGCCAAAGAATGCCAAAAAATCTTGATGGCTACGATCGAGGTCTATCAGCAGCAACGGTCGCTATAAATAGCATGGTTGTAAAGCACAGCACTCAGCTTGAGTATGAAGCGGCCATTAATGCTCTCATTGAGCAGGAAGAAAGATTGTGGACTTTACGTCAAGAGCATGTGAATGCCAAACGCGAGAAAGAACGCCGCTCCGAAAAACTTGCTCTGAAGGGTTTTGTTAAAGACTCACGTAAGTGGGAAGATGACATCAAACGAAATCATAATGGGGCAATTTTTAATCTAAGCGTAAAAATTCAAGCGGTCAGGAATACGATTGATCATTTCCTGAACATTGAAGAACCACTGGATTCACGCTTAGTAAATTCACCTGAAATACCTGGGGTCTACAAGGACTCAACCCCTGTTAAGTGTCCAGATTTTAATCTGGCACAACCCACATACGACAGCAATACCGGCTTTATTGCTCCACTATACGCAACTCATAACGAGTGCTTAAAAGCAGCAATGACTGATTTCATTGGGTACTTCACCAAGAAAAACACTGACCGTGCATCATTAAACGATCAGCTGACATCAGAAAGTATCAATGAGTTCTTTACTCAATTCATTAAGAATAAGCAAATGGGCCTAGGACGCTCGATGCTCGAAGTATTATCAGAATTCCAAACAGCCTTGACCGACACGATCAATCAAATGGATACGCCAATTGAAGGGTTTTTGCAATGGGATGTACTGAACATCATTGCCAATAGCGCAATAGAATCACAGGCTTCAATCAATAACGGGAAGCTGCAAGTTAGGTTTTTAAAAGCCTTATTTGAAGTCGGATACCATAAGAGAAACCAAATGGTCCCATATGATGAACGCATTTTTAAAGGTGTTTATTACACGGGTACTTGGGCTTCAACTGATTTTCCAACGAGTCGCGAAAAGTTTTGTGAGGACTTAAGATCTGCAATTTCTATCTCTAAGCTCTTAAGTGAATATTCCACGCACGTAGCACAACTGCATGGGTATTCGACGATGCATGAATACTTAAGCAATGAGCAATATGGTCCGAAGTATGTCGAATGGTTTGATAGAATCACTGATTACTATACTGATTTTAACTATGCCAAACTCAATATTGAAGATCAGAACATCATCGAAATTGAGTTCCTTACAATGTATGCGCTTTATCATGACCAACTGGACTTCATGATAGAGGAGCAGCCTAACCCAGCCATTATTGATTTACTTGGCTTCCATGTTAAAGAGATAGTAAAAATCAAAGAAGGGTTCGCCCCTATTTTGAGTTTTATGCCTAACAAACATGTCGGGTTAAACGCACCTGTCTTTCAATTACCCTTCACTCTTACAAATGGCAAGACCAACGGTAAAGACTTTGTCAACGTCAAAGTGATATTGGATAAGAATGGTCTGTATCTAGGCGGTACGTCTGGTTATGACCTTACCTATCCACAATTTACGTTCAAAGACGATTACTTTAATCAAATTGAAAGTACACCGGACTCCTACATCATTCGACCTTTTAAAGAAGAGTATGTCTTTATCACAGTCAAAATGGGGGATGAAGGGCTTATTGCCGATTTATGGGAAACTCTAGAAGACAAAACCGAAGAGCTGATTGATTCTGCCGCAATTGAATATTCTGAACTGATGAATTTCAGTGATGTGTTCAATAGTATTGAGAACAAGAATACTGATGTTGATGGTATTTCAAAACAGATAACAGAGTACATCAAAGACGAAGAAGGGAGTTGCATCACGCACTTGCTGACGGCTTATGGTGCCGATGTTTCTCTTCGATTCACGATGTTAAGTGAAACGGACTGGGACCTCGTACTCGATGTCACTGAGCAAGATAACCCGAATAACGTGATTGGCTCATTAAATGGGCTAACCGATAACCTGACGAATCTTGCGGATACTGTTCTTAATATGGTTCTAGAGGCTCGATTTAGTGTCGAAAGCCAACACCATGAATTTGGAGTAATCTTATGAAAACTAACAACGTGAATGCTTTCGTAGTGATGAAAAAGATTGGTCACTTGATCAGTATGATTGGGAGTACTTTGGAAATGAAAAGTATGGCCGTTACGCGGTGTGTAATAACACCAATATCAAACGTAAATTAACGATGGGTGAGTTTTACGGAACATCCACCGTCGACTAATTGAAGTAAGTAATAACAAAAGGGGAGCTCATGGCTCCCCTTTTTTTATGCGCTAAAAAGATGAACCTCTCCTGCATAAGGTTCTATTGCCTGAACGAATTTATTCACAAACTCAAGGTACTCTTTCTGAAGAGCAGGGGCGCTTCCATACGGATAACCAATGTAGTATCGATCGGTAAAGCAGCTTGTGTTAATGATGACCATGGTATCTGACAAAGCAGTCTCATTGGCTAAAAATGCTCGGTTAAACTCCCGAGCGAGTTCTTCAAGATTTACAGGCTGAGATAGCAGTAATTCCGACATGTAAAAAACTGAATTCGTAGAAAGACTATTGATATTCGACTTTTTAACAAATCGAGAGATATTAGAGAGGTCCTGGCTAATTGAGTCCATAAGATCGTAGTGCCGACCAAGCTCGCTTGCATTTGTGAGATTTGAAAAAAAATACCCGAAAACAATGAAGTCAGTTTCTCCTGCCTCTAAGGTTCTATCAACTGCAATCTCTTCTATACAGAATGGGTTTTCAAAAGGAAGTATTTCCTCATCATCAAACTCTTCTTCATCGTCTACATCGAAGCTCACATACTCATCATGATAACCAAACTCATCAACACTTCTGTCTAGTGGGGATACCCACATTTTTACACCATCACTCAACACGATAGAATGACTCAAACAATTTTGTCGTGTGTAGTACTTATCTGTTTCGACTTTTGGTTGACTGAAGGGAATGACAGCCAGTTCTCTTAAGGGCTTAGTCCAATTAGTTTGAGAGTTGAGCCATTCTTTGGAGAGCAACCCTAGAGCCTCTTTAAATTCAGGGCTGTAGATAAAGGTCTGGTAATATGTGAAATATTGATGTTTGTCTGAACATGGCGATACACTTTGAAGAACGCCCCAAAGGTTTTTTTCTACACTCTTTGAAGAGTCTGAATTAAACAAATATCGACCAAGTACCATATCAACCAATTCGAAATAAAGCGCTTCCTCAAACGTTGATGACCCAGTCAAGGTCGTTCGAAAAGGGTGATTTATAGTCATAAGTTGTTGAGGTGGTAGTGAGAGCAACTCATTCGACCCAGAAACCCATTGAGAAAAAGGAGTATCAATGTCCTGAGAGACATCGACAGGTAGGCCCTTTGCGTTGATGTGCTCTGCAGAAAGCAAATTCGCCACACAAGTGTTTAGGTGCCACGATGCGTTTTTATCCCAATATTCAATGATCAGCTCTTTAAGATTGCTAACTATGTTTTGCACTAATTCTGGGGTAATGCTTTTGGGATCAAACAAAGTCAAGGGGTCGATGGTGATCGCGTCAAGCATTTCAGTGAGTTCGTTTTCCTTTGAGCAATACCACTTACCTTTACCATTTGGCCTTAGGCCATTAGGCGGCGGCATACTGTCAAAGCTATCTTTGGTTAGCCCCCTAAGCAACAAAGCTATTCCACCAACTGGGCTATTATTGTCTATGCGAATGGATGTCTTAAATGAATCCCACACAATCCTTGCTTCAGATTCACTTAATACAAAACCGGCATCAAAAGGAAACTGGTGATAGTTAACCATGATTGAAATGCGATGATGCTCGTTGAGCTCATCAATAAGCTTAGGAATGAATGAAACTTCAAATTCAATGGGTAAATCAGAGAGTAATGCGCTGGTGGTCCGGTACTGATAAGAAGTAGCTACCCGCTCTCGAACGCTTGCTAGTTTAATGTCGTGGCCTAAATGCTTAAGCCAATCGTGAATGGATCTACAAAATGTGGCGTAACCGGATTTCGAGTCGATCATAATCAAACCTCTTACTTCAGCTGGCGCTTAATTATCAGCCAATAGTAGTTGTTTGAGAATATTCAACATAAATCGGTCTGGATGTATCAATTTAAATTCATACGTTGGAGTCTAAGCGCAACTCAGGTTGTATTTACCCAATCGCCTTGGCGATCTGTTCAGATTACACCTGAAATCGATTGTCTGCAACTGGAGGCTTAAATGATAAGTAAAGCGCCTAAGGCGTCAATAAGCCGATTGAGGGCATGTTCGTTCATGATTTTTATCGATTCAATCAGTACGGTTTTCCATACCTACAATGATCGGTATAGAATTTTTCCTCATAAATATATCGATCCCTTCAAGGTAACCATCACTGTTAGGGGCTGATGCTATTTTATTGCGAAGAGTATTCACTTTAAGTATGCAGTTTGAGTCTACATCAATCTCAATGAACCCTGCTTCTGAAACATGAGAGTTACAGGCCTTTTCAATCTCGATTTCAATAAGGTTGTTAACCATAATTAAACCAAAATCATTCATGTAGTCTTCATATGCTATCGCATTATTCATCGGTGCGAATACGACTAAGATAAATAGGACAATCGAACTCTTCATTTCTTTTTAACCTCTTCATCATCGGCAATCTGGAACCAAGCTCCGTGGTCTTTTGTTCTAATTGCAATGTCAAATTTATCAATGAATTTCGTAATACTATTTGATGCGACCTGATCAGAACAATAGTGATGACCACCTAATGGTCGAATATCGTTGATGATGGTTTGGATGTGGCGCTCTTTCCCGTCACTCAATACCTTTCTTACACGATTCATCGTACGTTTAAATGGAGTCATATAATTAGTATCGCAACTTCTTACTCCTGATTGAGCGCCACGCATGTCTTCATTAAGTGAATTGATAATTCGATGCGCTGTGGCGTTGGAGCCATGCTGAATTTTAGGAGGGACTTCTAGCCTAATGGTGTATTCATAATCTCCCCAAACCAGTGTCCAAAAATGGCAATCTGCACTGCAAATATAGGGTGTTTCGACCCTATTCAAGGTTCTGAGATTCATTCGTTTCGAAATAGAATACACGCCAATTCTATATTGTTTTAAAAGTAGTTTTTTAAGGTCAGAGACTCGAGCGCTTGAAAAGCTGACGAACGCCACAAGCAAATGGGGGATTGCAATTTCTCTCTGGATGCTACTTTTTTCTTGCCATTCCTTTCTTTTGTCTGCATCAATTTGCCAACGTGCGAGTTGCTCAATTAAAGGATATGTTAGCGATTTTTTACATTCGACAGTTTGGCACAGTGAGTTTTTAACTCCTATGTAGTCCGGTCTGCCATTAAATAAGTCAATGACGACTTCTGGGTATAGGTACCAACCATTAAGCTCGAGAAACACTTTGGCGACATCCGCGATCTCAGCTTCATTTTTGATAGGTATGTCCTTCATTTGTAACCTCCGCTTCCGATTGGTCTAGGTGACTAGTAACTTGTAGTTTCGGTAATGGGTTACCGCTTACCTATGGTTTCTAATTCGGGGTATTTCGATACAACTGACTTCTCGATCAATGCCAGCTCCTCTTTCATTCCTTTAATCTCCACCAGCGCTCTGTGAGCCTCATTCAGTGACAGAGTCGTTCCCATAGCATTCGTTAAGACGGTTAATTTTTCTTTGCGTAAAGTAAAGCTGCGCCAATGATGTTGAAACGTTTTAATAAAGTTCGCTTTAAGTAAAGACATAGTTGAATTCCTAAAAGTTACGTTATCCCAACTTTGTATGTTCAGGACATGAGTGGATTAAAAGAGAATGAACAAATAACTCAATGGTGATGGTTAATGCAGAAGGGAAAGCTCTCATTAATCCCATCCACATAGAGAGGGACATGTCCAAGAAGCGGTTCTGAGTGATGTTACACTTTGACGATACTTTGTTTTTCAACCATAAGTAGTCTCTAAAAGTAAGCCCCTCTTCCATTCGCACTCTGAGCTCTGTTTGTTGTAGAAAACTTAAAGAGGATTTCTCGTTCAGAAAATGCGTTTCAATCGATACGACTGACGATTTCGGAATTTCAACATCAATACCAAACCATTGTAATAGAGTGCCAATAAGAACAATGGTCCCAAAACCGGCTCCAAATATTGATATCGACCAGAAAACATTCGTTTTAGAAACGTACCATGGCCACGTAATGGCACAATAAACAGCATCAAAAAGATTGACCTCTTCATCCTGGGTGATTTCATCATCTTGATTAGAAGGCTCAGTATTCTCAATCGACAACAAGGCATGCCCTCGTTTCATTAATATCCCAATCGAAAGGTAAATTGCAGCGCTGGCAACCGAATACCACGCAAACGCTGCGTAGGCACAAAAAGGCCAAATTCTAATGATCATGAGTTCTTAATTCCGTTGGTTTTGTATGATGCGAGTATCGTTCGTTTATCATGATTGGATTCTTTTAATCACTCTATCCAACCGAGATGAAGTGCCCATATTGCCAAACTTCAGTAATGCCTTATGACTTAGTAACATCACCACTAAGTCATGATAACACTGTGGATCATCTCTTTCTTAAAACGCCACCTAATCTTTCCAATTACTAATATTAACTTAATTAGGTTATTATTTGATGATTATTTTCTGATTTCAAGAATTGATTAACCTTTAATGGTTAACCACTGTTGGTGGTATAGGGTATATTGTATTTATGGGCCTAGGTACGCTTTAAGATATAGTCGCGGGGGATGGTCTTAACCTTGATAGAAGTGAATTTGAGTTTCTTACCAACGCCATCAGACAATGAACATGACAATTAATGCCGAGTAAGGAAATTGTACCAATAAGCAACGTTTCGTAAGGAGACATTTAATGGAATACTTAAGTATAAGAACTGACAGCGTTCGATTTAAACTTGCAGTGGAATCACCACAAAAGCGAATGATTTTATTTGTTGTCCTAAGAGCTATATTTGCCCTCACGGCTCTGATTTGGTTTGTGAATGGTCAAATAGCAACATGTATACTTATACTTATACTTATGCTTTGTTTTTGTTGTCATTATATTTGTATGCCGTATACAGGTTGGGGATTGTCATCGTTAAAGACAGTTAAGTCGACTCCACATTTTGTACCCTTCAAACACTGGATGATCCCATTTTCTCGAGAGGAATTATCAGGTGTTGAGTATCAAGAAATGTTGAACAGTTTCACTGCACCTACAAATAAAAAAATGGCCAATATAATCGCTTTGCAAGGGCATCTCACTGTGTACGATGCGGTTAATCTTTTCATGCTTGATACATTGTGTTTTACACCGGAACAAAGTAGGAGAAATGACCACAAACTTAAATCTGAGATGAAGAAGAAACTATGCTCCAGAGACTAACAGAATACACTCTTATATCGGCGTTATTTTGCGCATCGTTAATACTGATTATGTGGGTAAAGTGGTTTTGTGTTCAAAATGGACTATTGGGTATCGAAAATGAATCACTCGGCCTGGACGGTGTATTGGCTTGCTTCTGTTTAATGTTTGGATTTAAAAAAGTACACATAGCTCTCGTCTCCAAAATCTTTCGCAATTCGTCCATATTTGACGCTAACAGAAATGATAATTGTGGGAAATGAAAGTGAAGTGCTATGCGTGATACATCCGCGACATAGTCATAAGCGACAAAGGCGGATTGTCACCATATCCTATCTAGGTGTTTAAAAAATTATATCCAACTCTTCATGGTAAAGAGGTACTAACTCTCCAAACACCTTTTTTGCTGCTTTGTGCCATAAGTCTATGTCAAAGCCTGTCACAATTAATGGAATTAAATAATTCCAATACATTAAAGATGCGAATTACTGAACCATAACCTTTCTTAGTCTATACACGACTGTTGCAGAGCCATCAAGATATCTTGTTGTATAACCCCCATTTCCAGTATGGTACGAATATTCACAACGCCCTGGCACTGATCGCGAACCACCTCTAACAGTAGACCCATTGAAATAGCCAAGCCCTGATGCAGAAACGGTAATAGTACATTTCCCTAAGTTCTTGGACGCCGAAACAACACCACCGAATGTTGCTGACGTATTTTTGGGGAGAATGACAGTGTCAATATCAGATTGAATGAAGACCGTATTAGCTGTTGATGGGATACCTATATTTCCGGATGTATTACCGGACCAATGAGCTTCCCAACTGGCACCTGCTTGTGAAAAATTCGCATCTTGAGATAGCGTGGACGGTACAGGTGTTGTCGAATCTCCTGCAAGTGATCCAGTCGACAACAATAATGCTGTCATTAATGTACTTAGCCTTACCAACATAACAACTCCTATTGATGGTTCATGTTTTCCAGCAATCATACACAGTAACTTCCATTCATGTGCACTCAATATGATACATAGAACGAGAAATTTGTTAAAAATGTGCAGTGAGATTGATCACAATATAAGTCCAATAAAAATATAGAAATTTACAGCACACAAGCATTGATGTGATGAATGCAATGTCATGACAGATCAAGAATTGAGGCTTAGTTTTTCTGCTTTCGTCGTAAGTTAAGAATTATAAAGAAAGAACATTGCAAAGATACGTATCGCCAATGCCTTAGTGATATGGCCTAACTAGATAGCCACCTCAAAAGCCCAATAAATACCATAAAACAGTCGTGTATTGCATTTTCAGTCGATTAAGTGCATATTTAAAGTCAATTATGTTAGAACCGATGCAACCATATCTAACACGGCAATAGCTGGCATCACTACCCTACCTTCCACCACAGGTGGATATATTCAAACACACAAGGATAATCTTTTGATAACTTTAAACAGCTGCAAAGCTAATTGGAGGTTCTCAACATGAACTTTTCTAGCACCTTGTTATACGTTTCTATGATAACGACGGTCACATCTATCCTAATAGCTAGAACTCACCAGAATATCACCGAAAACGTTTACAAATGGTACGACTATATTGCGGCGATCATGACGGGTACATTGACATTAACAACCTTATGGCCATTATTTGGTCAAACTCAATATCAGTATCAATGGTTCGTCGCTATGTTAAGCACTTGTATATTGATTAAAACACTCATAGCTTTACTACTCGACGTCAAACATCGTAGTAAATCTTCTGTGTTGTTCATTGTCTTTTGCATTGTCTTACAATGGTTAGGTTTATAAATAGTTAGGACATTGCTGAGTCAAGTGTCCTTCCCTCTAAATTTATAACCTTCTTACCCCTCTCCTCATCAAGTAGCATTAAAAAAATGCCACCAACTTGATTGCTTTTTTCTAGTATCACTGCTGTACGCTAACTTACTTATCCGCTCTATTTTATGGATAAATTCCAACATCGTGCTTTGCACGAACACACAAGGAAATAAAAGATGAATAAACCACTGTTAATTCTCAACTGCTCTGGAGCCAAAAACGAAGCATCATCAAAGGCACAGGATTTATATCTTGGTGCAATGTTCGTGATGCTACGTTCAAAAAAAATCACCATTGAAGAGGAATTTGAATTGCTCATTCTTTCGGCCAAACACGGCCTTATTCATGGTTCTGAATGGATTGATAATTATGAACTTCGAGCGCCCTCACGAAAAGAAATTGGTGCGCAAGATGAGTTTGTGGAAAAACACTCCAAACAAGCCATTAAAACTTTAGAAACATATAAAGGGTCCAATAGAGACATTGGCATCTTTATGACTAAAGACTACATGGCTCTTTGGGATAAAATGTTCCCAACCGAAAATTTCCACGGATTTGAGAAATCTACTATTTCATACGATCATCGCGGTATTGGTGAGCTAAAGGGGCGATTAAATGCCTTCTTGAAAATCCACCTCAGCAGTTAAACAACGAATCTTTTTCAACACACAAGGAAATACATCATGACCCTCCAAAAGAAATATATATCCCACATTTGTACTCTCGCTTCTAACTACAGCTTTACCCCTGTTCAAAATGAAGTGCATGGCAATACTGGCTTTATAAGTATTGAGTTAGAGAAGGTGATGGGCAGCCAAGCTAAAATCGGTTACAACTTCCAAGACAGCAAAGTTACATTCGCCATCAGTATTCAAGGTGAACGAGTACCAAGCCAAGACGGAAAAACTGACTATTTCGATTTTCTAATCAAATATGATGACGTTAATGGATTTGGTGAGTTTGAAGATCGATTACATGCAGAGTTAGCCGCGCTCAGTTCAACACTAGGTTTGCAAGAATCCCCACATGAGAAAAGTGTCAAAGAACTTTTGTTGCATTACCCGAAAGCCGAACTAGCAACAAAAGATAACGTCAAAAAAGGCAGTGTACTTTGTAATGACCTTCGCTGCGGTCTAATGATTGTGACACAGGAGATGTTAGATTTCGGAAGCGACTTTCAGTATTTCTACGTTATAGGTCATGCCACAATGCAAGACCTTATTGATGATTCACAGTCTCAATAACTCGAACTTAGTATGTGCCCATGCCTTTGCTTTTAAAGCAAAGCTGGGCAATTACTTAAGGAGATGCCATGAAGTCTTATCACTCAGAATTAAAATCGGTTACTAAAGCAACTGTACTTACTGCTGTAAATATTCTTGCTGAAGGAAAACGAGCCTGGGGAATAGCAGATCAAGACGGCCAGTTAATTGGTTTGTACGAGAATCAAAGCCCATTCTTCATTGAACAGTCATCAGTCGCTTTTAAAAAAGCGGGTGGCAACCTACACATAGGTGCCGTTTACAGAGCCTACACTGCAACAAAGTTTGGTAACCAATACGCACCACTGTATGTCTTATCCGATGAAAAAGAGGAATCTATTTCAGAGACTGACTCTTTGGATCCTATCATAGCGCAAATGGAAGAACTCGTTATTCAATGCAACTCATACTTGAACAAACGTCAAAACCCACAAACAACGGATAACATAATTGATAGTGTTTGTTTTGAAGTTGATAAAGGCAACGACTAACGACTTAACCCAAGTATCTGTCTAAATATCTAGATAGGATTAAACTAATAACTAAGCCTCCCGATCATGGGGGGCTTTTTTAATTCTTCACAACAACTCTTGGGTGGGTTTTAAACGCTCAAATTTGAACTTTGAAAGGGAAATTGGTTTAACTGCTTAACATGAACTCTATGATTAGTTCAATTCACTCGAGATTCGACATGTGCTGAGTCCCAAGCTAAACCTTTAATCAAATAAGAATACAAGAGTACGGTTTGTTAATCAAACCTATGCGTTTGTGTCTAGCTATACGCTATTGCAAAATATTTACAGAGCACTTAGATGCACTTTACTGATAAGAGCTTATTGTAATCAGTAAAGTAGTCCTCCAACTCTTGCATTCGTATCTGTCCTGGAGCCTCTGAGTAAGAACGCGTTTCCGAACCGAAGGTTAATGTCCCCTTTCCAAAACGAGTGTTCAACAGGTCGACAGTGGTATTTAGTGACTCTTTGTTATCAAAATCATTGAACAGTTCAAACTGCTTCTGGTAACCCGAATCAATCAACTCATTCGCCCCTACGCCTACTTTGTAGATCGGCTGACTTAGAAGACAAACCGGCAACAAACTCTTGATTGCCCCTGAAACCGACTGAAGTGAAAATGATGTGTCTGACACCCCTTGCTCAAAATTGATGTCTATCCGATTGTTAAAGGCGGGACATTTATCATGTATTGATGTAGATACGAATATGGACAGAGTAAGTGTTTCAGATTCTTGAATTCTTACTTTTCTCATTACTTCGGAAGTATGATGAGCGATTTCCGCTCTAACCATCTCGATTGAACGTAGTCGGTCTCTGTATGATGACGTCGACCAAATTTGCTTTTTCTTACTTCTCACATGATCAAAATCTAGTACTGGAACAGAATTTAGTTCATGGATAATGTTCGCAACATTAATACCATATCGCTTTTGATAGATCTTCGGTTCGCACTGCTTTAGCTGAAATGCCATTGCTAAACCATCGCGTTTCAAATGCTCGGATAATCTCGCTCCCACTCCCCATACTTGTTTTATTGGCATCATACGAAGTATCGCATCTATTTGAGTACAAGAATCAAGTACGCACTGGCCATTGTATCCGTCGACATTTTTTGCGGCCCACGACGCCGCTTTTGCGAGCGTTAGGCTTGCACCAACACCTGCCCCTGTTGCAACCCCTGTTTCCTTGTAGACCTTTTTCCGTATCTTCTGTATGTAGGATGGCATGTCCACTCCAATATCAAACAGATGCTGAACACAGAAAAAGGATTCATCAACGGAGTAGCGCATACTTCTACAGCCAGCCATGTTTAACTCTAAACAGGTTTGAAATGCATTAGATAGGTGACCTAGCGTAGAAAAATTGGCCTTGAAAACCGCTCCATGATAGAGCTGAAGTTTATCGATTTGCGACCAAATAGGTTTGAATTTTTTTAAATTTACCTCACTACTTTTCCTATTGGCTGCAATCACTATTCCTTGTCCAGCAGTGACTAGAATAGGCTTGTCTTTGTATTGAGGTTTATACAACGTAGACGAATTGGCATAAAACCGCGTCCCATCGATCAAAGCAAACAAAATGGTGCCCTCATTGGTGTTGTGGAGTCCGAAGAAGACGAAGAGTATATCTCACCACGCCATGCAATCTTACGTAGTCAGAACTCGTTACATGATGCGCTTTAAAGCTCGGGTTGTCTGAGTAAAGCCGATGAGTGACGCGATCAAGTCGCTTCAGCACCAAGTCATGGTTTAACGCAACAACAACTGCATCATGTTCACGAGGCGACAAATGCCTTTCCAAAACTAAAAGATCCCCTTCATAAACAAAAGGCATCATTGATAAACCCTGGGCACGGCAAAAAATTGTCGAGTGGTCTTGTTCAACGATAAGTTGGTGTAAATCTAAATCGGTCATATTTTCATGAAATGGAAGTAAAGGAGGATCACGATAGTGATGGATAGATAGTATGACCACGCCGAGTAAAAGCACCCCATCTTCCCAGCTGTTCCGTTGGGCATCGCCCCATTTTACGATCGCCAGCTCCCCCCATGCCTCAAGTAAAACCACGTCTGAAAGAAGTGGAGAACATGCAGAATCCACCAGCAACCAATCCTTCCTTTTTATACCCGCAGCTAAGTGATCGCATGGACTACTAATAAGCGAACTGCTTGATGGGGAATGAACAAAGGTTTGAGTAAGCGATAGCTTCTGTTTTAAAAAGGTGTGCGTTGGATTTTCAAATCCTGTAATGCCGCAATTAATGTCGAGTGAAATCATACGCCCTACTAATGACTGTACATTTAAACAGTATACAGTTTGAGTAAGCATATTGAAAAGGCCTATAATCAATGGAATATCTTGAAAACGCGATTCATTGCTTGATCATTAATCACTTAAACGGCATATTTGAAATTCCACAGTCAGAATCGATGCAATCCCATCTGACACAGCAACGCTGGCATCATTGAACAACACTCCCCGCCATTTGGTGGACCAAACCTAACGGTATTCACACAAGGAAATAAAAATGACGACTTTCACTGTAACTTGGAAAATTGAAGCAGAAACAGCTAGCGACGCTGCAAAACAGGCTAGAGAGATTCTGCTAGACACTGATTCAGAGGCTCTTGATTTCAAGGTTGTTAACGAGTCAACTAAAGAAGCAGATAATGTAGACCTTTTAACTTTACCGTACCAAAAATATTTTAATGAATTGCAATCAAAACTAGAGCAATTTGATAATAGCATTGAGCTAACATCAGAGTTTAGTGATACGGCTTATGAAGATAATCTACCAATCAGGATAGCGGTAGAGAACTTCTTTGAAGCGTGGGAGTTGGATCTATCGAATTTAACACCGCTGTCTGGTGAGGTTAAAGAGCACCATTCACAAGTAAGAGAACTTACCCGCCCTTACGTTTCTATCTCTGAGCAGCAATATGTGGAATTAATGAAAGGCAAAGCTGATTTTTATCGTACAAACGGCGGGTTGGTAGTTACGTTCGGCAAAGCCGATAACGGTTGGGCGCTAATGCCGCTTAATCAAGAGGCAGGACAGCGTGTTTTAGACCAACAATAATAAAAAGGCGCACAGTCTTCGACCTCTGTGCGCCCTAGCCACTCAAACAAGGTGCAAAAGTAGGTTGCACTTTACCGTAAAAACACCTACACATCCAATAGGTAAATCCATGCTTAAAGATTTAGAGCCGTTATTAGAACAGGTATACGCAGAGGGTAACTACGATGCCGAGGGCGCAATTATGCGTTTTGGTCATGGCGACTGCCATGATCTTACTTGGGCGTTACATGAAAAATTTGGTGCAAAAATAGTTGCTATTGTAGGACAAGATTCGGGTATGCCAGTTCACTCTTGCGTACTGCTTAATGAAAGCACCACTTTGGACGCTTACGGTATTAACGCTTTGGAAAAGACCGTAGAACGTTACAGCAAGATCGCTATGGAGGCCATACAAGAGCCAGTGATTGCAAAAAACGTTGATAGCGACTGGATAAGTGCTTTTGGTGGAAATCTGTATGAAGAACCCGAAGATGTGCTGGTGGAGTTTGAGCCTGTTATGCAATTGCTAGATATAACTTTGGAGAACTGTTTTGACCAATCAAGAATTTAGAGACCAAATCGCCAAGTGGCAAGCGTTGTTAACGGCAGCGAATGTCACGCAAAGCGATGGCAAGCCGATCCCCGATAAATTTTTTCATATCTTTCTAGGGCTAGGGTTTTCCACTTTCACCAAGTTAGTTAACGGCAAAGAGTCGCTTCGACCAGTGCCACCCTATATTGCTAAAATGGTGCGTTATATTGACCGTCTAGAGCCAGTTCCTTGTTGTTTGGCACATCGAAGGTGGCGAACCACAATCAGTTATTTCTTCAGGAATGACACCAGATGAGGTATGGAAACATGTTGTCAACTGGCACATGAGTTCATGCGGGTTGGAATTGGAAGATAAATATGATCACTGCTTCCTTGACCACATCAAACCACTGGAAACCTTTCTTTCCTCCATAGAACTTTAAAAGTATTAACCTTCATTACTATATAAAAGCCCTCTATCTTGGATTGGATAGAGGGCTTTTTATATTAGTGGGGAAAGACTCAAGGGCAACACTCTATATAATCCATTAACGGTTGATAACGATAACCTCTTTGAATGATTAATCAGCAGTAGATGTTGAAGGAGTAATCAACTCAGTTGGTCCAAGACGATATTTTTTAATCAAGACCGACCATACTTCTTTCTGAATCTCTCTACATTCCTCTGAACTAAAAATGACATTGCCGTTGGAAAGAGTCATATCAAAATTTCTTGCGGCATGTTCAACTACATCATTGAATCTAACAACGGTTTCAAGCACCTCTGGTGTGTCAATGTTCGCTGTAACTATCGTGATCTCGCCAGAAAATACCGAACCTTTAACGGGCATAGGGCTCAAGTGGACAGAATAGACAAATTTGGCCGTTGTGCCTACGACACTGGCGATGCCCTTGTCTGTATTGAACTCTAATCCAATTTTCATATTGATTACTCCCCAATCTCTTGTACACGATAAGACTCAACATAACGGATTTTGACAATTTGCTCAGTGTCCTTCCAATGTCGGTCACCATACACTTGAATTTTCAATTTACCGCCTTCCATTTTTTTAAGAACGTGGCACCGCATTTTATAATCTTTACCACTTTGACCAATGGCATGACGGCACGACAGAACATGAGTTGCATTCTTATAATCAAGTTCCATCATTTATTCCTCTAAGTGTTTCAGGTAACGATTTGCCAATAGGTACGATTCGTGCCAATTATTCGGATCTAGATCTTCACTCATAATTGACCCTCTTCATTTTCTAGCGTTGTCTATTAAAACCAGACAGGAAAAAACTAAGATTTAATTGAATTAGCCTGTTCATAGGCATCCAACATTTGATAAAAATTGTCATAGAGTTCATGTTTCTCAGCATTCTGAACCACGGTTTGTAGACTAAAATTATGTTGAAGCGCATAAAGCCGAAGCCTAATGTTATGAATTCCATCTCTTGCCGCGTAACCGGCGCAAACATACTCTTTACTCTCTAAACTTTCATGACATGCAAACAAATTTCTAAAATCATCATTAGTGCGGCCCCGCGCTGGAGACGTTGACGAAAGGTTACGCATCATTCCCATATCAAAGTTGGCTATATCCTTACCACCAGCAGCACTCGACTTCTTCCAAGGACAATTCTTGCAAGGCTTATTAGCAATACACTTACTCATACCGATTTATTTCCCCCTCACAGCTTGGTTGTTGCGACAAGTTCAACCATTTCTTGTTTACCTTTCGGACTATCAAGATAAGCCTCTTGTTTCTCGATGTACTGGTGACGGGCTTCAACTGGATCAAAATGAGTGCCGTTTGTTTCATTGTACTCGCCTACTGATTGTTCCAAAGCAGCGTCCCATTTTTGATAGGGAGCGCCACAACCATGCTTAGCAGTAAAAGCTTGATCTGCTACTTTGATTGCACTCATTACTACTGAATAATCTAGTTCCATCGTAAAAATCCTATATGTTGTGTACCGGCAACCGCGACCGCATACTAGATATTGTGTTGTTGTAATAGGGCTATTTCCCCTTGGACTAGTTTGATAATTTGCTTTCAAGAAATTCAGCAATTGGATCGAAGTATAGAAAAGCAAAAATCTCTTCACTATGATTGAACCCTAGTACAATCAAAATGAGCATTGTAATAACAGCAATTGATGCTTTCGCTCGTTCCATTATTTCCCCTTTAGTCATCAAAATGGTCATCTGGTAGGTTGTGGGTATCACCACCGCACTCGGGGCATTGACCGTTATCTAAAATATCACCGCGCCAAAAACCACAACCATTTTCACACTCAACAGCATTGAACATATCGGCTTCATCACGCGACTGAACTTCATGATCATTAAGTCGAGGTTCATCATCACCATCATAAAAGTCGTACATTTGGCTAATTCCCCCTCTACGCTTCGTTATCTTGCTTTAGCTTGATTTTGAAAGCCGCATTACTAGCAACTGATTCGCCAATAGACGCGTCTTTCAATTGTGATATATCAGCCTTAACGAACACCGCTTTAAGATCTGAGAGTAACTGTGATTCGTTAACGATCATTGTTTCGTTACTACCCTCTACTTGAACCTCATAAACCACACCGTAATCACGCTCAATGCGTTCTAAAATCTCTGCGTTTCTAGTCGGTTCACCGTCAATGCAAACCTGCACTTTTTGACCACTTGTTACCATGAACAATTTCCCCTCTAGAACTCTATTTTTTTAATTTACGTCCTATCAACCACAGACGGAAATCAACGTATTTCAACCTAACAAACAAACCGATAACAACAATACTACCGAAGCCAAGAACGAACGGAATGATAGATAATGTTACTGCGATCATTCCTGATACCATTGCCCCGATAACTAAAATTACGGTTAGGATTGAGGCAACAACACAAAAATATTTAACTGCTTTTATTGCTTCAGCTTTCACTAGCTTCCCTCTAATTTGGCATTAGATGATTTTCGACAACGTAATCATCACGCTCAAATAACTCTAAAAGCTCACCTTCAAGGCTTGCTACTATGTTCTCTTCATAGCAAAGAGCAACAAAACCATCGTGGCGTTCAGTTGCATCGAACCCCACAGTTAAACCGCCAATAATAGTAAGTACGTGGCTATCTGTTCTTTTTACATGTGTTACTTTCAACATTGACTATTTCCCCCGCTACTTTTCACCAAGCCTAATGAACTCGATAAACTCGTCAAATTCCAAACTATTAACCCAATCACCATATTCGTCTTCAGTCATGGTGTCGATTGAGTCTCGAATAGCTTCCATTTTTACCATTAAACTTGCAGCAGCCACTTCATTTGTTTCGCTGTAATCAGATTTGGCTTTTACCGATTCTTTAGCAGGAATTTTCTTTTCCAGATAACGTTTGATTACAGATTTAGCCTCTGAAATTGCCTCATCTTTAGTGTCAAACTGTTGAGCGTCTTGAATAGCTGTTTTGATACCATCGACGATTAAATCAGGAACGAACACTAACCCACGTTTAGAATTAAACTGTTGAATGTAAGTCGCTTCTTACTGCATCCTTAGTTCCCCTTAAAGAGTGGCTTCACTGCCGAGAAGCGGTTTTTTCACTGTGTGGTAATAATCATTAGTGCCGTTTAGCTCTCCACTTTCTGTGCCACAAAGCCATGTTTTACAAACATCAAAAACTTGTTTTGCTTCAGCATCAGATAGATAAATATCACAACCATTTCCATAAGCTTTTACGCTTTCTAGTGAAGATAGGTTTTCATTGATATACTCTTGAGCTGCGTTATCAAGAATACCTTCAGCTACTTCTAATAGTTTCATACTCATTTTATTTCCCTTTACTGAATTATCGAACAAAATTTAACTATAACACTTATGACGCATATTTCAATAACAGTTAAGTGTTATTTTTTAGTTTTATTATGTCACTGACTTGTCTATCAAGACCAATGATTCTTTTTGCGAGACGCGCCACAGCTTCTTGCTTAACTCCATGTTTATTTGCAGATCCAGACTGTGTTTCACCATACAAAATATGGTCGATAGTTGCGTTCAATAAATCCGCATTCGCCACTCTAGTTAATTTCACTAAAGCTCTAATATAACGCTCGTTCATAGCACCTCAAAAAATAACATATATAATACATTATAAGATAACACATAAAGGTTATAATCAGAAAGCCAGTTCTGCTAATTGCTTCATGCTAATTGGGTCTGTCGCTAGTAATTTCTTGGTCGTATTTATGTCTCGGTTGCCTAACGATTTGTGGATACTCGGTACATCAACGCGCCCTTTAAGTTTTAACGCAAAGGTTCTACGGCCTGTTTCAACAGATGGAGATTCCACTCCTCCGTTACGAAGTAACCTTTTTATGTAGTTATTTAAACTCGGACTATAGTAACTAACCTTATCACTGGCACTTCTCTTACTAAGGATTTTGAACTCGCCATATCGTGATCTAGTAAAGAAAGAAGCAGTGGGTTCAAAGCCACAAAATCTATCGGGATGATTACCATCAACCGCCCTTACCGAAACATAATTCTCTATAAATTTAATAAGTTTTGGATTGACTAAATATACAGTTCTAGGCATTTCGCTACGCACCTCAAACGACTTATTTATCCGTCCATCTTTACGAATAATATCCTCTGTTTGAATGCGTGAAATTTCGATAGTTCGTAAACCAGTACCTAAGAAAAACCCTAAAAGACATAATGACATCTCTGGGTCTGGACTTTGATTTTTGGTTACTTTAAATAACCAAGCTTGGTTATCGATCACTGGTGGTAGAGCCATACACAAAACCTCAATATTATGGGTATTGTGATAACTCTAGTTCAGATTTAGTGAATTGTTAGATTCTGAAGCTATATCAGCCCAACCAATCAGGGGAAATTGTGAACATTAAACTTAGTTCTGCATGTGTTTAATACATAAACCAAACCAACCAGGGGTCTGAATCGCAACATAAAAGGCATGTGACCCTTTCTTCCATTCTGCTGACCCATTAAACAGAAAAGCGTTGGCTCTGCATTCGTTGAGTGACCATTGACTTGTGATATTTCTCGGCGTCTGAGCCTTTAATGAGCACTGACGACCACATCTTTTTGTGTCACCAGATTTCAGTTTTGAAGCTCGTGTATTACGAATACTTCCACAATCACAAACACATTCATAAATATTGCCTTGCCGAGGCAGTTTCTCAAGGAACCGGACCACCAACAGCTGGTGGAGTTTTTCACCGGACTGAATACTAACGGTACGTTTCGCTGCAAGGCCTTTCACAATCTTCTTTTTTAGACAACCACAAGAGTTCACATCTCCTTTGCCAATAAAATATGACCTTAATTGGACTTCTTCCCCACAGTCACCTGTTTCGGTGTGGTCAATCAAATTTTGATTAATTGATGTTTAATTGACATACTAAGTATTCAAATTGATAATTTCGATGCAATCTGGTTATCACAGCAACGCTGGCATCACTTCTCACCTTCCATTGTCTTTATGGCAATACTCCAAACAACACACAAGGAAATAAACAATGAACAAATTTAACTTCACTACTGAAATACATGTAGCAGTTCTCAGTTCTTATTTGAATCAATTCCCAGTGGGTACATTCCAGAAACTAGCCGAACTGGATAATGCCTCATGGCATGCAAGCCAACAGTTAGGGATGAATGCTCAAATCTATGCTCACAACGAAAAAATGTCTGAAATTGAAAACATCATTCGCGATATGTCTAAGTACAAGATTGAGCGAATTGAAGAGCATGTATTAATTAGTCTTGGGCTGGCCCCCAGAACAAGTGACTTGCTTTACATAAGCGATATGACAGACATCATTGCTAAGTCCCACCCGAAGTTGGAGAAAGAGTTATCGCAATCTTTTACTGGCCAAAGTGGTACATTGAAGATCAGTGATAGACACTCGATCTTGATCAATGGCAAATATATTTCTCTTAGTACTGATGGTAAATCAGGGCCACAAAAATACATGACTAGCAAAAGCCTTCAGGAAATACTGTCTGAAATCCACTAACCCTTCTGAATGGCCACCAACTGACTTTCAGTTTGTTGGCCAAGGAATCAATATGAAATACCTCTATATTATTATTAGTAAGAACGAGCAGTACCGAACCCAATTGTGGTTAGGTATTTGGTTGATGTTTGGTATGACCTACGTTCTAGTTACCTATAAAGACTGGCCTAGCTTTAATTTGCCTTTACAGTTGTTATTTGCTCAAGTCTTTTGTACCTACCTATCGTTAATGTCGGTACAAAAATACAAGAAAATTGCGCAGAGTGTTGGCAAGTGGTATGACAGTGCGACTACGGCTGTCACTGCCCTACTAACGCTATCGTGCCTGTACCTTGTTTTTACAGATACTGGACTTGATTACCAACTCTTTATCTCCTGGTTCTCTATCTTTATCCTGGCGATCGCAGCATTGATGGTGATCAGTGATTCTAAAGTCCAAAATAAACCAACTCTCACCTTAGTCGCCGTTTCGATAGTCCTTCTAGGGATAGGGTTAAACCTGTAAAGTTGATGTTTAAGCCCACGTTATGTGGGCTTTTCTTTGTCTAGAATTTACAGATTTCGCTGCTTACAATTAAAGGCGCGATGAATATTTACAATGCAATCAAGCATGCAAATTCACTTAAGTTAAGAAAATGTCGGGAATTCATCCGTAAAATTGAATATTAATTCATAAGCAATAAAAACTTACCAGTCTAAGTGCGTCTTTCATTTCGATCACTTTCATTGAAAAGAAAATCCAATACTTCTCAAGTGACCGTTGAAAATGGCACCAATTAAGTGGCGTTTAAAGTTTCATTCCACAAATACGGCTAGCATGGTTCGCGTATTCGTCACTAACGTAGACAGGAAAAATACAAAGGCTATGTTCATTCAGTAAGGAACAATCATGAAATTAAGAAAACGTGCTCAAGATGCCTATTTGTATATTATGGGTGAGACTTCAGTAGATGCTTCATACCCTGATAGGGCCACTGCAATTGATAGACTTGGAGACGAACTAAAAATTGAGTTCGCGTACTTCTATCAATCTAATTACACCGCAATTGGTGCGATTATGGACCGATACCGCCTACTTCAGAAAGTCCAAGAACGCGTTGGAAAAGTCGATAAATTTAAAAAAATTGAAGAATTTTACATAGACCGAGCCCAACGCTTAACGGTCAGTCATCGTTCACAACAACTTAAGATCGTTAAAAAAAAATGGCACAACCTATTTAAAGGGGCAACTCCTCTCTGTTTGACGTGCATTAGTTGTGATGACCAAGCAATGATTAATGATGTAATGTTAATCAAGCAAATATTGGAAGCCATTGAAAGTATCTCAATTTGTCTTTCACCATTGCTATTTATGAATTTAGTCAGTAATGGGGAGCTCTCAAAAGAAGAACATAGCTCTATTAGGAAGCCGCTTATCTTTAAGTCGATGGAACGAGTGTTAAATAAGTCTGAAGGTACCATTAGAATGCCAACGAACCTTGAAGCTTATGGACCATTCTGGAGTAATAGCGACCGATTTGACCAGGCAATGAATTTACTAGATAACATTGTTCTTAAAGCAGCAGGTAATGAAATTTTCTCTCTTGAAGATGCAGAAACCAATATAAAAGCGATCAATGCTCTCTCCGTCACTCGAAATGTCATTCCAATCCAATCAGAAGCGCTCTCTACTTATTGGACGACCTTTACTGTTTATCAAGCTGTGATGAAGAAAACGAATACGAATAAAACAAACGCTAAAATCATCATGATGAAGACAAGAAATTGTTAATACAACCATAAATTGATATTCGTATGTGCTTGATGCAACGTTATTTATAGAAATTGCAACCATAAAATGATGATGGTTTTTCGAGATTATTTTTAACAAAGTCAGCATTAGTTGTCTTTAATAACAATGACTTAAAATCCTGAATATCATTATATGGTTGTATTATCGTTTTATGGTTGTTTCAACAGAAATAGTGCAATCAATGATCACGTTAGAAAAAATTGGGCATGTCAGCGTAGCAGTAGTTCAATGGACATCAAACCACGGTCAAAACCTAGAGAGATTTGAACTAAGTCCTAGTTGTTTCGGTTTAACCAATATATAGTTAAATGGAAACAACGATAAAATCGATGCTCACCATTTATCACAGCTCTGCTGGCATCATTTAGTACCCTATCCCACCCTCAGTTGGTGGAACGGCCTTTCGGCCAAACTCACAAGGAAAATACCATGAAAATAAGCATCTTCAATTTCGGTGTTAAAACCATTAATGGTTCATTAATCGGCACAATCGATGGGGTTGAATTCCCAACTCAAATCAAATCTAGAAATTCAGTTATCACATTTCTTAGAAATCGTATTGCCAATGAGGCAAGTGATTTTGTTGAGGAGTGTCTTGCTATCTGGCAAGTGATGTACCGCTTTCCACTAGCAAGAAGTGCTCACTATAACGAAAAAACTTTTAACCTGATCCTCAAATTGTTTAACAACGGTGTAAAACCACGTTCTGACATCAATCTACATGTTGATAGACGTACTTACTTCCAACTAAACGATAAAGGCGAAGTTATCGATTTTATGCATCGCTTTTGTCCGACTGACGGAATCCAACAACCACATAACGGAGAGCACTGGGTCAACCATAAATGTCAAACCATTCATGATGGCGCAACCGTGGTTCCATGGGGTGAGAAGAATGGCAAACCGGAGGTCATCAATGGTTTTTTCATTGTTAGCCTCTTTGATCATAATAAGGCTCACCTACTCGATTTATACCTCCATGGTAAGAATGAAGTCATCAGCTGCGGTAGTTGCACTAAGTACCTTTATCCTGGTGTAGCATTCGACTACTCACCGAGCGAAGTGTTACTTCTTGCGAATAAGGCAGGGTTACCTATGGATATAATGGAAACTCTGCTGTTTTCAATCGAGTATGGAGTCAATGACGGCGACGTTTGCATGTCGGAGTTTGATGTTACTGCAATCGATGAGGCTCAGTTTCCAATCAACTACTATTGGAAACTGTGCTAATGAAAATATATCCCTTCTTAATCAAGCCTTAGCAATGTGCTAAATACAAACTCGCAAACCAACCAATAGTAATATCTATTGGTTGGTTTTTTTATAAATTCAGATATAGGCCATTCAAGAATTTCAAATAAATCAATATTAATTCCAAAAAATTCATTAATTACTCTGATATATTTGTTTGAAAAATTGTGGGTAACTCCTTACTTTACACGTCCAAACTTATTAGAATTTATTTATTTGAATTTCAATTTAAGCGTCTGTATTTAAATCATTTAATACCCCCTAATGCATTAAAGTTTGGCGACGGGAAATTGACATGGATATTAAAATGACGCTCAGAAGTTAGTTATTGTTAATTCTATTAGTTACATGAATTCTCATAACAAACAAGGATCATAGCAATTTTTATTGTATTTAAAGTGGAAAAATTATGAGAAAATAAGTTATTACAAAGTTAAATAACCACCTCTTTGTAATCAAGGAATTGATTGAGTAACTTTTATTATCAGAGGAAAATATGAATCGATTATTATATAGCGTCATGATAGCCAGTATTGCTTTGACTGGATGTAATGATGACAGTTCATCACCTTCAGCGGCTACCGAATCATCTTCAGAAACGCTTGAATACCGTGCAATTGATGGTTATCTGGGGTCAGCATCTATCTACAGCGACAGAAATGGCAACATGATTGCTGAAGAGTCAGAATTTATTGGTACAACGGACTCGCAAGGTAGAATCTCTGTGTCGGCGTTAGACGCTCAATTTGCCGTTATTGTTCGCGTAATTGCTGGGGTGACGACTGATACTGATATTCAGGGCACAGTATCAGAGTCTAAAGAGCTTATTGCAAAAAGTGGCATTCAATACATCACTCCATTATCCACCCTTGCGGCTATTCAGAATATGAATCTAGAAGACTTGGCCGCTGAGTTGGGTCTCGACCCTGATCAAGTGACGGGGGATTTTATCGCAAAGGGTCATAAGAAAACTCACGCAATCAATCGGTCAATTAACAAGCTATTGAAAACGTCTCTGGCTGACTCAGTTTCTAACAAGCAGACCATAAAAAATAACAGTGCCACTATTGTTCGTCATATCGAAGACTCTAACTTTAGCGATTCAGATCTTACCGATTTAGTATTGATTATTAATGATGATGGTAGTGTTGGTAACAGTACATCAGGCAGCGAGAATAAGCGCGACTTCAACGTGGATGATCTTAGAGTCGTGTGGGAACAGAAAGACTTTACCGAAATTTCTTATACACCTGATGTCGTCGATCAAGGTTTCCACCCTTGCTACATTCGCTTACTCGACACTGAACACCTTATTGTTGGTAACTGTATGCAAACAAAGTTCCTGAAGCTTAGCGTTAATACAGGCCAAATTGTGGCTGAATCTGAGCAGTTTAGTTCGGGGGTCATTTCTTCCTGGTATATTGATGGGCCATTTCTCGCGTTGATAGATTCAAATGGTTCTGACATCTATTTGGGTGATTCTCTTGAGCGCGTGACACCTGCCCCTGAAGATCTGGTATATGACAGTGCACAAATCATTACAGCTATACCCCATTCTGTTGTGTACCGTGGTGAAGATGTAGGCATTGACTATCGACTATCGACAGCAACGTGGAAATCATTCAAGAACGTATATGCAAGAGGGGGAGAGTTTTCACAATGGCGTGGTGATGAAATGGAAAGGTATTCATATACCTTAGATGGAGTGGAGACCAGTACAGCCGCCGAAAGCCGTGGTGGAATGCAAATGTCCATCATAAACTACTACAATGCTCTTGTTGATGATATAGGTCTACCTTCTCCAAAGGGAACCTTACAGGATGTTCGAGTTGAATGGATAAAGGACGATATCTATGTAGCCGCCGTCGATTTTGAACCAAATTTTGCAAGCAGTGACCACCACTTTTTGAAAGTCGGGAATACGACATATCATCTAGGCAAAATGTTTGGTGGGCATTGGCAAATAGGTTTAGGAGACGACAATATCTATTCTTATTCTGCTTTTAAAGGGCAAGGAAATGAGAATCACATCATTCGACAATATAGCTTAAAGACTGGCCGACTCGTTGGGCAATGGGAGGAAACATTAAACGGTCTTCCTGCTAACCTTTACAATATTATCTATACGTCAAAGGGAATATTTGCTAATTCAGACTCATACAGTACAGTGATTCGACTTGATTCACAGTAATCAACGATTTTAGCCATAAACGTCAGTATTGAGCTTTTCATAGTCAATACTGGCGGCATCTCCGTAAAATCAAACTCCAGACGTTTACCTAGCTGCATCACACCTACAAGAAAGTCCATAATCATGCGTACTAACGCCACTGCTAATGGTTGTTAAATCCTAACTTAAAACCTTGCATGAGGATGGTGAACACGCGATTTCCTAAGTGCTGTTCCCTTTAGCGGCGACTCAGCGCATGTTGCACCTCTAAATAATGCGTTAGAGGTCGGGGAATTGGTGTGATCGCCCTCCGCTTTGCATATTTCTACGCGAGTGAATCATCTAGATTTCTATCTAGGACTGCCCTACCTCATGATGAAATAGGGCTTTTACCTTACCTGATTACGTTTTTTACAGATAGACTGGCACGTTAAGAGATTTTCCTATGTGCTTTTTAGTTACGAATGATAGTAACATTAGGGAAAGTAATGCACCTTTAAACTATTGTTACTACATTAGAAAATTAAAATGAGTGCAGGGGTTTTGTAAATGGAAGTCATATCTTCATACAACAGTAAGGAAAATAAGAATACCTCTATCAGTGTTAGTTATGAGGCCGAAGATGCTCTTGGGTTTGTCTCAATCCAAACAGTGCTTGGTAATGGCGAATTCGTTAGGAAAGAGAAATTCATTGGAAATGCAAGAGAACTCAAAGCTCTCAGTCTGCTTATTCAAGCGGCAATAGAATTGCTCACACCGGATAAACCTAACGTGAACCATGATCAAGCAAGCATTTTGGGGAAGATAGATCCTTTTTATGATGATGTAGTTGACGATGAATTCCCATACATTGAAGTTGGTGAATTTCTGTCAGGATTAGTCCGAATAGAATTAAAGTATGATGATCCTGAAATAGATAATGATTTTTATACCTCAAACGAAATCAACGGCGTTTTTATTGATCTTAATGTTGGAGAGGCTACACATTTTATTCACTACCTACACATCGCAATACCAATACTTCGGAAGAATGAAGACAATTAATAGCCATATCAAGCATAAGTTCCTTTAGTCCGAGTTCCTATGTGACCTATATCAATCAATAACTTATATGAATAGGCTAAATTTTAAACTACAATATGGGAAACGGGAATTCCTATATTGAAGTATGACTGACGAATTAGAGTTTAAATGGGTTTTAAACCCACCCAAGAAAACAGTTAAACAACCAGACATTATTAGTCCAAACGACTTTGATTCTCTTGTGTCTCGTATAAATAATGCAGGGGTAGATCCTTTAGTTGCTGCGAGAAATCAAAGCATACTCTGGCAAACGTATGGTAGTGCATTTAGGGCTATAGAATGCAGCAAATGGTTAATTCGTGAAGCCCTCTACCCAAGTGGCGAAATAATGAAATTAACGCGGATTCGATCTGATGCCACTAAAGGTAACTATCCAATCATTGCGCCAGTAGTTATTGATAAGCAGCGAGCTTACCTAGATCAATGGTTACAACTCAGAGTTAAGCATCGGATTGGGCTAAATCAAACAGGGAAGAAAGTCGATTTATACAGAGGCTTAAACCCCGATTCGCCAGTGTTTTTGAGTTACCGTCACCAAGAGTGGCAACCGTTCTCACTAACACGCAAAGTGACCAAGAGTCGAGAATATTTTGTTGCAACCGCAATGCAAAACGCCATAAGTCGCTTATACAAGGACTACGGCCACCCGAACTGCTCAAGTCACACAGGCCGTCATTCGATATCAAGATTAATGGCGAAAGTATTAGAAGGTAAAACCACGGATGTAGAACTACGAAAAGTCATTCAAAACCTTCTGCACCATAGAGATGAGCGTTCGCAAGACGATTACCGAGAGATTAATTGGAAAAGCTTGCGTGAAAAAACCAAGAATATGTTTAAGTAAGGATGTTTTAGATGACACTTATCACTAATAACGAGTACCAAGACTGGATAACCAGCTTAAAGGCTCAAGTCAGGTATTCTCAACAAAAAGCGTCATTGGCTGTAAATTCTGAGCTGATAAAGCTGTATTGGTCTATTGGTAAACAGATTTCTGAAAAGCAAACCCAATCAGGATGGGGGGCTAAGGTAATCGAACAACTCGCGAATGATTTGAAAATAGCGTTTCCTGATATGAAAGGTTTCTCTCTCACTAACCTTAAATATATGAAGAGTTTTGCTGAAACATGGTCAGATTTCCAAATTAGCCAACAAGCTGTTGACCAAATTCCGTGGGGGCACAATATTGTTCTGATTCAGAAACTTAAAAGTAACAATGAACGCTTATGGTATGCAGATAAAGCGATTGAGAACGGATGGTCAAGAGCGGTCTTAGTACATCAAATTGAAAGCAAGCTTATCAATAGACAAGGTAATGCCGTCAACAATTTTAACACCACTCTACCACCAGTCACCTCAGAGCTTGTCGCTCAAACACTTAAAGATCCTTACTCATTTGATTTTCTAAGTCTCTCTGAGGCAGCCAAAGAACGAGAAATAGAGCAAGGCTTAATGAAGCATGTCTCAGCTTTCTTACTAGAGCTTGGTAGCGGATTCGCCCTTGTCGGAAAGCAATATAACTTAAATGTCGGCGGCGATGACTTCTTTCTAGATTTGTTGTTTTTCAATATAAAGCTGAATTGCTATGTCGTGATTGAACTTAAGGCAGACAAATTGACACCTCAAAATGTTGGACAGTTAGATTTCTACTTAGCTGCGGTTGACGGTGAACTCAAGCAGCCAAACCACGCGCCAACAATTGGCCTTCTACTTTGTAAGGAGCGTAACCGAGTAGTAGCCGAATACGCCGTCAGAAATAAAACGTCTCCGATAGGTATAGCCGAGTACACGCTATCTGAAACCCTCCCTAAAGAACTTCAAGAAGGATTACCCACAATTGAAGATATAGAGGCTTCTCTGTCTGTGGAACTAACAGGAGCGAAAGGCGATGACTGATAAGCCAAGTAAGACTCAAACTTCTTTTCTACGACGGTTGCTGGTGGCCTATCTAATTGATAGCGGGAAGAACACTGTACCAGCAATCATTGATGCTACAGGAATGCCACGTAGAACCGCACAAGACACGATAAAGGCACTGCATGAGATAGAGGTCAAAGTAGAACAGCACAATCGCGGAGAATACCGAATTTTAGATTGGGGGGCTGTAAACAGAGAATGGATAAAAATTAACTTTACGCACGTCTGTAGCGTGCTATCATATGACATGGAATGAATAATCATCTTGAACATACCGTTAGGTCGGCTTAGGAAAAATCATGGCTAAAACTCATCTAAAAGTGTCAGGCGTAGATGCTAGAGAAAGTGGTCAAACACAGTTCGAATACGATCACCAAACAGCGTGTGGCTATGTTCGAGATAGCGTCACAAGAAATATGGATCATGTTGATTGCAAACACTGCTTACGCTCTAAAGAAATGCAACATTATCACCAATTGAACAGAACTCTAACCGACAGCCAAGGCTGTTATTAGTAATAGGAAATTGAATGCTGGAATTGTGGATCAATGGCGAAATGCGAGGTAGTACGGTAC
>NZ_AJYQ02000001.1 GCF_000287055.2 Vibrio genomosp. F10 str. ZF-129 | reverse complement strand
GATGCGCTACCAAGCTGCGCTATTCACCGAGATGCCAATCAGCTATTCGCTGTCAACGGATTGGTATATTACTTATTAATTACGTTAACGCAAGCCCTTTGAAGGCTTTTTTCCTCAAAACCGTATCGTTCGATTAATTACCATCCAATTGCCCATAAACGTGATGGAAAACACACCATACCCATCAAACATTCACCAGCCTTATGAGATTTGATCTGGATCAGTAACGACCATTTAACCAACACGTAACATCAAAGCCATCACTAATAGTCGGAAGAAAATTATGGAATTATGGCTTCAACTCCTATTTGGCAACGCAGTGGGTCTTTCTTCAATGATCGTCATTTTTACCACTCTTAGTCTCATGCTCTTTTTTAGTGGTTTTTTCATCTACAAAATTTTTAAAGATGATCCATCAAACTAACGCCTAAAACGTCCTACCTTTCATTAGATAACGAACTCTATCGCAGAGAAGCCCGAGTGCTTGCTCTGCTTTCTGATTTCTGCTGGTGAAATTTTCTAGACTCCTCACGTTATCCAAATTAATCTCTTTAATAAAAGACCATTAATTGAGGGGCACTGATGTCTCATGATGACGACTTTTCTCTTTTTCAAGAGATGATGGGGGATGTAAAGCCCCTCACACACGACACTGCTGAATTAAAACACAAGCACAGCGTTTCTATTGCGCAACAAGCTAAGCAACAAGCGGCTATTTGGCTGACGGAAGACGACCCAGAATACCTATCTATTGATTACGCACCTCTGTTAAAGCCAGAAGATTTAATTCAATTCAAACGAGACGGTGTTCAACACGGTGTGTACAAAAAACTCCGCCTTGGGAAGTACCCTATTCAAGCAAAATTAGACCTTCATAAAAAGACACTCAAAGAAGCGCGTGAAGAAGTCGTAAAATTTCTAAAGCAGTGTTTACTGTGGGATATACGTACGGTACTTATTGTGCATGGCAAGGGCGCTCACTCTAACCCCCCTGCACTGATGAAAAGCCACCTTGCCAGCTGGGTGACGCAAATTCGGGATGTCCAATGCGCCCATAGCGCCCTTCAGTTTCATGGAGGAACCGGCGCGATTTACCTCATGCTACGAAAAAGTGATGATAAAAAAACCGAGAATAGAGAGCGTCATCAAAAACGAATGGGATAACTTTGAGTGAAATGCTACACTCCGCCCAATTAATAAGCGACATACTGCTTTGCTTAACATTAATCCGTTGTGAAACGTAACGAGGTCACTATGCCACAGAAAAAACAGACAACATCTCAGAACCAATCCACCATGCCACAAGATAATACTCAGTCTCAAGAAGGCGCTAAACGTCTCAATAAATTCATTAGTGAAACCGGATTTTGTTCACGCCGAGAAGCCGATAGACTTATTGAACAGGGTCGAGTCACCATTAATGGTTTAGTTCCAGAAATGGGCACTAAAGTCGTGGCGGGTGATGAGGTCTGCATTGATGATAATCCGGTTCGTTCTAAAGAAAAACCTATCTATATCGCCCTTAATAAGCCAACAGGGATTACCTGTACAACGGAACGAGATATTCCTGGCAACATCGTTGATTTTATTGGCCACCATAAACGAATCTTCCCTATTGGCCGCCTTGATAAGCCGTCCGATGGTTTGATTTTTCTGACCAATGATGGCGATATCGTCAATAAAATTTTGCGAGCAGGGAATAACCACGAAAAAGAGTATGTGGTTCGTGTCGACAAACCGATCACCGATGACTTCTTAAAACACATGGCTGCGGGTGTTCATATTCTTGATACCGTTACCTTGCCATGTAAAGTCTCTAAAGAAACCAAGTTCTCTTTTCGCATCGTACTGACTCAAGGTCTAAACCGTCAGATTCGTCGGATGTGTGAAGCGTTAGGCTATGAAGTGTTTAAACTTCGCCGAGTTCGCATCATGAATATCTCTATTGATGGTATCCCAAATGGAGAATGGCGCTACCTAAGCGCAGAAGAAGTGAATGAGATTCTCACGATGTGTGAAGACTCAAGCGGAACCGAAGATGCCTCAAAAAATGATGCGAAAGGCGTACGAATTCGTCGAGCTACGGACGCGAAGCTGTTTGATAGCCGTGAAGAAAATCAATCGAGCACCGCACGACGAAACCAGAAAAACCGTACCTTTAGAGGGCAAAATGCGGATGAGTTTCGTCACGCGCCAAACTCTAGCAAGGGCAAAAAGAACTTTCATGGCAAAGCACCGGTTCGTCCTGACCGCACTGGGGGAAATGCCTCGAATATGCACAGCGACGCTCACAATTCTTCTTCAAGAACACGAAAGCCGGGCACATTAAGCTTAAAAAAATAGTGCATCAAAAATAAAAAAGGGAGCGATGATCGCTCCCTTTTCGCATTATGGTCTATTTACGATTACTTCGTACCAAAAATCTTATCGCCAGCATCACCTAAGCCAGGGACAATATAACCTTTGTCGTTCAACTTTTGATCAATGGCAGCCGTGTACAGCTCAACGTCTGGGTGCGCTTTCTCTAATGCTTCAATACCTTCTGGCGCAGCAACCAATACCAACACCTTAAACTGAGTACAACCCTGCTCTTTTAGAAGATCAATGGTCGCGATCATTGACCCGCCAGTCGCTAGCATTGGATCAACAACAAGCGCGATACGCTCATCGATGTTAGAAGCCAGTTTATTGAAATAAGGGACAGGTTCTAATGTCTCTTCATCACGGTAAATACCCACAACGCTAATACGTGCGCTTGGCATATGCTCTAGTACACCATCCATCATACCCAGACCTGCACGCAAAATAGGCACTACCGTTACCTTTTTGCCTTTCAGTTGATCGACCTCTACAGGGCCATTCCAGCCTTCAATAGTCACTGTTTCTGTTTCAAAATCAGCTGTTGCTTCATAAGTAAGTAAACTTCCGACTTCGGTTGCTAACTCACGAAAACGTTTCGTGCTGATATCACCTTCTCTCATTAAACCAATTTTGTGTTTTACAAGAGGGTGCTTAACTTCAACCACTTTCATTTTCATCTCCGGCATTTTTAGTATTTTTGAACAAACCCTCAGATTATACACGATAACAAACTCTATTTCAGGATGGATAGATCAATAAAAAAACTCGCGCAAACGTTTGCTCTTTATGTTTAAGCACTGGTAGAATAGCGCCGTTTTCATATCCAACTTAAATCCGAGGACTTCCCTGTGAGCGCAAATAACTCTTCTCTAAGCTACAAAGACGCTGGTGTTGATATTGATGCAGGCAATGCGCTTGTTGACCGAATTAAAGGTGCGGTAAAACGTACTCGTCGCCCTGAAGTGATGGGTGGCATTGGCGGGTTTGGCGCTCTGTGTGAATTGCCAACCAACTACAAGCAACCTGTTTTAGTATCTGGTACTGATGGCGTAGGCACTAAACTCCGCCTTGCTTTGGATATGAACAAGCACGACACAATTGGTATCGATTTAGTCGCCATGTGTGTAAACGACCTGATTGTTCAAGGTGGAGAGCCGCTATTCTTCCTAGACTACTACGCAACCGGCAAGCTTGATGTCGATACTGCTGCAGACGTTGTGACCGGTATTGCTGAAGGTTGTATTCAAGCAGGCTGTTCACTTATTGGTGGTGAAACCGCTGAAATGCCTGGTATGTACGAAGGCGAAGACTACGATGTTGCTGGCTTCTGCGTCGGTGTTGTTGAAAAAGAAGACATTATTGATGGCACCAAAGTCGCGGCTGGTGATGCGCTTATCGCGGTTGGTTCAAGTGGCCCACACTCTAATGGCTACTCTCTTATTCGTAAGATTCTTGAAGTATCTGGCGCTGATAAGACGGAAGAACTAGACGGTCGCACTATCGGTGAACACCTTCTAGAGCCGACTAAAATTTACATTAAATCAGCACTTAAGATGATTGCAGAGCACGATATCCACGCGATCTCTCATATCACCGGTGGTGGTTTCTGGGAAAATATCCCACGCGTACTTCCTGAAGGCACCAAAGCGGTTGTTGATGGTTCAAGCTGGGAATGGCCTGCAATCTTCAACTGGCTACAAGAAAAAGGCAACGTAACCACTCACGAAATGTACCGCACCTTTAACTGTGGTGTTGGCCTCGTTGTTGCCCTACCTAAAGACCAAGCAGACGCAGCGGTTAAGCTTCTTCAACAAGAAGGTGAAAACGCTTGGGTTATCGGTGAAATCGCTCAAGCAAAAGCGGGCGAAGAACAGGTTGAGATCAACTAAATATGAAGAGCATAGTTGTTTTAGTTTCAGGGAATGGTTCTAACTTACAAGCGATTATCGATGCTTGTGAAACCAGTATTGATAGCGGTAAAGTGACGGCTGTTTTTTCGAATAAGGCAACGGCTTTTGCTCTTGAGCGAGCAAAAAAAGCGGGCGCAGATGGTATCTTTATCGATCCAGAAGCCTTTGATACTCGTGATGCATTCGACAGGGAATTAATGCGTCAGATGGATGGGTATCAGCCTGATTTAATCATTTTGGCGGGTTACATGCGTATTTTAAGTGGCGAGTTCGTTCGCCATTTCTTAGGCCGAATGATCAATATTCACCCTTCATTACTGCCGAAATATCCAGGTTTAAACACCTATCAACGAGCTATCCACGCCGGTGATGAAGAGCACGGTACAAGCGTGCATTTTGTTACCGAGCAACTCGATGGTGGCCCCGTTATCCTACAAGCAAAAGTGCCTATTTTTGATGAGGATACTGTTGAAGTGCTGACCGAACGTGTTCAAACACAAGAGCATAAAATCTACCCATTAGTGGCTCAATGGTTTGTTGATGGGCGCTTAAAAATGGAAGACGGTAAAGCATTCTTAGATGGTGAAAAACTGGGTATCCATGGATACGCTCAAGAATAGTTCTATTGATAGAGCAAACAGATAAACAAAAGGGTTGATGTGGAAGCATCAACCCTTTTTGTATCAATCTTCTTGCAACAGCCCTTCTTGCATCGCGTCAATATCGATTTAAGCTAATGGCTGATCAGGCGCTTGGCAGCGTGGTTTGGCTTCTGCAAACGCAACATTTTCTAACTTGTGCGCATTGCCATCAATTAACTCTCCAAAGTGAAAAATACCAAATTCGCTCGGCTTCATGCGATGCCATATTTCGTTGTCTGTTAAAGGCTGAGTGGCAACGACGGTGACAACATCATTAGGCGTGGTTTCTTCTAAAAAGTTAATGGTGACTTCTTCATCAATAAGGCTCGCCTTACCGAAAGGAGCTCGCCTTGTTATCCAATAAAGGTGATTAGTACAATACGTCATTACGTATTCGCCATCGGATAAAAGCATATTGAATACACCTTTCTCCTTTAATTGATCACAACACTGAGCAATGAATCGAAATGCCCCGACCATGTCTTGAGGCGGCTCTGGGTAACGTTCTTCTAACTGCTTCAATAACCAACAAAAAGACAACTCACTGTCGGTTTCTCCAACGGGCCTAAAGCGACCGGTGTTTAAGTCATCGTAATCGGACAACTGTCCGTTATGAGCAAAAGTCCAGTAGCGTCCCCATAATTCACGAGTGAACGGGTGAGTATTCTCCAAATTAACAGAGCCTCGATTGGCTTGTCTGATATGGCTCACGACAGCACGGCTTTTTATTGGGTAATGCTGCACTAATTCCGCTATTTTAGAATCGCAGCTCGGCTTCGGGTCTTTAAACGTTCGAAACCCTTTTCCTTCATAAAACGTAATTCCCCAACCATCTCGGTGTGGCCCTGTATTGCCACCACGCTGAATTAGCCCGGTAAAACTAAAACAGATATCGGTTGGTACATTAGCGCTCATTCCGAGCAATTCACACATGGCTTCATCTAATCCTTTAAGCAAATACGAACGTTGTTACGCCATCTCTTTTTCAATAAGCTGAATAACAATATGAATAATTTTGATATGGATCTCTTGGATACGGTCGGCATAACCAAAGTGAGGAACGCGAATTTCAACATCCGCTAGCCCGGCCATTTTGCCGCCATCTTTTCCGGTTAACGCGATTGTTTTCATGCCTTTTGCTTTTGCAGCATCTATCGCTTTCAAGATATTCCCTGAATTGCCTGACGTAGATAACCCAAACAGCACATCACCTTTTGAGCCAACGGCTTCGACATAACGAGAGAACACAGAATCATAGCCAAAATCGTTACTTACGCATGAAATATGGCTCGGATCTGAGATAGCGATGCCTGGATACCCCGGTCGGTTTTCTCGATAACGCCCTGTCAGCTCTTCTGCAAAATGCATAGCATCACAGTGAGAACCGCCATTGCCACAAGAGAGTACTTTTCCACCTTGCTTAAACGAATCGGCAATCAACTTAGCGGCGGCTTCAATTTGTGCCAAATTGTGTTCATCACTTAAAAACGCATTCAATACGTCGGCAGCTTCTGTCAGTTCGCTTTTAATTAATTCCTGATACATATCTGTGATCTCTTGTTGAATTGGGTTAAGCGTAATCTTTGTTACCACTTTACCCCTGAGTTTACTAAAACAAATTCCAGTGTCGATAGTTAGCCAGTAAGAAATCGAATTTAGGCACGCATTAATGAATATAAATCACCACTCACCGCTCACTATTAGAACTTTCACTCTACTTGGATCACTTTTTAACCACATTGGTATTTTACATTTTATTAATATATTGTTTACACTCTACTGGTTAGACCTCTTATGAGATTACAGTGCAATAAACGGCTAGAAAAGGAAAACGCCATGGAAACCTTGCTCTCTATACTTAGCTTCACCGCTATTTTTACCCTTTGTTTGTACCATCGAAGCTCGCTGGTGATGTCATTAGTGGCGCTCACAGCCACCATGTTTGCCCTATCAATATGGGGGAACGCAGGATTTTTGAGTTGGGCACTCTATTTTGCTGCGGTTGTGCTGTTTACCGTACCGTCAGTACGACAAGGTGTTTTCAGCCAAAAAGCGCTCACGCTGTTTAAAAAAGTCTTGCCAGCGATGTCGCAAACAGAAAAAGAAGCCCTCGATGCGGGTACCGTTTGGTGGGAAGCCGAACTGTTTAAAGGCAAACCGGATTGGAAAAACCTGCACAGCATCGCAGCGCCTAAGTTATCCAAAGAAGAAAAGGCTTTCCTTAACGGTCCGGTGAATGAAGTGTGCGCCATGGTTAATGACCACCAAGTCACTCATGAACTTGCCGATCTGCCTCCAGAGGTATGGCAATATCTAAAGGACCATAAGTTCTTTGCTATGATCATTAAGAAAAAATATGGCGGGCTTGAGTTTTCTGCCTACGCGCAATCTTTGGTCCTTCAAAAGCTCACCGGTGTGTCGAGCGTTCTATCATCAACCGTCGGTGTTCCAAATTCACTCGGCCCTGGGGAACTCCTCCAACATTACGGTACTGAAGAGCAAAAAAATCACTACCTACCTCGTCTAGCGAATGGCATCGAAATACCTTGTTTTGCTTTAACCAGCCCAGAAGCTGGCTCAGATGCAGGTTCAATTCCAGACTTTGGGGTTGTTTGTAAAGGTAAGTGGCAAGGCAAACAGGTGTTGGGCATGCGCCTAACATGGAATAAGCGCTACATTACACTTGCACCGGTCGCAACGGTACTCGGTTTAGCATTTAAACTGCGAGATCCAGATGGGTTACTGGGTGACAAGCCAGATCTAGGGATCACCTGTGCATTGATCCCGACTGACCTGAAAGGCATAGAGATCGGCAACCGTCACTTCCCTCTTAATGTTCCATTTCAAAATGGCCCAACCCAGGGGAAAGACATCTTTGTTCCGATTGACTTCATCATCGGCGGCGAAAAAATGGCGGGACAAGGCTGGAGAATGCTCGTCGAGTGCTTATCCGTGGGGCGTGGTATCACTCTGCCTTCAAATTCAACCGGTGGTCTTAAATCAGCAGCGTTAGCAACCGGAGCTTATGCTCGTATTCGCCGCCAGTTCAAGCAACCTATTGGTCACATGGAAGGGGTAGAAGAGCCCCTAGCACGCCTTGCTGGTAACGCTTACGTCATGGACGCTGCGAGTAGCCTAACCGTAGCAGGTATCGATTTAGGCCAAAAGCCGTCTGTTATTTCTGCCATCGTTAAGTATCACTGTACTCACCGTGGACAACGCAGCATCATTGATGCAATGGACATTGTCGGCGGAAAAGGCATTTGCTTGGGGCCTTCGAACTTTTTAGCGCGCGGTTACCAAGGGTCGCCAATCGCTATCACTGTAGAAGGTGCCAATATTCTCACTCGATCGTTGATCATCTATGGTCAAGGAGCGATTCGTTGTCACCCATACGTTCTCGACGAAATGAATGCGGCGCATTCCGAGGCCAATGATGCGTTAGAGAAATTCGATGCGGCATTAGCAGGTCACGTGACGTTTACCATGAGTAATCTGGTTCGCAGCCTGTGGTTTGGTTTCACTGATGGCTTTGGCTCTGAGGCTCCGACCAAAGATTTCACTAAGCGTTACTATCAGCAGTTGAATCGTTACAGCGCGAACATGGCATTACTATCGGATATTTCAATGGTTGTGTTAGGCGGTTCGTTAAAGCGCAAAGAGCGAATGTCTGCTCGACTGGGTGATATTCTAAGCCAACTTTACCTCAGTTCTGCGACGCTGAAACGCTTTGATGAAGATGGACGCCCTCAAGAAGATAAAGCTATGGTTGACTGGGGCCTGCAAGATAGCTTGCAACAAACGGAAGTAGCGATTGATGAATTTTTAGCGAACTTCCCTAACCGAGTTATCGCTTCAGCGCTTCGTATCCTAATTCTACCTTTTGGTAGAGTACGCCGAGCACCAAGCGATAAGCTGGACAGTAAAGTGGCAAAAATCATTCAAACTCCAAGTGAGACTCGTTCTAGAATTGGTCGAAACCAGTACCTTGAAGATACGCCGTTTAATCCAGTTGGCCGCATAGAGAAAGCACTGGAGATCATTCTTCAAGCTGAGCCAATCTTCGATAAAGTGTGCAAGGGGATAGAGCAGCGTAAAGCGTTCTTAGCACTCGATAAGATTGCTGAAATCGGATTAGAAAACAACCTTATCGATGACGCAGAAGCGGCGATACTGAGAAAAGCAGAAGTGGAGCGTCTGTACGTGATCAATGTTGACGACTTCAGCCCCGAGGACCTTGCTGCAAAGCCTCAATATCCTGCCGTCGGTAACGTAGCCTAAAAATCGCTCTCTCAAATAGCAAGCACTAAAAGGCCGATTAACCACTGAGTTAATCGGCCTTTTCTCTACCCATTTATCAACGGTTATTGCTTATCTGTTTACCTGTCTATCTGTTTAATTTTGCTATGAGATTGGCTATTGGTTCAAATCACAACATTACTTTACGCTTTATTTCTTAGGCATATCCAACTGCATTTCTGGTAACGCCTTTTTAGCCGCATTGAGTTTTCGTCGTATGAACCACACCGCCAGCCCCACTAAAATGGCCACAATATTGCCGACACCAATGATAATCATGCTGCGTGTTCGAGCCGCTTCCTTCTCTTCTTTGATTCGTAGCTCTTCGAGAAGTTGCTGCTGTTTTCTCTGTTGCTCTTCTTGAATCAACCGTGTTTTCTCAAAATCGATTTCCTCTAAAATATTATAACTTTGATCGGTCACCATAAACGCCAGCGGTCTACCTGTCGCCATATCCGTTGCAAACACCTTTCCTTGCCATTGATAGTGACCCACTTTGTCACTATTGGGTATCCAAAGATCCAGCTTTTCCGATTCTTCAATGGCACTGCCAGACACGGAGGTGAGTTCACCGTCACTATTGGTGTGGTCAATTTGTGCCGCCAAAGACCCAGGCTTGACCATACCCTGCTCTCCGGAGAGAATAATTTGGTGAGCCGTTTCAGCATCTCGAGATTGAATAAAGGTATGCTGAATCGGTGTTGGATAAACCAGCACCTCTTGCTCTTGAGCCCTTAAAAAGATGCCATTTCCTGATGTGATTCTTACCCGGTATTTACCTGGCTGCGAGGATATTGGTAAAGCCACGGTAAATATTCCGTCGCCAGGAAATTCATCAAGTCCTGTTCCATCATCAGAAAAGACACCCAAAACCTCAGGAACTGGCTTGGCTTCGCTGATCAAGTCCTGCTCATTTTCCACAAACTTCGTAAACGTCACTTTAAGGCTGATTCGATCAAGAAAATCCCTAAGAATCAGAGGTTCACCATCTGAGGTCAATTTCGCGGTGAATTTGATCTCTTCACCTTGGTATAAACGGGTTGGGAATGTATCGCTTTCTAACGCTAAATGAGAGATAAGTAAGATTCTATTTTTGGGCGTGACTTTGCCCACCGCTTGCCAAGGACCCGGCATAGGATCGTCAATGGAAATAATGTCCAGCGATGATTCTTGATACCATTGAACGTTGTCAGGACTTCGCCACGCATAATATTTTTTGCCATCGGGCCTAACCAACACAACGGGTTTAGAAGATTGTTCGCGATAAATGACAAAAGTAATTTGCTTTATCGTAGGATCCACTCGAAAACGATTATCGAGCAACGACATAGAAGATTCTTCACTGGCGACACTCGTACTAAAGCACAGCATCAAGCTCATGAACGTGATTAAAATCCTCAATGGTATTTCTCCTGTTTTTAGCAAGGGCTTATTACTTTAGCCAGAGGCAGTTGCCATTTTCTTGTACGATATCAAGCCTTTCTTGATGTGCTTTTACTTCATCGGCCGTTGCTAGTAAAACCTTTAGCGCTTTTCGGTCTGTGTTGATACGTTTTATCGTTACACCACTAATTCCACCTGCTTCAGAGCTAAATTGAAGCGACGTTTGCCCCCCCGTCATCGCCAAGTAGACGTCAGCTAGAATTTCCGCATCGAGCAAAGCGCCGTGAAGAATACGAGCTGAGGTATCAATAGTGTAGTGCTTTGCCAATGAATCCAGGTTCTTCCTAGCTGGCATGTTTGGCATGCGCTTCGCCATGGCGAGGGTGTCGGTGACCTCACAATAGTCCGTGGTTTGACCCGCAGAGCTATCAAACATTCTGAATTCATGATCCATAAAGCCCACATCAAAGGGAGCATTGTGGGCAACTAATTCGGCACCTTTAATAAACTCAATAAATTCTTGATGTACTTCGCTATAAGACGGCTTGTCTGATAAAAATTCATCGGTAATACCATGAACTTCTATCGCATCAGGCTGAATCTCACGGTCTGGCTTGATATAGACATGAAAATGCCGACCAGTGAGCTTTCGACCGATGATCTCGACAGCACCAATCTCTATAATACGATGCCCTTGATAGGTAGGCCCACCTTCTCTATTCATACCGGTGGTTTCGGTATCGAGAACGATGATTCGTTTTTGCTCTACATTTTGCTCTAAATTGCTACTGGTATTCATATTTAATTATGTGTCAGACTATGCGAATAATATGCTTAACCCAATAGTATCAAATCATGACGAAACAAGTGGAAATTTTCACAGATGGTTCTTGTTTAGGCAATCCAGGCCCTGGTGGTTATGGTGTTGTATTACGCTATAAAGAAACGGAAAAAACACTCGCCAAAGGCTATAACCTGACCACCAACAATCGCATGGAGATGCTTGCCGCCGTTGTTGCTTTACAAACTCTGAAGGAGCCCTGTGAAGTGATACTTACCACAGATAGTCAGTATGTTCGCCAAGGTATTACGCAATGGATTCATAACTGGAAAAAGCGTGGCTGGAAGACGTCAGCGAAGAAACCTGTAAAGAACGCTGATTTATGGCAGGCGCTAGACAAAGAGACCGCGCGTCACACGGTCGATTGGCGCTGGGTTAAGGGCCATGCGGGGCACAGAGAAAACGAAATGTGCGATGAATTGGCACGTACCGCAGCCGAAAATCCAACAGAAGAAGATACCGGTTACGAAGCAGGTTAACGATTTAGATCACTGAGGACCTAAAATAAAACCAAGAAGCGGCGATTCTTGGTTTCTTACCTCAAACTCAAATCAGTTTTTATCTACCCAATTTTTCTGTACAACGCGATTCACTCGATAGTTAATACTGACTGGCGATAATCTTCGTTTTAATCGCCAGTGCGGCTTGATCGGTTTTAAAGGATAAGTACGCTTGCGCGCCACCACGAAATAAAGGCTTCCTAATGGGCTAGCCCAATCACCTAAACTGTTCTCACACCATGTCCACATCGGTTGATATTTTTGCATAGGGAACAGTGCAAATGTATCACTTTCAATCACCTGATAATTCAATAACCCTAACCAATCTTTAATTCGGTTCGGTGTGAACATTCGCCCGCTCCAAGGTAAATTATTTTTCCGCCATGGGAGGAATCGAGCAAAGCCGGTGATGCTGATCGGATTGAACCCTGTGAGAATGAGGTAACCATCATCAATCATCACTCTATCAACTTCTCGCAACATTCGGTGAGGATCGTTACAGTAATCGAGTTGATGAGCCATAATCACCGTATCAAAGCTTTTTTCCAAAAAAGGCAAATCATAACCGTCAGCGATCACATTGTGCAGAGGGTTATGAACATCTAGATTGACTTGATGTTGGATATTGCAGTGTTGACTTGCCAGCTCACAGCTTAAACCGCCCAGCTTCAACATATGATACCCAAATAACTTTGGACACCACTCATCAAGGCGTGTTTGAATAGCGTTGTTCACCCACTCGCCATTTTTAAGCTGAGACCATGAGTGTGGCTTTTCAAGCTTCTTTTCATTGCGTGCTGGATTCATTAATAACCTGCTTCAACCTAGGTGACGGGAGACTCAACCATGATACGTATCAAAAGCATACCTGCATTTAATGATAATTACATCTGGGTGATAGAAAATAGAGAAGGCCGTTGTGTTGTGGTCGATCCTGGTGATGCGAATCCAGTGCTGCCTTACTTAGAAGCGCATCAACTGACGTTAGACGCCATCCTAATTACCCATCATCATCATGACCATATAGGCGGTGTTCCTGAGCTCGTTCGCCAGTATCCCGGCATTGATGTTGTCGGCCCGGAAAAAGAGCCGATTCCAACACTCACACACGCCGTAAATGGTGGGGATAAAATCGAGTTATTTGGAGAGTCTTTCGATGTGCTCGACTTAGCGGGTCATACACTCGGACATATTGGTTATGTCGGTGCTGGGCATCTATTTTGTGGAGACACGCTTTTCTCGGCGGGTTGTGGTCGAGTTTTTGAAGGGACTTACGCGCAGATGCACACGGCGTTGGATCAACTAGCCGCACTGCCTGAAGAAACAAAAATCTACTGCGCCCACGAATACACGGCCAGCAATGTTTCTTTTGCATTGGCGGTTGAGCCAGAGAATCAGCGACTTCACCAGTACCGAGATGATGTCAATCGCCTTCGTGCACAGAAGCAATCTACCCTTCCTAGCTCTATCAAACTTGAAAAGCTGATCAACCCATTTCTTCGTTGCAAAGAGGAATCGGTCATTAAATCGGTGACAAATCGAACAGAAAACATTGACCCGCTCTCCGTTTTTTCCGCGTTACGTGAGTGGAAGAACGAATTTTAGCATTTTCTAGCTTGTCACTTGTAGGGGCAGACCAGTATTATCAGCAGCTGTTTTAAAAAAGGGCTGTTACATGCGAGTAAAATACAGCTGGGTTTTGGCACTGTTACTAACAGGCTGCCAACTTACTCAGCCACCGGAGTCATCTTCTACTACAGGGGAGTATGAAACCTCACAACCAACGCAAGATGTGGCTCACCTGCCAACATCAACGGGAGACAATCAAGGTGAGTTAAAAGCAACAGCACCTAAATTAAAACCTATTGCTGAAGTGACCCCACAAACTCAACAAGATATCTGGCACCGTATTGGAATGCAGTTACAAATGGAGGTCCCAGATCACAAGAGTGTTGACTATTACCGCACTTGGTATCTCAAGCATCCAGGGCATTTAAGAACGGTCTCCAAACGTGCTGAACCTTTTTTATATCTGATTGTTAATGAAATTGAGCAAAGAGGTCTTCCACTCGAGCTTGCTTTACTTCCTATTGTAGAAAGTTCTTTTGATGCTTTCGCTTATTCACATGGCAGTGCTGCAGGGCTGTGGCAGTTTGTTCCTGCCACCGGGGAGTATTTCGGTCTAGAACAGAATTTTTGGTACGATGGCCGTCGTGATGTGGTTGCCGCAACCGATGCAGCGTTAACCTACTTAACACGATTAAACACTCGTTTTGATGGCGACTGGAATCACGCAATCGCGGCTTACAATAGCGGTGGCGGGCGCCTCAACAGTGCTATCCGTAAGAATCGAAACTTGGGAAAATCTACTGACTTCTTCTCATTAGATCTGCCAAAAGAAACCAGCGGTTATGTGCCTAAGCTTCTCGCCCTTGCTGACATCATAGCCAATCAAGAAAAGTATGGTATCGAAATACCCGCCATTTCAAACACCCCGGTTGTTGAACTCGTCAATCCTAACGATCAGCTCGATCTCGCGATTGCGGCCAATTATGCCAACATTTCAGTGAAAGAACTTCAAAGCTTAAACCCAGCGTACAACCAATGGGCAACCGCACCGGATAAACATCAGCAATTGTTGTTACCGGTAAGCTCCGTGGCACAATTTACCCAAAAAGTAGAAGAAAACAGAGGTAAAGGTATGCGTTTGGTCCGCTACCAAGTGCAATCTGGCGACACCCTCAGCGTTCTAGCAAACAAATACAACACCACGACTCGTGTTATACAAACCGCGAATAACTTACCCGGTCATAATATTCGAGTTGGGCAACACTTAATGATTCCAACATCGACTCAAGACGAAAAGGCCTACGCTCTGAGCGCGACAAACCGATTAGCAAAAACCCAATCACGCTCCAGAGGCCAGTATAAATTGACCCATAAGGTACAAAGTGGCGATAGCTTGTGGACGATAGCAAGAGCAAATAAAGTCTCTCATCAATCATTAGCAAAATGGAATGGTATGGGCCCACGCGACACACTTCGTATCGGTCAAGAATTGGTTATCTGGAAAAAGGGATCGGACGGTTCGGTGATTCGTACGGTTTTCTATCAAGTACGTACAGGGGATACCATCAGTGGCATCGCCAATAAATTTAAAGTAAAGAGTAATGATATTGTGAAATGGAATGAACTGAATAAAGGCAAATACCTGCAGCCTGGACAAAAACTAAAATTGTACGTTGATGTAACCAAGGTGAGTGTATGATTTCGTCTAGTAACCCACTTATGATGTTAGTGGATATTTTCCGATCGCCTTCTTCTGCTTTTGTCACGCTGCACAAACATGCGGTATGGGGTTGGCAGCCTTATCTATTTCTTGTATTGAGCCCTTTCTTATTTTGGGGCGCTTACTTTGACCTCGTTAATTTTGACTGGTTATACGCAGAGCTATCGACCCAACTAGCACAAACAAACCCTGCGCAACTTGAGCTTCTAGACGCCAATACCTTAATGGCAGGTGAAATCATTTCAGATGTTCTTGGTCGAACAATGTCCATTATCATGCTCGCGTTATGGTTTAACCTAGCAACAAAAGCCAGCCAACAACCTCAGAGTTTTTGGCGCTGGTTTGCCGCCTGTTCAGTCATTATGTTCCCTGCCATTATTGGTGATTTTGCTAGCTATGTGAGTGTGCTTTTAAAGCATGGACAGGTGATGACATACGCTGCCGATCTCAACAGTCTCAATGGTCTTATCAAGCTACCGCTCACCAATGACTGGTCTCAGTTTGCCAGCGCGGTTCCTTTGCTATTACCCTGGTATATCGTTCTTGGTTATGCGGCAGTGCTAACTTGGACAGAATTTGAGCGTGGGCAAGCTATCGTTATTTCCGCCCTCCCATGGGTTGGGTATTTCTTAGTTTGGGCTATTTATATTGTCGTCAGCTAAAGCGTGAACCGTTGACGGGCGAGCTATAGAGAAAAACTCACTAATAATGGGTTATGGTCAGAAGCATCACTTTGTGGTGCTTCTGCTTTTTTTAAAGTCAAACCTCGATAAAAGACATGATCGAGAGCCAAACCATTCAAAAATTGCTTACGATTATCGGGCATAAAAGTCGCCGCTATTAAGCCTAAAGGTCGCAAGTGCTCTGCCAGTTCATTCATTCGCTCATGGCTCCAACTGTTAAAGTCTCCAGCAAAAATAATCGGCCCTTCATGCTGTAGCAACGCTTTCACTAGGGCATTCAATTGTTGCTGATATTCAGCAACCCCATAGGTAAAATTAACCGCATGAATATTCACGACCGCTAACTGCTGACCATCAGACAATGAATATAAAGAAAACAACGCCGATTTAGGCAACCTCAGCCAGGGTTCAACAACCAAGTAAGCACAGACTAAAGCGGGCGAGTCGGCAGCAATAGTGAGGACACCCGATGACACATCAAACGCCTTAAACGCTTCAACTTGATTTCCCTGCCACCCTTTTTCGATTAACCACCCTTTAAAAGAATCGGTCATGCTGGCTTCTTGCAATAAAATCAATTGACGAGATTGGGACAGTGACGTCAGTGCTTCATTCCAGTTGGAACGATTTTGCTTGTATATATTCCAGACCAGAACATCTAATTTCCCTTCATTATCAATTGATAGAGTGTTGGATTCTTGATGGCACTGAAGCTTAGGCGGTGAATGGGTATTGAGTGCATTAGTATTAAGTACCGTGACACTGGCCTCTGTTGATACACTGAAGATGAAATAAACAGAAAAAAAACCCAATACACTCAATACTAATGCTAGGAAAAAGAGATGCGTTCTGTTCATATCGATCCATCAAGCATATTGATTGCCTTAGGTAGGTGCAAGGAGCTAGGTGATAAGAAGTCAGAGAGAGTAAAAAAAGAAAGGAGAAAGGAGCCCAAAGGCTCCTTAGATTGCCTCTTCGTCTTCTTCGCCCGTACGAATACGTACGACACGTTCCACATCGGTTATGAAGATCTTACCATCGCCTATTTTTCCCGTTTGCGCTGTTTCAATAATAGAATCAACACACTGCTCTGCAACGTCATCCGTCACGACAATCTCAAGCTTTACCTTAGGTAGGAAATCCACCATGTACTCTGCACCACGGTACAGTTCAGTGTGGCCTTTCTGGCGTCCGAAGCCTTTCACTTCAGAAACTGTCATCCCTGTAATACCCACTTCCGCTAATGCTTCTCGTACATCGTCTAATTTAAACGGCTTAATAATGGCTTCAATCTTTTTCATTTTCATCCCTTAAATGTCAATAATCTGCCTATTATTGACTAGCTAAAATCAACAATCAACTGACTGTTAATAATCAACTAACTGAATAGTCACAAATAAAAAGCCCAAGCAAATAGCTTGGGCTCAAATGTTCTGTCGTATTACTTTAAGCTTGAATAATACGCAGCGAGATTGGCGATATCTTCATCACTCAATAGACTTGCCTGTGCTTGCATAACAGCTGCTAGACCACCATTACGCTGCTTATCTTTATACGCTTTCATCGAGCTCACTAAGTACTGCTCATTTTGTCCTTTTAGGTGTGGGTAACCTGGAATCATTGCCATACCATCTGCACCATGACATGCAGCACAAATAGCAGCTTTAGCTTTTCCAGCGGCGACGTCACCAGCCAATGCATGACCACTTAACAAGCCCATACCTAGAATCAATCCAATTGCTACATTTCTCATTGCTTTTCCCTTTTTTTATTTTAATACTTCTTTCTTTATAGTTATTTTTGCACAAATTCCAACTTTTTGTCCCAATAAACTTCACAATCGTGCCCTTGGTAGGGTTTGGTTACAAAAAGCCCCATCACAGCGACAACATGGCTGTCATTCATAATGATGGGAGTTCGACGCCTTAACCAGCTTGGCACCTGATACTCTTGAAACAGCTTTTTCAATTTACGGCTATGCCCCCGAGACGAAGGATGCGCCGCTAGCCCCTGCGGGTCAAAAATGACACTCAACGAGCCAATATAGTCACCTCGAATAGAGACCGTCTGGCAAGCATCAACCGAAGTGTCATTCCCTCGCACTGAGTCATGTGGCCTAAGAGTGATCTCCCCTAACCCATCAGGCAGCAACAGAGTGGTATTAGGGCTTAACGGCGCTGTCCATTGACTTACGTCCGAGTGGTCAGCGATAAAATACAATCCATTGTTAAATCGTCTTATCTGGCCATTCAATAGGTTAAGCTGAGGATTCGCGTCACTCTTGGCGCCAATCACTTGCTCAAGAATCGCCTCTAAATGCTGACGACTTGGCATCAAGGAGCCACAACGCTCAAGCCACATCCTCAATAATCGCTTTTGGGCAAGTACCGAATAGGTGGAAAGTGTCGATAAGACCACCTGATTATCATCGCCAACCATTTTTATCAACGCCGGTTGTAAAAGCTCATCAAGCAAGGTTTCTTGTTCAGCACATAAGGCCGCGCTTCTTTGTACCGATTGAGAAAAAGAAGGCCAACGGTCTAGCAAAGGAGGCGTAATACTGTGACGGATAAAGTTTCTATCAAATCGAGTATCTAGGTTGCTTTCGTCTTCAATCCAGTCCAATGACTGCTGATGAGCAAACTGTTCAATTTCTTTTCTACTGGCTGTCAACAATGGACGTAATTGGTAACCTAATTCAAATGGTAAACATTCCGCCATTGAGGATAACCCTTTAGGGCCACTGCCACGCTTGAGAGCCAGTAAAAAGGTTTCAACTTGATCATCTCGATGCTGACCGGTCAACAGTAAATCATCACGGTGTATGTGTTTAGCTAGAGCGGAATAGCGAGCATCACGAGCTAATTTTTCAATGCTTTCACCAGAGTCTTTTTTTAATACCACTTTTTCAACGGCAAGCGGAATGTCTAAGTCTCGACACCAACGATCACATTGACTCACCCATTCATCGGCATTCTCACTCAAACCATGATGAACATGCACTGCCAAACATATTACGTCAGGGTATTCAGTTTTATACAGCATCAATAATTCGAGTAGTACCCGAGAATCGACACCACCACTCAAGGCCAGTACGAGTCGAGAATCTGGCTTTTTATGCTGGGTAATCACTTGGGTAAAAAGTGTATATAGGGGGTTCATTGCAATACTCTGATGACCTTTGACTTAAATATCTTACGTCAAGCCATCACTACGACCAAACGTCAGATACAAAAAAGAGCTAACCGTGTTAGCTCTTTTGTTCATTACTAAACCATGATTAGCAGTAGCCATAACTCATTAAGCGCTGGTAACGACGCTCTAACAATGAGTCGTTATCAAACTGCTCTAGTTCTTCTAATTGCTTAATCAATGTTGCTTTGATGTTTTCTGACACTTCCGCATAATTTCTATGCGCACCACCTAAAGGCTCTTCGATAATTTCATCGATCAACTCAAGCTCTTTCAAACGTGGTGCAATTAGGCCCATCGCTTCTGCCGCTTGTGGCGCTTTATCTGAGTCACGCCATAAGATAGAGGCACAGCCTTCAGGAGAGATAACCGAGTATGTCGAATATTGCAGCATGTTAACGTAGTCGCCCACACCGATAGCAAGAGCACCGCCAGAACCGCCTTCACCCACAACATTACAAATAACAGGCACTTTTAAGCCAGCCATGACCTTCAAGTTTTTCGCGATGGCTTCAGATTGCCCACGCTCTTCTGCGCCCACACCTGGATAAGCACCAGCGGTATCGATAAAGGTTATAATTGGCATCTTAAAGCGCTCTGCCATTTCCATAAGACGTAACGCCTTGCGGTAACCTTCCGGCTTAGGCATACCAAAATTACGTATGACTTTTTCTTTTGTTTCACGGCCTTTCTGGTGACCGATGATCATAACAGGACGACCTTCTAGGCGGGCAATACCCCCTACGATCGCTTTGTCATCAGCGAAAGCACGATCACCTGCCAACTCTTCAAACTCGGTAAAGACACTTTCTACATAATTCAGTGTGTAAGGACGCTGTGGGTGACGCGCTAGTTGAGCGGTTTCCCATGCGCCAAGATCACTAAAGATTTTCTTTTTCAGTTCTAAACTTTTCTTTTCAAGCTGCTGAATTTCTTTATCTAAATCAACGGCTGTATCGCCGCCGTGACGAGATACATCACGTAAAGCTTCAATTTTTGCTTCTAGTTCAGCAATTGGCTTTTCAAATTCAAGAAAGTTGAGGCTCATCTATTGATCCTTTTCTACTTAGCGTCCTATATGAGGCTAAATTTTAGTTAAATTCGAGTTCTACCTGGTTACGACCAAGTAGCAGTTTCAATTCGTCTAACAATACATCACTGGGCGTCACTCGCCATTCAGTACCAAGCGTGAGTCGAGCTCTGGCATCAAGTCGCTGATAATATATATTGACAGGGATGGTCCCTGCTCGATGAGGCTCTAGAATTTGGCTAAAGCGCTCAAAAAATTGATTGTTTATTTGTGATTCATTAATGGACACCGATAGACCTCGAGCATATTTCTCTCGAGCGGTTCCTAGATCCAACAGTTCGCGCGCTGACATTTTAAGACCACCATTGAAATCATCAAAGCTGACCTGTCCAGAAATGACCAGTATTTTATCTTTTTCTAACAATTCTGCATACCGATCAAGCGCATCTGAGTACAACATCACTTCCATTCGGCCAGAACGGTCATCGATTGTCATCAAACCAATGCGAGCGCCTCGCTTAGTGGTCATCACTCTTGCAGCAATAACAAGACCTGCAATGGTCACGGATTGATCTCGTCTTGTCGGTGTTGCGTCTTTTAATCGACAGCTGGTGTATTTTGTTAGCTCTTTCAAATAAGCATTGATCGGATGCCCAGTTAAATACAAGCCTAGCGTGTCTCTTTCGCCTTCTAACCACACTTTTTCCGGCCAGGGTTCCACTTTTGTGTACTTATGCTCGATGACATCGGCTTCTTCTGTCAACACACCAAACATATCACCTTGACCAAATGCTTCTGCTTGATGATGCTGGCTAGCCCCTTTTACTGCGTCTTTGAGCGACGCCATTAAAGCGGCTCGATGCGGTCCTAATCGATCCAGTGCCCCCGCGTAAATGAGTTTTTCTATCACACGTTTATTGACACGCTTTAAATCAATACGCGCACAGAAATCAAATAAGTCTTTGAAGTGGCCGCCGTTGTTTCTTGCTTCTAAAATCGCTTCAATCGGTCCTTCACCAACACCTTTGATTGCGCCGATTCCATACACAATCGCACCGGTTTCATCCACATTAAATCGGTATAGCCCCGCGTTAATGTCCGGTGGCAGTAACCTGAGCTTCATGCGGATACATTCGTCAACCAAGCCGATCACTTTCTCGGTGTTGTCCATATCTGCCGTCATTACCGCCGCCATGAACTCGGCTGGATAGTGCGTTTTAAGCCACAATGTTTGATAAGAAACCAAAGCATAAGCGGCAGAGTGAGATTTGTTAAACCCGTAGCCTGCAAATTTTTCTACTAGGTCAAAAATCTTCATCGATAGTTCACCATCGACACCGTTTGCTATAGAGCCTTCTTTAAAGATGCTACGCTGCTTGGCCATCTCTTCTGGCTTTTTCTTACCCATTGCACGACGCAGCATATCGGCTCCGCCAAGCGTATAGCCAGCGAGGATCTGTGCAATCTGCATGACCTGTTCTTGATACAGGATGATGCCGTAAGTAGGCTCTAGCGTCTCTTTTAGCGATTCGTGTTGCCACGTTTCATCTGGGTACGACACGGCCTCGCGACCATGCTTACGGTCGATAAAGTTATCTACCATGCCTGATTGCAACGGACCCGGGCGGAACAAGGCAACCAATGCGATAATGTCTTCAAAACAGTCAGGTTGAAGTCGTTTGATCAAGTCTTTCATGCCACGGGATTCCAGCTGGAATACCGCCGTTGTTTCAGAGTTTTGTAACAGGTTAAATGAGGCTTGGTCGTCGAGTGGAATAGACTCAATTCGAATCGGATCTTTGCCTTCTTTGGCTAAACGTGGATTCACGAGCCCTAGCGCCCAGTCAATGATCGTTAACGTTCGAAGCCCTAAGAAATCGAATTTAACTAAACCCGCAGTTTCGACATCATTCTTATCAAACTGGGTAACCGGAAAATTCCCTTCCGAATCACAATACAGAGGTGCGAAGTCAGTAATGGTGGTTGGCGAGATAACCACACCACCAGCGTGCTTACCTGCGTTTCGGGTACACCCTTCTAAAATTCGGCACTTATCGATGAGCTCTTTAACTTCATCATCGTTGTTATAAAGCTCAGGCAGCGCAGGCTCAGCATCAAATGCTTTTGCCAATGTCATGCCTGGATCTGGCGGAATCAACTTAGAGAGACGGTCGACAAAGCCAAACGGATGACCAAGGACTCGCCCTACATCTCGAATAACCGCCTTTGCAGCCATGGTTCCAAACGTAATGATTTGGGATACCGCATCACGGCCATACATTTCTGCTACATGGTCAATCACCTGATCACGTTTATCCATACAAAAGTCGATATCGAAATCGGGCATGGAAACACGTTCTGGGTTTAAGAAACGTTCGAAAAGTAAATCGTATTCAAGTGGATCGAGATCGGTGATATCAAGCGCGTATGCCACTAAAGAACCCGCACCAGAACCTCGCCCAGGCCCCACAGGAACATCGTTATCTTTGGACCACTGAATAAATTCCATAACGATAAGGAAGTAGCCTGGGAAACCCATGTTATTAATAACTTCGAGCTCTATGGCTAAACGTTCATCGTATTCAGGGCGTTTTTGTGCGCGAATTTCTTCATCGGGAAATAAAAATGCTAAACGTCTTTCTAATCCTTCCTGAGATTTTTTGATCAAGAAGTCTTCGATTTTTAAACCTTCGGTTGGGAAATTAGGTAGAAAATACTCTCCTAAACGAACGGTAACATTACAGCGCTTGGCAATTTCTACGCTGTTTTGCAGTGCTTCTGGTATATCAGCGAACAGCTCGCACATTTCCTCTTCAGTACGCAAATATTGCTGTGCACTGTAATTTTTTGGACGCCTTGGGTCTTCTAGCGTAAAGCCGTCGTGAATCGCAACGCGTATTTCATGGGCTTCAAAAAGGTCTTCGGTTAAAAACACCACTTCATTGGTCGCAACAACTGGAAGATCTCGCTGTTCCGCTAGTTCTACGGCAAAGTGCAAATAGGTCTCTTCATCCACACGACCTGTTCGTATCAGCTCTAGATAGAAACGATCAGCAAAATGTGTTTTATAAAAGGCAACACACTCTTCGACAAGTTCGTTGTTGCCTTTCAACAAGGCTTTACCAATATCACCATGTTTACCGCCAGAGAGAATAATTAGCCCTTCGGACAGCTCAATGAGCCACTCTTTATCAATAACGGTCTGGTGAAGTACTTGCCCACGAAGATAAGCTTTTGAGATAAGCAGTGTGAGGTTTTTATAACCAATATTACTGGACGCGAGAATGGTCAGCTTAGAAAACTCATCACCAAATTCGTTCGATCGAACCGAGAAATCCGCACCAATGATCGGTTTAATCCCGCAGTTATGAGCGGTTCCATAAAACTTAACCAAACCACACAAGTTGGTAAAATCGGTCAGAGCCATAGCGGGCATGCCCATTTCAGCGACTTTCTTTACCAACGGTGGGACTTTGGATAAGCCATCGACCATGGAGTAGTCACTGTGAACACGAAGATGAATAAACTTGGGATCTGACATGGATGGTTTCCTAAGCGGCATCGCTCTGTTTTAATGCCGCTAATATCATATTAAGTAGAAGCTTTCGCTATTTTACGTCATTGACGAGAGGAATAAAGGGGCTGACTACTTTAATCCCAAAACTCTTTTTACAGGTTTGAAGCTTTTACGGTGTTCTTCAATCACGCCAAACTCTTCAATCGCCGCAAAGTGCGCTTTTGTCGGGTATCCTTTGTGTTTCGCAAAGCCAAACTGTGGATATATTTTATCTAAGGCTTCCATTTCTTGGTCGCGTACCACTTTGGCAATAATTGATGCAGCGCTAATTTCGGCCACGCGTAAATCGCCTTTGACCACAGCTTGCGCGTCCATATCGAGTTGAGGCACTTTATTCCCATCAATAAGCGTGAGGTCAGGTTTGATGGCGAGTCCTGCTACCGCTCTTTGCATCGCCACCATAGTGGCCTGTAAGATATTCAGTTCATCGATTTCTTGTGGCGAGCAGCGACCCACTGACCAAGCCAACGCTTTTTGTTTAATTTCAGGTAACAGTGCTAAGCGTTTTTTCTCAGATAACTTCTTAGAATCGTTTAATCCTGCAATGGGATTATTAGGATCAAGAATAACAGCAGCTGTGACGACATCGCCGACCAACGGGCCTCGCCCAACTTCATCGACCCCAGCAACCAATTGATAACCCATAGGATATTCGAATGGAGGAAGTACTGTTTTTACTGCTTTATTTACCGCCATAACCCGACCTTACTGTTTCTCTATCAACTTTAATACTGCCGCTGCTGCTTGCTGATCGGCATCTTTTTGGATCCACTGGTGCATTTCAGTGAACGTATTCATCAGTTCAGAATTGTCATTTTCGATCACCTTCTCCATCGCGGGGAAGAGAAAATCGGGGTGGCATTCTTCTTGAATAAACTCTTTGACTAATTCTTTGCCCGCCAACACATTTGGCAGCGAGACAAATTCGGTAATCGATAGCTTTTGAGCAATCCACCCGGTTAATTTATTGACTTGGTAACCCACCACCATCGGGCGTTTCACCAACATACATTCCAGAGCAACCGTCCCTGAAGCCAGCAATACCGCATCAGCAGCGGTCATCACATTACGTGCGGTATCTTCAATAATGACAAATTCAAGTTCAGGAGCTGTAGCCTGCCAAATACGTTCAAACTGCTCACGGCGCTTTTTATTGACCGCGGCGACCACAAACCCCATATCGGGGTATTTTTTGTGGACTCTCTGACAAGTTTCAATAAATGGTTTGGCAATTAGAGCGACTTCTCCACCACGGCTTCCAGGAAGAACCGCAAGCCACTTTCTGTCTTGCTCCAACTGTAACAACGATCTGGCTTGAGCTTTATCACTCACAAGCGGGATAGCGTCAGCCAGTGTGTGCCCAATGAATTCACAAGCCACATTGTATTTATCATAAAACGCTTTTTCAAAAGGCAAAAATGCTAACACCAGATCCGTTGCTGCATCAATTTTGAAGATACGCTTTGGTCGCCAGGCCCAAACGGAAGGGCTGACATAGTGGACCGTTTTTATTCCAGCGTCTTTCAGTGTTTTTTCTAACCTTAGATTGAAATCAGGGGCATCTATTCCAACAAAAACATCCACTGGATTTTGGATAAAATACTTAACCAGTTCCTTTTTCACATGAAGTAATCGCGGTAAGCGGCCAAGCACTTCAACCAACCCCATCACGGCAAGCTCTTCCATTTCAAACAAAGATTCACAACCTTGAGCCATCATTTTGGGACCGCCAATACCGACAAATTCTGCGTCAGGATATTGGGCTTTTATAGACCGAATAAACCCTTCGCCTAGCGTATCCCCCGACAGTTCGCCAGCAACGATGCCGATTCTTAAGGGCTTGTTAGTTTGTTTCGTCATTTATGTGGCACCTTTTGTTTGGAGGTATTTTTAGGAACGGGGGTAGCTTGTGTCATTGGTTTTTAAAAACGGTAGTTTTATTGGCACTTAAAATAAAAAAGATCGCTGAATTTAGCGATCTTTTCTTAATATACTTAACGCAATTATCGAATGATACCGCGTTCCGAACTCTCAAGCATATCGATCATCGGCTTGATTGATGGGAACTCTGCCGCCATTTCAAGCAATACTGGTTTCGCTTCTTCTAGCGTTTTACCGGCTCGGTAGATTTCCTTATACGCTTTTTGCAGTGCTCTGATCTCTGTTCTTTCAAAACCATTACGCTTCAAACCGACTAGGTTCAAGCCAAATGGCGTTGCGTGGTTTCCTTGTGCAAGCACATATGGAAGCACATCTTGCACAACAGCGGAACATCCCCCCACGTAAGAGTACGCACCGACAGAGCAGAAAGGATGGATAGCCGATAAAGCCATCACGCCAGCATGGTCACCAACGGTAACATGACCACCTAAAATGGCGTTGTTACCGATGTGAGTGTGGTTACCAACGATGACATCATGGGCAATATGCGCATTAACACACAGTAGGTTATCGTCACCAATCACTGTGGTCGCTTTATCTTGCGTGGTACCACGGTGAATCTGAACACTTTCACGAATCACATTTCGGTCACCAACAACCACCGTTGTCGCCTCACCACCGTACTTTTTATCTTGATTCTCTTCACCAATAATGGCGTAAGGGAAAATACGATTATCTTTACCGATTGTCGTATTACCTTTGATCACGATGTGCGACATGATTTCAGTGTTCTCACCAATGACAACGTTTCCTGAAATATAGGTAAACGGCCCCACGGTCACATTGGCTTCGATTGTTACTTCACCCTCAATAACCGCTGATGGATGAATTTTTGCAGTTTCATGAATCATATTAGAACTCTCGGCGAGCACATTTTAGCTCAGCAGAACAGACCACGACACCATCGACAGTCGCTACACCATTAAAGGCAGCAATACCGCGACGCTCTTTAATAAATTCAACTTTGATCACCATTTGATCACCGGGAACAACGGGTTTACGGAATTTCGCTTTATCAACACTCGCAAAGTAGTAAAGCTCGTTATCAGCTGGCGCACCAAACGATTTGAAACCCAATAGGCCCGTGGCTTGTGCCATGGCTTCTAGAATCAACACACCAGGGAATACAGGCAGCTGTGGAAAATGACCGGTGAACTGTGGCTCGTTTACTGATACATTTTTAATCGCCGTTAAGTGTTTAGCTTCTTCATAATCCGTCACACGGTCAATGAGTAAGAATGGGTAGCGATGAGGAAGTAACTCCTGAATTTCAGTAATGTTCATCGTTTTATTTTCAGTAGTCAAAGTCATATTCCTATTTCGTAAAACTTTAAAATTATTTGCTCAATATAATAGACGAAAAAGACTCGCTTTTCGCGAGCCTTTTGCTAGAAAGATGGAATTAGGATTCCGCTTTCGGTTCCAATTGTTTCTCGACAGCCTTCAAACGTTTGTTCATCTCATCAATGCGGTGAACACGCGTGGCCGTTTTTCGCCACTCACGATTAGGCTGTAATGGAATGCCTGAAGAGTACATGCCTTTTTCAGAAATGCCTCTCATCACCATGCCCATACCGGTGATAGTGACCCCATCAACGATTTCAATATGCCCGTTGATAACCGTTCCGCCACCAATGATGCAATATTTACCTATGGTTGTACTGCCAGCGACAATCGTACCACCCGCCATGGCTGTACCATATCCGATGTGCACGTTATGCGCGATTTGGATCTGATTGTCGATAATAACGTTATCTTCAATCACAGTGTCATCTAACGCACCGCGGTCTATTGTCGTACATGCGCCAATTTCCACACGATTACCGATTCGGACCGTACCGAGTTGAGGGATTTTGACCCACTCACCTTTTTCATTGGCATAACCAAAACCATCGGCACCAATAACAGTATTAGATTGAATCAAGCAATCACTGCCAATAGCGACACTATGGTAGATAGAAACATTCGCCCACAGTTGAGTGTTAGAGCCGATGGATGCATTCTTACCCACAAAACAGCCAGCACCGATAACCACGTTATCACTCAGCGTTACCCCAGATTCAATCGTTGCATTAGCACCGATTGAAACATTCTGACCGATCACCGCATCAGAAGCGATGGCCGCTGAAGCTGCAATACCTTGAGCAGCAGAAGGCGTTGTATCTAATGCTTGAGCCACTTTTGCAAACGCAATATAAGGATCGTCAACGACTAAAACATTACCCTCAAAATGTTCCCGCTGTGCTTCTTTCACCATCACAACCGTCGCAAGACAATCATTTAAGTGCTTGGCATACTTAACATTAGATAAGAAAGTGACGGTACCTTCAACGGCTTTGTCCATCGGAGCAACGGTAGACACAGTAGCACTTGCGTCCCCATACAGTTCTCCACCCGTTATCGTAGCCAATTCGGCAAGTGTTAGTTTCAACATATTATTTTAGTGAGTCGATGACTTTTTCAGAAATATTGTATTCAGGCTTCGCGTACTGTAGAGCCTGCGCTTCAATAATAAGGTCATAGCCTTCTTTTTCAGCCACTTTGTTAACCGCGTCTTGAATCAGTTTAAACAATTTTTGCTTCTCTTCTGCTTCACGACGTGCTGACGCTTGCTCTAACGACTTACCTTTGATTTGGAAGTTACTTTCTAGTTGGCTAATCTCAACACGAAGTTTTTCAACTTCCTCTTGGCCCAGCAATTCACCATCACGCTGTAGCTTTTCCATTTTAGTCTTAGCTTGAGCTTGAATCGTTTGAAGTTCCGCTGCACGATCTTTGAACTCTTCTTGCATTTTTTGCAATACCACTTCTCGTTGTGGAAGTGCTTGAAAAATTTGAGCCGAATTAACATAACCTATTTTTTGTGCTGCTTCTGCTGCGTGTGCAAACATTGATGTGCTTAAAACAACAAGGCTAACACCAGCCGCTTTCATGATATTTTTCAAAGTAATTTCCTTTATTAGAAGGTTCTGCCAATAGTGAAAGTGAATACCTCTTCGTCATCACCCTCAAAACTCTTAATAGGTGATGCCAACGAGAAGACCAGAGGGCCCATCGGCGACATCCACTGTAATGCTGCGCCGTAAGACGCACGATAATTGGTTGGATCTGAGTAATCGTAATAGTAGTCACTGCCATATTCGGCACCTGAATCACGATAGTCAAACTCGGTATCCCACACGCTTGCCGCATCAATAAATAAGCTTGTTCGAATTTGGCTGCGTACTTCATCTGACGCAAACGGTGTTGGGAAAATCAATTCCAGACTGGCTAAGGCAACAGCGTTACCCCCTACTGAGTCATCTGTCGCGGTATCTGTACCATTATTTGAGCCAGAGTAATCACGATAAACCGCTTTCGGACCGGCTGAGTTTGACCCAAAGCCACGCAGCGAAGTAAAGCCACCGGCGTAGTAGTTCTCATAGAATGGGAACAAATTGTCTTGCCCATCGGTTTGACCGTAGCCATTGCCGTACCCCAAGCGACCGCGCATCAACAAGGCGAAGTCATGCTTTTGCGTCAACGGGAAGTACTGGCGAATATCATACTGAACTTTGAAGTACTGTACGTCAGAGCCAGGTACGGTCATTTTATAAAATGCTCGTTGGTGGTTACCCGCTGTCGGGAAGTAACCACGGTTTAATTGGTTACGAGTCCAGGAAATATTAATATCGAAGTCATTGGTATTCAATGAGCCTGAATTATCAATATTACTGGCTTGTGACGCTAAGAACTGCTCAACTTGCAAGTAAGGCGATAAGTTACCGATCTTGTTGTGGGTATAGCCTACACCCAGTTCAAAAAAGTTCACCTCATTCGCCCAGCTACCCAGTGTCATACTGACCCCGTAGCTTTCATTGGTATAATCAACGATACCCGCTTCAGAAGCTTCAAATTCGTTGTAGAAGATTTTACCCCCCAGACTGACACCATCGAGCGTCCAATACGGGTCACGGTAATCTAAACTGACGTTCTTTTGATAATCGTTCATCATCGCGTTTATGCCCACACGATTACCTGAACCAATAAAGTTATCTTGCTGCAAACCGACTTGGAAGCTCACACCCGATTCAGTACCGTAGCCGACACCAAAGTTAATGCTGCCTGAGTTCGCTTCTTTCACATCATAAACAAGATCAACTTGGTCCTCACTTCCAGGAACACGCACGGTTTGTACGTTTACCGTTTCAAAGAAACCTAATCGATTTAATCGAGTCTTGCCCGTTTCGATTGATTTTGAGTTTAACCAGCTTCCTTCCATTTGACGCATTTCACGACGCATGACTTCATCGCGCGTTGAGTTGTTACCGACAAATCGAATATCACGAACATAGATACGATTACCCGCTTCGACGTCAATCACTAGCGAAACTTCGTTCGTTTCATCATTAAAATCTGGCAAGGTTCTGACTTGCGGATACGCATAACCAGCTTCACCCAGAACACGCTTGATCTCTTCTTCTAACTGGGTAACCGATGAACCGTTGTAAACCGAACCTAAATCAAACGGAATCATCTCTTCAAATTCAGATCTCTTACCAATCAGTTCGCCACGGAAGCTAACATCTTTAATCGTATAAGCATCACCTTCGTTAATACCTAAGGTAATGTATACGCCTTTTTTATCAGGAGAGATTGCCACCTGCGTTGAGTCTACTTGAAACTTCAAGTAGCCACGATCCAAATAGAACGAGCGAAGTGATTCGATATCAGCAGCCAAGACTTGCTTCTGGTATTTATCATCAGCAAGGAAGTTCCACCATGCAACGTCAACATTCAAGTTAAAACGCCCGACTAACTCTTTATCGTTAAAGACCGTGTTACCAATAAAGTTAATTTGCTTGATTTTAGCGGAAACACCTTCGGTAAAAACAAACTTCAAATCAGAACGATTTCGCGGTAAAGGCGTGACAACAGCCTGAACCGTTGCGTTATATTTACCCACGCTGTAATAGAAATCTTCAAGACCTTTCTCGATATTAGCGAGAGTTGTCCGATCAAGTGCTTCACCTTGTCGAATACCTGAAGCGTCTAAGTTTTGCTGAAGCTGCTCTTCTTTGATCGCTTTGTTACCTGAGAAAGAGATACTGGCAATCGTAGGGCGCTCTTTCACTTGAATAACGAGCACATCGTTATCACGTAAAACTTGAACATCTTCGAAATTACCCGATGCATAGAGAGATTGAATAATCTCAGCAACATTTTGACTGTCGATCTCATCGCCAATTCGGACGGGCATCTGCAGTAACGCTGCACCAAGTGCCACACGCTGTAATCCGTCGATCTTGATATCTTGAACAACAAAGTTCTCTGCGCTATTTGCCGATACGCTTGTTGCTAACAACGTTGCAAACAGAATCTTTTTAATCGCCATATTTGTCTTAGCTATTCCTTTACTACACTACAACCTGAGCCTTGCTTACAGGCGAGAAAAATCATTAAAAATTGCGATTGCCATAAATGACAAAATAACAGCACCACCGATTCGAAAACCCATTTCTTGTACCTTTTCTGGCACTGGGCGACGAATGATTGCTTCAATAGCAAAAAACAGCAAATGACCACCGTCTAACATTGGCAATGGTACTAAATTAATAATGCCTAAATTGATACTGATGAGCGCTAAAAAGCCTAAAAAGTATACGAGCCCATAATCAGCGGTTGTACCAGCCCCTTTTGCGATAGAAATTGGGCCACTCAAATTATTTAGACCGACATCACCGACCACCAATTTCTTCAACATGGTCGCCGTTAAATTAATAACCTGACCGGTTTTCTCAATCGACTTACCGATAGATTCAAATACACCATATTGCAGTTCAAATCGATATTTTTCAGGCCATTCTGAGACTTCCGAAGCGATTCCCGCAAAACCTATCGACTTGCCCTGGTGATCATCACGACGCCCGGGAGTTAATGTGATAGTACGATTTTCGTTGTCTCGTTCAATCAATAATTCAATGGGTTGTTCTGGTTTACTTTGAATGACCTCAACTAACTGCTGCCAATTGTTCAATTCAACCTGGTCTGCTGCAAGCAGTGTATCACCCACTTCAAGTCCTGCACGATCACCAGCGCTGCCCTCTGAAACATTAGCCAACGTCATGGAAACCTCTGGTCGATAAGGCATAAACCCTAATGTCCCCATAGCAGACTGCTTTTCTGGGTCAAAGTTCCACTCAGATAAATCAAGAGTCTTAATTTGTGATACGCCCACACCTTCTTCTGACGATACCGTGAACGTTAAGTTATCATCGCCAATATGAGCGATGATACCCATATTCACCGACTCCCAATCACGGGTTTTGACGCCAGAGACAGCGGTAAGTTCCATACCCGGCTTAAGGCCTGCATTCGCTGCAATAGAATAAGGTGTTACTTCACCAATAACCGGCTTAACCGCGGGAACCCCAATTAAAAAGACTGCCCAGTAGGCGAAAATCGCAAATAGGAAATTAAATATTGGTCCAGCAGCGACAATGGCTGTTCTCTGCAATAACGGCTTTTTATCGAAAGCTACATGGTATTGTTCTGGGGGAATCTCATCAACACGGCTGTCTACCATTTTGACATAGCCGCCAAGAGGGATCATTGAAAGGCTGTATTCTGTTCCATCTTTCCCTACCTTCCGCCATAGAGATTTGCCAAAGCCAATAGAAAACTTTTCGACTTTGACTCCGCAGCGGCGAGCGACCCAAAAGTGGCCAAATTCATGCACGGCAACTAGAATGCCCAGCGCAATCACAAAGGAGGCAAAATTCCACAGTATTCCTGTCATGCTGTACGCTCTCGTAATATCTGATTCGTCATTTCCCGAGCCATCTTATCTACCTCAAGCAAGCTTTCCAAGTCCAATGGCGCGGAATAAGAGTCGATTGCACAGACTTTAGACATGACGATTTCATTAACTCGAGCGATATCGGTAAACCCTAATTGTCGTTGTAAGAAAGCCTCAACCGTTACTTCATTCGCTGCATTTAGCGCGGTTGTCAGGTGCTGCCCTTCATAACAAGCATCTATCGCCAGCTTCAAACATGGGTAGCGAGAGTAATCAGGTTCTATGAAAGTCAGCTCACTAAGGCGGGTAAAATCTAGAGCAGAAACACCGGAACTCACGCGTTTTGGATAAGCCATTGCCGATGCTATCGGAGTGGCCATATCAGGCTCTCCCATCTGGGCAATCACAGAACCATCACGAAATTGGACCATAGAATGAATAACCGATTGAGGATGGATGATCACTTTCAGCTCAGATTGTTTAGCATTAAACAACCACTTCGCCTCGATATACTCCAGCCCTTTATTCATCATGGTTGCTGAATCGACCGATATTTTAGGCCCCATAGACCAGTTAGGGTGAGCAATCGCCTGCTCCGGTGTGACATGAATCAGCGATGAAACTTCGGTATAACGAAATGGGCCGCCAGAGCCCGTTAATAAGATATGCTGAACACCGTGCTGTGTGAGATCGCAATGACCTAAGGTTGTTTGAATCTCACTTGGTAAGCATTGAAAAATGGCATTGTGCTCGCTATCCACAGGAAGCAGTTCTGCGCCATGCTGTTTAACCGCATCAATAAAAAGCTGGCCAGACATAACCAAGGCTTCTTTGTTTGCCAGTAACACTCGCTTGCCCGCTCTAATCGCTGCCATCGTAGGCAGCAATCCAGCTGCTCCAACAATAGCGGCCATAACCGTATCTACCTCGTTAAATTCAGCAACGTGACACGTTGCTTCAGGCCCAGCCAAAACCTCTATACGAGGGGCGATAGATGATAGCTTGGTTTTCAACAAAGAGGCGGCTTTTAAATCCGCCATGACCGCGTATTTCGGTTGCCACTTGACGCATAACTCCAGCATTTTATCCACATTGCTGCTTGCGGCTAAAGCAACCACAGAGAATTGCTCAGGGTTCTGCTCTACCACTTTTAATGTGCTTGCACCAATTGAGCCTGTAGCGCCTAAAATCGTTAGCTTACGCATCACTATAACCGTAATTTCGAGAGGTAAGTAAACACTTACCTATTCATTAAAAGATGAAGTAAAGAAAAGCAAAAACAGGGAACGCAGCCGTTAAGCTATCTATTCTGTCTAAAACTCCACCGTGCCCTGGGATAATGTTGCTGCTATCTTTGATACCAGAAACGCGCTTGAACATACTTTCGACCAAATCACCAAGCACTGAAATAATCACGGTTATTAGCGTAATCACTACCATAGAAGCGGAGCTCGTAAATTCGATTCCAAACCATTGTGCGGTAAACCAGCCAACGATGATAGCCGTAATAATTCCACCAACGAGCCCCTCTATCGTTTTGTTTGGACTTACTGATGGCGCCATTTTTCTTCTTCCAAACGCTCTTCCAGCAAAGTATGCACCACTATCCGCCGCCCAGACAATCAAGCACACAAATAGAACAAGCTTAGCGCCATAATAGACATCAGTTTCAATACCTTGGGCTCTTAATATCAGAATACTCCACAAAAAAGGTAGCAGTGTTAGCAAGCCAAAAGCGTGTCTTAAAAAATTAGAAGCTTGCCAAGATTGGCTAGAGCGTGGGTAAGTAATCGCGAGCGCACTGGCATAAAGCCACCAAGCGCTGCCTAGCGCCAACACAAAATAATGCGTAGGCAGTAACGCATTCAAGCTTTTTGCATCAAAGGCAATGACAACAAAGCTTAATGCGGCAATAAATAATGAAGGAACTAATGCACGAAGACGAGATTTGTGCTCGACAAATTGAGTCCATTCCCAGAAGCCTATCCCAGTAACTGCCGCGATCGCGATGACAAATAAAGACAGCGGAAGCTCAAAAATCCCTAAGATAACCAGGGGAGCCAGAATGAGTGCGGTAATAATTCGTTGCTTCAAACTAATGGATCCTTTATTAATTTTCCATCAATGCTTTGATTTGGTTTCCTGTACACCCAAAACGGCGTTCACGATTAACAAACCAAGTCACTGCTTCAATTAGGTTATCTTCACTAAATTCTGGCCAATAAATTGGCGTAAAGTAAAGCTCTGCATAAGCTAATTGCCATAACATAAAGTTACTGATTCGACACTCTCCACCCGTTCGGATCAGCAAATCAACATCCGGAATATCGGACATGGTTAAATGAGATGAAATAAGATCTTCATTGATCAGATCTGAGCTGAGTTTCCCCTGCTCAACTTCTTTCGCAAGCTTTTTCATTGCCTGCGTAATGTCCCACTGCCCACCATAATTTGCGGCAATATTGATAACCATGCCCGTATTGTCTGCCGTTTTTTCTTCGGCTTGACTGATTTTTTTCTGTAAACGTTCACTGAAGCGACTCTTGTCACCAATAATACGTAAACGAAGATTATTTTTATGCAGCTTTTTTATCTCTGTTGATAATACAGTGATAAACAACTCCATCAATACACCAACCTCTTCCTCTGGGCGTCGCCAGTTTTCACTGCTAAAGGCGAATAACGTGACGGCTTCAATACCGAGTCTGGCTGCGGTGCTGATGGTCTTACGAACTGCAGTAACACCATTCTTATGGCCAAAAACTCTCGGCTTACCTTGGGCTTCAGCCCAGCGACCATTACCATCCATAATAACGGCAATGTGTTTGGGTAACGCTTCGGTTGATAACTGAGTATTTAACATAGAGGCTGTTCGGTGGGTTGAAGTGAATATAGAATAAAAAAGCGCTGTGCCATTTACACAGCGCTTCTAAAGATAATCAAAGTGCTTATTTACACTTCCATTAATTCTTTTTCTTTAACAGCTAACGTTTCGTCTACTTTTTTAATCGCGGCGTCAGTCAACTTTTGAATGTCGTCTTGTGCTTTACGTTCTTCATCTTCAGAGATGTCTTTGTCTTTTAGAAGACCTTTCAAATCACCGTTAGCATCGCGACGGATATTACGGATAGCAACACGACCACCTTCAGCTTCACCACGAACAATTTTAACTAAGTCTTTACGACGCTCTTCAGTTAACGGTGGTAATGGAACACGAATAACCGTGCCCGCTGACATTGGGTTCAAACCTAGATCAGAAGCTAGAATCGCTTTCTCAACTTTAGGTGCAAGCTCTCTATCAAACACAGTGATAGACAAAGTACGTGCATCTTCAGCTACAACGTTCGCTACCTGATTTAATGGCGTTGGTGCTCCGTAGTACTCGACGGAAAGGCCAGCAAGTAAGCTTGGGTGTGCACGACCAGTACGAATTTTTGTCAGGTTATTTTTTAGCGCTTCGACGCTTTTTTCCATGCGCTCTTGCGCGTCTGTTTTAATCTCGTTGATCACAATTTCACCTTGATTTTCATTCTTAGTATAGGAAAGCCATTTAGGGCTCTAAGCTAAGTTCTACTACCACCATACACTTGTGATAGTAAGACGTACATTAATCGGCGTCGCTGATTAGTGTACCTTCCGTTTCGCCCATAACCACGCGACGCAATGCGCCTGGTTTGTTCATATTGAACACTCGAATTGGCATCTTGTGGTCACGCGCTAGCGTAAACGCCGCCAAATCCATGACTTTAAGTTCTTTTTCAAGAATAGTGTTGTAAGACAGCGTATCATACAACTCTGCATCAGGGTTAGCTACTGGGTCAGCAGTAAATACACCGTCTACTTTTGTCGCTTTGAGAACCACGTCAGCTTCAATCTCAATTCCGCGCAAACATGCAGCAGAATCTGTTGTAAAAAACGGGTTGCCCGTTCCGGCTGAAAAAATCACAACACGACCATGACGTAACTGGCTAATTGCATCAGCCCAGTTATAGTCATCGCAGACACCTTTAAGTGGAATAGCAGACATAACACGCGCATTAACATAAGCGCGGTGAAGCGCATCACGCATCGCTAAACCATTCATAACTGTTGCCAGCATTCCCATGTGGTCACCCACGACACGGTTCATGCCAGCTTCTGCGAGACCCGCGCCTCTAAAGAGGTTACCACCACCGATTACTACGCCGACTTGGACACCAAGTTCAACCAATTCTTTTACTTCTTGAGCCATGCGATCAAGGATTGCAGGGTCAATACCAAAACCTTCTTCGCCTTGCAGCGCTTCGCCACTCAGTTTTAACAGGATACGTTGGTACGCAGGTTTAGGGTTCGTAGTCATGGAGTTTACCTTCCAAAAAGTGATAGTTTTGATTAACGGTCATGAATAAATACTGAGTATTGTGTACGCTGCCAATATTCATTGATCACTGAAATCATCAAATGCTTTTCGCAAAAAGACCGCAGCCTTGGCTACGGTCTAATAATTAAGCATGCAAAAGGATTAACCTTTTTGAACCGCTGCTACTTCTTCAGCAAAGCTCATTTCAGCTGCTTTCTCGATACCTTCACCCACTTCTAGACGAACGAAGTCAGTAACTGTTGCGCTTCTTTCTTTAAGAATATCGCCAACAGTTTTCTTAGGTTCCATGATGAAAGCTTGGCCTGTTAGAGAGATTTCGCCTGTGAATTTCTTCATGCGGCCGATAACCATTTTCTCAGCGATTTCTTGAGGTTTACCTTCATTCATCGCGATTTCAACTTGAACCGCTTTCTCTTTAGCAACTACATCAGCAGGTACGTCAGATGGATTCAAGAATTCAGGCTTAGAAGCAGCAACGTGCATAGCCACGTGCTTAAGTGTTTCAGCATCGCCTTCACCAGCAACAACTACACCGATTTTCTCACCGTGACGGTAAGAAGCGATAGCTGCACCTTCAACGAACTGTACGCGACGGATGCCGATGTTTTCACCAATTTTGGTTACTAGAGCAATACGTGCGTCTTCAAACTTAGCTTGAAGTGCTTCAATGTCTAGACGTTCAGCTAGAGCAACTTCAGCAACTTCGTTAGCAAAGGCTAGGAAGCCTGAATCTTTTGCTACGAAGTCAGTTTGGCAGTTTACTTCAAGAAGCGCAGCAACACCGTCAGCTTCTTTAATAATGATTGCACCTTCTGCAGCAACGTTACCAGCTTTCTTAGCTGCTTTCGCTGCGCCAGATTTACGCATATTTTCAATCGCTAGCTCAATGTCGCCTTCAGCAGCAACAAGTGCTTTTTTACATTCCATCATGCCCGCAGCTGTGCGTTCACGAAGTTCTTTTACTAGAGCAGCAGTTACAGTTGCCATTCTCTATTCCTCAGTTAATTCGAAATAAGGTAAAAATCAGGGGCCTATATTGGGCCCCCGATGCTAACTAATACTTAATCGATACATGCTTTATAAGATGTACCCATTTAGCATGGCTCAGAGCCGCTATTATTCAGCTTCTACGAAACCGTCTTTTTCGCCAGCAAGAGCAGCTACATCTTTGTTACGACCTTCAACAACTGTTTGTGCAACAGCGTTTAGGTAAAGTTGTATTGCACGGATTGCATCATCATTACCAGGAATGATGTAGTCAACGCCGTCTGGGTTAGAGTTAGTATCAACGATAGCGTAAACTGGGATACCTAGGTTGTTAGCTTCTTTAACTGCAATGTGCTCGTGATCAGCATCGATTACGAATAGAGCGTCTGGTAGGCCGCCCATATCTTTGATACCACCAAGTGATTTCTCTAGCTTCTCCATTTCACGAGTACGCATTAGAGCTTCTTTCTTAGTAAGTTTATCAAAAGTACCGTCTTGAATTTGAACTTCTAGCTCTTTAAGACGTTTGATAGACTGACGAACAGTTTTGTAGTTTGTTAGCATACCACCTAACCAACGGTGGTTAACGTAAAACTGGTTGCTAGCTACAGCAGCTTCTTTTACAGCTTCAGATGCAGCGCGCTTAGTACCAACAAAAAGAACTTTACCTTTTTTCTCGCCAACTTTAGCCAGTTCAGCTAGAGCTTCGTTGAACATTGGTACGGTTTTTTCTAGGTTGATGATATGAACTTTGTTACGAGCACCAAAGATGAATGGCTTCATTTTTGGGTTCCAGTAACGAGTTTGGTGACCGAAGTGAACACCAGCTTTAAGCATATCGCGCATTGATACAGTTGCCATTTTAAAATCCTCTATGGGGTTAGGCCTCCACACTCCCCATGACTCCGACCCCTAACATCTATTTGTTTAAGCACAAATAGTTTGACAGTTGAGGCACCCCGGAACATGTGTCGGAATGTGTGTGAATTAAATTAAAGTGAGTGGAATACAGCAGTCACTATCGCCAGTGATAGAGATAATTGACCGATATTCCGGCGCGCTTTATACCATATTTTCACACTATATGGCTAGTAAAAAAACCTAACCGATTGACTTCCCGCTGAGTCTATTTATCGATGTGATCCGATTATCAATGAAAACCGCCCACTGAGACGCATACACTTTTTCAGTACTTCCTGATAGAATACGAATCATTATTGTCGAGAGCACCTTAAACTGGCTGAGAATTAGCGCTAATGTCTATAAAAATCAAAACCCAGAAAGAAATCGAAAGAATGCGTATCGCTGGCAAACTGGCATCCGAAATTCTAGAAATGATTGAACCCCATATAAAAGAAGGGGTAACAACCGATGAGCTCAATACTCTCTGCCATGATTACGCAACGGAGAAAGGTGCTTACTCTGCTCCTCTTGACTACCATGGTTTCCCTAAATCAATTTGTACCTCGATCAACCATATTGTTTGTCATGGTATCCCTGCCTCTCAAGATGAAAAAGGCAGTAACGGTCAACTGAAACCCGCTGTATTGAAAAATGGTGACATACTTAATGTCGATATCACAGTTATCATTCCTGATGAGGAAGGCGCGGACTTAAGCACTCGACCTCAAGGCTATCATGGTGATACTTCCAAGATGTTCTTGGTGGGTGACGTTTCTCCTGCTGACAAACGCTTATGTATGGTCGCTCAGGAAGCCCTATATGTCGGAATGCGCAAGGTGAAGCCGGGTGCAACTGTCGGTGACATCGGTACGGCAATTGAAAAGTACATCAAAGAAAACAACAAGAAGAACCCTCGTAATAAGTTTTCAATCGTTAAAGACTTTTGTGGTCATGGCATCGGGGACGAATTTCATGAAGAACCACAAATTGTTCACTACAAAAACTCCGATCGTCGAGTCTTAAAAGAAGGCCACTGTTTTACTATTGAACCTATGATCAATGCGGGCAAATTTGGCTGTAGTGTCGATGCCGAAGATGATTGGACCGTTTATACCGGGGATGGTAAAAACTCAGCCCAATGGGAGCACACCATTCTGGTCACAGCCAATGGTTGTGAGGTACTCACTCTTCGCAGCGAAGAGACCATACCAAGATTGATGAAAAACTGACGTTAATATCCCTGCCTAGCAGGGATATTTTTTTATCCCCTTCAATCTGGTAAGTTAACTGTCTTAATATCGATATTCACATTGCATGGATCGCTGAATATGCCGTATCAATCGCCACAAACCTTCTCAACTGATCAACTCTCAATAGCTTCTCTCAAGGAGCAACTTGATCTCTTTTCTGACTTTCAAAAGAATGAATTTCTCGCTCACCACCCAATATCTGACTTGGTATTAGGTCGATCAGACTATATGGATCGGCTGCTCAATCGAATCTGGGTGGAGCATGGGTTCAATAAACTGCCGAATATTAGCTTGGTGGCGGTAGGGGGGTATGGCAGAGGAGAGCTGCACCCTCTTTCTGATATTGATATTTTAATTGTTTCAAGAAAAGCACTTCCCCACTCCCTTGGCGAAAAAGTCAGTACCTTCATTACGCTGTTGTGGGATCTAAAACTAGAAGTGGGCCATGCGGTTCGTACCGTCGATGAATGCCTTACTATTGGTAAGGCAGATTTAACCGTCGCGACTAATTTACAAGAAGCACGATTGCTGTGCGGTTGTGAAGATACTTTCAGCCAATTAAGTACGCAAATCAACTCCCCCTCTTTTTGGCCTAGTGACGACTTTTACAAAGCAAAAATTCAGGAACAAAAGCAACGCCATGCTCGCTATCACGATACCACTTATAACCTCGAGCCGGACATCAAATCGACTCCAGGGGGCTTGCGAGACATCCATACTTTGAGTTGGGTTGCGAGGCGACATTTCGGTGCAACCTCTCTATTGGAAATGAGTAAATACGGATTTTTAACCGATGCTGAGTATAGAGAACTGGTTGAGTGTCAGGACTTCCTTTGGCGAGTTCGCTTTGCCCTGCACATTGAGCTAAAACGTTACGACAACCGACTCACCTTTGGGCATCAAGCACAAGTAGCAGAAAGTCTTGGCTTTAGTGGTGAAGGTAATCGAGGTGTCGAGATGATGATGAAAGAGTTCTATCGGACTCTGCGTCGCGTTGCTGAATTGAACAAAATGCTGCTCAAGTTGTTTGATCAGGCGATACTTGAAAATGGGGTAGAATATGACGCCGTTGTGCTGAGCAGTGATTTTCAGCGTAAAGGTAAGTTGATTGAAGCACGTAAACCTGCTCTTTTTCAAGCTAGGCCCGAAACGATCCTTGATATGTTTATTCATATCGCTAACGATTCGTCTATCGAAGGTGTAGCTCCTTCAACGATGAGACAACTGCGCACAGCAAGACGACGCTTGAATAAGTTTCTGCATGTGATTCCGGCCGCTAGAGAGAAGTTTATAGCGCTGGTTCGTCACCCTAACAGCCTTCACAAAGCATTTAGCCTGATGCATAAGCTTGGGGTACTGGCAAGTTACCTACCCCAATGGAGCCAAATCGTTGGCCAAATGCAATTCGACCTCTTCCATGTTTATACTGTGGACGAGCACAGTATTCGCCTCCTAAAACACATTAACCGTTTTAATGACCCAGCAAACCACGATAAGCATCCGATTTGCTGTGAAGTGTTTCCACGCATACATAAAAAAGAGTTGTTGTTGCTCGCCGCCATTTTCCACGACATTGGAAAAGGTCGAAATGGTGATCATTCAGAAATAGGCGCGGCTGAATCTTACGAATTTTGTATCGAGCATGGATTATCAAAACCAGAAGCAAAACTGGTTTCTTGGCTAGTTCAAAACCACCTGTTGATGTCTGTCACCGCTCAACGTCGTGATATTTATGATCCTGAAGTCATCACAGAATTTGCAAAGAAAGTTCGAGATGAAGAGCATCTTGAATATTTAGTGTGTTTGACCGTTGCGGATATCTGCGCGACCAACCCAGAACTGTGGAACAGCTGGAAACGAACCTTATTGGCCGAACTCTTCTATTCCACTCAACGAGCACTGAGACGAGGCCTAGAAAACCCTGTCGATGTGCGTGATAGAATTCGCCACAACCAACAACTTGCTTCTGCACTGCTGCGTAAAGAAGGCTTCTCTGCGCGAGAAATAGAGGTTCTCTGGCAACGATTCAAAGCCGATTATTTCCTACGCCACACCCACACCCAAATTGCGTGGCACTGCACTCATTTACTGAACCAAGAGGATCGCAATAAACCCGTCATTTTGATCAGTAAAAAAGCGACGCGAGGCGGCACTGAAGTGTTCGTCTACTGTAAAGATCAGAACGCATTATTCGCTACCGTGGTTGCGGAGCTGGATAGGCGTAACCTCAATGTTCACGATGCTCAAGTTATGACCAGCAAAGATGGCTTCGTGCTCGATACCTTTATGGTGCTCGATCAGAACGGCGAGTCTATTGACGAAACTCGCCACAAAGCGGTCATTAAACATCTGATTCATGTTATCGAAGATGGCAGACCCACTAAAATAAAAACTCGCCGTATCCCAAGAAATCTTCAACACTTCACGGTGAAGACTAAAGTTGACTTCCTACCGACCAAGAGCAATAAACGCACGTTGATGGAATTTGTCGCACTGGATACACCGGGATTACTCGCCACAGTGGGCGCGACCTTCTCTGATCTTGGCATCAGTTTACACGCTGCAAAAATCACAACCATTGGAGAGCGTGCAGAAGATTTGTTTATTTTAACCAATGGCAGTGGCGCCAGATTAGATGAAGAAGCACAAATTCAACTGCGCAATAAGCTCATCGAGAATATCGCAGAGCTAGCACCCAATTAATCGCGATCTTGCCCACAAGTTGCGCAGTTGTTTTGATTGTCAGCTATCTACCACGAATATAGGCTGCTACATTAATGAGAGTTTTATTCATTTAACATCACGAGTTAGAGGTAGCCTATGTTTCCAAACCTCACAGGCTTAGGGGTTCAAAACCCTAAGCAAATTGAGCGTTATTCGTTACGACAAGAAGCGCACAAGGATGTGTTAAAGATCTATTATCATAAGCAGAAGGGCGAGTTATTCGCCAAAAGCGTCAAATTTAAATATCCACGTCAAATAAAGAATGTACTGGTTGATAGCGGAAGTCACCAATACAAAGAAGTGACTGAAATAAATCGCAACCTGACATTGGTTATCGACGAGTTAAATAAAGTCACTAAACCTGAAAAGCTGGCGGAAATGGATGTAAAAGCTAAAATATTAAAAGACTTACGCCACCTTGAAAAGGTTGTTTCTAGTAAAATCACAGAAATTGAATCTGACTTAGAGAAACTCAAATAGTTACGATCAATTATCGACAGTATGCCAATAAAAAGAGGCTCCTTGTTGGAACCTCTTTTTATTTGAGAGAAAAATAATGCTCTGTATGCACTACCAGCCAGCATACCCACCAACAAAGTAGAGCGATATGGCTGCCATAATGCCCGCAACGACGTCATCAATCATAATCCCTAAACCGCCATGTACCCTTTTATCAAGCCAACCAATAGGCCAGGGTTTGACCATATCGAAGAAACGGAAGAGTACAAAACCAGCCGCTATCCATTTCCAATCAAAAATGGAGATACCTAACATGGGTACAATCAGCATCGTTATCCAGAATCCGACAAATTCATCCCAAACGATAGAGCCATGATCGTGGACTTTCATATCATCAGACGTGATTTGACAGATTTTCACACCAATAATCGCTGACGCAAGAATAACGACAATAAATAACCACAGGGGAAGCTGAACCAATAACAGATAAAATGGAATCGACGCTAACGTCCCCATTGTTCCTGGAATAATGGGAGAAAGTCCACTCCCAAATCCCGTCGCTAAAAGGTGCCAAGGGTTTTGCAAAGAAATTCTAGAAAGAGGGTTTGTCATTGTTTTCCCTTAAAATGATCGTATCCATTCAGTTGCCAGTCCAGTACTTTATCACCCTTTTTTAACTCAAACGTGCCAATAGGACGAATTTGACCGATACAAGTGATTTTTGTGCCCGTATGACTGAGGGCGCTTTCGATGGACCCTTTATTGTATTCTGGCACAGTAAAGCACAACTCATACTCTTCCCCACTGGTTAATGCATATTGCTGTGCAATGGATTGCTCTTGGGTAAAACCCATCAACTCTTTAGATAGTGGCAGCGCATCGACATCAATGGACGCACCGACCCCTGAACGAGTCATAATATGACCGAGATCGGAAATAAGCCCATCGGAAATATCAATCGCAGAAGAAGCCAAATTAAGCAGAGCTTGCCCTACGAGCACCCTAGGTGAAGAGAGATAGTGGCGCTCTTCCAAAACCTTTGCGTACTGTTTATGCGCATTCACGTTGTCTAAGATGACATCCAATCCTGCTTTGCTGTCGCCCAGATCACCAGTGACATATATCCAGTCCCCTACTTTTGCTCCACTGCGGCGTAGCGCTTTTTCTTCTGGTACAAAACCCTGCACAGTTAAAGTGAGACTAAGTGGGCCTTTGGTTGTGTCACCACCGATCAATTGCAGGCTGAAGTAGTCTGCTAAACGAAAAAACGAATCACAAAACGGAGCCAGCCATTCTTCATTAGGTTCTGGCATCGTTAATGCGAAAGAGACCCATGCTGGCGTCGCTCCCATTGCAGATAAATCACTGATATTTGAGGCCAGCGCTTTATGAGCTACCCAGCTAGGGTTAGCATCCGCTAAAAAGTGAGTCCCCGCGACAAGCGTATCAGTGCTAATCGCGATGGCGACATTACTGGGGCTTTTCACTAGTGCGCAGTCATCACCCGCGGCAAGTAAGACATCTTTACGCTGCGATTGACGACCAACAAAATACTTATCAATTAGATTAAACTCACCAGACATAATGAATGCTCATACCCTTAAGACAAACAAGAGAAGGACGCAACTTAAGGTAAATAATCCCTTTAATCGCCCAGTATTAGTCATAAAAAAGGCCAGCATAAGCTGACCTATTTTGATTATTATTTTTTATTTCTTCTTACGAACGTGTGGTGCAGCCTTATCAAGGACACCATTCACGAACTTGTGGCTATCTTCAGCTGCGAATACTTTTGCAAGTTCAATCGCTTCATTAATTACCACTTTGTAAGGTACATCTTCACGACGAGTCATCTCGTACATAGCAAGACGAAGCAAAGCCAGTTCCATAAGATCCAAATCCTGCATAGGACGAGATACGAATGGACGAAGTTTGCTGTCCAATTCCATATGACTAAGTGCAACACCAGTCAGTAGGTCGCGGAAGTATGCCACATCGGTTTCTGGTGCGATTAGAGCAGGCTCAGCAGCATGATGCTCTTCTTCATCATACTTTCCACCAGATATAAACTGTTCTTCAACTACGGCAACATTTTCTTTGCTAATTTGCCATGAGTAAATTGCTTGTAGAGCAAATTGACGTGCATTACGACGTGCGGCTGGTTTCACACTGGCCCCCATTAGGAATCGATTTCAGAAAGAACGTTGATCATCTCAAGTGCGCTTAGTGCAGCTTCTGCACCTTTGTTACCAGCCTTGGTTCCTGCGCGTTCAATAGCTTGATCGATGGTATCAACAGTAAGGACACCAAATGCAACTGGAAGACTAAATTCCATAGACACTTGTGCCAAACCTTTATTACATTCACTACAAACATAGTCGAAATGAGGCGTACCGCCACGAATTACCGTACCTAAAGATACAATCGCATCGAACTGACCAGTCTTAGCTACACGCTGAGCAACTAATGGAAGCTCAACGGCACCTGGACAACGGACAACAGTAATGTTCTCGTCGCTAACCTGACCATGACGTTTTAAAGTATCGATTGCACCAGAAAGCAGGCTTTCGTTAATAAAACTATTGAAACGAGCAATAACGATAGCAATTTTTGCATTTGGCGCTGGGAAGCCACCCTCGATCACTTTCATAAGCCTTCCTTTAACTATGTTCATCAAGTGAGAATCGCCGGATTCTAGCATAAAACTGTGAGCAATATCTAATAGATATTGAAGTTAATGCGAATCGCTGGCTTGTCTAATTTAAATTTCTGATAGTGATAGAAAATCACTGTTATCGATAAAAAAGGAAGCAAGCGCTTCCTTTTATAACGTGAATTAAGGCATAAGCTTACTCAAGCCCTACCCTATTTATTCACACACGTATTCAATCACATTTAGACCAAAACCACCAAGTGCATGGTAACGTTTTGAGCTAGAAGACAATAAACGCATATCGGTCACACCAAGATCCGCTAAAATTTGAGAACCAACACCGACGCGGCGTGACGTTCCTTGCTTTTTAGCCATCGTCGGCGCTTCACCTTTATCTTGAGCTTCGAAGACTTTCACTTTGTGGATGAGCGATTCAGGCGTCTCTTCATTGCCTAAAATCACCAATACTCCGCCTTCTGAGCCAATGCGCTTCATGGCTGATTCTAATGTCCAACTGCGCTCGGTTCCGCGATCGGAGTGTAATAAGTCGGTAAAAGTATCGTGCAGATGCACACGGACTAACGGTGCTTGATCGGCTTCCTCTTGAGCAAGGCTGCCTTTAACCACTTTTTCTTTAATCATGGCATGATGGATTTGGTTATCGATGGTATCTCTGAACGTGACCAACTCAAAATCGCCAAATTCTGTCGGCAATTTACATTGACCAACGCGCTCTATCGTTGTCTCTGTATTGTTTCGATACTCAATCAGATCCGCGATGGTGCCTAATTTTACATCATGCTTTTTAGAAAAGACTTCTAAATCTGGGCGACGCGCCATAGTGCCGTCATCATTTAGAATCTCAACAATAACAGAAGCTGGCTCTAAACCGGCTAATCGACCTAAATCGCAACCCGCTTCAGTGTGGCCTGCTCGCGTCAATACTCCGCCGTCTTGAGCGGTCAACGGGAAGATATGCCCAGGTTGAACAAGATCTGCGGCTTTTGCGTCTTTTGCAACCGCCGCTTGAACCGTAACAGCTCTATCAGATGCTGAAATTCCGGTAGTCACTCCCTCAGCAGCTTCAATCGATACCGTAAAATTAGTCGTGAACTGGGCGTTGTTATCTTGCACCATCGGAGGTAAACCCAATCGTTCACAGCGTTCTTTTGTCATTGTTAAACAGATTAATCCACGCCCATGAGTCGCCATAAAGTTAATCGCTTCTGGCGTTATGTGCTCTGCGGCCATGATCAAATCGCCTTCATTTTCTCGGTCTTCGTCATCCATAAGAATAACCATTTTACCAAGGCGAATATCTTCAATAATTTCTTCTGGCGTGCTAATTGACATGCTTAATTCCTATATTCCAATGTCTAAGTTCTCTTGCTTGCTTCTTCAATGACAGCAAACATGAACACTCAATTACCAATAGAGACGGGCTCTTATGCAAAGCCGTTTTGTTGTAAAAACTCCATGCTCAAACGAGATTTGGGCTCGGATTGCTCTTGCTGACCTTGAAGTAACCTTTCCATGTAACGCGCAAGCAGATCCACTTCAAGGTTGATCTTGCGACCCACTTGGAAATCGTTAATCGTGGTTTCTTCACCCGTGTGAGGCACGATGGTAAGTTTAAAGGCATTTTTACGTAAGTCATTCACGGTTAAGCTAATACCATCGACGGTAATTGAGCCTTTTTCTGCAACATACTTTGATAGTTCGGCCGGCATTGCAACCCAAAACTCAATAGCTCGGCCCGCTTGATGACGCTCGATAATTTCACCGACCCCATCAACATGACCCGAGACGATATGTCCACCAAATCGAGTGGTCGGTAACATCGCTTTTTCTAAGTTAACCTTATCGCCCGCTTTATAATCGGTAAAACCTGTTTTATTCAATGTTTCTAAAGAAAGGTCTGCGGTATAACTCGACGAATTGAAGTCGACAACGGTCAAACATACCCCATTGGTTGCGATACTATCACCCAACTTCACGTCGGACATATCAAGTTTACCAACATTGACCGTAACGCTAATATCTTCACCTTTCGGTACGATAGACGCGATATGGCCGACTGTTTCTACTATTCCTGTAAACATGTTATTTATCTTTTTGTTTTAGTGTTGCTACGATTCGAATATCTGGCCCCACTTGACGCAGGTCTTGGATGGATAACTCATGAGTGTCGCTCATCGATTCAAACCCAAGGGCACCAAAGAGGCCACGGCCATCACTGCCCATAATTTTGGGCGCCAAATACAATATAAGTTCATCAACAAGGTCAGCGTTAATCAATGATTTCGCCAATGTCGCCCCCGCTTCAACCCAGATGTTGTTGATATTGTGTGATTCTACTAAGTCTTGAAATGCTTTGTCTAAATCAATCTGTCCGCTTTGATTTAAGCTGGCAACGATATCTCCAGTTTCAGACACGGTAATAACCGCCCCTGACGACTGATATAAATTCAGTGACGCCGAAAGTTGTCGTTGACGATCTAGAATCACCCGAGCGGGTTGACGAACCTCATTAGCAGGGTAATGAGATTGAATACTGGCCGGCAAGTCATCCCAGCGCACATTTAATGAGGCATTGTCTTCGATGACTGTCTTACTGGTTGATAATATTGCGCATGACTTTGCTCGATACGCTTGAACGTTTTGACGAGACTGAGGAGACGTAATCCATTGGCTAACCCCATTACTGAGTGCCGTTTGTCCATCTAAGCTCGCGGCCATTTTAAGCTGAACGAATGGGCGACCCGTTTTCATGCGTTTGATAAAAGCTGGGTTTAATGCTTCAGCCTCCGATTCAAGTAAACCCACGTCGACCAATATGCCAGCCTGTCGAAGCATTTCGATGCCTCGGCCAGCCACTTGCGGGTTCGGGTCTTGCATGGCACATACCACACGACTGACACCCGCATTAATGAGACCTTCTGCACATGGTGGCGTTCGGCCATAGTGAGAACAAGGCTCTAACGTAACGTAAGCCGTTGCTCCGACAGATTGGCTACCAGCCATACGAAGAGCATGCACTTCAGCGTGAGGCTCACCAGCTCGCTTATGGAAGCCTTCACCGACCATTTGGCCTTCAGACACAATAACACACCCAACATTAGGATTAGGTGCCGTGGTGTACATCCCTTTTTTTGCTAACGTAATAGCATGGGACATCATTTTATAATCGAATGTTGAAAACTGGGGCATGGTTTGTGGGCTTAATCTTCTAGTTTTGCTATTTCTTCGCCAAACTCACGAATATCTTCAAAACTACGATATACGGAAGCAAAACGAATATAGGCGACTTTATCGAGTTCTTTGAGTTGATCCATAACCAGGTTCCCAATCATGTCACTCGGCACTTCACGTTCACCTGTGGCTCGAAGCTGAGATTTTATCATGCTGATAGCAAGCTCAATCGAATCGGCACTGACAGGGCGTTTTTCTAAAGCTCGCTGAACACCACCAACCATTTTGTCTTCATTGAATGGTTCACGATTGCCGTTTGTTTTGATCACTTTAGGCATCACCAGCTCAGCCGTTTCAAATGTGGTGAATCGCTCACTACACGCTAGGCATTGTCGACGGCGACGAACCTGATGACCATCAGCAACGAGTCTAGAATCAATAACTTTTGTGTCGTTCTCAGAACAGAATGGACAATGCATATTACCTCCAAGTGATTGAATGCCAGTGTAACGGAATTACTCTTACTAAGAAAAGCAAAAGGGGCAACACGCCCCTTTAAAATCATAGAATCCTGAGACACTTCAAGCTATGAAAGTCTGAACCTCGAACTCTCGCAAAAAGTAGCCTCGATTATGAGCCTGTCATCATTTTTTCTAGTGATATTACGGTCGAGTCAAATAATCGGCTTTTCCTACCCACTTATAGCTTGTTAACTCTTCAAGTCCCATCGGGCCACGAGCATGAAGTTTTTGCGTGGAAACCGCCACTTCAGCCCCTAAACCAAATTGCGCACCATCAGTAAAACGGGTCGACGCATTCACGTAGACGGCCGCTGAACCCACTGAGTTTATGAATATTTCTGAATTCTGTAAGCTGTTGGTCATGATCGCATCAGAATGACTGGCGTTATGGATTCGCATATGGTCGATGGCTTCTTTAACATCGACGACCACTTTAACCCCAAGCGTGTAAGCAAGCCATTCTGTATCAAAATCACCTTGCTCTGCGTCGCGGACATTGTCAGCATCGCCCAGCAATGATTTTGCCTTAGGCTCCGCCACAAAGCTGACTTTAGCGCTCATGCGCTGTGCGATTTTTGATAAAAACTCAGCCGCTACCTTTTGGTGGACAAGTAATGTATCGAGTGAGTTACAAGCTGATGGGCGCTGAACTTTTGAGTTTTCCACAACATCCAGAGAACGTTCCAAATCTGCACTCTCGTCGACAAAGATATGGCTAATACCAAAACCGCCGATGATGACCGGAATCGTACTGTTCTCTTTACACATTTTATGTAAGCCAGCACCACCTCTCGGAATGATCATATCAACATATTCATCAAGTTTAAGCAGTTGTGACACAAGCTCACGATCCGGTTTTTCAATGTATTGCACCGAGGCAGCAGGAAGCTTTGCTTTCTCTAAAGCAGATTGAATCACTTTGACCAGTTCCATATTAGAAAAGAAGGTCTCTTTGCCGCCACGAAGAATACTGGCATTACCCGTTTTCAAACACAGTGCAGCGATATCTATCGTTACATTAGGGCGCGCTTCATAGATCACCCCGACCACACCCAAAGGGACACGACGACGTGACAATGACATGCCATTTTCCAGCATTTTACTGTCGATCTCGCTACCAACGGGATCATTCAAACTGATCACATTACGTACATCATTAGCAATGCCGGTTAAACGTTCTTTATTAAGCAGCAAGCGATCCAACAACGCATCGGTTAAACCCGCTTCACGCCCAAGTTGAATATCCTTTTCATTGGCCGCTAGAATGGTATCGCTGTTCGCTTCTAGCTCATCAGCAATAATCGCTAGCGCATGATTTTTTTGTTTGGTTGAAGCTGTTGCTAATTCAAAGGCCGCATTTTTTGCCGCCTGCCCCATATTAAGTAAGTCCACTTTAAAATCCTCTTTTTATTCTTGAATTATAACCAGATCATCACGGTGGATAACTTCAGAACCATAGTCATGGCCAAGAATAGTAATAATGTCTTTGCTGTGTTTTCCTGCAATTTTTGCCAAGTCGTCGCTGGAATAACTGGTAATTCCGCGGGCAATCAAAGCACCATTGGTATCAACAAGGCGAGATACCTCTCCTCGGGCAAACTCACCACGGACTTTAATCACCCCTTTGGCAAGCAAACTGCTTCCTTTCGTTAACACCGCTCGCATCGCTCCATCATCAATGACAATGTCACCCGATGCAGAAGGGCCAGCCAAAATCCAACGCTTTCGGTTTTCTAGCGCTTCAGCCAATGGAAGAAACCTCGTTCCTTGAGGCGCATCACTTAAAGCATCAAAGATAACGTTCTCTGCACTTCCCGCAGCGATGATCACTTCAATTCCTGCACGTCTGGCAATATCAGCGGCCTGGAGTTTTGTGGCCATTCCACCGGTCCCTAGAGTGGTTCCGCTGTCACCGGCGATTTTGCGTAAAGTGTCGTCAATCGTACGCACTTCTTTGATCAATTCTGCATTTGGATCTTTACGTGGATCCGCAGTAAACAGACCTTTTTGATCCGTCAGTAACAGTAATTTATCAGCACCGCACAATATCCCGACCAAAGCCGATAGGTTATCGTTATCGCCAACTTTTATTTCACTGGTTGCGACTGCATCGTTCTCATTCACAACAGGAATGATGTCGTTATCGACCAATGCGTTGATGGTATCGCGAGCATTTAAAAATCGCTCTCGATCATCTAAATCGGCACGAGTTAACAACATTTGGCCGATTTTCATGCCATAAATAGCAAACAAAGACTCCCAAACTTGAATCAATTGGCTTTGTCCGACAGCGGCAAGAAGTTGCTTACTGGACATTGCGTTGGGGAGTGCGGGGTAGCCTAGGTGCTCACGTCCTGCTGCGATAGCGCCAGAAGAGACGATGACGATAGAGTGGCCGAGTTTCTTTAACTCTGCACATTGACGCACAAGTTCCACCATATGAGCTCGGTCAAGAGCCTGGGTACCACCTGTGAGTACACTAGTACCTAATTTCACAACCACTGTTTTAGACTGGATTGTGCTTCCGCTTTGCTGCTTTGTTGTCATGATATTTTTGATAAGAAATACGATAAGACTTGATGTTTTAACAATCAATGCTGGATTTAACAAGTAGAAAAGGTGCTCGAAGCACCTTTTTATTTAAAGTCGATCAGTTTTTGCTAATTTTAGACGAATTCAACAGACTCTTTGTGCAACTCGACCGTCATATCAAACTTGTCTTCAAGTGTTTTGATGAGCTTGGCATGGAAGTCATCTTGGGTGCGATTCACCTCTGCAATAGCCTTTTTCGGTATTGCTACCACGTCCCAATTACCGGCTAAGTTATACCGCCCCGTAAAGTATTTGGCTTTAAAGGTTTGCTCAAACTGCTCTAACTCGAGCCACCACCCCCAGAATTCACGTTCTTCGGGGGACTTTTTATCGTTAACACAAACAGATAGGCAATCGAATAGATAATTGCCTTCACTGCATTGATTCTCTCTTAGATAAGGCCCAACAGCTTTTAAAGTACTTAATATGCGATAGTGAGTCGGCAACTTTGTAGCTTCTGCCATATAAATTACTCCATTAGTGATTAGCGATGATAATTTTTATAATTATGTGGTTATTTATCAACCATCTATATCATGCTTAACCAATAGCGGAGAAATGTCATCTATATAATTCGTCTTCCATCCATTTTATTGCTAAAGCGAGGGATTGCTCATATCCTTCTGAAATTGTTTTGTTATTTATTTTCGTCGCCTTTCCATATTGGCTATATAGTGCTACCAACTGATTATCGCTATGAGGGGAAATGGGATCGCCGTCTAGGCTCATCGCTAAAATAGGCACCTTAGTTTTTCGGTTAGAGACAACACCTTGCACCTTCAATGACCACGCCATTAGCAATCCCGATAAGCTTTCAATGTCCACCACTTGCTTTCCAATACGCGAAGCCAGCAAATCCAAATACATTTTAGACATTTTTTTCAATTTCTTCGGAGAAGCTAAAAGATCGTGAATAGGAGCCCCCATCGAGACACATGCCTTGATTTTACTCTGTTCTAAGAAAGACAAACGTACCATAGCATTCCCGCCAAAACGGAACCCCATTAGGCCCACTTTGTAGTGATCTACCCAGGGGATATTTGGAAGCTCGTCAAGTACTGCCTGATGAAGGCAAGACGTATCTTCAGTGAGAGGCCAATGACTGCTATGGCCAACGGAAGGCATATCAACCGTCAACATGGCAATATTTTTCGGGGCGAGATGATCTTTAAACAAACGCCACATATCACTTTGTAATGAGTCGAGCCCGGCACTGACGATAATCACCGGTTGTGGCTGTAGAGTATTGGTTGCGTGTAAATTGGCGATTATTTTTCTTTTTCCGTAAGGCACTTCTATACGCTTGACGACAAATTTACTTTTTTCCGCCGCTTCACTGTAAGCTGCATTTGCCTGTACTTGGGCTTGAAGTGATAAGTTGTCATTTTTTAGGTGTGGATAACCTGCAATGCTATAGCATAACGATGCAGTGAATAGCTCATCAGCCCCTTTTTCACCGTCGATCTCTCTGCCCTTTTTTTGGTGCTCGGCACCAAGCTTCCCCCACTCATACGCCCAGTTGCCACTGCGAAAACCAATCACAGTATCCAACCATTGATCATGGGTACGAGAGTGCGTCGATGAAGCGATGCGTGCGAATACCGCCTCTTGTTCAATCGGGTCAATCCCCTGCCACGCCCACTGCATTCGGCGTAGATTCCGATACCATGCGCCAGTATTAATCTTTTCCTCAAGGAAAGGCTGACTGCTTGGCATATATTGAGTCAACGCTGACGTTTCTTTTGCTTGTTTGTGTTTAACAAAAAGAGTTTCAGATAAGTTCTTATCACTTTTGTCTGACATAGAATTCCCTAGTACGCAGCTTTACAAAAAGGGCAAAAAAAAATGACCCACAACAGGGTCATTTTTCATGATTTCCGCTAATAAGCAATTATTTTTGCTTGCGATTAATAGGCTCAGCATATTGAATCGCGGTATCCCATGGCTGTTCAATCCACGTATCTTGTGGAATATCAACAATGTAGTCATCAAGTAGGTCTGAACCTGAAGGCTTAGCGCATACCGCAATAAGCTTCGCTTTTGGATACATTTCACGTAACTTACGTGCCGTATCACCGCTATCTACTAAGTCTTCTACAATAAGAAAACCTTCACCATCACCTTCTGGTGCTTTTACCACTGTCATATCATGTTGATGGTCATGATCGTAGCTAGAGATACAAATAGTATCTACATAACGAATACCAAGTTCACGAGCTAAGATAGCAGCAGGAACAAGCCCACCGCGGCTAACACCTAGGATACCTTTCCATTGTTCTGCTGGCATTTGCTTTTCAGCTAGTTGACGGCAGTAAGTTTGCATGTTGTCCCAAGTGATAACGAATTTATTGCTCATTGTATAAACCTAATAATTTTAATATATGAATGTTGTTATTCTACGATGTACTTAATGATAAAGATGGCCGACATTACCCAAACACTTAGAGAAACGTCGCGGCCCTTACCACTCAATGCTTTAATCGCTGCATAGCTAATAAAACCTAGCGCGATACCTTCTGCAATAGAGAAAGTGAGTGGCATCAACAAGCAAGTCACAACCACGGGTGCTGCTTCAGTCAGATCACGCCAATCAATGCTCACTAAACCTGAAAGCATTAATATCGCAACATAAAATAACGCACCTGTTGTTGCATACGCCGGGATCATACCAGCAAGTGGCGAGAAGAATAATGCAAGAATGAATAAAATGCCAACTACAACCGCAGTTAATCCTGTACGGCCACCAGCTGAAACGCCAGCCACACTTTCAATGTAAGAAGTGGTGTTTGAGGTACCAAGTAAAGCACCGACAGAGGTTGCGGTTGAATCCGCTAGAAGTGCACGATTCAAACGAGGGATTTTACCATCTTTATCGATTAAGTCTGCCTTTTGAGCCACACCCACCAAGGTACCTGCCGTATCAAACAGATCAACAAATAGGAACGCGAATACGACTGAAATCATACCCACTTCAAATACCGCTGAGAAATCAAGCTGCATAAAGGTCGGAGCAATGCTCGGTGGTGCAGACATAATGCCTCCCCATTGAACATCACCAAACATTAAACCTAGCGCCGTAACCACTAGAATCGCTATCATTACCGCGCCTTTAAGACCGCGGTGAACCAATGAGATCGTTAAGAAGAAGCCGATAGCAGCTAACACCGCTGATAGAGATGTGATATCACCCATTGAAACTAGCGTCGCTGGGTTATCAACGACAATACCTGCGTTTTTCAAACCAATTAACGCTAGAAACAGACCGATACCGGCAGAAATACCGGTTCGTAATGACATTGGAATGGAATTGATAATCCATTCACGGATTTTGAAGATGCTTAAAAGAATAAATAAAACACCTGAAACAAAAACCGCCGCTAGAGCGACTTGCCATGTGTAGCCCATACCTAGAACAACCGCGTAGGTAAAGAAGGCATTCAGTCCCATGCCCGGCGCTTGGGCAATTGGGTAGTTCGCCACAAAGCCCATAATGAAACAGCCAATAGCAGCGGCAAGACATGTCGCGACAAATACGGCGCCATGATCCATTCCTGCATCAGCGAGCATTGCTGGGTTAACAAAAATAATGTAAGCCATCGTTAGGAATGTCGTAACACCTGCAATGATCTCAGTCTTCACGTTCGTACCGTGTTCACTGAGTTTAAATAGCCTTTCGAGCATGATCGGGTCCTATAAGGGTAAAAAGTAAACGGTTGCGTAATCGATTGGCGTAAATTATAGAGTTATCAAATAACAAATTCCAGATAGAATTATGACTCTAATGAATATTTACGTATCGGCATGGCCATTGAGCAACAACCCATGTCAACAGAATAAGCATAAAAATAAGACACTTAAGTAAATAGAGTAAAATAGTAGCAATGGTGATTTTTTAGACCATGTTCTAAACTTTCAAAGTATTTTGAGGAAAAAACCAAAGGAAGTGATTGATTATGATGGCATAGAGGTTAAAGAAATGTTCTAAATATTAAAACCCAGCGTTATCGATTAAACCTAAGACAGTGACTATTGTTCAGATAAAAAAACGCCACTCAAATTGAGTGGCGGTTGAATCATCTCAGCCATTAAGCTGTAAAAAAATTCCAATATATAGGGGTAAAACGTGTCGAGTATCTCGTTAGTGGCTACTCATAGTTTTGGTGATTAATAACCAAAACTGATTGGGTATACAAAGTCGCTAGTGTAAACATTGCTGTTAGTCCAGAACGTTGTAGTTGGTAAACTTTTCATAACTATCACCTTAAAATCAATTAAATACCATTTGATTCTCAGTTCCATGGAGGCGATTAACGGACTCATCCTTTGAGCATTTGTTCTTCTTTCTGAAGTTGAGTATTAATATACCACCAAGAAATTACATTACAACTAAAAAGTGATTTAAATCACAAAAAATCCATAAAAGACCCATATTGCGTAATTTAATTACAAAAAATACCATTCAAACTGAATGACAGCTTGAAAGGTAGGTGTGTTGTTTCACTTAACAATCCAATAGCACCCGCCAATTCCATAATCCATTAAGGCTGTTGGTCACTTAGGCTACTCGCTGACCTAAGGTAATGGTATGCTGAGTACACGAGATTTTAAGCAGGACAATAGATAGTCAAATAGTCTACTTCCTTGCATTAAACCCTATTTAAATCTCAACCAAACAACATAAAGGAGTTAACCATGCCTGAGTTTCATTCTGAAATTAGTCGTTTATCACCCGCTTCAATTTGGCAGTTTTTCGATAAAATCTGTTCTATTCCCCACCCTTCTAAGCATGAAGAAGAGCTGGCTCAGTACATCATTAGCTGGGCAAAAGCAGAAGGTCTTGATGTTCGCAGAGATCCGACGGGGAATGTCTTTATCAAAAAACCAGCCACACCAGGAATGGAAAACAGAAAAGGTGTTGTTCTCCAGGCTCATATTGATATGGTGCCACAAAAAAATGAAGATACCGTGCACGACTTCGCCAAGGATCCTATTCAGCCATACATTGATGGCGAGTGGGTCACCGCAAAAGGGACGACATTAGGTGCCGATAATGGCATTGGTATGGCATCGTGTCTGGCGGTTCTAGCTTCAAGCGAGCTTAAACACGGCCCACTAGAGGTTTTACTGACGATCGATGAAGAAGCCGGAATGACGGGTGCATTTGGTTTAGAGGCGGGTTGGTTAGAAGGTGACATTCTTCTCAACACCGATTCAGAACAGGAAGGCGAGGTCTACATGGGGTGTGCTGGAGGTATTGACGGTTCAATGACGTTTAATATTCAGCGCGAAGCGATCCCAACCGGATATGTTACTCATAAATTGACGTTAAAAGGCCTAAAGGGTGGTCACTCCGGCTGCGATATTCATACTGGCCGTGGCAATGCCAATAAACTCATTGCTCGTTTTCTTGCCGGGCATGCTCAAGAACTGGACCTACGTCTCATCAACTTTGCAGGTGGTAGCCTACGTAATGCCATCCCTCGTGAAGCAAGCATCATCGTAGCGATCCCAGCGGAAAACCAAACAAAGCTAGACGAGCTATTCAGTTTCTACACTTCCATGCTAAAAGACGAACTTGGCAACGTTGAAACGGACATCACTTCAATCAACGAAGCTTACTCTTCAACTGAGCAAGTCATCGCGACGGCCGATCAACAACGTTTCATTGCTGCGCTCAATGCGTGCCCTAACGGCGTGATCCGTATGAGTGATGACATTGACGGAGTGGTTGAAACCTCACTCAACGTTGGCGTAGTCACCACCGAAGAGAGCACTATCACGGTGTTATGTTTGGTTCGCTCTTTGATTGATTCTGGCCGAACCCAAGTTGAAGGAATGCTGGCGTCTGTTGCGGAGTTGGCAGGTGCAAACATGGCATTTTCTGGCGCATACCCAGGCTGGAAGCCAGATGCTGACTCAGAAATCATGGTCATTTTCAGAGATATGTACGAAGGTATCTACGGCCATAAGCCCAATATTATGGTTATTCACGCCGGTTTAGAATGTGGGTTATTTAAAGAACCTTACCCAGAGATGGATATGGTCTCTTTTGGTCCAACGATCAAATTCCCTCACTCTCCCGATGAGAAAGTAAAAATTGATACGGTTGCTCTCTATTGGCAGCAAATGGTCGCGCTATTGGAAGCTATCCCAGAAAAATCGTAATCAGTTCCACTGCCTTACCTGAAATAAAAAGCCGAATCAGATGACTCGGCTTTTTTATGTTTAGGCTCGGTGACCTTAAGTCGTCTATGCGCTCAAACCCTTCAACACATTAGCCAAAAGAAGCCCAAATAACGGTAGCCACTAACACTGGACAAACAAACTTGATATAAGCGGGCCACAGTTTTCCAAACCAACCTTGTGTAAATTCAGGGCAGCCTTGCTCAATCTCTTTGATTTTTCCATTTCGACTCCATACCCAACCACCAAATAGACAGAACAATAAAGCGGCAAAAGGTTGTAGATATTGCGTTGCAACCATTGCCACCAACCCAAACAGTTCGGCGAAATTATAGACAATAATCACGCTCACAAGAGCAATAAGTCCACCAAGTACCCAGCTCGTTGGCGCGCGAGAGGTTTTGAAACGCTCTCCCACCAAAGCAACTGGGCACTCCAGCATAGAGATAGAAGAAGTGAGCGCGGCAATAGTGAGTAGTAAGAAGAAGACAACAGCAAATAATTGGCCCAATAAACCTAAGCTATCAAACATCAGTGGAAGTACGGTAAAAACAAGCGTGTCCGAGTTAAGCAATGAACCATCTTCAGCGTAAATCTGCACGCCTTTCTGCATCGCGACAAACATCGCTGGCATCACCACTAATCCGGCAATAAAGGCGACCCCAGTATCAACCAAGGTTACATTCATGGCCATTTTAGGTAAGTTCTCTTTCTTACTTAAATACGAGCCATAAATCAGCATTGAACAACCACCAATGGTTAAAGAAAAGAAGCCCTGCCCCATTGCCGCTAGAATCAGTTTTCGATCTAAGACTTTTTCAAAGTCAGGAACCAAGTAGTGCTTCAAGCCTTCAATTGCTCCTGATTGCATCATGATGTAGACAAACAAAAGTGCAAAAAGAACCAGCAATGCAGGCATTAAACGTCGAGACCACTTTTCAATGCCCTGCTTTACACCGCCTTGAACAATCAAAATCGTCAACACATAAAAAACAAGAGTGCCAAAGAGATTTCGTTCAACGCTAAACCCTTTGAACCAAGCCGTCGCAGCTTCCATTCCCAATAGATCAGTGATGGCACCAATAAGAAAACTGATTAGCCAACCGCCGACCACACTATAGAAAGCAAGTACCGCACACGGCACGGTTAATCCCAACCAACCAATACTACTGCCGAGCTTCTTGGCCAATGAGTTATCCGTCAGTGAACGCATACTGTCAACAGGGTTAGCTTGTCCCGCTCGACCAATCGCCAGTTCTACTACGAGCATTGGAAAAGCGACAACCAAAATCATCAATAAATAAACCAGTAAGAAGGCTCCGCCACCATTACTCGCCACTTGAGTTGGGAAACCCCAAATATTACCAAGCCCAACAGCAGCACCTGCGGCCGCGAGAATGAATCCAATTCGAGAACTAAAATGCTCTCGTTGTGACGAACTTTGCCCAGACATAAAACCTCTACCAATGCATCATTAAACTAGTGTACTAGTACGATATTGATAAATAGATAACAAAACAATGCCACAGGGCAATAATCATACGAAAATACGTCCACTTTCAGTTATTCAAACTGTAAAAATAGACGTACAGCAGTGGGAGGCGCTATTAAAAGGCCAAAATAGCCGATAATCCGATGTTAGCGCTGATGCTGAAATTAGTGTTGGGGCTGAAACTAGTGCTGGTACGAATAAACATGAATTATTTCCTTGTGTAGAAATACTCAGTCCGTTAAGCAATCCGTTCTTTGAGCAATTCGTTCGTTAAGTACTCTGTCTTTTAAATAAGTCCGCTCGTTAAATAAAAAAGCGCCTATTCGAATAGGCGCTTTTCCATAGTCATTCAATCAATGAAACTCAATACTCAACTAAATAGAGTCTCTCATTTAAATAGTGAAGACTTGATAATCTTTTAGTTCAGGAATCTTCAGGTGCAATTGTTGTTCCTGCCCTGCCATATCATCCAACGATTCACAAAGCTCTTCCGTCTGCTTTTGCACCTCTTGATTGTGCTCTTTTAATCGCTGTTCTACTTTGATTTTAAGCTCGGCAATACTGTCAGCAAGCTCGGTGAGATTAAGCCCACCCTCTTGTTTCATCTTCTCGCTCATTGCATTAAACGCGCTTGAGATAAATTCTTGATTGAAGATCTCTTTTGCCTTTTCAAAATCGTCACTCCACGACTGCGTCATCGAGTCAAAGCTATCCGCTGGTAACACTAAATCTCCATCTTTATAGTAACGAGCTTCAACATCGGCTAAAAACGCACTAACCGAGGCTTTTACCTCTTCGAACGCTTCAGGGGTATCCATACTTTCGGCAATATCATCAACAATATCATACACTAACGCAACGCTATCACTGGCGACTTGTTTTGCTTTAGGTAGGTAACCGCTGATCTCTTCACGGTACTTTTTCAAGGCGGCCTGCTGTTCAGGGTTAAGAGTGACTTTCTCTCCTAGAATGAATAAATCATTGTTTTCATCAACAACAGCACTATCGCCATTCTCTTTCACAACTTCAAACTGAGCATCGTTTAAATGGATTTCATTATTCAAACTCACCTTACATTGCCCAGCCCACGCAGCTTGGCCCATCACTGCCTGACTCATCAACAAGGAAAGAAACAGTAGACCTTTTTTCATTTTATTATTCATCCTGTTATCCATTTATACCTATTCTTCAAACGTTGAAACTCTTAATATCAATGTCTAATGAATATCAATAATCTCATAATTATAGACTGAATCGCCGACCTTGAGTTCCACTTCCTCACCCAGCTTTTTCCCCAACATCGCTTTGCCTAATGGGGCGAGAGGCGTAATGACCGACACTATGCGATCTTGCCAGTTCACCGTCACACCACCAGAACACGGCCCCATAAACAAATGCTTGGTCTTGTCATCATCGTATAACAAGGTGACATACGAACCTAAAGCGACCTTCTCATCTTTTAAATCATGAAAGACCATGGATTCAAACTGTTGTATCTCTTTTTTACACTCTTGAACCCGCAGCGCCTGTCCATGGGCCAAATAAGAAGCCTCTAACGCGAGTGTGTCATATTTATGCTCTGGGACTGTTTCTTCGTCCGTCGCGGCATCAATCGCACGCTGAGTCGCCGATTTAGCGATTTCCCACTTTTCATTGAGTGAAATGAGGATTATTTGTTTTAGCTCTAATTTGTTCATACCGAAACAATCAATTTAGCAAGGAGCAACAGAATAGAATCAGGTAGAATCGAGCGCAAGCTTTTATAGGAGTTAGGGTAAGACATGATTGAGCAGTCATTAAAACAAACATTTGGGTTTGATACGTTAAGAAGCGGTCAGAAGTTGGTGATTGATGCCGTACTTACAGGACAATCATGTGCTGCTATTTTTCCGACAGGCGCGGGGAAATCTCTATGTTACCAACTACCCGCCCTACACCTGCCGCACCTAACTCTGGTGATATCTCCGCTCCTCGCCTTGATGAAAGATCAGCTCAGCTTTCTCCACCGCCATGGCATTGCTGCGGCTTCGATCGATTCTAGCCAAGACAAGCAGCAGACTCAGCAAGTGATGACGGATGCACGTAGTGGGAAGCTGAAGATACTGATGATTTCAGTAGAGCGCCTCAAAAACGAACGTTTTCGTCAGTTTATCTCTCAAGTTCCTATCTCGTTGCTCGTCATTGATGAAGCGCACTGTATTTCCGAATGGGGACATAATTTTCGACCTGACTATCTAAAGATTCCTCATTATCAGACCGCGCTCAATATTCCACAAACCCTGTTGCTAACGGCAACTGCCACCACGGATGTTGTGAAAGATATGCAACGTAAATTTGGGATCTCTCAAGACAATACAATCATTACTGGGTTCTACCGAAATAATCTCAATTTAAACATTCTACCCTGTGAGCAACACGACAAACTCACTCGGCTCAATACGATCATTCAAGCCGCTCCAGTTTCTCCGACCATTGTTTATGTCACGCTTCAATACAGTGCCGAGTACCTTGCTCAGCAATTGCAGCAAACGGGTATTTCAGCTTTGGCTTACCATGCAGGGCTAGAGAGTGAAAAACGTGAGTATATTCAGCAGCAGTTTATGTCTGGTGAAGTCCATTGCATTGTCGCAACCATTGCTTTTGGAATGGGTGTTGATAAATCAGACATTCGCCGAGTCATTCACTTTGACCTTCCCAAGTCCATTGAAAACTATGCGCAGGAAATAGGCCGTGCCGGTCGAGATGGTCACCCATCTGAGTGTTTGCTGCTTGGCAATAAAGATGGCCTCAACACACTGCAAAACTTCGTTTATGGTGATACCCCAGATCGAGATTCAATAGAATATGTCGTTGATGAAATCTATAAAAACGCACCACAGTGGGAAACACAACTGACTCGCTTTTCACGTGATTCAAATATACGGCAATTGCCTTTAAAAACACTGCTCGTTTATTTAGAACTGGAGGGAGTGCTTGCCCCTAAATACAGTTATTTTTCTGACTATCGTTTTAAATTCATTGCAACTAAAGATAAAATATTGCAAAGATTTGAAGGAGAACGCCGTCAATTTGTCGAGACCATTTTTGCGTGCTCACCAAAGGCAAGAACCTGGTGCCAAGTCGATTTTGATGCGCTGTGGCAAGTGTACAGTGCCGAACGACAACGTGTCATTAGTGCCATCGATTACTTCCATGAACAGGGTTGGATTGAACTAGAAAGTAAGCAAATTACCGATGTTTATCAGGTTAACGACACCTCATGCCCGCAAGAGCAACTCGTCGACAAACTGAATCACCTATTCAAAAATAAAGAAAGTGCGGAAACGAATCGATTAGCTGAAATGATTGATTTTTTCGAATCTGATACTTGCTTAAGCCAACGTTTAGCGCTGTATTTTTCAGATCACAATGCGCCTAAAAACTGTGGGCATTGCTCAGTATGCCAAGGTGAAACGGCTATTTTGCCACACAAACAACCGGATGAAATCAATCCTAATTTATTGTCTGAGTGGCTAAACGAATTTACTCAGGCAAGTCAAAAAACGCTAAGTAATGAAGCCTTAACACGAATGCTGTGTGGCATTACTACGCCACTGTCTACTAAATTGAAAGCCAAGAAAATGGCAGGCTTTGGCAAGTTAGAGAATTCATCATTTAGTCAGGTATTAATCTGTGTTCAAGCGGCTAGAAAAAGCTAAGTTGTTTCGTCTCTATTTCTGGCTTAAGGAGAACACTTAAGCCAAGAAGACGAATTTCACGGCCTTGTTGACGTTTCATAATGTCTCTGAGTAATCCCTTAAAGTCATTAAGCTCTAATTGATGTTGAGTGTGCTCAATGGTCGTCTGTTGAAAGTCAGCAAACTTCAATTTGATCCCTTGCTTTATAATCAGTTTACTTGGGCGTGCTTTTTCAAGGCGCAACTCTAACTCTGGAAACAACCGGTTTTCTATGACTTCCCAACACTCTTCATAAGAGTGGATATTCCGACTGAATGTCCTCTCTACCCCGACGCTTTTTCTTTCTCGCTCTACAATGATCTCTCGATTATCAATGCCTTGACTTCGCTTCCACAATGATGCGCCTAAGCGACCAAACTGAGACAGCAGCGAACGATAATCACATTCTCTTATGTCTTGGCAGTAGAATAACCCGGCCTTGTTCAGCTTTTCCAAACTCACCTTACCAACACCGGGGAGCTTACCAAGGGGCAAACCATCGATCACTTCTTGTACTTTTTCCGGAGGTATCACGTACTGTCCATTAGGCTTATTTATATCAGAGGCGACTTTTGCTAAAAACTTGATGGGCGCTACCCCAGCGGACGCTGTTAGATGTAGCTCGTTCCAAATATCTCGTCTTATCGCTTCCGCAATGAGCGTCGCTGAACCATGACAATGTGCGCTGCGCGAAACATCCAAATAGGCTTCGTCGAGTGATAACGGTTCAATTAACTCGGTATATCGCGAGAAAATATGTCGAATTTGATCAGACACTTCTTTGTATACCTGCATTCGTCCTGGGACAACGAGTAATTCCGGGCACAGTTTTAATGCTCTTCCCGTTGGCATGGCGCTGTGGATACCAAATGCTCTGGCTTCATAATTACAGGTACTTAGTACCCCGCGTTGCTTCTCTTTGCCGCCAACAGCTAAAGGTCGCCCTCGATAATGAGGATTGTCTCGCATCTCAACAGCAGCGTAAAAACAGTCCATGTCGACGTGAATGATTTTCCTGTTTTCTTTGTCCACATCGCCTCCTTTATCGACATCCCTTATTTATGCCCTCTTTTCCTCCTAAAAATCGGCCAAAATAGTGAGCTCTATACATAACTAGAACAACTGTTTATAAAAACAGTATAATTTATTTACCTGTTAGTCGCTAGGTTCAAAAGCAGGCATTTACGGCAAAAATAGTCACTAACGGTGAAATTTTCAGACGACTTTCAATTGTTCGCTTATTATTAAATAGAGGTCAAAAAAGGAGTGTTCATTGGGAAGCAAAATATTAGTGGTCGAGGACAGCCGCGCTTTTCGCAACTATCTGCATTCTCTTCTTAGCGAAGCAGGCTACGACGTTTATTCAGCGGAATCTATAGCAGACGCTCTAAAACTATTGGGGGAAGGGCATGACTTTCTCTGCGCGGTACTCGATTATTGTCTTCCTGATGGGGAAGACGGGGAAATCATTGATATTGTCTTAGAACAGAACTACAAAGTGATTGTTTTAACCGCCATGTTTCAAGAGGAAATTCGTGAAAGTGTTCTCGCTAAAGGGGTGCTGGACTATATTTTAAAAGACAGCATGGCGTCGGTTTCTTATTTACTGCCACTGGTCAACCGATTAACCAACAACAAAATGCACAAAGCGTTAGTTGTTGATGACTCTAAGGTGGTACGTAAACATATTTGTCAGTTACTGGAACACCAATACATCCACGTTATTCAAGCAGAAGACGGTCAGCAAGCCATCGAGATCTTGGAAACGGACCCTGAAATCACGTTGATCATTACCGACCATGATATGCCTGTCAAAGACGGCATTACCATGATCCGAGATATTCGAATTCACTACGATAAAAACCAATTGGCTATACTAGGCATATCAGGAAGCGATGATAGAACGATGACTGCTCGTTACCTCAAAGCGGGGGCCAATGATTTCCTTACCAAACCTTTCAATCAAGAAGAGTTTTTCTGCCGGGTTCATCAGGTCCTTGACATGAAAGAAGCCAACAGCAAACTGTATAGAATGGCCAATCAAGATTCTCTAACCGGGCTTTGGAATCGACGCTATTTGTTCCATCATCTGGATAACAAAGTTGTCCATCAAAATATTGCCATGCTCGACATCGATTTTTTTAAAAAGGTGAACGACAATTACGGTCACGATGGTGGAGATGCTGCGCTAGTGACACTTGCTCACATATTAAAGATCTACTTTTCAAATGATATTGTTGTACGGTTTGGCGGTGAAGAATTCTGCATTCAATCCAATGCTCCTAGTGATGAATTCTTATCACGTTTAGAACATATGCGACAACGAATCGAAACGACGGCCATTTCCCACGAGGATCATGATATTTCCATCACAGTGAGTATTGGCGTTTCTAACATCAAAGGGAGCCTAAATGAACAGATAAAGCTCGCAGACGACAGATTATATATGGCTAAGAATGCAGGTCGAAACCAGATCGTTTCGCAGAGCTAGTCGCTAGTAATATAGGTCGAGAGTTGATATCGATCGTGAGTAGATGCCAGGTACTACCCAATAAATTAAGCCCACTTACGTGGGCTTGGTTTTTATTTTTGTCTTTGAACCTGCATAGATGAATTAAGCGATGCGGTTTTTTTCCCAAGCAGCCAGCTTCTCGGCTCTAATCGCCGCTTTTTCCTCTCGCTTCTTTCTCGCATCACACGGTTCTGGGCAGCTACAGACTTTATCGATACCCATCGCATCAAGGCCGCCACAGCTTCCCTTGACGACTTTGCGTTGAAAGATGTACCCAACAGCCATTGCTGTGATAACCGCTAAAAATACGGCAAAGGTCACTAGAAATGTACTCATTGTCACTTGCTCACTGTAGTTAATTTAATTATGGGTTTACTTACGCTTAGTTGTGCTTTAAGTATGACTGAAATGCCGATGAAGTAAACTCTTCAAAACCCGATGGTGTTTTAACAATCATATAAACCGGAATATCATTCTCCTCAGCGAGCGACATACCAATGGTCTCTCCTAGCACCATTAAGCCAGTTGCAAGACCATCTGCAGTCATTGAGGAAGCATCGATAACGGTCACAGACACCACTTTATTATCAATCGGCTTACCCGTTTTAGGATTGATAATGTGTGAATATCGAACCCCATCACGTTCAAAGTAATTTCGGTAATCACCGGAAGTCGCGATAGCCATGTCTCCTGGTTCAACAACTAGCTGAACAGCACGCTCTTCTACGTTTGGTTTTTCAATCGCAATACGCCAGCGCACACCTTCTCTATTGTGGCCTTTTAAACGCATTTCACCGCCAACTTCCACCATATAGTTATTAACACCAATGGATTCAATGTAATTGGCTACAACATCTACCCCCCACCCTTTTGCTATCGTTGAGAGATCAACATAAAGAGATGGCAGTGTTTTCGTTAATGATGTTTCAGTCGCACTGAGGTGTTCAATCCCTGTCATTGATTTACGAACGGTCAGTTCTTCGTCGGTTGGGACAACTTCACGACGCGCTTCTGGACCAAAGCCCCATAAGTTGACCAGCGGGCCCACGGTGACGTCAAGCGCACCTTGAGTAAAGTGATTAAGGCGTATTGCTTCTCTCACCACTGTCGCTGTTTCAGACGAGACTGCAAAAGGTTCATTGCCTTGATACTGGTTGAAGCGACTTAATTCTGAATCCTTTCGGTACGTCGACATTTGATCATTGACCTCTTCGAGTAAGCGATCAACCTCAACCTGGATCTCAGAGGAGCTCAGTATTTCATCTGAGCTGATGTATTTTATGTTGTATGTGGTTCCCATTGTTGGGCCACTGATGTGGATCTGTTCGGCCGGTTTACCACAGCCAGAAAGAACAACTAAAGAAGTTAACGCAACAAGCCAATATTTCACCTGTTTACTCCTGTTTATAAAAATAGTGCGAAAAGTGAATAGAAAAAAGCAAACGTTACTCTCGATGCTTTCATGTGCTTTTCTCTAAAAACTCAAAATAAAACTCTTTAGGTCTAAAAATAATGGCCGACTCAAAGAGTCAGCCATTATTGAATAACTTACGGCAGATTAACCACCAAAGTCATCAAGAAGGATGTTTTCATCCTCCACACCAAGATCTTTAAGCATACCGATAACAGCAGCGTTCATCATTGGCGGACCACACATGTAGTACTCACAGTCTTCTGGAGCTTCGTGGTCTTTCAGGTAGTTTTCATAAATTACGTTATGAATAAAGCCTGTGTACCCATCCCAATTATCTTCTGGAAGTGGATCAGAAAGAGCACAGTGCCAGACGAAGTTATCATTCTCTTCTTGCAGCTTGTCGAAATCTTCTATGTAGAACATTTCACGCTTAGAACGAGCACCATACCAGTAGCTCATTTTACGCTTAGAGCTTAAGCGCAGCAATTGATCGAAGATATGTGAACGCATTGGCGCCATACCAGCACCACCACCAATAAAGACCATTTCATTGTCGGTATCTTTAGCGAAGAACTCACCAAACGGACCTGAAATAGTACACTTATCACCCGCTTTAAGTGACCAAATGTATGATGACATCACACCTGGTTTTACGTCTGGGTTATTCGGTGGCGGCGTTGCAATACGTACATTTAGCTTAATCAAGCCTTTCTCTTCTGGGTATGAAGCCATAGAGTATGCACGGATTGAATGCTCGTTAACGATAGACTCGTAACGGAACAGATTAAATTTGTCCCAGTCACCACGATACTCTTCTGGAATATCGAAATCTGCATATTTAATGTGGTGCGGTTCAGCTTCAATCTGAATATAACCACCAGCACGGAACGGTACTTCTTCCCCTTCTGGGATTTTCAGCACTAGCTCTTTGATGAAGGTTGCTTCGTTATCATTAGAAAGAACTTCACATTCCCACTTTTTAACACCGAAGATTTCTTCCGGTAGCTCTATGTCCATGTCTGCTTTAACAGCAACCTGACACGCTAAACGCTCGCCTTCACGGGCTTCACCTTTAGAGATGTGATCAAGTTCTGTTGGCAAAATATCACCACCACCAGATTTCACTTTAACGCGACACTGGCCACAAGAGCCACCACCACCACAAGCAGAAGATACGAAGATACCACTGCCTGCCATTGCACTTAGTAATTTGTCACCAGGAGAAGTGATAAAACTCTTCTCAGGATCACCATTTACGGAGATAGTAACGTCACCTGTTGGTACAAGCTTTGATTTGGCAAATAAAATAATTAAAACCAAAGCGAGTACAATCAGGGTAAACATCACCACACCAAGGATAATAACTTGCATGACTATTCCTTAAAAATTGTGTCGTTTACCCGACCTACAGTTGAACACCAGAGAAAGACATAAAGCCTAGAGCCATCAAACCTACACTGATAAAGGTAATACCTAAACCACGTAGACCAGGAGGCACATCAGAGTACTTCATCTTCTCACGAATACCCGCTAATGCGACAATTGCCAACATCCAACCAACACCGGATCCAAAGCCATAGACGACAGATTCAGCAAAGTTGTAATCACGAGTTACCATGAAAGATACACCACCAAAGATTGCACAGTTAACCGTAATCAATGGAAGGAAAATACCAAGCGCGTTGTACAAAGGCGGGAAGAAACGATCCAGAACCATCTCTAGAATTTGTACAAGTGCTGCGATAACACCGATGAATGCAATGTAGTTAAGAAAACTAAGGTCGACACCTTCAACTAACGCATTCTCTTTAAGAATATTCGTGTAAACAAGGTTATTTACAGGAACGGCGATAGTCAGTACAACAACAACTGCGACACCAAGACCAAAAGAGGTTTTTACTTTCTTTGAGACAGCTAAGAAAGTACACATCCCTAGGAAAAAAGAAAGCGCCATATTCTCGACAAAAATCGATTTAACGAGAAGACTAATATAATGTTCCATAGCTACCTTACTCCTTCGCTTCTATTTGATCAGGTCGAATGATACGAATAGCCCAAATCATAAAACCAATCAGGAAGAACGCAGAAGGTGCCAATAGCATCATGCCATTTGGCTGATACCAACCACCGTTACTTACAAGAGGAAGCACTTCCATACCAAATAGTTTGCCCGAACCTAGAAGCTCTCGGAAGAAAGCAACAGTCAGCAACACAAAACCGTAGCCTAGACCATTACCAATACCATCGATGAACGATGGAATAGGCTCTGATTTCATCGCAAACGCTTCAGCACGGCCCATTACAATACAGTTAGTAATGATCAAGCCAACAAATACCGAAAGCTGCTTAGAAATATCGTAGAGGTAAGCTTTTAATACTTGGTCTACAACAATAACTAAAGAAGCGATGATCGCCATTTGTACGATGATACGTACACTATTCGGAATATGATTACGGATAACAGAAACAAAGAAGTTAGAAAATGCAGTAACAAACATTACAGCAATTGTCATAACGAACGCAGTTTCTAGTTTAGTGGTTACAGCCAGAGCGGAACACACACCAAGAACTTGAAGAGCAATTGGGTTGTTATTCAATACCGGCGCTAAAACACTCTTTTTAACATCTTTTACTGTAGACATTAGTTTAGGCCTCCATCACGGACTTTAGCGAGGAACGGGCCAAAGCCCTTCTCACCTAACCAAAAGTCAAATGTGTTTTGTACGCCAACGCTCGTTAACGTTGCACCAGAAAGACCATCAACACCGTGTTCAGATCCAGCAGGTGCGCCACCTTTAACAACTTGAATGGCTGGCTTATCGTTTTCATCGAAAAGTTTCTTACCGGTAAACTGAGCGCGCCAATTTGGGTTTTCAACTTCACCACCAAGCCCAGGAGTTTCACCTTGCTCGTAGTAAGTAACACCCGCTATTGTGTTGCCATCAGTTTCAATTGCAACGAACGCATACATCATCGACCACAAGCCATTACCGTGAACAGGAATGATAACTTTAGAAAAGTCATTGCCATCTTTTACTAGGTAAACAACACCCGTATTAGCACGGCGAATGATTTTCGCTTTGTCATCTTCTGCTGCCAATCGAACTGATACTTCTGGATCTTTAGCCGCTTTACGTTGATCGTAAGCTCCTGCATCGCCATCAACGTATTCGCCAGTGGCAAAGTCGACCAATCGTGGTTCGATGTTTTGTGCAAACAGTTCAGGGATAGATGCATCACCAGAAATACCTGCAACTTCAACGATTTTAGTCTGCTTATCAAGAACTGCGTTAGCTTGTTGCTTGTCTCGTAAACCAACCGCTGCAACAGATACAATGATTGAACATACTAAGCTTAATGCGATAACAACAAACAGCGTCTTTTTAATACTATCGTTATTACTTGCCATAACGCGCTAACCTCCGCTTAATGTTCTTCTCAACAACTACGTGATCGAACAATGGTGCAAATAGGTTTGCAAATAGAATCGCTAGCATCATACCCTCTGGGTAAGCTGGATTCACAACCCTGATCATGACACACATCGCACCAATCAAAATACCGTATGCCCACTTACCGTTGTCGGTAAATGATGCAGAAACGGGATCGGTTGCCATAAAGAACATACCAAATGCGAAGCCACCTAAAACAAGGTGCCAGTGCCACGGCATGCTAAATAAGACGTTAGTATCTGAACCAATGACATTGAACAATGTCGACACAGCAACCATGCCGATCATCACACCACCAATGATTCTCCATGAGGCAATCCCCATGTAAACGATCATAGCAGCACCAATCATCAATGCTAAGGTAGACACTTCACCAATCGATCCTGGAATGTTACCAATGAAGGCATCCATCCAAGTGATTGTGTCGCCAGTCACCATGTTTACTAGTGCGCCTTCGCCACCTTGAGCCCATTGGCTAAGAGCTGTCGCACCAGAGAAACCATCTGCAGCAGTCCAAACGACATCACCCGATATTTGAGCAGGGTATGCAAAAAACAAGAATGCACGACCGGCCAAAGCAGGGTTAAGGAAGTTACGACCCGTACCACCAAAGATCTCTTTAGCGACAACAACACCAAAGGTAATACCTAGTGCTGCTTGCCATAGAGGCAGTGTTGGTGGAACGATGAGTGCAAATAGAATAGAGGTAACAAAGAAACCTTCGTTAACTTCATGCTTACGCACCATACAGAAGAGCACTTCCCAAAATCCACCTACGATAAAGACCGTAGCGTAGATAGGTAAGAAGTAGGTTGCACCAAGGAGCATTTTGCTGCCCCAACCGGCTTCAGCACTTATTGTGCCGCCAACCATCTCTGTAAGCCAGTAGTGCCAGTTACCACTGATGACTGCCGCAAGTTCTGCGCCAGAATACATATGGTTAAGGGCTGCGATCGCTTGACCACCAGCGTTATACATACCCCAGAACATTGCTGGGAATACTGCGAACCACACCATGATCATGATACGTTTTAAATCAACGCTATCACGAACATGCGAGCTACGCTTTGTTACTAGACCTGGGGTGTAAAACAGAGTTGCCGCTGCTTCATACAAGGCAAACCATTTCTCATGTTTACCACCAGGCTCAAAATGATGCTCGATGTCTTCAAGAAACTTCTTAAGCATGGGATTAGCCTTCCTTCTCAATCTTGTCTAGGCACTCTCGGAGCAGTTGACCGTACTCGTACTTACCTGGACATACAAAGCTACACAATGCTAAATCTTCTTCATCAAGCTCAAGTGCACCAAGGCGCTGAGCGCTATCGATGTCGCCTGCACAAAGGTCACGAAGCAGCAATGTTGGTTCCATATCTAGTGGTAATACTTTTTCATAATTACCGATAGGCACCATTGAACGGTCACTACCATTGGTCGTTGTTGTCATATTAAACAACTGACCCTTAAAGAAGTGTCCTAAGAAAGCACGAGTCACAGAGAATTTATTTTTGCCAGGCATAGCCCAACCAAACAGATCCTTTTCTCGACCTTCACGCAATGCAGATACTTGAACGTGGTAACGTCCTAAATACCCGTGCGGACCTGTCGCATGTGTACCAGAAAGTACAGAGCCAGAAATAACTCGGACTTCTCCTGGGATTAGCTCGTTATCCGCCAATTCTTGAACGTTTGCACCGAGAATGGTGCGAATAAGGCGTGGATTATTCACCACTGGACCAGCGAGAGAAACAACACGATCAGTGTATAGCTCACCAGTTAGGAATAACTGACCAAACGCAATCACGTCTTGGTAGTTAATACTCCACGCAACATTTTCAGAATTCACTGGAAATAGATGATGCATGTGAGTTCCCACTAACCCAGAAGGGTGAGGTCCATCAAAAACATGCTCAGCGACGTTTGATTGAGAAGAGCGAGGAAGACTTGTTCCTGCCTTACAAACATACACGCTGCCATCTGTCAGATTTGAAAGAATATCAAGCCCTGCAATGAACGCTTCAGGCTGCTCATTGATAATAATTTCAGGATTTGCCGCCAATGGGTTGGTGTCCATTGCCGTTACAAAAATAGCCTGAGTTGTAGACTTGATTGCTGGAACCTTGCTAAACGGTCGAGTACGTAAAGCTGTCCAAAGACCGGAATCTACCAACTGAGTTTTGATCGCTTCACGACCTAAACCAGCTAGTTGATTGGCTTCAAACTTATCAAAAGTAACCTGTTCATCACCTGCCACTTCAATCACAACGGATTGTAGGACACGTTTTGCACCACGGTTAACCTCGATGACTTTACCGCTTGCTGGTGAAGTGAATTTAACGCCTGGGTTCTTTTTATCTTCAAAAAGAATTTGAGCTTTCTTTACTTCATCGCCTACGCGAACATGCATCGTAGGACGCATGCCAACATACTCTTCGCCAAGCAAGGCGACTTTACTGATGGTTTTACCATCATTAATCACCTGGGATGGAGCTCCTGCGATCGGCAGGTCCAAACCCTTTTTTATTGTAATCATACGCACTTGCACTACTTTATCGGGAAAAAGATTCTTATAATTGCGTAACTTTTAGACACGACATATGTGTCCGGTTCTGGCTACATTCCAAAGACCAGAATCGCAACATCCTATTAATACACTCATCACAGAACTGCGCTGAGCTTTACTAAGTACATTAGTGTAACATTTTTTCGAAACTCGATTCCATGACCAATAACTTGATTAGTGATTTTATTTCGCGGGTTTTGAATGGTAAAGGGATCTATGTCTCCTAATCTTGCGATAGAAGAGCAAAAATTACGCTATCTAACCCCTTTTAGGTGCTTTACCGTTCATATTCGTTAACATTTAGTTACTCCCTTTCAAACCCGTTAATTTGTTGTCACAGTGTTAAACCTCGCCTTCTTTTTTATACATAAAAAGAACGATGTTCGATCACTCGGTTATTGTGAGTTTCGCTCTATTTCTTGTTTCCACCCATGCACATCGGGCTGTCAGGGCTTGATTGATGCTCTTTATCCCATTCACTTGGGCTGTATGTATGAATAGCCAGAGCATGAATTTGAGTGTTTAGCTCTTCGGCAAACAGGGCGTTTACTGCTCTATGACGAGTAATCAGACGCTGACCTTCAAAATCTTCACTTACAATAGTCACTTTGAAATGACTTTCAGATCCTTTAGGCACATTGTGCATGTAGCTTTCATTCACAACTTCTGCAAATACTGGGCTGAATGTTTCAGCGAGCTTTTTTTCTAATGATTCTTTAAGCATCGGTATTCCTTACATCGGTATGACTTAACCCTATGAAGATAGAGACTATACTATAAGTCGAATGACTCGGTGCCATATGGTAACGCTCTAGACTCGTAGGGAAAAGGTTTTAGTTTCCTGTTTGCGTCCTATTTGCGACAATAGGTCCCAGAAATATAACGACTAAAATGCTGATTATGAAAACAGAATTGACTCTGCATGAACGCTCTTTAACGCTTTCTCGCTTTCCTATACACAGTAATGAAACACTTCAGGCTTGGGATGCGGGCGACGAATACCTCATCAACCACATTGAAGAGATGGCACTAGCGAAAGGCAAAAACATACTCATACTTAATGATCATTTCGGTGCGCTGTCATGCTGGTTTAGTCAAGACCATCACGTAACTGTGATGAGTGATTCATGGGTTGCTCATCAAGGCATTGCTCACAACCTTCAAATCAATCATTGCCCCGAGATAACGCGATTAAAAAGTACCGAACCACTTCCTAGCAACATTGATTTGGTGCTGATTCAAATACCGCGTAATAATCGCTATTTAACATGGCAACTGACTAAACTAAGGGAGTACATTTCAAGCGATGTTCCCGTTATCGCGGTGAATAAAGCCAAAGAAATCCACTCTTCTACATTGAAGATTTTTGAAAAGCACCTTGGTTCGACGAGCACATCACTGGCATGGAAGAAGCATCGGCTTGTTTTTTCTCACGCTAATTGCATACCGGTTCAAAACGTAGAGCCATTGACTACCTGGGATGTAGAGGGGCACGGCATGACTCTCGGTAACCTGCCGAATGTGTATTCAGGCGAAGCTCTTGATCTCGGTGCTCGATTCATGTTGCAACACATACCAAGCGACCCCAATTATCAACACATTATCGATTTAGGTTGTGGGAATGGGGTTCTTTCTGTGGCAGCGGCAAGACTGAATCCTCAAGCTAAAATCACCAGTATCGATGAGAGTTATATGGCGGTTGAATCTGCACGCCATAACCTTAAATACAACCTTGATAACGACGACAATATTCAGTGTATTGCGAACAATTGTCTGGATAACTATCAAGGGGAAGAAGCGTCATTGATCTTGTGTAACCCACCGTTTCACCAACAACAAGCGATCACCGATCATATCGCCTGGCAGATGTTCTGTGATGCAAAGCATGTTCTTGCTAAAGGTGGTCAATTAATAGTTATCGGAAACCGACACCTCGGCTACGATGGTAAGTTATCTCGATTGTTTAGTAAGCCCCAAGTAAAGGTTATCGCTTCAAATAAAAAATTTGTTATTTTACAAGCAACTAAATAGTTCACTATTATCATTAAAAGTTAATTCAACTCGAATTGAGAAATAATAAAGGAATACACCATGAGAAAACTGGTTCTAGCAGCTTCAGTGGCTTTACTCGCAGCATGTTCTGCTCCTCAGCAAGAACAGATTAACTTTACGCCTAAAGCCGCACTAAGTAGCAGCGATCTTGTACAGGGGGCAACGTATACCTTAACAAGTAAAGATATTCGCTCTGCACAATATGTGGCCCTGGTGGACAGTGGACGCTCTAATATTGAACCGATTCACGCTCGTCAAAATGTCCGAATCGCTCTCGAAAATGTGTTTGCTGAGCAGTTTGCATCACAAGGTTTTCAGAACACCGTGAATAGCGAAAACCGGGTTGAAGTGGAAATTCAAGAAGCACTTGTGACGATTAAGCATTCTGTCATGGAAAACGAAATTGATGGTAACGTCACCATTGAAGTCACGGCTGAAACACCCAAAGGAAAACTGGTCAAAACCTACAAAGGTAATGGTTCTCGCTCAGGTATGTTAAGTGCTTCAAATGAAGAAATTGAAGTCGTTCTCAATGACATCATGAACTTAGTGTTAAAAGAAGTCGCTAATGATGCGGAGCTGAAAACCTACATGCAGGAGAGATTTTAATGATTCGCGCTCTACTTGCTTCTCTTGTCATTTTTAGCTGTAGCGTATTCGCTGCACCAAAAGTCCTAATAGAAACTAACCTTGGTCCATTCACCATTGAGTTAAATCAAGAGCAAGCCCCTATCTCGGTTGATAACTTCTTGAAGTATGTCGAAGATGGCAGCTATGTCGGTACGATTTTCCATCGGGTGATTCCTGGTTTCATGGCCCAAGGTGGTGGCTTTGACAAAAATATGGGTCGCCTTGGTACCTATGCTCAAATTCGTAACGAAGCCTCAAACGGTCTTGAAAATAAAACCGCGACCATTGCGATGGCTCGAACGTCTGACCCTCATTCTGCCACTCGACAATTCTTCATTAACCTGACGGATAATCACTTCCTAAATATGAGTGCAACACAAGCTGGTTATGCAGTTTTTGGCAAAGTCACTCAAGGATTTGAAGTCGTTGAAACTATGGCGACTAAACCCACTAAAACAATGGGTCGTATGCAAGATATTCCCGTTGAGCCTATCGTGATCACTAACGTTACCCTTTTAAAATAATCATAGAAGGCTCTAATCATTAGAGCCTTTTCTACAAGGATTTGTTTATGCCACTTGATAACCAGTCACTAACTTGGCAAGAAACCTTACGCAGCTATTTCGACAGGCGACTCATGTGGGTATTTATGCTGGGTTGTTCAAGCGGCTTCCCATGGGTTTTGATTGGCTCGAATATGTCAGGCTGGTTAAAAGATGCAGGTTTAACGCGTGCTGCTATTGGCTACTTTGGTAGTGTTTTCGCAGTCTACGCCATTAACTTCTTGTGGGCGCCTTTAGTGGATCGCGTCAAGCTGCCAGTTTTACACGCAATATTAGGCCAACGACGCAGTTGGATCTTTCTTTGTCAGTCGATCGTTTTAGTGCTCACGCTTTTTATCGCAGGAGTAAACCCTGCAGATGATCTGATGTTCACTTCAATGCTTGCGTTAGGGATTGCAACGGCGTCAGCGACACAAGATATTGCCATTGATGCGTTTCGTATCGATACCTTTCCAAAATCTGAATCCAATAAGCTGCCTCAAGCGTCTGCAATGGCGGTTATTGGCTGGTGGACTGGCTACTCATTGCCCGGCTATGTGGCTTTTATCAACGCAGATAGCATAGGATGGAATGGGGTTTACTACGGAATGGCGGGATTTGTCGCTGTATTAATGTTGTTTACCTTGCTCGTAGGAGAGCCCAACACCCAGCGAGAAGCTCTTCAAAAACAAGCAGAACAACGCCATAACGAGGTGGTTGGGTCAAAAGTTGCGGCTTGGTTTACAGTTACCGTTGTGGAACCATTTTTAGATTTCTTCAAACGGAATGGCGTTCAAGTAGCGATTACTTTATTGCTATTTGTATTCCTCTTTAAGATCGGTGAAGCGTTCCTAGGCCGAATGTCGATTCCCTTTTATAAAGAAGTCGGATTTAGTAACGAACAAATTGGCCAGTACTCAAAACTGATCGGGTGGGGAGCAACCATTTTCTTTACCCTAGTTGGCAGTATGTTTAATGTGAAATTCGGCATTGTACGTGGCTTAATGATTGGGGGGATTGCAATGGCGGCAAGTAACTTAATGTTTGCTTGGATTGCCAAAGTTGGCCCCAATGAGCATTTGTTCTTAGCGACCATTCTGGTTGATAACTTTACTACCGCATTTTCAACGGTGGCATTTGTATCCTTTTTGACCATTCTGACGGGTGAAGCTTTTTCAGCAACACAATACGCCCTACTGGCCTCACTCGGAAACTTTGGTCGAACCACATTGGCTTCGTTTAGTGGAGAACTGGCTGACTTCCTCAATGACTGGTCAACCTTCTTTATCGTTACCGCGGTCATGGTAATTCCAAGCTTGATCATGCTTTATTCGCTTCGACATTACTTTAATCGACTACTTGATAAAGCCAGAAATGAATCTTAATCATTGATAAAATGTATAATTAAGGGGGGTGGCTATTTAGCTGCCCTTTTATATCGACAACTAAGGTGTAACCTCAAAGATCACAATCACATAAATGTTCCAACATCGTATTTACGATCCCTATCTACCTAACGTTAACTAAATAAGTTGGTTAATCGATAAACAATTGCGGCTTTTGACAACCGAAGAAATGAGACACCGATCACACCATTAGTGCAACGCAATGAAATAAGCATTGAGTTCATCATCACGCATCATAATCGTGATTCATGTCACAATAAATTTGCAATGCAATCGTTTGTCTCTCTTTTATTTTTGAATTAAGTCGTTATTATGCGCTGCATTCGGATGTGCTTAACACTAAAATAAGCACCATGTGACATATCAATAAATAGAGAGTACTTTTCATGCGCAAATCACTTTTAGCTCTTAGCTTGTTAGCAGCAACTTCAGCGCCAGTTTTAGCAGCAGACTACACTGACGGCGATACACATAAAAACGATTATAAGTGGATGCAGTTCAACCTTATGGGCGCATTCGATGAGCTTCCAGGTGAGTCTTCTCATGACTACCTAGAGATGGAATTCGGTGGCCGCTCTGGAATTTTCGATCTATACGGTTACGTTGATATCTTTAACCTAACAACAGACAGCAATAGCGATAAAGCTGGGGCAGCTAAATCATTCATGAAATTTGCCCCTCGTATGTCTCTAGATGGATTGACAGGTAAAGACCTTTCATTCGGTCCTGTAGAAGAACTTTATGTAGCGACTGTTTTTGAGTGGTCTGGTGATGCTGAAAGTGCTTTCGGCGTAAACAACTCTAAAGTTGGTCTAGGTTCAGACGTAATGGTTCCTTGGTTAGGTAAAATTGGCCTAAACCTTTACGGTTACTACGACAACAACGAAAAGGATTGGAACGGTTACCAGATCTCTACTAACTGGTTTAAACCTTTCTACTTCTTCGAGAACGGCTCTTTCATCTCTTACCAAGGCTACATCGACTACCAATTCGGTATGGAAGATGGCGCTGGTAACAAGTTTGGTTCAACAGCAAGCCACGGTGGTGCAATGTTCAATGGCATCTACTGGCACTCAGACCGTTACGCTCTAGGTTATGGCCTTAAAGCGTACAACGATATCTACGGTATCGAAGACTCTGCTGGTCTAAAATCTTCAGGCTTTAGCCACTACATTGCTGCTACTTACAAATTCTAAGTTTGTATAACTAATACTAAAATGGCGCTCTTGAGCGCCATTTTTTGTGCCTGCCATTTTATTTCTATTGATTTCCTACTCTAGCCTATTATCCTTGCCTCACACTTTGTAATAGAGACTCTAACGTGAATATTGTGGTTCTTGGCCCCGGCGCAATTGGCGCTCTGTGGGCTTCTCATCTTAATTCGTCTGGGCATAACGTATCGCTCTGGAGCAGAAGCTCGTGTCCTAATATTTCTATTCAACTTGATGACAACCACAATCAAACGTATCTCAATCAACACAGCCTCGCACTTAACAATGCTGATTTATTGTTGGTCACAGTCAAGTCGTGGCAAGTTCAAGAAGCACTAGAACCACTTCTAGAGTCACTTCATCATGATTGTATTATTCTATTTATGCATAATGGCATGGGCGCGGTCGACCCACTTAGAACTCAACTGGACGCCCACCCCGTTCTGTTAGCAACAACGACACATGGCGCACTTAAATTAAATGACACTAAAGTCAGTCACACAGGTCAAGGGGCAACACAAGTTGGTCCATACAACCATCGAGGGCAACAATGCCAATTCATGACTGACGTGCTCAACCATGCTCTGCCCTGTGTGACTTGGAATGACAATATAACCGCAGCCTTGTGGCATAAATTAGCGATTAACTGTGCAATTAACCCCTTGACCGCCATCGAGCAGTGTAGAAATGGACAATTAGCTGGCGAACCCTACCAGCAAAGACTCAACGCCATTATAGAAGAAGTCGCGCAGGTCATTCAGGCAGAGGGCATTAGCCTGTCCAGCGAGACATTGAGTTCAACCGTAACAACCGTCATTCAAGCCACCGCAGACAATTATTCTTCAATGAGGCAAGATATTTTCTACCAAAGAAAAACCGAGATAGACTTTATTACTGGCTACTTAATCGATAAAGCGGCTCAACACCGCATCACGACACCAGAGAATGATAAACTCTACAAGGCCATCAAACACATAGAACTAAGTTGGACGAATCATGACTAAAAAAATACTGGTTCCTATCGCACCAGGCACTGAAGAGATGGAAGCAGTAACGATCATCGATATTATGGTACGCGCTGGCTACGAGGTTATTGTTGCAAGTGCAGATTTTGATGGCCAACTGACCATGAAGGCTTCAAGAGGAGTTACCCTGACCGCAGATTGTCGCTTGGTGGATATTGCCGATGACGAATTTGATGCGGTCATTCTTTCAGGTGGCGTATCTGGCGCAGAGGTGTTTCGAGACAGTCCAATCTTGATGGAAATCGTTAAGCAACATAAATACGATGGTAAGTTAGTCGCGGCCATTTGCGCAGCACCTGCTCTGGTTTTACAACATCACGATTTATATCCAACAGCGCTGATGACCTGCCACCCAAGCTTTCAAGATCATATTGAAGAACCGTATTGGCGACAAAAGCGAGTCACTATCGATGTCACCCATAACTTGATCACCAGTCAAGGCCCGGGAACGGCACTCGAGTTTGCTATTGAAATCATAATTCACTTGTCTGGTAAGCCCCATGCTTGGAGCGTTGCAGAACCGATGGTGACACTCCCTACCCTGCATTATTTTAAACTGGGTAATGAACATGCTTGATATAGCGGCAATTAAGCAGCAATTCCCTGCACTCAATCAAAAGGTCAATGGTGAGCCACTGATCTATCTCGACAGCGCAGCAACCACACAAAAGCCTCAAATCGTGATTGATGCCATCAGCGACTATTACAGTGCTCAAAATGCAAATGTTCACCGAGGAAGTCATAGCTTAACCGCCAACGCCACCAATCAATTTGAACACGCACGAGAAATCGTCGCTGAGTTCATGGGGGCTCAAAGCACTAAAGAGATCATCTGGACACGAGGCGCGACCGAAGCGATCAATTTGATTGCACAAACTTACGCTCGTAATACGTTGCAATCGGGTGATGAAATCCTCATCAGTGAAATGGAACATCACGCAAATATCGTCCCTTGGCAGATCGTTGCCGAACAAACAGGCGCTAACATCGTCAAAATACCAATGACGCCCGACTGCCAATTAGATTATGAAGCGTTTGAGGATCGATTGTCCTGTCGCACTAAGATTGTCGCTCTGGCTCATATCACCAATGTCACAGGGACAAGGCAACCTATTGAAAAAATCATAGCGAAGTCGCACCAGATTGGCGCGGTTGTTGTGGTTGATGGTGCACAAGGTATTGTCCACGAACGCGTCGATGTCGCAGCCCTTAACGCTGACTTCTATGTTTTCTCGGGGCACAAGCTTTATGCGCCTGCCGGTATTGGTGTTCTGTATGGAAAACTTGAACTGCTCGATGTCATGCCACCGTGGCATGGTGGTGGAAAAATGGTCGAAAGCGTTTCTTTTGAGAAAACAACCTTTTCCGAATTGCCTGGGAAGTTTGAAGCGGGAACCCCTAATGTCGCTGGCGCCATTGCTTTGGCTAAAGCCATCGAATGGTACCAAGGCTTAGATACAAAGAAAGTCGACGCTCACATCCACGAACTGCAAAAACAAACCTATCTAGCTCTGCTTGATTTTGAAGATATTGAAATACATGGCTATCAAGATGGGGCGAGCGTGATTAGTTTTGGTATTGAGGGGGTTCATCATCAAGATATCGCCACGTTACTCGACCAACAAGGTATCGCAGTTCGAGCTGGGCACCACTGTGCTCACCCTTTAATGGATGCCCTTGGGATTAAGGGAAGTGTCCGAATTTCGTTTGGTATCTATAATGACCAGAATGACGTAAAACGCTTAATTTCTGCCATCGAGAAGGCAGTCAATATACTGTAGTTCAAACCGAATGAAACCCTAAATGAAAAAGGTTCGCTGATGCGAACCTTTTCTTTATCACTCTTGTGAAGCGCCATTGTTGAAGCGAATCACTTGAGCGATTTTATCTGCTCTACTATCGCTTTTAGGCCATTGCCACGCGAAGCACTTAAGTGAGAAATTAACCCTAGCGATTCAAAATAGCCATCAACATCAAACTCGCTAATTTGCTCTGAAGTTTTACCATCAAAAGCGGCGAGAACTAATGCTATCAAACCACGAACAATGCGAGCATCAGAATCTGCATGAAAAGACCAAACACCAGCAACAGACTGACTCACTAACCAAACTTGGCTTTCACAGCCAGAAACCATGACCTGCTCAGTTTTAAACTCTTCCGCCATTTGGGGGAGTTTTTTTCCCCATTGAATCACTTGGCGGTATTTGTCTTCCCAGCCTTTAAATGACTGCATGGTAGCAACGATATCGTCCGTCGTGATATCGCGGCCAAATGGTGTGATCGGAAAGTCTGTCATACTCAACTCATCTCATTAGGTAATGGCTAACGTTACTGACTGTGCTTAGCGATGATCTTCTCAACAATTTTCGAGACGGCAACAAAACCAAACGTCGCCGTCACCACGGTCGCTGCGCCGAAACCGGTCGCACAATCCATACGTTTTGGCCCTTCCGCTGTCGATTTAGCAGCACACACTGAACCGTCCGCTTGTGGGTACTTCAATTGTTCCGTAGAAAAGACACACTCAATACCAAACTTACGCTGGGGATTCTTAGGAAAGTTATGCAAACGTCGTAGGGTGTCTTTTAATTTCTTCGCCAACGGATCTTGAATGGTTTTCGTGAGATCCGCAACTTTGATTTGAGTTGGATCCATTTGACCACCCGCACCACCAATCGTAATCACTTTAATTTTATTACTTCGGCAATACGACAATAAAGACGCCTTCGCTTTTAAACTGTCAATGGCATCTAGGACATAATCGTAGTCTTTCGTTAAGTAGTCATGCTGATTATCAGGGCCAATAAAGTCGTCAATAAGATTAACCTTACATTCAGGGTTAATCAGTTTGACCCGCTCTGCCATGACTTCAATCTTGCTTTGTCCCACAGTGCCATTTAACGCATGTATTTGACGATTGATATTGGTTACGCAAACATCATCCATATCAATGAGGGTGAGCTCTCCAATACCAGTACGAACCAGCGCTTCCACTGCCCATGAACCGACACCACCAATACCAATGACACACACATGAGAAGCACGAAGAATCTCAACCTCACTATGACCGTATAAGCGGCGAGTCCCGCCAAAACGCTGATCGTAATTTTCCGAAGCTGGTGTGTTGAGTTCACGCATATCAAACATCCACATTAACGAGGTGACAAAAAGAAAGAGTGCGATTTATACGCACTCTATTTTAAAATGTCTAGCGGTTTTCGACAGTGTCGCTATTCCATTTTTTCTGGTGGCATCGCCCAAGGAGCTTGTGTTGCCGTGCCTTCTAAGCCCAATTTCCAAACGCGACCAAAGTGCTTGTAATGCCCAGCTTCCGTCCCTGCGCGAGGGCCCATGCCGTGATACAGATCAAGATGATTTTCTTTTACCGCTCCACCAGTATCAAGCACTAACAGAAGTCTTAGCTGGTGCGCACCGCTCCAGGTACCATCGGCATTGATCAAAGGGACCTCAGCTAGAATCGGCGTCCCCATAGGAAAAATAGAACGATCACCCGCGACAGACGCCATTGCTTGCAAAGGAATACCGGCCGACCCCGTTACAGGGGCTGCGTCTCTTGGCTCAAAAAACACGAACGATGGGTTTTGCTCCAGTAATTCTTGAACACGTTGGTCGTCATTGGCAAATACCCAATCTTTAATCGCTTTTAACGACATTTTTTCGCGCGGAACTTCGCCTTGCTCGATTAAAATCCGACCAATACTGACATAAGCACGATTGTTTTTTCCAGCATAAGCAAAGTACTCCAGCGTATCGTCATCCTCAAAATGCACAAAGCCACTGCCTTGAACTTCCATAATAAATGGATCGATACGATTTGATGCATAACCCAGCTCAAGCCCTAGCCCTTCGAGCGCTCCGTTATATATTTGTGCTCGTGTTGGGCACTCACTCTCACACTCTGGTAACGCGTAAACCGGATACTTGAACCGGTCATCGGCTTCATGCCTTAACTCCATAACCGGTGAAAAGTACCCGGTGAATAAAACATTGCCTTTATCATCACCGCCACCGAGTTGCGCCAACTCAACACCAAAACTGGCCAATGCACTAGGGTCGCCACTTTGTAAAGCCCATTCGTTGAGTTTTTCATAGAGAGGTTCAAAGGTCTGTGCCATTGAGGGGGAATTATCGATCACCGCTTGCGCCTGCTTGGCAAATTTTGTGAAATCACGTGGCGTATTGGATTCAATAAAGTCCACTTGGTTTAATGTGGAAGAGAATTCGGTACCAGAATACTGCTGAGCAAGATCGGTGTTTTGCGCACAGCCAAAAAGTAGTGTCATGGCTGTTAAAGGGAGCATTTTTTTGAACACAGGGATAATTCCTTAATTTCAGTATCAAGAGAATGACAAACTCTTAATAAGAACTCAATTACCTAATCGTAATAGAAAATAAATACTGATCAAGATCGTAATGATTCTCGTCAGTAGCGCATTTAAGAATGAGATTAACGTCAATTTTCAGCTTGGGCTATCAGCGAACTCGGTCACTGTATTTCTCAACCAAGTAATAAGTGGGATTGTAGTGATTATCAGATATTTGAATCATCTTCGTATTAAGTTCATCGAGCATCCGATATTGATACAAAGTCTCTCCGACTAGATATTCGAGTGTGGATCCATCAAACTCATACCGTGTCGCCACAATTCTTCCAGCCACCGAAACACCATCAGGACCGATGTGGACATTGTTTGTCGCGTAGTCCGCGACATGTTGCTCAACCCACACGCCGTGTATGGATTGTTGATCAACTAAAGAAAGACGCACCTGCTTAAATAAACTGGAATAAGTAAGCACTGCCACCATAGACACAAGAAGTAATACTGAAAAAACAATGAGCTCTTTCTTTTTTTTGACTGTTTTTGTTATTTTTTGTGGAGCCATCTTTTTAAACTTGACCTATTCACTTAGCTTAACTTTAACCATTATATACTGCTCGTACCACATCTAACTTCACCTGATGGCAATAAAGCCCGTTCGCAGCTGCAGTCATCTACAAACCCTCTATTGTTTGTTTACAGTACAAGTACAAAAACCTTGTTAACCAATGAATAAAAAGGCAGTATAATCACATATTAATTCAATAGAGGCTAATGAATTGAAAATTCGTAGCACAGCCTTAGTTAAAGGATTTAGACAATCAGCCCCTTACGTCAATGCTCACCGTGGTAAAACCATGGTCATCATGCTGGGAGGAGAAGCTGTCGCTGACAAAAATTTCACTAATATTATTAGTGATTTATCATTACTTCATAGTCTGGGTGTTAGAATTGTGTTAGTTCACGGTGCCCGCCCACAAATCAACCAAATTCTCACTTCAAATAATATAGAAACCCCTTATCACAAGGGAATTAGAGTGACCGATGAAAAAGCACTCAGCTTTGTCATGCAAGCGGCAGGACAGCTTCAACTGGCCATAACCGCCAGGCTCTCAATGAGTCTGAATAACACCCCTATGGCAGGGACTCAACTCAACGTAGTGAGTGGTAATTTTATTGTCTCTCAACCATTAGGTATAGATGATGGGGTAGATTACTGCCACAGTGGAAGAATACGCCGTATTGATAGTGAAGGGATAAACCGAGCGCTGGCGCAAAACTCAATCGTGCTGCTCGGCCCTATCGCTAGCTCGGTCACCGGCGATTCCTTTAACTTGCTCTCAGAAGAAGTGGCTACCCAAGTTGCGATAAAATTGGGGGCAGACAAGCTGATAGGCTTCTGCTCTGAGCAAGGTGTCATTGATGAAAATGGCAATGCCATTGCCGAACTATTTCCCCAGGACGTTGATAAGCTTTTACGCGCTCATGAGCAAATCAACGATTCACAGAACGATAATGACACCGTAGAAAACAACACAACGCCAACAGACCTGACGCAAGATGATTCTTCCGGTACCAGTCGTTTCTTGCGGGCTGCCACTGTCGCTTGTCGAGCCGGCGTACCCCGAAGTCATTTAATCAGCTATAAAGATGATGGTGCACTCATTCAAGAACTGTTCTCGCTAGACGGAATAGGCACCCAGGTAGTCATGGCCAGTGCAGAGCAAGTCCGTACCGCACAAATTGATGACATAGGTGGCATTCTAGATCTGATTCGCCCTCACGAAGAGAAAGGCGTTTTGGTTCGACGATCAAGAGAGCAACTTGAACAGGAAATACACCAGTTCACGATCATCGAAAAAGATGGGCTGGTCATCGGCTGCGCGGCCTTGTATCCCTATAAGGATGAGCACATGGCAGAAATGGCGTGTGTCGCCATTCACCCAGAATATCGCGACGGCAATCGAGGCTTGCTGTTACTTGACCACATGAGGCTTCAATCAAAGTCCCAAGGTATCCATCGGATTTTTGTTCTGACCACCCACAGCTTGCACTGGTTCAGAGAACAAGGGTTCTATGAGGTAGGGGTCGACTCTTTGCCTGTCGCGAAACAAAACCTCTATAACTATCAACGGCGTTCAAAAATCTTAGCGCTTCGTGTTTAGCCTAATCAGTACAATGCATTCTCAAAATCGAGACAATAACAAATCAATTTCATAGCATATAGTGATAAAAAACCACTTTATTTATTGAGATAAAGTGGTTAAAATTCGACCTCCTCAATTGAGGAGCTGCCTTTCGGGGTCATTGGACTCTTTGCCTAACTCAGTTGGGCCCGCATGGATTGCCTTAAAAATTAAAACAAGTAACTAAGAGCAAATTGCCGATGAAAACCGTCATATGTAACTCTGTCCAAAGCTTTTGGGACATGGCTGACAACCAATTTTTAGAAGGCTTAGATGTACACTGTGTATTTCCTGTCAATGAAGGTATGAAAGCGTTCATTTTGAATTACCAGAGACGTTATAAAATCAATAGCATTTCCTTTACAAGCGCAATTCTAGTGTAATGCTTGAAATGAACGTAAGTTTCCAGGGATGGTGACTTACCATTGATGACACACTTCTGATTCAATCTTTACTTTCCACGCTTCAATACTCTCCAGACTTAGATACTTTCCAGACTTAGATACTTTCCAAACTTAGGTACGTTCCAGACCTTAATGACAAAAATAATACTGCGACACTATCCGCCCACATCGCTAACAAGTCATCTTTAACCGTTCCACTAAACCACTCGCGCGCTCTGTTTTTACTCTGATCCCGCGCTTAAGCACACTCATATTACAAAATAGAACCAATCGGCTTTTCGCTCGCGTTATCCCGGTGTAAATCAGCTCTCGGGTCAGTACTGGTGTAAAATCCGGTGGTAAGATCATTAAGGTTAAGGCAAACTCGCTACCTTGAGATTTATGAACCGTCATGGCAAACGCGGTTTCATGGCTTGGAACTCGGCTTGGTAATACGGATTTCACACTGCCATCGGGTAGTTCAAAAAAGACCTTGAGGCGTTTATTGTCATCAGAAAAATCAATCATGCAGATGCCAATATCACCATTATACAACCCTAATCCGTGATCATTTTGCGTCACCATGACAGGGCGGCCGTGATACCAAAGTTCATCCTGTGGATTAATGAGACGCTGACGAGACAACGCTTTTTCAATGCGTAGATTCAATCCAGATACACCAAAATCCCCTTCGCGTATTGCACACAATAATCGACATTGGGCAAACTGCTTCAAGGCCATTTTCGCTCGTTGCAATTGATCTTCAACAAGCTCAATGGTACTCGTGTCTTTCGGCTGTATTTGCTTTAAATACTGCGCATATTCCTGTACCAATGTTTGCAGCATGTGATTGTAGCTTTCACCACTTAACGTGTGAGATTCAATGTCTCCAAATCCTTGCTCAAAGACCTGCTCTACACGTTTGGGTTGACCTGAGTTTATAGCCTTGGCTAGCTGACCAATGCCAGATCGTGCGTCAAATCGAAAGCTCTTTTGCAGCATACACAAGCTATCACTGATGACGTTGCCATCCTGTTTGATGGTGTCGTCTGGGTTAACTGAGCCATCATTAACATTGATGTGCTGATACTGCGTCAGTTCTTTGAGCACTTTTTCCTGGGCGCTGCTGTAGCCTAATTTCTGGAACGAGCAGATATCACCAAGCACAGATCCCGCTTCCACAGACGCTAACTGATCTTTGTCTCCGAGCAGTATCAAGCGAGCATGGTCTGGCAGCGCCTCCACCACTTTATACATCATAGGCAGATCAACCATCGACGCTTCATCAATCACAAGAATATCCAAATGCAGCGGGTTTGCTCGGTTGTGTCTGAACTCTGCACTATTGGGCAATGCCCCAAGTAAACGGTGAATCGTACTCGCTTGGGTAGGAATTTTCTCTTTGAGTTGCGGTGACACAGCAAGCTCGGTGATCGCCTGACCAATCGATTCGGTTAATCTTGCGGCCGCTTTCCCAGTTGGTGCTACCAGGCGAATAGTGGGCTCTTTTCCTGTTTGCTCTGCTTGTGTAATCAATGCAGCAAGCAGCTTAGTGACCGTGGTGGTTTTACCCGTGCCTGGCCCTCCAGAAATGACCGCAAAGCGACGAGTTAATGCAATGGAGGCTGCGACTTTTTGCCAATTCACACAAACAGATAACGGCACCCATTGGTCCAGCGTTTGTAAATCTTCACTTTTATTAGCCGCCAGTAATAAGTTATCAATCGCCATCCAATCCAGCGATGTGTTATCGACGATATCAAGATGATCGCAAACCAGTTGTTGACGGACCACTTGAGTATTTTTTGATGGCGAAAGACTTTTCAGCCCATTAAATAGGTAGTGATAACTTCGCTGAAAGAGACGATCAAGTAACGCAGAGAGGTTTTGTACCTCAGTAGGCTTTAAGATCATCGGTGACCCAAAGCGAGTTAAACATTCCGCTAAGCCGATTTCGTACTGCCAGTAGCGATGCAGATACAAGCGTTCGCCATCAAACATCATCGGCACGGCCTCACTATTTTCACCAATCAAAGTCGACTGTTGAATCAGCGATGCCCAATCAATGCTTTGTAATTGCAAGCTTAGCGCCGTGGCGGAATCACCATACAGTCCGAGTTTTAACGCCCATGGATGATGAGCATGCTCATCAGAATTCGCCGAATTATTTGCAGTCTCGCCCACCATCGAAGGTGTTGGCAGCATCAAACAAATGTTTCCCTTACTCAACTCATGGCTGATTAACCCCGCAAGAAAGCCGATATGTTCTGGAGCATTCTGTTCTTGGGATGCAATGAATCGAGCAAATTGATAATCAAGCTGCCTAATGACGCCTTTCTTCGCCAATGTGTTTAAATTACTAAGAAGAGACATTGTCATTAAAAATCCAGCTCCATTTGATCAGCAGTACGAAGGCCATTAGGAATACCGCCAGCTATGAGGTTATCCATATCATTGAGAAGGTCCAAACTTGGCTTAGCGGAAAAAATACCATGGTCCGATTGCCCATCCATACCACGAAGAAAAAGATAATATACCCCACCGAAATGAGCATCATAATCGTAGTTTGCTAATCGGCTGCGCAAGAAACGATGCAGCGCTAACGCATAAATTTGGTACTGCAAATCATAGCGATGATCCACCATCGCCGCACGTAAAGCTTCGCCGTGATAACACGAAACGTCATCACCAAGGTGATTCGATTTCCAATCCAAAATGTAGTATTTACCTTGATGTTCAAAAACTAAATCAATAAACCCTTTCAGCATGCCTTTCACTGTTTGAAAACCGAGAGAACCGGCTTTGGCTGATAATTGATCATGTTGACAGATGGTCTGATTTAGCCCATTGGCCGTGAGCACTTCAATGGGCAATAAAAACTCCATCTCGACCAACCTTTGCTCTGCGGACTTTTTATTCAGCAAGAGATCTCGCCCATCAAGAGGGGTGCTTAACACCCTGTCCACCAACGTTTGTAAAATGGGTAGCCAATGTTCATCTAGCTGCTCTTTTTCCATTAGATGGCGAATAATGTCTAGGTTGCTTTCTTCACCAGCAGGAAGGGTAAATTCCACCTCTTCAAATAGCGTGTGCAAAAACGTACCCGGGCGAGCGCCCCGTGGGAAGGTGAAGATGGACCGCTCTGGCTCAATGAGTTCCGTCTCATCTTGCTCTTCAACAGAATCAATATCAAACCCCTGAAGCTCAACACTGGCATCATAATGAGACTGATGACTGCCTTGCTTAACCAGACCTGAATAGCTGGTAACACGCCAAGATCGGTCAATCTCTCTCTGGAGTACATGAGCACGAAGATCGACAGCATGTTCTTGCAAAATAGAGTAAGAATCATCGTGAGGCAACGGGGGATCCGTCACCACAATGGCGCTCAATGCGTTAGCCTGAACAGTTAACGCATTGTTGAGATCGGAAATACCACCTTGTTGTGCATTTTGCAATAAGTAACCCAGTGCACTTTTATCAACTCCGGTCGGTTCTTTGGTTGAGCGTCCTCGTCTTATCGGTGACACCCCAATGAAACAGCCATACACTGCTCGAGTGAGTGCGACGTAAGCGAGTCTTAAATCTTCGGCTAAACGCTCTTTATCGGCCTGCTCTAATGCGGCACCACTGTTGGTAATATCGAGTATTGTCTGATCAGTGGATTCGTCATAATACTTTCCTTCACTTGCTTCACGATAACTGACTAGAAATGGGAGAAACACCAAATCATATTCCAGACCTTTCGATTTATGAATGGTGATTATTTGAACCAAGTTTCGCTCAGACTCTAACCGTTGAATTTGATCATCACTGCCACCTAGCCCTTGTTCGGCTTGGCTGATGGTTTCGGCAAGCCAGCGCAACAACCCATGGTCACTATCTAACTCTTGCCTCGCTTGTTGCAACAGTTCTCCAATATGCATCAAATCAGTGAGCGTACGTTCGCCATTATCTTCTTCCAGCAACCGTTCAGCGATATGACGCTTACTGATTACGGAACGAAGCATCGGAAGCACTCCTCGTTGTAACCAGAGTTTTCGATACTCTTTGAATTCGTTAACCGCGTTATCCCAGATGATTTCATCGTTATTTAACGCATCAAGCTGGCTTGCGTTCAAGGCAAACAATTCAGAGCCAAGGCACGAACGCAGTGCTCGATCATTGTCGGGGGTAAGCGTGGCTTGCAATAGCCTTTGTAGATCTTGAGCAACTCCACTTGTGAACACGCTATCTCGGTTAGAAAGGTAAACACTGGCAATCCCTTTATCGGCCAAAGCCTGTTTGATCATTCGCCCTTCATTACCCGTTCTCACCAGAACAGCCATATCTCCCGCTTCAACGGTTGTTCTTTTCGAGCCACTTTCAGATCCACTTGAAAAGTAGGCATTATCACTTTGAGCTGCGGTTAATATCGTTTGGATCTGACTCGCCGTCGCCAGCGCCATTTCATCAAGGTATTCCCCTTTCGAGCGCGGTTTATCTTCCGCGTCTTGCAGCCAATAGGTCATCGCTGGCTGTTCTTCACCCTTTAAGTACCAATGTTTCTGCTCAGCCACAGGGCTATAGTTCACCGGCAAGAAGGGGATGTCTTCGTCATAAATAAATGGGCTACTGGACGATTGAAACAGCTGATTCACCGCCAACACCATGTTGGCACTGGAGCGCCAGTTCGTTCCCAATGTGTAATGGGCACTGACCTGATTTCTTGCTTTGATGTACGTGAAAATATCCGCCCCACGGAAACCGTAAATCGCCTGTTTAGGATCGCCAATCATAAACAGACCGCATTGCGGGTGATCGAGATAGATACGGCTGAAAATATTGTACTGAAGTGGATCCGTGTCTTGGAATTCATCGATCATCGCGACCGGATATAAAGTGCGAATTCTCTCGGTTAACTGACCCGCTTCATCCAAGTCTATCGCAGCAGAAAGTTGAGTAAGAAGATCATCAAAAGAGAGCCACTGTTTATGCTTTTTCGCGCTCGCCAGCTTCTCACGACACTCTTTAATCGCATGGGCCATCAGCGGCGCTTTAAGATTTACAGGGGCCGATAGAAAAGCTTGAATCGCTTCAAACACTTCGTGCTGGGGGGCTTCGCCTTTTGGGGTTTTCTCTCGCAGTACATCTTGGGAGAATCGTTCCAACTTATCGGGGAAATCATAGTTATCCGTTGGCTGTGAAGCCCATGCGGTGATGCTCTCTAGCCATTGCGGTAATGATTTTTTGGTGTAACTGCGTTTGTTAATATCTGAGCCAGATATGAGAGCCAGAAAGTCAACTTGATGATCCATCCAATGACGCTTTAGGACATCAATTTGGGCGAGATTGTCCTGATGTAATGTAGAAAGGTCTCCACTCATAGCGTCGACTGATAATGTCAGCGGCGATCCACTTAAATACCGACCAATATCAGATAAGAGTGATGCTGGCGATCCCCAGATACGTCTCACTTCGCCCGCTAAGTTGATAGGCAAAGGGTAAAAGTTTCGACGCCAATAATCGGCAATCACTTGCGCTTTAAGGTGGCTTTCATCGGTGACAAATTCGTTATCAAAACGGCTGCCTGATTCAAAAGCATTTTGAGTAAGCATGCGCTGACAAAAACCATGAATGGTGTACACCGCCGCTTCATCCATTTGACGCTCAGCCTGCAACAGTATTTTTGCGGCTTCTTTATGATTGCTTACCGCTGCAAGTAGCGGTGCAATCACCGGATCATCACTCTGGCTTCGGGAAAAAGCAATGCGAGCATCATGGATTCTTGCCCGAATACGATCCCTCAATTCAGCCGTTGCCGCTTCGGTGAACGTCACCACCAAGATTTGATCAACGGTCAGCGGTGTCGAATGGCGTGTCTCTCCGTCACCATGCCCGAGCAGCAAGCGAAGATACAAACCGGCAATCGTAAAGGTTTTTCCTGTCCCTGCCGAGGCTTCAATGAGTCGTGCACCATGCAGAGGAAAAGTCATTGTATTTAGTGTTGTTGCCACAATTTTAGGTGTCATTGTACTCAAACCTTTTATTACCTATTGCATCTTAATGACCTAGAGTTAGGCGGTCACTAATCTACAATCAAATGCTTACTCTATTTCGACACTACATCTATTTTGAAACTAGGCCTGTTGCGAAATAACGTGATCCAGTTATGAAAAATATGACAAATCCGTCCTGAGTCGGTATTCATTCTAAGGGAGTGCGATCTTACTCACGGCATAGGCCCTTAGGAGCCGATAGTATGCCGCTCATTGGTTCACCTGCAGGTCAAATCAATACATTAACCTGCGATATCATTCAAAGATACCGACCCTAATACCAACCTAATAATGGTCCCTCTGACCTGTGGCCGTACAGAAAACGCCCTACACTATAATGATTGACTGGCGGCCACTTTATTCCCTTTTACTGATCACTTTTCATTACCACGGGATCGACACTCAAATAAGCTCTTAGTATCCACTCATTACGCATCGGCCGCATTGACTAGAGCTAATCGTGGCGCTTGAATGATCAGCGACGACAACACTCTAACTTGTGCAGCGAGTTCATCGTTCCATTCGGGCCAAATTCGGGAAATATACGTATTCGCACCTTCCCCTGCTATTTGAAAACCATCATTGAATGTCGCGGACATTTTTTTGAACGACTTATCTTCATCATCCACCCACTTACCTCGACTAAAGCCCGCATCGACGTTAGCCAGTGCCGTTTTAGGGAAGTAGCACAGAGGTTTCGTCATTCCCTGATAATAGAGACGAACAAATTCATTGAGTAAATCTTGTGCGTACTTGGCATCATCGATGGCGGGATACAGTTCGTGCACAACGCCTTCTTTTCGATCGTAACCAATAATGTGAGTCGGTTTCGAGATGCCAGAAATGGAAAGCAAGAGGTGGTCAATCCAAGCAGACAAATAGTCTTGAGAGCGAATTTTACCACTGCGGTAACGCACAAGGCCGGATTGATAATGATGGGTCAACCATCCATGTAACTGGACGTTTTTTTCCTCCCCTAGCACATCGATCATCAGGCTTACATCTACATCGTCTTGTCTCTGACCACATAGAAATGACAGTGTTTCCAACAGTTCTTCGGCTTGTGCTCGATTAGTTTCAAACTCTATATCACCAAAAGCGCCAACGGGCAATTTACCTTGCGCTCTCTGTTCACAAACAAATCTCTCAACAATACTTTGGCTGTTAGGGTTACCTTTTAGGCGATCGTCCAACAAGCTATCAAGCAATTGATCCCGTAGCTGATAACTTTCCAGCCCATTCAGCACAAAGGGTTCTTCGTTTTCCATAATGGGTAACGGAGGTTCAAAAGACACTTTTAAGCGGCGGTTAAAGAAGTACTGAACGGGTAAGCGCCAAAAACGTTGCAGCTCCACTAAATCGAGTTCAATCGGAAATGTCGCTCCAAGTAAAAAATCACTCAACTGACGCTCAAACTCACCGCTCTTTTGGCCTTGTCGATTCACAGCAGGCATCCACTCTTTAGCGTAGCTGCCAGACAAACTAGAGAACTCATTTGGGCTAAATGGCACCATCGCATGTTGAGTAATGAGTGATGCGACCAAGCGATCACCCGACGCATCACAAGGAAGATCCTGATCATCCGAAAGACAGTAATTTTGGTGACAATACTCCAACAGCTCCGACACCAACACAGAAGGGACTTTCTCGGTATTGTCTTGAATCGAGCGGCCAACATAACTGATGTACAGTTTTTGAGTGGCCGACAAGATCGCTTCTAAAAACATGTAGCGGCTGTCTTCTCGTCTTGAACGATCACCGGCTCTGAAACTCCGCTGTAAATAGTCAAAACCTTCAGTAATATCATTCGGTGGGTAAACACCATCATTCATACCCAGTAAACACACCACATTAAACGGTATTGAACGCATAGGCATGAGGGTACAAAAGTTGACTTGCCCTGCTAAGAAACGCTGACTGATTCGAGTACCTGAGAGCTTATTGTTCAGATATAAGCTAACGACACTCGGGGCTAACTCTTGATGATACCCCGCGTCGAACAACTGCTCTTTTAACGTAGAGAGCGTATCTCGAATGGCAACCAGAGCCACTTCACCTTCTAATTCAACCGTAAAGAAATCATCCAATAACTGGTTGAGTGTTTCTCGCCAACGTTCAACGGATTGAGTCTGCGCTAGCCTCTTACGGTAATCGCCAATCAGCTCAATGAAGTGTGCCAGTTTTCCTGCTAATTCAGCCTGTATGCCTTGCACTTCATTATAAGGAGCCAGTAACTCACCGTTTTGGTTGTCACCCATTTGGAACAGCCCTGAATCCTCCGTCATGGCGTAGCCAAGCATCATCCTTTGAATGCCAAACTGCCAAGTATTTTGAGTCGCCTCAGGCAATTCAAACTCTTTTGCTGTGAATGCATCAAGCCCCCAGCGGATGCCCGACTCTTCAATCCAGCGTTTTGCCTGTGTGAACTCTTCATCACTTAAGCCAAACTTAGCCATCATGGCTGGGGTTTCAAGTAACTCAAGAAGTTCAGACGCCAAGCATCGTGTATTCGGTAAATCCACCAGCTGCATAAAAGCCGCTAAAATGGGGCTTTCCTGGGTAGCCGTTCGGTCAGAAATAGAAAAAGGAATGTAGCGTTCTCCGGGCGCGTTACCGAACACAGCTTGAATAGCAGGGCTATAGGCGTTGATATCAGGCACCATAACAATGATATCGCGCGGCTTTAAACCAGAATGGTGGTCAAACATACCAAGCAATTGATCATGCAAGACTTCAACTTCACGCATAGCGCTGTGACAAGCATGCAAAGACACGGAGCCATCATCCAACGTGACGACTTGTTTATGGGTACTGGAATCGAGGCGTTCATCGTTTTGATGCTCTTCAAGGTTTAAAATATCGGCCTGAAGCTGATGAAGCAACGAATCTCTAGGGATATCAACAAACGCTTCGATTTCATGTGACTCTAGCTGAGAGAGCAAAAACAGATTGTCTCGCCCTAGCTTACCCAAAGAAGCCAACAAATTATTACCAGCAACATCGGTATGGAGTTCATCGACAACGTTATCTGCAAGTGACCCTTTTAACTGTTCCGTTTGCCCACCAATCTCGGAGTGATCATTTTGCCACTCGAGATGTTGGCGATGCTTTGCGGCCAATTTCGACAGATATTTTTTGTCTCGCACATCTCCCCAATAGTACCGACAAGGGTTGGTAAACATGAGGTGGACATCAATATGCTCACCAATCGCTTTTAATGCATCCATATAACGTGGAGGCAACGAGGAAATACCAAAAACAAACAGGCGTTTAGGTAGGTGACTTAATGAACCTTGGTAGTGCGCTAAAGTTTCAATAAATTCCGCGTAAAGATTGGCTCGATGATACGGCGACTGTTCAAGTTCGATCGTATAGTCATAAAGTGCTTGCCATAAGATTGGCTGCCAAGGGTGATCCCCTTCCAGTTCAGCGACCGTTTGCCCGGCTTCCCAAGCGGCTATCCACTCAGGCCGATAGACAAGGTAACCATCAAAAATATCGGCGATTTTCTCCACCAATTGATAGAGCTTTGAATTGTCTTCATCATCGTTAAGATAGCGAGCAAGGGGTTCAAAATGCTCATGCTCTAACATCGAAGGAAGCAAGTGCATTAATTTCCACGTCATCCCCTCTTTATTGAAAGCACTGCGTTTGGGAACATCGGGCAAAATCTGCGTGAACAATTCCCAGATAAAAGTCGCAGGTAATGGAAATTCGAGGTTTGCAGCAATGCCAAACTCGTTCGCCAGCTCCATTTTCAACCATTGAGACATGCCGGGGCTTTGAACCAGAATCTGTTCTTTTTCAAACGGGTTTTCTAATGGGTTTTGACGAACAAGCTCGACTAAAAGAGACTTGAGAATATCGATTTGATTGGAGTGATAGACGGTAAACAAAATACGCTCATACTATTCTTGCCGCAGATAGAATGAGATTAGCATAGGGACACATAATTCGAGAGTGTTATAAGCACATGATTACAATAAACATGACGAGGTGTTCAAACTGTTCACAAGACATCTCAAAAATGGACAAAAGGAATAAAAAACACCCACCGTACTGACTGACATAGCAAGGTGGGTGTCGATTTTAATGAAGAAATTTTTCGATCTCACGGTCGGTTGCAACTCCCTACAAAGACTGCACCTAATCCGCTAGACCTAGAAATCATAGCAAATGCTCACTAGCTGTTAGCTTTTAGCAATCAGATCTTTATAAGCAATCGTTTTGCCTTGCGGTTTCTCATTTTTCAGCTTCATTTTCGGAGAACCCGGTTGAGACAACCAGTAATCAGGATCTTTCTTCGGATTCAGTTTCGGCCCACATTCACCTTGAACACCACTGCGCTCAAGACGCTGCATCACTTTGTCCTGCGCTTGTGCTAATCCATCCAATGCCTCTTGTGGTGTTTTTTCGCCACTCGCCGCTTCAGAAACGTGTTGCCACCACAGCTGAGCAAGCTTCGGATAATCAGGGACGTTCGTGCCTGTTGGTGTCCACTGCTTACGTGCATCACTGCGGTAGAATTCAACCAAACCACCCAGTTGAGGCGCGGCATCGGTCATGGCTTGAGAGTTGATATCCGACTCACGAATCGGCGTTAGACCAACCAGTGTTTTCTTAAGACTGACGGATTTTGAGACCACAAATTGTGCGTATAACCACGCCGCTTGGCGTCTATCCAAAGGCGTACTGTTTAGGAATGTCCATGCACCCGCATCTTGGTAGCCGAGTTTCATGCCCTCTTCCCAGTAAGGTCCGCGTGGAGAAGGTGCCATGCGCCATTTTGGCGAACCGTCTTCATTCACAACGGGCAAACCAGGTTTGGTCATATCAGCAGTAAAGGCGGTATACCAAAAGATTTGCTGCGCAATAGAACCTTGTGCAGGTACTGGCCCTGCTTCACCAAACGTCATACCTTGTGCTTCAGGTGGCGCGTATTTTTTTAGCCAATCCACGTACTTGGTTGTTGCGTAAACCGCAGCTGGGCCATTGGTCGCGCCGCCACGAGCCACATCGGAACCGACTGGGCTACACCCTTCAATACGAATGCCCCATTCGTCAACAGGAAGCCCGTTTGGAATGCCTTTATCGCCCGCGCCAGCCATTGAGAACCATGAATCGGTAAAGCGCCAGCCCAGTGATGGATCTTTCTTACCGTAATCCATGTGACCATAGATGCGCTCACCATCGATCATTTTCACTTTGTCAGTAAAGAACTCAGCAATGTCTTCATAAGCAGACCAGTTTAGTGGCACACCCAACTCATAGCCGTACATTTCTTTAAATTGTGCCTTGAGATCATCACGCTCAAACCAATCCGCACGGAACCAGTATAAGTTGGCAAACTGTTGATCTGGAAGCTGGTAAATCTTACCGTCTGGGCCGGTCGTAAAGTCTAACCCAATGAAATCGGGTAAATCTAAGTACGGGTTGGTGACGCTTTTTCCTTCACCGGCGATAAAGTCTGAAATAGGCACAACTTTTCCGTAACGGACATGCGTACCAATCAGGTCGGAATCGTTAACATAACCATCATAGATATTACGTCCAGTCTGCATTTGCGTTTGCAGTTTTTCGACCACATCCCCTTCTTGAATCAAGTCATGATTGACTTTGATCCCAGTAATTTCATAGAAAGCCTTCGCGAGCACTTTGGCTTCATATTCGTGGGTCGTGAGGGTCTCAGACGCCACGTTAATTTCCATGCCTTTAAACGGTTTCGCTGCATCAATGAACCACTGCATCTCTTTCTCTTGTTCACTGGTGGTCATCGTTGAAGGGGTAAACTCTTCGTTCAACCACTTACTGGCTGCCGCCATATCAGCGTAAGCATTTGGAACAAGCGCAGCAAAAGCGATAGAAAGCGCCATGCAGCGAGAGAGATAAGACTTTTTGATATCCATTTTCATTATTATATAACTCCAATTATGAGTATTCGTGTTTCACGTTATTTGTTGCGCTGTTACATCACTGACGGTCTTTTTCACATCGAATGACTGTTTGGTCTTCGTGAAAAAGTACCGGCAAAAACGCACCCTCAGTTCGTTGTATTTATCCCCATTTCAAAACGGTACCAAGCCAAATTACGCTAAGAGTAAAAGGCACCCAGATAGAGAGTTCCGAGAGTCCAATAAATCCAAGATGGACAAATGCAGAGCTCAGTAACCCAATAAATAATCGATCGCCACGAGTGGTCGTAATCGGTAAAAATCCTTTTCGTTCTATGCAAGGTGTTGTGATTTCATAAATCGTCATCGTTAATAAAATCAAACCAATCCCAAGAAAGAACAGTGCTGAAGGTGTGGTCCACGCCATCCAAGCCATTTTGCTTACTCCTTATACTCGACCCAATGCGAAACCTTTCGCGACATGATTTCTAACAAACCAAACCACCAATATGCCCGGTAGAATCGTTAATACGCCTGCTGCTGCCAATACGCCCCAATCAATCCCCGACGCACTGACAGTTCGGGTCATCACCGCGGATATCGGTTTTGCATCCACAGAAGTTAACGTCCGAGCAAGCAACAGTTCGACCCAACTGAACATGAAACAGAAGAAGGCCGATACGCCAATACCAGAGCGGATCATTGGTAAGAAGATCTTCAAGAAGAACTTAGGGAAGCTGTAGCCATCTATGTACGCGGTCTCGTCGATTTCACGAGGCACCCCCGACATAAAGCCCTCCAAAATCCAAACCGCAAGCGGCACGTTGAAAAGACAGTGCGCAAGGGCAACGGCAATGTGGGTATCAAACAGACCAACCGAAGAGTAGAGTTGAAAGAAAGGCAGCAAAAACACGGCAGGCGGCGCCATTCGATTGGTCAATAACCAAAAGAACAAGTGCTTATCACCCACAAACTTATAGCGAGAAAACGCATACGCAGCAGGCAATGAAACCGTTAGCGTAATCACCATGTTCATGACCACGTAGGTAATGGAATTGACATAGCCCATATACCAACTGGAATCTGAAAAAATGGTGGCGTAGTTCTGGAACGTCCAATTTTCAGGGAAGAAACTCAGCCCACCGAGAATCTCTTGGTTCTCTTTAAACGACATGTTCAATAGCCAGTAGATAGGCAACATCAGGCAAATGATATAGAACGCCAAACCGACTATTTGTGTGTAACGGGTGTATTTAGATTTCGTCATCGACATGATAATTTCCTTATTTATTCTCGCCGTGTGTCATTGCGGTATAGAACACCCAGCTCACCAACAAAATAATGAGGAAGTAGATGATCGAGAATGCAGCGGCAGGGCCAATATCAAACTGACCGATCGCCATCTGAGTTAGGGTTTGGCTTAAAAATGTGGTTGAGTTACCCGGCCCACCACCCGTTAATACAAACGGTTCGGTATAGATCATGAAGCTGTCCATAAAGCGAATCAGCACGCCTATCAGCAGGACGCTTTTCAGCTTTGGCAACTGGATGTAACGGATAATGGACCAGGTTGAAGCGCGGTCGATATTCGCTGCTTGGTAATACGCATCAGGGATAGCGCGAAGACCAGAGTAAGACAACAGCGCAATGAGCGACGTCCAATGCCACACATCCATGAGAATCACAGTGAGCCATGCATCCAACGGATCGCCTGCGTAGTTATAGTCGATCCCTATGCTGTTGAGTGCCCAACCAAATAGTCCAATATCTTCGCGACCAAAAATCTGCCAAATAGTCCCGACCACATTAAGAGGAATCAGTAAAGGAACCGCCAGAATAATCAAGCAGAACACCGACCATCTTCCTTTTGTTGGCATAGTCAGGGCGACGATAATGCCAAGGGGAACCTCAATCATTAATATGGTAAAAGTGAACCCAAACTGTCGCAAAAGCGCACTGTGCAAACGCTCATCGTTGAGCGTATCTCGATACCACTCGGTGCCAACAAAGTAGGCCGAATTAGCATCAAAAATATCTTGTAGAGAGTAATTCACTACCGTCATCAACGGCACAATGGCACTGAATGCCACCAGAGCAAAAACCGGTAAAACTAAAAACCACGCTTTGTTATTAGTGACTTTGTTCATGCCACATCCCCCACATTGACCAGAAACTCATCGACATACAGCATCGTCCATTGCTCTGGAATGCTAATAAAAGCCTCGTCTTTAGGAACAACCTGATCTTCTTGTAGGCGCGCTTTAATTTCATGCAGCCCTAATTTCAGCGTAACAATCTTGTAGGTGCCCAAATCTTCCACATGCAGTACTTTGCACCGCAGTGCCGTGTCGTTGGCTTTTTCCCATATGTGAACAAATTCCGGGCGAATGCCTATCTTGATGTTGCTACTGCTCGTTTGAGCAATCGCGTGTCGGTAGGCCTCAGATAATGGGATGTCGACATCGTCAAAACGAACGCCCGTTTCTGTTGGAGTGACCTCCATTAGGTTCATGCCGGGGCTGCCAATAAAGTAGCCAACGAAAGTATGATTCGGCCGTTCAAACAGCTCTCTTGGAGTACCAAACTGAACAATTTGACCGTTGTACATCACCGCAATTTCATCCGCGAAGGTAGATGCTTCAAGCTGATCGTGGGTGACATAAATCATGGTGATATTAAACTGTTGATGTATCTGCTTAAGCTTTCTACGCAGTTTCCATTTCAGTTGTGGATCGATCACCGTTAACGGCTCATCAAACAGTATCGCCGATACATCATCTCGCACTAGTCCACGCCCCATAGAGACTTTTTGTTTTTCATCGGCGGTGAGGTGTTGCGCTTTTTTCGAGAGCACATTGGTGAGCTCCAAAATCTCCGCTATCTCAGTCACCTTTGAGTGCACTTTGGTCTTATGAATTTTCATATTACGAAGTGGAAAGGCCAAATTGTCATACACCGTCATGGTGTCGTAGATAACTGGGAACTGGAAAACCTGAGCGATATTACGATCCTGTGGGCGCAGATCATTCACTTTCAACTCATCAAACAGGACTTCGCCTTGTGACGGACTCATGAGCCCCGAAATGATGTTTAACAGTGTTGATTTTCCGCAACCAGACGGGCCAAGCAGAGCGTATGCGCCACCTTGTTTCCAGACATGATTCATTTCTTTAATGGCATAAATAGAGGAATCTGTCGGTTTTTTATCGTAGGTATGAGCCAATGAATTGAGTGTGATTTGAACCATCTCGATTATCCTCTTACATCATGAGTTGGGGAATGGATGAGCTGCTCATCCATCCCGAACACATAGAATTTATGGATGGGTATATAGATTTTGATGCTTTCATCGACGTCATAACTGTGAACACCCGGTAAGTGCAGAACCAAATCAAGAAGATCGTTTCGAACATGCAAAAAGGTTTCTGAGCCGCTGATCTCCGCCACTTCCACTTGAACCGTGAGCTCAACATCATCATCGTTCTTTGGCAGTAAACTGAGATGGCTAGGACGAATCCCAAAAAGGTGCTCGCCTTTATCTAACTTGCTCAAGGACTGGTTAAGTGGAAAGTGTGAGGTTTTATCAAAGGTCACTTCGTTGTCGGTGATCTCACCATTGATCAGATTGATCGGTGGCTCACTGAACAAAATGGCCGAGTCTACGTTGTCTGGCTTGTGATACACCGAAGGCGTTAAACCCGATTGAATCACTCGCCCTTCGTGCAATATTGTGGTCGTTCCTCCGAGTGCTAGCGCCTCATTGGGTTCCGTCGTCGCGTAAATGGCAATGGTGTGTCTCGCTTGAAATAGCTCGCGCATTTCTTGTCGAAGCTCTTCCCTCAATTTGTAGTCAAGGTTAACCAATGGCTCATCAAACAAAATGATTTCAGCGTCTTTCACCAAGGCTCTCGCCATGGCCGTACGTTGTTGCTGCCCGCCTGATAACTCTAAAGGATGCTTATGGAGATGCTCTGTGATTTGTAGCATGGCTGCGGTGGCATGAACGCGTTCTTTGATGTCACTTTCGGCCATTTTGGCCAGACGTAACGGGGACGCGACATTTTCAAACACAGTCAAGTTGGGATAATTAATGAATTGCTGGTACACCATTGAGATGTTTCTTTCACGGACAGACACGCCAGTGACATCAACACCGTTTACCCAAATACTCCCTGATGTTGGGCGATCCAACCCTGCGATGAGCCTCATCAATGAGGTCTTCCCTGCCAGTGTTCGCCCGAGCAATACATTAAATGAGCCCGGTTCGAAGGTCAGGCTCACATCTGAAATGTGCGCCTCTCCATCCACCAGTTTGTTCACTTTATCCAATCTTAATGACACTTAACACTCCTTGAGCTCTGAACAAAATCACTTTCGATATTGTTCGATATTGCCAAAGTCATGCCAAAACATCATTTCATTAACAATTCATTCACACACCAAGCTCGCAGCCCTTTATTTATATAGAAATCATTAAAGATAATTGATAAAAAGGCGCTTTAATTACAATTCATCAGGTGAGATCCAAGTAACATTTGTTAACAAAATGTGTTCAAGTGGAAATGATTGGTGATATGTTGACTGAACACTTTGTGAACGTTTGTGTTCCAATACGAACAATTAGAATAAATACTTAATTTTTTAAAACGTAGAATCCGAACTGAGTTAATTTTAAGATGGACGATAAACATCAATCAATCATTGAACAATCTTGGCAGCGCTGCCGTCAATCCGGGCTATCACACAGCAGCAACCCCACCGTTGAGTTAGAAACCGGCTATCTGTTCAACCAAGCGTTAGATGAACATTCAGGGCTCATAAAAACCACACATCATAAAGTTCTGCCTTTCTATGACAGTTTGCTGGCTAACAGTAATTGCTTGATTACCTTAACGGACACTAACGGATTGGTTTTAAAAAATTGGGGAGAGCAACGGTTTTTCTCGAAGCATCAACCTGATGTGTTTCAAAATGGCGCACATTGGCGCGAGAGTTTGATCGGAACTAACGCCATTGGAACGGCTCTAGAAACAGGGTCAATTGTTCAAGTCTTTCGTGATGAACACTTTTTAACGTCGAACCGCTTCATGATGGGATCCGCTGCCCCATTATTTGATTCAGAGAGAAAAATGGCCGGCGTCTTATCCATATCAAGCGACGCTTACATGCCCACCTCTCATACACTTGGCATGGTCAAGTTGATGTCTCAAGCTATCGAGAATCAACTTATCGCTTCTCAGTTTCAAGATGATCAGTACCTCCTCTGGTTCAATACCTCTCCAGAAAATATAGACAGTCAGTGGTCATCGTTACTTGTATTTAATGAAGATGGCGTCATTATTTCCGCCAATCGCCGAGCAGAAATCACGTTGGGCCAAGGGTTAGCACTGCAACGCCTTGATCAACTCTTTGATGTTAAATTGACGCAAGTACTCTCTCATCCCCATTACAATCCAATGTCGTTAGTCAGCCACTCAAAACACAATTTCTTTGCGATTGTGACGCCACCTAAAATGCCCGTAGGTCGTAAGATTGATTACCGAATCCCGACAAAAAAGCCATCGAATACACTACCTAAAGTCCCTATCGAACTGGACAAACTCAACATGGGTGATCCTCGACTTGCCAAGGCGATCTCCCAAGCAAGTCGGCTTTTAAATACGGATATCCCGATTCTGATTCATGGTGAAACCGGTGTGGGTAAAGAAGTGTTCGTGAATGCATTGCACCTCGCAAGCGATCGTAAACACGCCCCAATGATCGCGGTTAACTGCGCTGCGATTCCAGCTGATTTGGTTGAGTCTGAGTTGTTTGGTTATGAAAAAGGGGCATTCACTGGCGCCAATCAAAAAGGCTACATTGGATTGATTAGAAAGGCAGATAAAGGCACTTTGTTTTTAGATGAAATCGGTGATATGCCAATGAATGTACAAGCTCGACTCTTGCGAGTTTTACAAGAAAGACAAGTGACGCCACTCGGTTCAACCACCTCTTACCCTGTCAATTTCAAGTTGGTCTCCGCCACGCACTGTCATTTGAAAAACAATGTAGAACAAGGGACTTTCCGCCAAGATTTGTACTATCGAGTGACGGGATTGAATATTACCCTTCCTCCCCTACGTGAACGGACAGATAAAGTGGTGCTTATCGAGCACCTCTTGAGCACGTTCTCTCTCGACGATCAACAGCCTAAACTGAATCGAGAAGTTCTGGAGATGTTTACTTCTCACCCGTGGCCTGGAAACATTCGTCAAATGGTCAGCGTCATCCAAATAGCACTCGCGATGGCTGGCACTGAAACCGTAACGGCCGACCACCTACCTGACGATTTTCTTTTGGATGCCGAATATCAGTCAACGCCCCCTTCAATACTCGCGGTCGATTCAAATGAAACTTATCAGTGTATTCGATCATCAAACACCCGCCCAGCGGAGGCTAACACTTCAATCACTAAAAATTCAGTCACAGACGCTGTAGTAACCGATGCATTAGGAATAGATGCACTAGGAAAAAGAAATGAGTTAGTAACAGGCGCTTCGACGATGATTGACAACGCGCAATGGCTAAATGTTTACGAACAACATGGCCGCAATGTGTCAGCAACGGCAAAGCAACTGAACATCAGCCGCAACACACTCTATAAGCGCTTAAGAGAACAAGGGCTGAGGTAAGTTCGCTCATGGTTGGAGATATTCAGCTCACTATGTCACTTGTATTAGGTCACTTGTATTAGGTCACTTGTACCATTTCACTTGCAATGTGTTCTGTTATACCTAACTATCTTTGACTATCGTTCAGAACAGTTAAACATATAGGCGTATGGCTTCCAATATTTCACTGAAACAGCTGAAAGTATTTACTACCGTAACTCAGCACAAAACACTCACCTCTGCTTCAGAAGCTCTTTATCTGTCTAAAGCCGCTGTCAGTATGGCGCTGTCTGAATTGGAAAAACAGATCGGTCACGCTCTGTTTGATAGAGTCAATAACCGCCTAATTATCAATCAAGAAGGGATAAAACTTCTTCCGCTTGCCGACGAACTCTTGCATCGAGTCAGTGATATCGATGAACTATTTAATCACGGACAAATTCTAACAGGGCAGTTGCGTATAGGTGCGAGCGATACCATTGGCAACCATGTCGCACCACAACTTCTTAGCCGTTTTCGCCTTGAAACAAACCACCTAGCGCAAAGCTTATTTATCTCTAATTCCAGCCTAATTTGCCAAAAGTTGGTCGACTACGAGCTAGATCTCGCCCTCATAGAAGGGAAGACCCAGCATCCAGAACTTATTTCCAGTCAATTCAGTCAAGATGAGATGTGCATTATTTGCCCTTGCGATTTTCCAAATGCAGATGATGCGTCAGTCCCGGTGAGTGCTTTAGAGAACAGTCAATGGCTGCTACGAGAAGCTGGCTCTGGATCCCGAGAGTTTTTCTTACAGGCGATTGCTCCACGCATTGAACACTGGCAAGAAGCATTTGAACTGAACACCACTGAGGCATTAATTAACAGCGTTTCAGCTGGATTAGGTCTCGCTTGCTTATCACGATTGGCCGCAGAAGCCGCACTGAACGATGGAAGAGTCAAAATGCTCAAGGTTCCTCTCGACATGACACGGCAGTTTTGGCTACTTGTGCATAAAGAGAAATACCAAAGTCCACTTCTCAAGCGATTTATTGACTTTTGTCATCAAGTGAATAAAGAGTCACCACATAGCTCCCAGAAATACCCATCTCACTAGACTTAAACGAACGCAAGCTGTATAAAAAGACAGTGATGTATTTATTTGAATCGAGGATTGACCATGGCTGTAATCGTTAAGTACGTGGTGGAACGCAACGGAGAAGAGAAAATGACTTTTACCTCTAAAGCCGAAGCTGACGCTTATGATAAAATGCTGGATATGGCAGATGAGCTGTTTGAACTACTCAGCAAGAGTGATGTGATAGAAGATGAAGGCAAGCAAGAAGAGCTTGCTATGTACCTTGCAAAGAACAAAGAAGAAGTGCTTTATGCTCTTGGCGCTAAACGCAAACCCGCGCCTAAAAAAACAAAAAAGATTGAAGCAGTAATTGACGCGCCAAAAGAAGAAGACGCGGCTTAGCCTTTTCTTATGAATATCGAAAACCCAGAGCATTGTCTCTGGGTTTTTCTTTTATCGCTTGAATATCTTTTATAGCGTCAATAGAGCGCAAAGCGGAATTTCAAGCGGGTAAAGTTTTCCCTGATAGTTCTGTTTTATTCCCGTTAAAATACCGATGTCCCTCTAAGTTACGAGCACCACTATGACCTACCACGTTGAAGTTTGTATTGATAACATTGAATCTCTTCATAACGCCATTGCAGGCGGAGCAACTCGCATTGAATTGTGTTCTTCTCTCGCACTAGGCGGATTAACCCCAAGCTTTGGCTTCATGAAAAAAGCCGCACTCATCTCAACAATACCAGTCTATGCCATGATTCGCCCACGACAAGGCGACTTTCTCTACGACAGTGATGATGTTGAATCGATGTTGATTGATATAGAAGCGGTGGGTTTAGCAGGCTTACAGGGTGTGGTGTTTGGTGTTTTGAATGAGAACGGCGAGATCGATATGCCAACGGCTACTCAGTTAATGAACAAAGCCAACCAGTATGATCTTGGTGTCACCTTTCATAGAGCCATCGATCAATGCAGAGATTATCACCAAGCGATCGAAGACATCGTGGAACTTGGCTGTGAACGCATTCTCACCTCTGGACTGGCTCAAACTGCGGCTTTGGGATCAAAGACGCTTGCTGAAATGGTGAGATTAGCGGATGGTCGAGTGAGTATTATGGCCGGAGCCGGATTGAACACTACTAATGTTCTAGACATTATCAATACATCCCAAGTCACTGAAGTGCATTTATCTGGAAAATCCAGCCGCGAAAGCAAAATGACCTGTACCGCAGAACACGTTAAGATGGGTGCTCAAGATGATCGTCTTATTCCGATCACGGATGCTCAAGCGATCTCACAAGTGGTAGAGAAATTGACGTCTAGATACTCCTAGCTCCTAACTCCTAGCGCGCAAGGCGTATTACTTCAACGCATCATCAATACTTTGTTCGCCCAGGTGGCGAACATCTTTTCCTTTGACGAAATAAATGATGTATTCGCAAATATTTTGGCAGCGATCGCCTACTCGCTCAATGGCGCGCGCTGACCACATGACTTGTAAAATGCTCGGAATATTCTTGGGATCCTCCATCATATAAGTCACTAACTGATGAATCACCGCTTTATATTCAGCATCAATCTTATCGTCTAATTTGTACACATCGGCAGCTGAGTCGACGTCCATACGAGCAAACGCGTCGAGCACCTGATGAAGCATTGCTATCGCTTGGCGGCTTAAAGGCTCGAGGGACACATGAAAAGGCTGCTGTTTTGACGATGGACTTTCAATGGCCACCTTAGCGATGCTTGTCGCGACATCACCAATACGCTCCAAGTCAGTAATAGTCTTAATGATCGCCATGATTAAGCGCAAATCTTTTGCTGTAGGCTGCCTCTTGGCAATAATTCGAGTACACGCTTCATCAATAGACACTTCCATGGAATTCACTTTGTGATCGTCTTTTACCACTTTCTTGGCGAGTTCAATATCATCTTTATGCAAAGCTTGCATAGCAAACGCAAGTTGCTGCTCAACCAAGCCCCCCATCGTTAAGACATGAGTACGAATTGATTCTAATTCAACATTAAACTGACCTGAAATATGACGACCAAAGTTCATTCTTTCTAACTGCTCCTTGTGTATTGCCTGCGCTTATTACTTGTATTCATTACCGATATTAACAGTGCGGTATTTTTATCCGTATCGACCCGTTATGTAATCTTCTGTCTGAGTTTTCGTCGGTGAGGTAAAAATCGAATCGGTATCGGAATACTCTATCAGTTTCCCCATATGAATAAAGGCGGTGTGATCACTAACACGAGCAGCTTGCTGCATATTATGCGTCACAATGACGACGGTGTACTTATCCTTGAGTTCATTGATTAACTCTTCAATGGTTAACGTAGAAATAGGATCGAGAGCCGACGTTGGTTCATCCAACAAAAGGACTTCAGGTTCAATCGCTATTGCTCTGGCAATGACGAGGCGCTGCTGCTGACCTCCTGAAAGACCAAACGCATTCTCATGCAAACGATGCTTCACTTCGTCCCACAATGCGGCCGATCGCAATGCATGTTCAACGGCATCATCCAACGAACGGCTGTTACTGATACCTTGAAGACGCAAGCCATAAACGACATTTTCATAGATCGATTTCGGAAATGGATTCGGTCTCTGGAATACCATGCCAACTCGACGACGTAATGTGGCAACATCGACATTAGGATGGTAGACATTCTTATTGTGCAGCTTTACCTTTCCTTGAACGCGGCACCCTTCAACCAAATCGTTCATTCGATTAATACAACGAAGTAAGGTTGATTTCCCACAGCCCGATGGACCAATGAACGCGGTCACTTGTCCTTTCGGGATCTTCATTGAGATATCATTAAGCGCTTGGGTCTCTTTATAAAAAAGGTTCAGCCCTTCAATCGTAATGGCGGTTTGATCTTCGGTCAGATTATATACATCTAACGGGGCTTGGTATCCCAATGCTTGATTAACTGAAAACATGATTAATCTTGTCCTAAATTACGATATTTTTCGCGCAAATTGTTACGGATACTGATCGCGGTTAAATTCAAACTAATAATAACCGTCACCAATAAAAACGAGGTCGCGTAAACCAATGGGCGAGCCGCTTCAATATTGGATGTCTGAAAACCCACATCGTAAATATGAAATCCTAAGTGCATGAATTTTTTCTCTAAATGCAAAAAAGGAAATTCACCATCAACGGGCAAACTTGAGGCGATCTTCACCACTCCCACTAGCATCAAAGGGGCCACTTCTCCTGCCGCTCTAGCAACCGCCAATATCAATCCAGTAATAATGGCTGGGCTCGCCATAGGCAATACGATTCGCCATAAGGTTTCAAATTGTGTCGCACCAAGCGCTAAGGAACCGTGTCTGACTGAGCTGGGTATTCGGGTTAGCCCCTCTTCCGTTGAGACAATCACTACCGGCAACGTCAACACCGACAATGTCAAAGCTGACCATAACAATCCAGGTGTGCCAAAGGTGGGGGCAGGTAAGCGTTCAGCATACAATAAAGAGTCAATAGAGCCACCTAACGTATAGACAAAAAAGCCCAAGCCGAACACTCCATAAACGATCGAAGGGACCCCAGCGAGGTTAATAACCGCCACTCTAATAATACGCGTGAGTGCATTATTCGCCGCGTATTCATGCAGATACACAGCAGCTATCACCCCTAGCGGCATCACCACGATGGACATGATGATCACCAACAACACTGTACCAAATATCGCAGGGAAAACACCGCCTTCAGAGTTTGATTCTCTCGGACTTTGCGATAAGAACTTCCAAACTTGTTTGAACCACTGTACCGTTTTGTCAACGCTGCTCATTTCGTTGGGGTACCATACATCCAAAATCTCACTTAAAGGAATGGCAGTCTGTTGCCCCGTCATATCCTCGACAATTAAGCGGTCTTGGTTTAGTTGGGCGCGAAGCTTGGATAAATTCAGATCGGCTCTCTCTAACTTTTTATCCAAAAGCTGTTTTTGAGCTCGATATTCAATGAGAAACGCGTCATCAAGGGTGTTATTAAGCTCTCGCTTGCGTTTATTTAGCCTAAGCTGCTCTAAAGTTCGGCTTGTGACCTTAAACTCATTTTCTATCAAGGCGGCAATTTGTTTTCTTAACAGCTCTACCTCAGAAAAGCCGAGCGTAAATGACTCTGACACTTCGCTAGAAACCACACCAAACTCATTTTGATACCCAACAGGTAACCCAAAAAAATTCCCGTTACGTGTTCGCTCAATCACCGCCCAGCCACTAGGGAGTGATCGCTTCTCAATATTAATATCGAGTATGGAAACAAAGTCCGCCGGATAGAGATCCCGATTGGCCACTTTAATGCTGTACCGGCCAATCAGTTCGTCACCGTTTGTCATCGCATCCTCAGGTAAGTTCATACCTTGCAAACGCGTGATTGGAATAAACTCTTGAGCGTACAGTTGGCCGACTAACGTCTCTCCATTTTGAGTTTCCCACTGATAAAGTGGTGCGGGCCAGAAATAAGACAGACCTTTCCAACCGATAAGCAGCATCAACCCCATCACCGACAGTAAGCTTATGCTGACCGCCCCTCCTGTTAACCAAACCCAAGGCGCTCCGGACTTTATCCATTTCAACATGAACTCTGCCCTCGAGTATTGACGGTTGTCTTACCTTTATTGCTTTGGTTACTTTGATGGCTTCTTTTACATAAATGACTTGGATTAAGGCAAATAAAGGGGCCTATTCGTTGGTTAAAGAGCACGGTAACGCTCTCTTAGCCGTTGTCTCACCCATTCTGCAATAGAGTTAACAGCAAAAGTAAAAATAAGCAGCAGCAGTGCTGCAAGAAAGAGCAAGCGATAATGAGTACTGGCGACTTCAGATTCTGGCATTTCAACCGCGATGGTGGCCGACAATGTTCGCATTCCCTCTAAAATATTCCAATCTAATATAGGCGTATTACCCGTGGCCATTAATACGATCATCGTTTCGCCAACCGCTCGACCTAAACCCATCATAATGGCAGAAAAAATACCGGGACTCGCGGTTAACAATACGACATAAAGTAAGGTTTGCCATGGGGTAGCTCCCAGCGCTAAAGAACCATCAGAAAGATGTTTAGGTACTGAGAAAACCGCATCTTCAGCAATCGTAAATATGGTTGGAATAACGGCAAAACCCATCGCAAAACCAACCACTAATGCATTACGTTGATCAAACCCTATCCCATGATTAGCCAAATATATGCGTACATCACCATTAAACAGCCACAATTCTAATGCGGCACTTTGGGACATAATCACCACCACAAGGCACACCAAAACAGGCATTAAAATCAAACTATGCCAACCATTAGGAAATAGCGAAACAAATCGACTAGGTAATACATGCCACACCACACCCACCACTAGCGTAGAAAACGGAAGTAAGATCAACAAAGCAACCACGGCCGATAGGTAACTTTCAACAATGGGAGCAAACCAAAGCCCAGCCAAGAAACCTATGATCACCGTCGGGAAGGCCTCCATTAACTCTATCGAGGGTTTAACCACACGGCGCATACTCTCAGACATAAAGTACGCCGTATAAATAGCCCCTAACACCGCGATCGGAACAGCAAAAAGCATAGCAAAAGCCGCTGCTTTAAGGGTACCAAAAGCAATAGGAACTAAGCTGAATTTTGCTTCAAAATCATCATTGGCTGAGGTCGTTTGCCAAGTAAATTCAGGCTCGGGGTAACTTTCGTACCAGACTTTTTTCCACAATGATGAAAAAGAAATTTCAGGATGCTCGTTGTTCACCAGAGCCACATCTAAGCGATCATCACTGAGCGTTAACAGATACTTTTCATTGTTCGACATGGCAACCAACGATGGCGCTTTGCTAAAAGCGCGCGTAAACATCACCAGCTTTTCACTGGTCGTATGGTGACTTTGCAAAGTGCCATTGGTGTAAAAGCTGTAAAACCCTTTTCGATACGAATCAGGCAACAATATTTCGAGTTCTGAGGCTAACTCGAATTCGCGGATATGTGTGAGTTTTCGTTCTTTGTCTGTTAATACATCAAACCATTGGGACACAAGGCCATCTTGGTGAGTCACCAACAATGAATACGCACCAGACAGCAAATTCACATCGGAGACCGCGTGTTTTTGATTCCCCAAACTTAAATCAACCACCTCACGTACAACAAAATCATTCTCCCGCTTTAATGCAACAATGAGCTCCGAGCCCGTACGCATGTAAAGCATATTGCCGTTAGGCGTTACAATGAGTTGGTCAAGATTAGGGAGAGGTTGATTAAAGATATACTCTTGGGGTCCGTTGTCATCATTCCAGCGAACCATGACGCGATCATCGTCATAAAGGCCGACGAGTGTCAGTTGGTTTCCAACCAGTGAAAAATCAAACTGAGTCAATTGCAGTGAAGAACGATGAAGATTTAAGTTTGCTCTGTTTTCAAAGAATTCTAGGTTAGGTATAAAAGCCCTCCCCTTTCTACTTTGATTATTGGAAAACCTAGGCTTGAAGATAACGAGCTGATCAGCCTTATCCATCACAGCTTGCCAGCCGCTTGGTTTTCGATCCGATGCCGTCAACACAATATCGTCAGAAATAGAAAAAGAAGAATGAGCGGATGGAGAATCGTCTAATGACCAAAAGTCCAATTGCCCCGATTGAGAAAGAACAAATGCATGCTCACCATACTCATCAACGCCAATTGAAATCGGAGAAGCGGTGGTGATGCGATTAGAAGCGTAGCCAGTTTCAATATTTGCATCAGAGAAAAGGGGCAATACCACTAACGCAAGATAGACAAATATCAGTACCAGTGCCATTAGCACGCCAACACCACCAAAAGAAACCAACAAACGGAAAATACGATCTTTGATAAATCGTTTTCGGTCTGGTTCTTTTAAGGAAAAGTCGGCACTAGGCATTGGATTCTCAATCTAAATTAAACGTTCTTATAATATTTCATTTTAATGACAATTATATTACAGAAACCCATAAGCCGCTGAAAACACAACAGCTGAATAAAAAAAACAAGCATTATAAGGCGTTAAATATAATTAAACCGCCAAAGGCAAATTTTCGTACCCCATTCTAGTACTCTATTCCAACTTTTTGTAACTCTTGCTTGGCAATATCAGTACCTATGGGAATATAGCCATCCTTTCTTACCAGGTCTTGTCCTTGGGCTGAAAAAACAAAACGGATGAATTCTCGCTCGATGGGTGTCAAAGGGTGTTTCGGATGCTTATTTATGTATACATACAAGTAGCGTGATAGTGGGTACTTACCTGATAGAATATTATCATGGCTTGGAAAAATATAATCTTGGCCTACTTCCGAAATTGGAATCAGCTTAACACCTGACATTTGGTATCCGACGCCAGAATACCCTATCGTATTGATCGAGGAAGCGACCGATTGCACCACCGAAGCGGAACCAGGCTGTTCGTTGACGTTATTTTTAAAGTCCCCGCCACATAATGCGTTTTGTTTGAAATAACCATACGTACCTGATACCGAGTTTCGTCCAAACAACTGCATTCGGCGTTGCCCCCAATCAGAATCAATGCCCAATTGCGCCCAATTCGAGATAGGCTCATTTCCTCCGCAGCGCTGAGTGATCGAGAAAATACTGTCTAACTGAGAAAAATTAAGCCCCGTAATCGGGTTATCTTGATGAACAAAAACACCGATCGCATCGATGGCTACTCTTAACTCCGTAGGCTTGTACCCGTGCTCACGCTCAAAAGCGTCTATTTCACGATTCCGCATAGGGCGACTCATTGGACCAAACTGCGCCGTGCCTTCTGTTAGTGCAGGAGGCGCTGTTGATGATCCTGAAGCCTGAACTTGCGCGTTAATGCTGGGATAATGCTGTTCGAACTCTTCCACCCATAACGTCGTCATTCCAGCCAAAGTATCCGAACCCACTGAAAAGATGGTGCCAGAGATACTGGGGACTTTATGATAAGGCTTTAACTCAAGAGGTGTAGACTCTATTGCCTGCGCTTTTACAGCGACACCAAACAAGCTCAATATCAGAATGATAGACGCTAGGTGCTTCATTATTACTCCATCAACTTTTTACTTTCCTGCTAACTTCTCACTACCAATATCAATCAATCGACTTTTATCAAGCGACTTGGCAACGTGAACGAGAACTTACTGCCTACACCAACGGCGCTTTGAATTTCTAAATGCGCATCATGGTGAGTGAGTGCATGCTTCACGATAGCAAGCCCTAAACCACTGCCTCCCGTATCTCTCGAACGGGCTTTATCGACTCGATAAAAACGCTCGGTTAAACGATGAAGATGTTGAGGTTCGATGCCATCACCACTGTCTTCAACTTCAAGGCAAGCCCCTTGAGCGGTTTTAAACCAACGTACTTTAATCAGAGCACCAGGCTCTGTGTATTTCACCGCGTTGTAAACAAGATTAGAAATAGCACTTCGAATTTGGTCTTCATCAGCATAGATTCGCAGTTCAGTATCCACTTTAAAATCGAGTTGATGAGCGTCGTCGCCACTTAAACTGGCGGCTTCTTTTTCGAGCACTTCAAGCATCGCAGGAACATCTACGACCTCTTCGAAATCATCCATCGGCGCAGCTTCTATCTTCGATAATGTCAGTAGTTGGCTGACGAGACTGTTCATACGATTAAGCTGCTCGGTCATTACACCGTGCGCCTTGCCCCACATTGGTCCCACCAGCATATCTGGGTCTTCAGTCATTTCGAGGTAGCCACGCAGCACCGTCATAGGTGTACGTAATTCATGGGAGACATTAGCAAAGAAGTTGCGGCGCATTCCTTCAAGCTGTTTCAGCTGAGTGACATCACGTACCACCATCAAATGCTCACCTTCTGTATAAGGCACGATACGAAGCTCAAGCATGCGCTCAACATTTAATGGCGAGCACATCTCCAATGGTTCAGAAAAGTCTTGTTTGTTCAGATATTTAATAAAGTCTGGAGTACGAATAAGATTAGAGATGGGTTGCCCTGAATCATCGGGCCACTTGAAGCCTAACAAATGTTGAGCGAGTTTATTACACCAAACGATATTACCTTCACCACGAAAGACTACAACCGCATCGGGCAGTGACTCAGCACCATTACGGAAACGTCGAATCAAATTCGTCAGTTCTTTGCGTTTTTTTCGTTGACGCTGTTGCAAGCGATAAATGCCATTAAACAGCGATTCCCAGTTACCACTGCCAGACGGTGGCGTCAGTCGTTTTTCATCCCACAACCATGCAGACAGCCTCATTTGATTATGAAGGTGCCACAAAAGCTGCAAAACCGTAGCAGCTAATAGCAACCACGGCATATATCCAAATATCCACCCGACCAAAACCCACGGGGTGTAAAAAAAAGCCAGCTCCCAAGCTAGCCTTTTCCAGGTTAATTTTTCAACCATTTATATCCTCGGACAACCGTCCTTTGGCTCCAAGCTCATCATTGGCCTAAAGCCTTAATCATTTAAATACTAAGCTTATACATACTAAGCTTTGGTTGAGAAGCGGTAGCCTGCTCCTCGAACCGTTTGAATTAATTTATCATGTCCAGCATTCTCTAATGCTTTTCGCAGTCGACGAATATGAACGTCCACCGTACGGTCTTCAACGTAAACATTGGTGCCCCAAACGTTATTAAGCAGCTGTTCTCGGCTATAAACGCGCTCTTGATGAGTCATAAAGAAATGCAACATCTTAAATTCGGTAGGCCCCATATCCAGCGGCGAATCACCAGCCATTACGCGGTGGGAAACCGGGTCAAGTCGCAACCCTTGAACATCGATAACGTCTTCAAGTGCCGTGGGAGTAACACGACGGATCACAGCCTTGAGTCTCGCGACCAACTCTTTTGGTGAAAACGGTTTAGTAATGTAATCATCAGCTCCGACTTCAAGGCCGCGAACTTTGTCTTCTTCCTCACCACGAGCCGTGAGCATCACAACAGGAATATTACGAGTCAGTTCTTCGCGCTTCATATGTTTAATAAAATTGATACCGCTACCACCAGGCAGCATCCAATCTAAAAGAACAAGATCGGGAAAGGGTTCTGCCAGCTTCACCACAGCAGTATCATAATCTTCCGCTTCTACCGCTTGGTAACCTTTCTGCTCAAGAACAAAGCACAGCATTTCACGAATCGGTGCTTCATCTTCAACAACTAGAATCCTTCTAGACATAATTAAATAACCTTGTGTATGAAATTAACGCGAGGGTCTATCCCTTTGCAACTGTAGGCATTATTACCAGTAATTATGACACTTTTGTGACCTTTGAAAACAAATTTTCATATAACTTTCGCCCGATGTTCATATATGTAGAGCGCATTCAAACATTGGGCTTCCATTTACACGTAATCATTCTCTCGCTGTCTCTTAAGGGAAGATTGATGCCGGCTAAGAAAAAATTAGTCCCTGTTAGGTAAAGTTTTTTGCACACAGACTAAGACAACTTATAAAAAATTGCCTATTATGACCGACTCAATTCCTGCCTAGAGAAAAAATATGTGGTTTAAAAACTGTCTGGTTTATCGCTTCAATCGCGATATTGAATTCAATGCTGACCAGCTAGAGAAGCAACTTGAAGAATTCCGTTTTACGCCGTGCGGCAGTCAGGATAAGCAAAAATTTGGCTGGGTGACGGCAATGGGGAGACACGGCGATATGATGACCCATGTGTCTGAAAACCGCATTCTGATCTGTGCGAAAAGAGAAGAAAAAATGCTTCCTGCTTCGGTGATCAAAGAGTCACTGAATACAAAAATAGAAACAATGGAAACCGCTGAAGGTCGCCCTCTTAAAAAATCAGAAAAAGACAACCTTAAAGAAGACATCATCATTGATCTTCTTCCGAGAGCATTTAGCCGCAGCAACCACACGTTCGTACTTATTCTACCAAAAGAAGGGTTTATCCTGGTGGATGCGAGCAGCTACAAAAAAGCCGAAGATGTCTTAGCGCTGCTGCGTAAAACCATGGGCAGTTTACCTGTCATTCCTGCTATTCCAGAACAAGCCGTTGAAACAACGTTAACGGAATGGGTAAAAACGGGGAATACCCCGCAAGGCATCACTTTATTAGATGAAGCGGAGCTTAAATCGGTATTAGAAGACGGCGGAATCATTCGCTGTAAGAAACAAGAGCTCAGTGCAGACGAGATTCAACATCATATCGAAGCTGATAAAGTCGTGACAAAACTGGCACTTGATTGGCAAGAACGTATTGAATTTTTGTTGGCAGAAGACGGCAGTATCAAACGCCTGAAATTCTCAGATGACTTAAAAGATCAAAACGAAGACATTCCTCGCGAAGATCAAGCGGCTCGTTTCGATGCTGATTTCTCACTGATGTGTGGTGAATTGAGTGCTTTCTTACCTAATTTATATGAATCTTTAGGTGGATTGCCTCACGCAGAAGCGTAAGTTCATACTGAAACTAAACCCTAATAGCCCTTCCTTGTGAAGGGTTTTTTCTAGTCATTTAGCTCATTTTAGCGTAAAATTCGCGCCCCTTTACTTCCACTTGGTGGCAGTAACCTGACTTGAGATCAGACTAGAGAAAGACGCAATGACAACCAATACTCCTTTTGTACCCGAGCTACTATCACCTGCTGGTAGCCTTAAAAACATGCGTTATGCCTTTGCTTATGGCGCCGATGCAGTTTACGCGGGCCAACCTCGCTATAGCCTTCGTGTCCGTAACAACGAATTCAACCATGAAAACCTGAAAATTGGCATCGATGAAGCGCATGCTCAAGGTAAAAAGCTCTATGTGGTATGTAATATCCAACCGCATAATTCAAAGCTAAAAACCTTTATTCGCGACCTGAAACCTGTGGTTGAAATGGGCCCTGACGCGTTAATCATGTCTGACCCTGGTCTTATCATGATGGTTCGTGAAGCGTTTCCTGACATGGCGATTCACCTTTCAGTTCAAGCAAACGCAGTGAACTGGGCAACCGTTAAGTTTTGGTCAACTCAAGGTGTTGAGCGTGTGATTCTTTCTCGTGAACTTTCTCTAGAGGAAATTGAAGAAATTCGAGAGCACTGCCCAGAAACGGAACTCGAAATTTTCGTTCATGGCGCACTTTGCATGGCGTATTCCGGTCGTTGTTTGCTTTCTGGCTACATCAACAAGCGCGATCCAAACCAAGGAACTTGCACTAACGCTTGCCGTTGGGAATACAAAGTCGAAGAAGGCAAAGAGAACGATACAGGCGATATTGTTGAAAAGTTCGATCCAGCGACGGACTCTCAAGGTAAAGAAGGTCAAGCAATCGAAGTTCAAGACGAACGCCCAGATAATACCCTTGGTCTTGGTAAACCAACTGATGACGTTGTTCTGCTTTCAGAAGCGCACCGCCCTGAAGAGAAAATGGCCGCATACGAAGATGAGCATGGTACGTACATCATGAACTCGAAAGATCTTCGTGCGATTCAACACGTAGAACGCCTCACTAAAATGGGCGTACACTCATTGAAGATTGAAGGTCGTACTAAATCGTTCTACTACTGTGCTCGTACTGCCCAGGTTTATCGTAAAGCGATTGACGATGCTGTTGCAGGCAAACCTTTCGATGAAAGCCTAATGGGCACACTAGAAAGCCTAGCGCACCGTGGCTATACCGAAGGCTTCCTGCGTCGTCATACGCACGATACTTACCAGAATTATGACTACGGTTACTCGGTTTCTGATGCACAGCAGTTTGTTGGCGAATTCACCGGTCAACGTCGTGGCGATTTAGCGGAAGTGGAAGTGAAAAACAAATTCCTAGTGGGCGACAGCCTGGAGCTTATGACACCAAATGGTAACGTTGTTTTCACCCTTGAAACGATGGAAAACCGTAAGTCACAAGCAGTTGATGATGCGAAAGGTAACGGTCACTTCGTCTTCATTCCAGTTCCTGAAGAGTTGGATTTATCTTTCGGACTGTTGATGCGTAATTTAAACTCAGGTCAGGATACCCGTAACCCAACTGGAAAATAACCATGGCTTTATTGATCACTGATAAATGCATTAACTGCGACATGTGTGACCCAGAATGCCCTAATGGTGCTATTTATATGGGCGAGTCGATCTTTGAGATTGACCCTGATCTATGTACCGAATGTAAAGGGCATTATGACAAACCAACCTGCCAGTCGGTTTGTCCTATTACCAAGTGCATTATCACTGACCCAAACCACATTGAAACTGACGATGAGCTCCTAGAAAAATTCGTCACCATTCAAGGTCTAGCCTAAAAAAACGCCGCTTAATTGAAGCGGCGTTTTTGTTTCTTTACTCATCACTTTTGGCGTGATTGATGACTGACACCATTCATTTTTAATGCTAGGGCGTGTTGATCTTTCTCGGTTAAATTTTGTTCGAGATAAAATCGTTTTAGGCGCGGTGAGAAGTATGACGCCTAGTTATTGTTACCGCTATTTATAACTCAGTTCGGTCGCTTTGCCTTTAAAAATGCGATAAACCGCAAAGGTATAGAGCAAAATCATCGGCATCACGAACATGGCGCCATAACCAACAATCAGCAGCGTCGCAGGGGAAGAAGCGGATTCCTGCGCCGTCATCAGACCCGGTACCACTTCCGGAAAGAAGCTATACGCGAGCCCCAAAAAGCTTAATGCAAAAATCACCGTCACGCCAAAAAATGGCCAGCGGACACCGATATCATCGGCCATCGGTACCTGACGAAGATAGCGATCGACTAAGAATATAGTCGCTAAAACGATCATGGGAATCGGTGCCAACAACAGCATTTCAGGGAAACTAAACCAACGCAGCGCTACTTGTTCGTTAACGATAGGGTTCACCACACTGACCACCAAAATACCCAACGCGGCTACCCAACCAGCCCGTCTCGACCAGTGTGCCGCTCGTATTTGCAACTTACCTTCGGTTTTCAGTACCAGCCATGCCCCACCAATATATACATAAGCCGCTGTCACACATAAGCTACTCAATAGCGCAAAGCCTATCGCTTCGGACGAGTCTTCAAATCCCATAATGTAACGACCAACCATATAACCCTGTGTCAGAGACGCAACCAATGAACCGATCCTAAAACACCAGTCCCATCGCTCTTTGTGATCCGAAAGGGCTTTGGCTCGAAAATCGAACGCAACACCACGCATGATCAATGCGATAAGCATGACCGCGGTTGGAAGGTAAAGCTCAGTCAATATCAAGCTATGAGCACTAGGAAAAGCAATTAGCAGAATCCCAACGGCCAAAACTAGCCAGGTTTCATTCGCATCCCAAAAGGGACCAATGGATGCGATCATTCGGTCTCGCTGTTGTTCGTTATTACTTGGCAACAGAATACCGACACCCAAATCATAGCCATCCAGCACTGCGTACATAAACACTGAAAAACCGAGCAACAGTAAGTAAATTTCTGGTAAATGGTTGATCATGATACGACCTCTTGCTCTTTTGATGGCGCCTCGTGTGCGGCGATGTCTTTACGCGCTAAATAGAATAACGTGTGAATGTACGCCACTAGCAAGACCGCATAGATCGTTAAGTACATAAACAGCGAGATCATGACACTACTGCTTGGTACTGTGGTCACCGCCTCTGATGTCCGCAACACGCCACTCACTAACCATGGTTGTCGGCCTATTTCGGTAACGTACCAGCCTGCTAATGTCGCCACCCACCCAGAGAATGTCATTGCCACCATGGTATACAAATAAGGCTTGGGTAATGTTTTACCGCGAGTAAGGCGCAGCGCACCATACCAACTCACCAGTAACATCAATACTCCCATTCCGACCATGACTCGAAAACCAAAGAAAAGTGGTTTGACCGGTGGGTGGTCAGGAGCAAACTGGTTAAGCCCGACAATTTCACCATTCATATCGTGGGTTAGAATGAGACTGGCGAGATTAGGGATACCAACCTCAAAGTCATTGCTGCGAGTCTCTTCATTTGGCCATGCGAACAACAGAAGTGGTGCACCTTGCTCGGTTTCCCAAACACCTTCCATCGCCGCAATTTTAGCCGGTTGATGCTCTAATGTGTTTAAGCCATGCAGATCACCAACGAAAATTTGCAGTGGAATAAACCCCGCAGCCGAAAATAGCGCGACCTTTAAGCCCAACTTCGCAGCCCGATGACCCGGTTGTTTGATCGCTTGGTAAGCCGAGATCCCCGCGATCAAAAAGCTCGCTGTGAGTGCCGATGCCAATAAGGTATGCGCCAATCGATAAGGCAAGGATGGGTTTAGAATCACTTCTTTCCAGCTCGTGACATGAACGATACCATCGATCACTTCATAACCACTCGGTGTGTGCATCCAGCTGTTGAGCACCAATATCCAAAAAGCCGACATACTGGTCCCGATAGCAACCAAAACGGTCGCTAAGGTGTGAAACCAATCCGGCACTCGACCGCGACCAAACAGCATCACCCCAAGAAAGGTCGCTTCCATAAAAAAGGCGGTCATCACTTCATAGCCAAGCAGAGGACCCGCAACATTGCCGACGCGCTCCATAAATCCTGGCCAATTGGTGCCAAACTGGAAGCTCATGGTAATGCCTGAAACCACACCAAGCGCGAAAGTCAGCGCAAAAATCTTGACCCAGAAGTAATACACATCAAGCCAAACTGGCGCCTGGCTGCGATTATATCGCCACTTAAAGAAAACCAGCATCCATGCTAATGCAATGGTGATGGTTGGAAAGAGTATATGGAAGCTAATATTGGTTGCGAATTGGATCCGCGACAACATGAGGGTATCTAACATCTTTTGTCCTCAAACATTCTTTTCGCTCGGATGAGCGCGTTGATGATGTAATTTAATTACGTTCAAAGGAGCGAATTAGATCAATCAAGCACACTGTAAAATTGATTTATATCAACTTTAGAAGAGAAAAGGACTAAGATAATCGTATCAAAATACAACGATATGTATCTAAAATTTAATAAGTTACTGTATTTTGTAATAAAAATGGTAGGTTAAATACCAATTCGGTTTAACCTTAGAGAAGTATCGGCAAAAATGAAATTAAGTTACACAAAATTAACATTTTTACCTATTTAAAAACAGAAAGTCACTGGTTTTTTAGAAGGGTTAAGCATTGTTCCGGCATCGGTTTAAGGCGTTTTTTATTCGATTTCGCCTTTTCTTTCGGTTTGTTCATGGAAACCTTGGGCTGTGAAGCTTGCGGTTTCGGCTTCCAACTCGCCAGTTCCGCACCGCAACCATCGCCTTTTGGCGGTTCTTTTTGAGGTAGGCAAGAGGGATTCCCTTTCGGGCATTTCAAGCGAACATGCATATGGTAGTGATGGCCCCACCAAGGGCGAACTTTCCGCAGCCAAGCACGTTCGATGCTCTGCTCGCTGTCACACAAGGTCTGTTTAATCACAGGGTGTACAAAGATTCGCGCTACCTGATCATCACTGGCTGCCATTTTTATCAGCTCAAAATGACGAGGATCCCAATGCGATTGAGTCAACTGGTAATGTTTGATATCCACCACACTTAACGGTGTAGGTTTGGCTAACTGCGATGCTGACAAAGGAGCATCGGCAAAGCGCAGCCATATATCGATATCCAAACCCGTTTGATGGCTAGAATGTCCACTCGAAAAACGACCGCCTTGTGGTAAGGATATGTCGCCAATTAAAATACCACTATTGAGATTTCGCTTTGACTGAGCAGCGAGAGTTTGAGCAAAATGAATGGTATTCGGGTGTCCGTAATAACGACCTCGGTCACGACGTAAAACCTGATAACCGGTCCCTTCGAGAGGAAGTGCTTTAGCCCCTGCTAGACAACCATTAGAGTAACTCCCTATGGATTCCGTTGGATGGGAGGATGGTGAACGCTTTGATTCCCATGGGGTTACTTCGGTCGCTTCGGTTGCCTCGATAGCATTAGCGAAACATGTCAGTGTGGCCAGTGACAGCCCAAGAAGCACTCCTTGCCATTTAACCATTTTCCCTCTCTTACATTCACCGTATGATAAAAATCATAGAATAATACCAATCGTAGTAAATAACTGTTCACCCTAGCGGGTTAAAACACTCGATAACGGCGTTAGAATTTTTGATTG